>CAYVFC010000034.1:0-62785 GCA_964450715.1 uncultured Sandaracinaceae bacterium | reverse complement strand
CACGCTTCTAAGTCAACGAAAAGACCGGGGAATTCGCTTAACTGACTGGCATTGCGCCTAGCTCGGAAGCGAGCAGCGCCATCTGTTCGATCTCCGCCACGTTAAGCGAGTTCAGCGTCATCTGCAGCGTGAACGGGATGTCCCTGGCGCAGCAGACCGACGCGGCTTTCAGCACCTGCTGGTAGCTCCCCGGCCCGCGGATGGCGTCGTTGGTCGCCTCGGCGGCGCCCTCGAGGCTGAAGTTCATGTTGGTCAGCTTTTTCAGCCGCTCGGGGCGCTCGGCCAGCCGTTGTGCCACCCGCTCGAACTGCCACCCGTTCGATACCATGTGCCAGCTGAGCCCTCTGTCGGCGATGGCGTCGACCACCCGGTAGAATTCGGGGTGCAGGGTCGGCTCTCCACCGGTCAGGCCCGCGTGGTTGGCTCCGAACAGCTCGCGCGCCTGGTCAAGGGTCGATTCGAGGATCTCGATTTCCAGGTCGTTCGGCCGGCTTTCCGGGTCACGCAAGCAATGGGTACAGTCCAGCTGACAGCGGTCGGTCAGGTGGAATACGATTCGCTCTAGAGCCATCGACCCCTTCCCGGGTAAAACAAACGGAGCCGCGCGACCGCCGAGCCATAGGCGATTCGGGCGCGCATCGATCAGTTGACATTGACGTTGCCTATGGCGCCAGCGGAGACCAGAGTGGCCTGGCGCAGCGATCGGCGTTTGCGGAACTCAGGCGGACGGTAGGGCTTTACTTGACGATTCGCATCCTCGGGCTCGGGCACTGCTGCCGGCGTGTCTTCGGCGCCGGCCGGCCGGGACCTGGATCCGCTCGATGACTTCGATTTCCTGTTCATGTTCCGGTCTGCCGAGATTAGGCTCTAAGCGTTGAATTTTCGACTTCCATGCCCTGCGGCTCAACCAGCAGAGCCGACCACGCCTGTAAATCGCTTTCGATCCGGTGGAAGAAGCATCCGACGAGGCGTCGCTTCGACCTTTTATACCTATTTTCAAACTTAACGGAAAACCGGCCGAAGCACAAGACGTCGAGCTCGCCGGTACCGGGTGAAAATCCTATCCAGGACGGCTCGAGGGTGAAACGATATATTCCTCCTCCTCGAATTTCCCAATGAATGCCTCGCCATATCGCTACCGCTTCGCCCCGACACCGGCGCCGTCCATGTGGTAGTACATCGCACCTTCGACCGGGCTCCCTTTTATCTCCATCAACGCGGGCTTGCTTTCCCGGTAGTCGAAAATCCAGGCCGTGCGGTCGGGGAATCGCTTCTGCCAGAAGTTGACCATCAGCCGCAGCGAATCTTCGCCGCCCGGCTGCCGGACGAAGACGACTTGGTCGCCCAGCTCGGGCGAGGGAACGGGCGGGTAGTAGGCCCAGCTCAGCCCGGCGTCCGGCGGGACCATCACCGAGGCAAACACCAGCGCCTTTCCGGCGCCTCGTTCGCGGAGCATCCGGTAGGGCGTCAACCAGGCCCGGCTGGAGTTGCCGATCGACGCGATCTGCACGGGAAGGAACATCAGGACCGCGACCAGGAAGCAGGAGAGAAGCAGGGAGACCATGCGCCGGTTGGCTCCCTCGACCGCCGCCGCCTGCAGCCGGCGTTTTACTCGAACGATTCCGCTGGCCGTTCCCAGGGCCAGCAGCGGCACGATTTCCGCCACGTAGATGGGGCCGGTGGTGGCCAGCACGGTCTTGGGCACGATGAGGCGGTAGGCGTACTCGGCCGCGATCAGGCTCCAGAACAGGGCCAGGCTGGCTCTGCCCCGGGCCAGGAACACGAAGAGGAACGATACCGGCCAGCCGAAGAGCCAGAAGTTCTGCCGTAAAAAAGCGCCGCCCGCCGAGAACCAGTACCTGGCGCCATCGACGACGAGTCTCGGGTTTGCGAAATCGCGGTGGTATCCGGTCTGTTGTACGGTTCCGGTCTGCAACCGGTTGATCCAGAGAAAGATGGCGGCGCAGACCAGCAAGGGAGCCGCGGCCATCAGTATCCGCGCGGCCCGGGAAGCCGCCGCGGTCCGCCACTCGGGCCAGGGCTCCTGTACGAAATAGACCGCGACCGCCGCCAGCAGGAAGAGCAGGCCCGGCATGGGCCGTACCAGCAAGCCCGAGCCCCAGGCCGCACCGGCCAGCAGGTACCAGCGGTAGCTGCCCGTCTCGCGGACCTTCAGCATGGCCAAAAGGCCGCACATCATGCAGAGACAGCAGGTCGGCTGGGACAGCTGGGTGGCACCGGTGAAGACGAACTGCGGCGACAGCAGCAAAAGAGCGCACCCGAGCAACGCTTCCCGCTCCGAGAAGAGCCGCCGGCCCACGGCAAAGGTCAGCAGAAACACCAGGGCGGTGACCGCCGCCGGGACCAGAAAGCGCAGGCCCACCGCTTCTCCCAGCGCCAGCAGCGCGGGATGCCCCACCGGGTACTTGCCGAACCAGCCGATCTGGTTGAAGACCACAAACTGGTTGCGGAAGAAGCCGGCGTCCTCGGGCAGGGGATTGATGACCCGTCCCTGCAGCAGAGTCCTGGCGATGAAGACATAGACGGATTCGTCGTCGGCGATGGGAGCTCCCTGCAGCACCAGGGAGCGAAAGGCCAGGATCGAGGCGATCAGGAGCAATACGCCCCCGCCGAGAAAGACGCGGGGCGCGGTAAAGGCCCGGCGGACCAGGCGCTCGATCCGGTCGGGCATCCCGGTCCGGTACAGCGCGGCGGTGAGACCTATCAGGGCCCCGATGCCGAACAGCAGATACCAGAGGTAGAAGACCTGCTCGAGGCGGGTGATGCGAAACGCTCCGCCGCCGTAGATGAGCCGGAACCCGCCGTACGAGTCCGCGATCTCATAGAAGCCGTTGAAACAGAGGGCGGATAACAGGAAAAAACCGCCGGCGACGAGCAGCTTCCTTCTCACCCCCGTTCCCCTCACGTTCCTTACACCTCCCAGCGCTCCTCGGCGGTGGCCAGCGCGGCGTTCATGCGCACGCGCTCGAGCGCGAGGTTGATAAACCTGCGGGCGACTCGGGTCTTGACCGGAAGCCGCTCCCCGGCGATCTCGGCCTGCCGCAGCAGCTGGTAGGAGAGGAAGACGTCGATGGTCATATCCGCGATGCGCCGCGCCACCAGATCCCACCAGTCGGAATCCCTCTGGTTGACCGCTTCGAGGGCCTGCTTGAAGACGGCGTGGGCCTGGCGGGCCCTTTCCAGCAGGGGTTTGAGCTCGTCACGGCTCAGAGGCTGCTCCGAGAGGTTATCGAGCACGGCGTCCAGCCCGCCGCGCAGGATGCGGACCAGCGCCGCGTTGACCTGGATCTGCGAGGTGCCCTCGTAGATGCTGGTGATGCGCGCGTCGCGCAGATACCTTTCAACCGGGTACTCCCGGGTGTAGCCGCTGCCGCCGTGGATCTGCACGGCGTCGCTTGCCACCCGGATGCTCACCTCGGCCGCGTAGTACTTGGCCAGCGGGGTCAGGATGTCGGTGAGCCGGGCGTAGTTGCGGGCCTCCTTGCGCCCCTTGCTGCGCGCGCCGTCCTCCAGGTCGAGCACCTGGCTGGCCGCGTACAGCAGCGTGCGCGCAGCCTCGGTCTCGGCCTGCATGTCGGCGAGCATCTCGGCGATCTGCGGAAACATCTTGATGGGCTGGCCGAACTGCATGCGCTCCTCGGCGTACCCTTGGGCCGCCACCAGCGCGGCCTGGGCGATACCGACCCCCTGCGCGGCCACCGCCAGCCGGGCCTCGCGCATCAGCCAGGCGCCGTAGCGGGTCAGCCCCTTGCCGCGCTCGCCCACCAAGAAGGCGGGCGCGTCCTCGAAGTGCACCTCGCAGGTGGGCGAGCCGTGGATGCCCAGCTTGTGCTCGATGCGCGCCACCGACACCCCGGGTCCCTTTTCCACCACGAAGACGCTCACCCCCCGGGGCCCGGGCGCCTTGGCCGGGTCCTCGCTGCGGGCCAGGGTGACCAGCACGTCGCCGCAGCCGAAGGTGATGAAGCGCTTGGCGCCGTTGAGCTTCCACTGGCCGGTGGCCGGGTCCAGCTCGGCCTTGGTACGCATGGCTCCCAGCTCGCTGCCGGCGTCGGCCTCGGTGAGCAGCATGGCCGACAGCCATTCGCCGGAGGCGATCTTTGTCAGGTATTTATCCTTGAGCTCCTCGGAGCCGAACTGCTCGATGGTGCCGCCCACCCCCTGCAAGCCGAAGAAGTTCATCAGCGAGGCGTCGGCGCGGGCGATGATCTCGGTGGCCGCCGAGTAGAAGGTGCGCGGCAGGAACATTCCGCCGTACTTGCGCTCGTAGGTCACGCCGGTCAGCCCCGCCTCGGACAGCTCCGCGATGTTCTGCCTCAGCTCCGGGGGGAACTCGACCTCGCCGTCCCGGTAGGTACAGCCCTTCTCGTCGATAACCTTGGCTCGCGGCGCGATCTTTTCCCCGGCCAGCTCCCCGACCACGTCCCGGAGCATCTGCAGGTAGGTCTCGACCGCCTCCTCGGCGCTTTCGTAGGGACAGTCCTCGGAGCCGATCTCTTCTTTCAGCTCGACCAGATTCTTCCAGTCGACCATCTGCTCCATGTGGAAGCGCAGATCCGGGTTATCGAGATAATAGTTTTCCGACATCGATGGCTCTCCCTTTACCCTCTCAATCCTCTTCGCCCCGGGCGGCGCGCCGCGCGCACTCGCCCCGGCGGATCTTGCCGCTGGTGGTGCGCGGCAAGGATCCCACCGCCACCATCTTGACCTCGTCCGCTTTGATGCTGAGCGCGGCCAGCAGCTCCCCGGTGATCTGTTTGGCGATGGCCGCCCTGGCCTCTTCGCCCTTCTCGCGGGTCTCGGCGTAGACCACCAGGTCGTCGGTCCCGCTGCGCGGGTTGGGCCGCGCGAAGGCGGCCACTCCGCCCGGGGTTACACCGTTTGTCTCGCCTGCGATCTGCTCCACATCGTAGGGATAGATGTTGCGGCCGCCCTTGATGATCATCTCCTTGGCCCGGCCCACGATGAAGAGCCGGCCCGCGTCCATGAAGCCGAGGTCACCGGTGTGCAACCAGCCGTCCTTCAGGGCGGCTGCAGTCGCCTCCTGGTTGCGGTAGTAGCCGTCCATCAGGGAGGGGCTCTTGACCAGCACCTCGCCCACCGTGCGCTCGGTCGCGGTGCCCTCGGGGCCCGCGGCGATGCGGACGCTCGTGCCCGCCAGCGGATAGCCGACGGAAACGGCCTGGTAGGCGTCGTGCGCGGCGCCGGCCACGGCCTTTCCGTCCCGCTCCAGGATCTCCCGGTCCACGGTCAGCAGCTCGTACTTGCTATCCAGGCGGGGAAAGGTGATGGCCAGCGTGGCCTCGGCCATGCCGTAGACGGGCATCAGCGCCCCGGGGTCGAAGCCCGCCTCGGCGTAGCGATCGCAGAAGCGCTGCACCGTGCCCGGGTGTATCGGCTCCGCCCCGTTGAGCGCGGCGCGCCAGCTGTCGAGCCGGATCTCGGGCGCGGTCTTGCCGCGGCTCACGCACAGGTCGTAGCCGAAGTTCGGGCTGGCGGCGATCGTGCCGCGTTTCTCCGAGAGCAGATCTATCCAGCGTCCGGGCTTCATCAGGAAGGCCTCGGGCCGCAGGATATGGGTATGTACGGGGTGGCAGAGCGTGGTCAGCACCGTGCCGATCAGCCCCATGTCGTGAAAGAGCGGAAGCCAGCTGACCACCACGTCCTCCGGGACCAGGTTCAGGCCGACGTCGATGGCGTAGGTATTGGCGACCAGCGCGTGGTGGGAGATCACCGCCCCCTTGGGCCTTCCGGTGGTTCCCGAGGTGTACTGGATGAAGGCGGTGTCCTTGCCGTCCAGCGAAGGCGAGGGAGCCGTCCCCTTGCCGGTGGGCTGGTCCTCCTCCGTCAGCACCTGCTCGAGGCGCTGCTTCAGCGCATCGTCCTCGGCGATGGCGTCCTTCATGCGCGGCGAGGTGACGATGACCCGCGCTCCGGAGTCCTCGATGATTCCCCTGAGGTTCTGCAGGTAGCGGCCCAGCCCGCCGAAGGTCATGGGCGAGGCCAGCGGCACCGGGATGGCGCCGATCAGGTTGGCGCCGTAAAAGCTCTCGAAAAAGAGCGGCGAGGTGGGGGTGAGCAGCACCACGCGGTCGCCCTTGGCGACGCCGCGCTCGTTCAGCAGCGCGGCCTGGCGCCTGGCTCCCTCGAGCGCCCGGCGGGCGTCGAACTCGATGGGCTCGCGCTCGGTGTGCAGGGTGAGGTAGGGCGCATCATCGGCCGCCGCCTTTTCCAGGGCGCCTACCAGGGTTTCATGGGGAGAGCGCGAGGGCAGGCTGCTCTCGGCCTGCGCCAGCGCTGGATTTTTCTCTTGGGCAGGGTTCACGGACACGCCGCTCGATAGCACGAATTGGCGTTTTCGGCCAAGATCGGGGCACGGCGCTCGCCCCTGTTATCTCGACCGTAGGGAGAGATCTCCGGATGGTAACCGTCGCGATGAGATTTCTCGCTGTGCTCGAAACGACAGAGGACGCGGTCGCCGTAGGGGAGGGGCTTGCCCTCTCCCGCCGAAGCGGGCGGGCGCAAGGCCAGCCCTTACAGCGTTTGAAGCGGTCGCCGTAGGAGAGGGGGCTTGCCCCCTCCTCTCAGAACTTGCGCGGGGGCAGGGGCTCGCCGCGGTCGAGGTAGCGGAAGCCGCGCCTGAACTCGATGTAGCGCTCGAGCTCGATGGCGCCCTCGGGGCAGATGGCCACGCAGTCGCCGCAGGAGAAGCAGAAGGGGAACTCGGCGATCATACGGCTCTTCTTGTTCTTCTTTTCACCGTAGAGCTCCAGCACGCCGCCTGCGCAGCAGCCGTTGCACAGCCCGCAGCCGTTGCACTTGTCGGTGTCTATTTTTACCCTTCCGAAGACCACGTCCCCGTCGACGTTGCGAAAATCCTCGAAACGATTCTTTTCTGACCTGCTGATGAATTCCGGCATGGTTTCTCTCCCGCTGGCTCAGTATAGAACCTTGAAAGACCCGTCCTCGGCGAACCAGTCGATGGCCTTGGTTTCACGCGGGATGTACCCATCCGGGTTGCCCCGGGGGAAACCCACGCCGATGGAGGAGACGAGCTTGTAGGGGTAGCGGATGCCCAGGCGCTTGCGCCACTTGGGATCGTAGATCAAGGGCTTGCAGAAGCTCACCCAGCAGGTGCCCAGCCCCAGGCTGTGGGCGGCCAGTACCATATTCTGCCCGATGATGCCGATGTCCACGTGCGGGCTGCCCGGCGTGCGCATGTCGGCCAGCAGGATGATCACCGTGGGCGCCCCGTGCCAGAGCCCCAGCCGGCCCTCGGCGATCAGCTTCATGGCGGCATAGGGGATGGGGTGAAACTCGTTGGTGCGGAAGCGCATCATGAAATCCGCGGCCAGCTTGCTCCCCTTGCTGTTGGGGCCGATGTAGTCCAGGTACCGGGTGCCGAGCTTGCAGACCTTCACCACGTCGGCGGTCATCTCGTCGATCATTTTGCGGTCCTGGACCACGACGGGCTTCCAGGTCTGCGCGTTGCCCGCCGTGGGGGCGAACCTGCCCGCCTCCAGGATGCGACGCACCAGGTACTCGGGCACCTGCTTCTTCTTGTAGTAGCGGACGCTGCGGCGGCGATAGATGACGTCTTCCACCGGGTTGAAATCGGCCCCCGATTCGGGCGGCTTGAGCTTGGTCTCCTCGACATCTTTGGTCTGGGTATCTTCCGCTTCCAAGGTTTCCTCCCTTTCGGTTGTTCGATCCGTCTCGGTTCGCTGCTCGCTGCTCGGCAGCTCGTGGTCGTTACCGCCCCCGGTAGGTGACCGCCTTGCCCTCGCGGATCACCTCGGAGATCTCGTCGTAGCGCGCCGGGTCCAGGGTGCCGCCCTTTTTGCACATGGGGTTCTGCACCTCCTCCACGTAGCGCTTCATCCCCTGCCGGGCGTCGTCGGTGGCCATGACCGCCAGGGTGGCCTGCATCTCCTCGATGCGCCCCTCGTGGTAGTCCAGCCGGCTGCCCTGCCGGACCGCCTGGCGGATGGCGCTGAGCGCCAACGGAGCGCCGCGGGCGAGGCGCTCCGCCAGCTCCATCGCCTCGGGCATGACTCGCTCGGGCTCCAGCGCCCGGTGCACCAGCCCCATGGCTTCGGCCTGGTCGGCCGTATACCCCATTCCGGTCATCAGCATCTCCAGCGCCCGGCCCTCGCCCACGATGCGCGGCAGCCGCTGGGTGGTACCGGTGCCGCCCGGGATGATGCCCACCAGCACCTCGGGCAGGCCGATGCGGTAGTGTTCGCCCCGGGCCATCAGACGGAAGTCGCAGCAGAGCGACAGCTCGCAGCCGCCGCCCATGCAGGCGCCGTTGATGGCGGCAATCACCGGTTTGTTGAGCGTATCCAGGATGTGCAGGCAGCGGCCGTAGTGGAAGATGCCCTGCTGGGCCGGCGAGCCCGAGGTCATCAGCCGGCCGATCATGTCCAGGTCGACCAGGGAGACCGAGTCGCTGGTGCGCGACAGCCAGTACAAGGCCTTGGCCGCGCGCCGGTAGCCGGTCTCGGAGAGCTTGACCGCGGCGGTCTGCGCGTATTCCAAGAGCTCGTTCACGTCGTAGTGCAGGATGAAGGCGTCGGGCAGGTCGCCGGTGAGGACCAGCACCCGCACCGCGTCGTCGTCGCGCACGCGGCGCAGCTCGTCGTACATCTCTTTCAGCATCACGTTGCTGATCAGGTTGGCCGGCGGGTTGTGGAACGCGATGATCTCGACCGCGCCTTGGAAGTTGATGCGGATCTGGCTGGGCATCGCCTGGGGTTTCCTCGGATTTGGGTTACGGTTGCGCCGTCTCGGGCTCCCGGCTTTTCGGGGGGGAGGAGGGTCGGGGGATGCCCCTGACGGCGGCCGCCTCGCCGCTGTCGACGGGGCGGCCCGTATCTTCTAGCACGCCGACGCGGGCCTCTTCCAGCCCGCTTTCGCCGACTTTCGCGACGACGAACGGCCGCAACGGAGGTTGTCGCGTGGCCGGGTCTCGGTTTTCGTTGTCATCTCGAACACGGTGAGGTGTCATCTCGACCGCAGGGAGAGATCTCCGTCAAAACAGGAGATTTCTCCCTCTGGTCGAGATGACATGGGCCCCTGACGCGGGCGTCTTCCAGCCCGCCGTTACGCTCCCGGGCCCTCCAGGATGTTCATGACGATGGCCGCCTCGCCGGTGCCGATGAAGCCGCCGCCGTTTTCGATCATGGCAATGCGGGCGCCCTGCACCTGCCGCTCGCCCGCCTCGCCGCGCAGCTGGTAGACGCACTCGGCCAGCATGGCCAGCCCGCTGGCGCCGATGGGGTGGCCGCGCGACAAGAGGCCCCCGCTGGTGTTGATGGGGATCCGGCCCCCGATGGCGGTGGCGCCCGACTGGGCCAGGATACCGCCCTCTCCGCGCTGGCAGAAACCCAGGTTCTCGCTCTGCACCAGCTCGCCGAAAGCCGTGGCGTCGTGCACCTCGGCCAGATCGACGTCCTCGGGGCCCAGGCCCGCCTTCTCGTAGGCATGTTTGGCCAGCGCCGCGGCGCGGTCCTCTCCCGGGATGGTCTTGGAGGCCGAGCCCAGCACGGTGGCACGGACCTTTACCGGCCGCACCTGCCCGAGCTTCTTCAGGTAGTCGCCCGAGACCAGGATGGCCGCCGCCGCTCCGTCGCCGATGGGCGCGCACATGGCGCGGGTCAGGGGAAAGGAGACCAGGTCGTCGTCCATCACCTGCTGCGGCGTGGTGGTGAAGCGGTACTGCGCCTTGGGGTTGAGCGCGCCGTTGTTGTGGCTCTTGGCCGCGATGATGGCCAGCTGCTGTTGGGTGGTGCCGTACTGCTTGGCGTGGGCGCGGGCGGCCATGGAGTAGAAGTCCATGAAGGCGCTGCGCTCCTTGCGCACCTTCTTCCCCTCTCCGCCCTGCTGCTCGGCCTCCTTCTGCTTGCGGTCGGCCTCGGCCTTGATCGACTCGATGATCCCCCGCATCACCTCCACGTCGGTGCCGGTGATGAAGTTGGCCAGCACGGCCTTGTTGAGCTTCTTAAGCGTCTCCTCCTCGCTCTTGCCCTCGGCCTTGGCACGTTTCTCGAGCTCCTTCTTGAGGTTCTCCGGCACATCCGAGAGCGATTTCGGCATGGCCATCTTCTCGGCGCCCACGGCCATGGCCACGTCGTAGGCCCCGGCCGCGATTCCCAGGTACGCTCCGTGTACGGCCGAGGAGCCCGAGGCGCAGGCGTTCTCCACATTCATGATAGGGATGTGCTCGAAGCCCGAGGCCTGTAGCGCCACCTGGCCCCGGATGCAGTGCTGGTCATAGGGCGAGTTGCCCCAGCCCGAGTTGGCGAACCAGGCGGCCTGGACCGCCTCGCGCTCGACCGGGCTGTGTTCGAATAGATCGGCCAGCGCCCAGCCGGCCAGCTGCTTGATGCCTTTGTCGTAGTGCCGGCCAAAGGGAATCATGCCCACCGCAACCACGTAGACGTCTCTCATTTTCAGCACCTCCACGAATTGGCTATCAGTTTGTCGAACGGCGGTCAACAGCAATTGAACTTCATTCAATAAGGTGGTAGGTTTGGTGGATGTCTTCGGCAGGATCGAGAAGGCTGACAGCGGATCACAGGCGGGAGCAGCTGCTGGAGATCGGGCGGAACCTCTTCACCTCGGGCAGGTATGCCGAGGCTTCGGTGGACGAGATCGCTCGCGCGGCAGGCATCTCCAAGGGGCTGCTTTATCACTACTTCGGCAGCAAGGACGAGTTCTTCCTCTCCGGGTTCCGAGAGGGGGCGTTCGAGCTTCTCAGGGCCTGCGATACCGATCCGGATCGTCCCTATGCCGAGCAGATCACCGCCGGGATAAGGGGCTACATGGACTTCGTGGAGAGGCACTCGGTGCTGTACCTCAACCTTTTTCGGGACGACATCGCGTCCAGGCCCGGGTTTGCCGAGGTCTGCAACCAGACGCGCGGCACGCTCCGGGAGAGGTTTTTGGGAGGATTGCCGCCCGGCGTGCAGGTGCCCGCCACCCGGCTGGCGCTCAAGGGCTACTTCCGCTTCGCCGAGGCGGTGATCCTGAGCTGGTTGCAGAAGCGCCAGGTCGCGCGCCCGGTGCTGGATCGGCTGCTGGTTTCTGCCCTGGTCAACACCCTGCTGAGCGGGCTGCGCGAGGACCTGGCGCAATGCGACGGCGTGCTGGAACAGCTGGAGCGCGAGATCGGTCCCTTGCGGTAAAGACAGCCTCGAAACAAAAAACAACCCGCTGCTTGGCACCTTCGGCGCTACTGCACTATACACCTCAATGTTGCAAAAAACGTCGAGCAGAAACGCCCGAGAGTGCGTGAGATGCGCGCGCGCGGAGGTTATTCTGGGCCGCAGCATAGTCCACCCTATGTGAGGTCCAGAAGAACCGAGCACGCGCGCAGATCGCGTGCTCTCGGGCGAGCGCAAGCGGTTTTATGCCGACGTTTGTTTGCAACATTGAGGTACAGTCAACGCGCTTGAACGACGTCAATTATGGAGGAGCGATGAAAGCCCAGGCCAAAACCAAGCCCGCGAAATCGAGCAGCGCCCAGAGCAAGAAACCCAGGCTGACAGCCGTCAAGGGACCCACGTCCGACTGCTGCGTCGCTGACATGGACCAGGCGGACTTTGGCCGCAGGGAGATCGAGATCGCCGAGAAGGAGATGCCCGGGCTGATGGCCATGCGGGCCAAGTACGGGCCGAAGAAGCCGCTGAAGGGGATGCGGGTGACGGGGTCGCTGCACATGACCATCCAGACCGCGGTGTTGATCGAGACCCTGCTCGACCTGGGCGCGGACGTGCGCTGGGCCAGCTGCAACATCTTCTCCACCCAGGACCACGCCGCGGCGGCCATCGCCGCCAGCGGGGTGCCGGTCTTCGCCTTCAAGGGCGAGAGTCTGGAGGAATACTGGGAGTTCACCCTCAAGGCGTTGACCTGGCCGGACGGCGGGGGCCCCACGCTCATCGTGGACGACGGGGGAGACGCCACCCTGCTCATCCACCGCGGGTACCAGGCCGAGAACGATCCGTCGATCCTGGACGAGCCCACCGACAACCACGAGCTACAGATCGTCAACGCTACCCTCAAGAAGGCGCTCCGCGAGCGCAAGGGCTGGTTCCACCAGGTAGCCGAGCAGTGCCGCGGCGTGTCCGAGGAGACCACCACCGGCGTGCACCGGCTCTACCAGATGGCGGAGAGCGGAGAGCTGTTGATACCTGCCATCAACGTCAACGACTCGGTGACCAAGAGCAAGTTCGATAATCTATACGGCTGCCGCGAGTCGCTGACCGACGGCATCAAGCGGGCCACCGATGTCATGATAGCGGGCAAGACCGCGGTGGTCTGCGGCTACGGCGACGTGGGCAAGGGCTCGGCGCAGAGCCTGCGGGCCTTCGGCGCCCGGGTCTACGTCACCGAGATCGACCCCATCTGCGCGCTACAGGCCTCCATGGCCGGCTACAAGGTGGTCACGGTCGAGGACGCGCTGCCCGAGGCCGACATCTACGTGACGGCTACCGGCTGCCGCGACGTGATCACGCTGGAGCACATGAAGAAGATGAAGGACCAGGCCATCGTCTGCAACATCGGCCACTTCGATCACGAGATCCAGGTGGGCCGCCTGGACACGGTGCGCGGGATAAAGAAAGTAACCATCAAACCGCAGGTCGATAAATGGGTCTTCCCCGACGGGCACGCCATCTTCGTGCTGGCCGAGGGGCGTTTGGTCAACCTGGGCTGCGCTACCGGGCACCCGAGCTTTGTAATGAGCAACTCCTTTACCAACCAGACCCTGGCCCAGGTGGAGCTGGCGCAGAACGACTACGAGGTGGGCGTGTACACGCTGCCCAAGAAACTGGACGAGGAGGTAGCGCGCCTTCACCTCGGGCACGTGGGCGCCAAGCTCACCAAGCTCAGCGAGGTACAGGCCGACTACATCGGCGTGCCGGTGGACGGGCCCTTCAAGACCGAGGGGTACCGCTACTAACCCTCCCCCGTGCCCCCTCCGGATCACCGGAACCGCGCGCCTGGGTCATCTTCCGACCTTTCACCCACCACCGGTTGCCGGACCGCCTCTGTCGCGCGGTTCCGGTGATCCCGCGTACGACCCCCTACCTCGACCCGTACCGGGCGCGACGGGTGCCGCCGGCGCGGCCTCCAGCAACCCCGCCCTTGCGGTAACCCGACCACGGAGGCAGGCTACCGGTCACCATGGCCGACCAGATCTCAGCCGAGCTATTCCAACGCGCCTGCCGGGTGATGCCCGGCGGCGTCAACTCCCCGGTGCGAGCCTTTCGCGCGGTGGGCGGGCAGCCCGTTTTCATCCGCGAGGCGAGCGGCGCCCATCTCACGGGCGAGGACGGCACCCGGTACGTGGACTACGTGGGCTCCTGGGGCCCGATGATCCTGGGCCACGCCCACCCGCAGGTGGTCGAGGCCGTGCAACAGGCCGCCGCGCGCGGTAGCAGCTACGGCGCGCCCACCCGGGCCGAGGTCCTGCTGGCCGAGGCCGTGCGCGACGCCTTCCCCTCCATACAGATGATGCGCATGGTAAGCAGCGGTACCGAGGCGGTGATGGGCGCCTTGCGCGCGGCCCGTGGCTATACGGGGCGCGATCTGGTGGTGAAGTTCGAGGGCTGTTACCACGGCGGGGCCGATTACCTGCTGGTCAAGGCCGGCAGCGGCGCGGCCACCTTTGGCGAGCCGGACAGCGCCGGGGTGCCCGCGGCTATCGCCAGCACCACCCTTTCGCTCCCTTTTAATGACCCTGATGCAGTGGCGGGAGCCTTCGAGCAGAACGGCTCGCGGATCGCCGCGGTGATCGTGGAGCCGGTGGTGGGCAACATGGGGTGCGTACCTCCGGAGCCCGGCTTCTTGCAGAAGATCCGCCAGCTCACCCGTTCGGCCGGGGCGCTGCTGGTCTTCGACGAGGTGATGACCGGTTTCCGGGTCTCGCGCGGCGGTGCGCAACAGCTGTTCGGTATCGAGCCGGATCTGACCGTGCTCGGGAAGATCGTGGGCGGAGGGCTGCCGGTGGGCGTTTACGGCGGCCGCGAGGAGATCATGCGGAAGATCTCGCCTCTGGGGCCGGTCTACCAGGCCGGCACCTTGAGCGGAAACCCGCTGGCCACCGCGGCCGGGCTGGCCACGCTCGAGCTGCTGAAACAACCCGGGGTTTACCAGAGCCTGGAGAGCAAAGCCGCGACCCTGGCCGCGGGCCTGCAGCAGGCGGCCAGCGCGGCCGGCGCGGCGGTGACGCTGCAGCGGCAGGGCTCCATGTTGACCATGTTTTTCCGCTCCGGGCCGGTGCGCTGCTGGCAAGACGCGGCCCGGTGCGACACCGAGCGCTTCGGCCGCTTTCACCACGCCATGCTGGAGCAAGGGGTCTACTGGCCGCCCTCGCAGTTCGAGGCGGCCTTCGTCTCGCTGGCGCACGACGAGCAGGCGCTCGAGGCCACCGAGCAGGCCGCTCGCCGCGCCCTGGCTTGAGTGTAATTGTTCGAAATCACAGCAAAAAACGAGCGTGCCCTCGGCGCGCGTCGAGCTTGACCCCCCCTCTACCGTATGGTAATAGGCCGTCGCGTTGTCTCGTGCGGCCGGACCGTACCGGCAGGCAGACCGGACGGTCGGTGTGATGAAAACGGTGCGCCTCGATGCCGTTATTCAGGCCCGAGGATAGAAAGCTGTTCAAGCAGATCGGGCAACTGAGCACGGCAGGGCTCGAGCTGTCCGTTTCCATCGCCGTGGGCGCCGGAGGCGGCGTGCTGCTGGACAACTGGCTTGGAACCAAGCCCTACCTGATGCTGGTCGGCGTGGTTTTCGGTGCCATCGCCGGATTCCGGACCCTGTACCGGATGGCGAACAAGGTGATGAAACAAGGCAAGGACGCAACCCAGGATGAGTAGGCCGTCTGTCAATTATATCCCGGTTTTCATCGGAGCTTCCGGGATGCTGGCCTCTGTCATTACCTTGGCGGTCGCCGGTGTCTGGGCGGCCTACAGCGCGGCGGTAGGCGCGGCCATCGCGGTCGCGAATTACTACGCTTATCAGTGGATCGCGGACCACATCACCCGGGGTAGCGTACGCAAGCGGGCCGGAGTCTCCCTGTTGATGATCACCAAGATGCTGATCATATTCGGCCTGATTACAGCTCTCATCATGTTCCGCTGGGTAGACCCCATCGGATTGATCATCGGACTGAGCGCGCTGGTCGTCGGCCTGCTTTCGGGCTCGATCCGGTATTTCTTCAACACCCAGACGTCAAGCGAGTAAGCAAATGCCTCACGGAGAGTCCTGGTTCAGCTTTCTTCCCTTTCACGAGCAGCTGTCGGCGATGGCGGCGGTGCTGAGCAAGCCGGTCAATGACGAGGGTCTGTCCTGGATCGCCCATGCGCCGGTCAGTCTGCAGTACGTATACAACGCGCTCTTCGTGGCCCTGTTGCTCTTCCTGCTCGGCATCGTCACCACCTCCAGCATCCGCAAGGCGGCCGGCGATCTGCTGCCGGAGCAAAAGCTGACCCTGCGTACCTTCGCCGAGCTATTCATCTCCACCGCCTACGCCATGATGTCGGACATCATGGGCAAGAAGGCCGCCCGCTTCTTCTTCCCGCTGATCGGCACCTGCGCTTTCTTCATCTTCTTCTGCAACGCCATCGGGCTGGTGCCGGGATTCCTGCCGCCCACCAGCAACCTCAATACCACGGTGGCCTGCGCCCTGGTCATCTTCTTGTCCACCCACATCTTCGGCGTCAAGGAGCAGGGCATCGGCTACTTCAAGCACTTTTTCGGCCCACTGATCGGCCTGCCCTACCTGCCGCTGATGCTGATCATGTTCGTGATCGAGATCATCAGCCATATCGCGCGCCCGGTCTCGCTCTCCATCCGGCTGATGGCCAACATGACGGCCGACCACAAGGTGGTGGGCAGCTTCCTGGTGCTGGCGCCCTTCCTGGTGCCGGTACCCATGATGCTGCTGGGATGCCTGGTGGTGGTGGTGCAGACGCTGGTCTTCTGCCTGCTATCCACCGTGTACATCACGCTCGCCATCGAGCACGGGGAGCACTGAACGGTTCGAGCCGTCGAACGAACGGCGTACAGCAAGGTTCCATCGGGTCCGGAGGCCCGATTATCAGACGCCCGCAAGGCGGGTATCAGGAGGTTCTCGATGAAAAAGGCATGGCTTGGTTTTGTATCCCTCGCGACTACTCTGCTGGCTTCGGCCACGGCCCTGGCGCAGGAAGCTGCGGCGACCAATGAAAACGACATCATGGTCTACGCCTACCTGTCCGCGGGCTTTGCCATCGGCATCGCCGCCCTCGGCGGTACGCTGAGCCAGGGGCGCGCCACCGCGGCCGCGCTCGACGGTATCGCGCGCAACCCCAAGGCGCGCGGCGACATCTTCGTGCCCATGATTCTCGGCCTGGCCCTGATCGAGTCCCTCGTCATCTACGCCCTGGTCATCGCGCTCGTACTCGTCTTCAAGTAGTCACCCCTTCGATCTCGGCCGGTCCGAGATCGTCGTTCGTACAGCTCAGTTACTTGACTCGACCACGGGCGCAGGCTTCTGGCTTGCGCCCGTGTCGAGTACGGTCATGCTGTACGTGACGCGTTTCATCGCCGGCGAGGTCTCGTCTTGGAGCACGGGCAATCCCCACTGCAGACGGGTAACGAGGTAGCGGGTGGGCCCGAGGGCCCGGGGCTTTCCGCGGGGGTCAAGATCTCGGTGGTCGGCGTCATGCTGGCCGCGGCGGTGGGGTTTCTCTTCTTCGGCAGCCAGGCCACCGATGCCTTCGTCTACTGCAAGCTGGTGGACGAGGTGCTGGCGCAGCCCGAATCGTATTCCGGCCGCCAGCTGCGGGTGGAGGGGGAGCTGGTCCAGGGCTCGGTCCGCTTCCGCGAGACCCCCTGCGAGTGGCGGTTCGCGCTCGGCAAGGGCGAGCGGCAGATGCCGGTGCGCTTTCCGCAGTGCGTGGTGCCTGACAGCTTTCGCGACGGCGCAGAGCTCCAGGTCACCGTGCAGGGCACGCTGCAGCAGGAGGGCTGGTTCCTGGCCAGTCAGGTCATCCCGCGCTGCCCCTCCAAGTACGAGATGGAGGAGCAACGGCGGGGCGGCGCACGGATGCCGCACGAGAAGGAGAGGGTTGAGCGATGAAGGGTCGGCTGCTGGGTGCGGTGGTAGTGCTGGTAGTGGTGGGGATGCTTATCTACTGGGGCGAGGGGCTGGACCGCGAGATGGCGTTCGTCCCGGAAGAGGATGTAGCGGATACAGAGGAAGAATGGTCGGATGACGCGGACTCTGAGCCCGGGGCGCCGGATGCGGGAGCGCCCCCGGCGGTGCCGCCGCTCGGCGGCGACCCGCCGCCCGTCGCTTCTGACCTGCCCGAGCCGCCGGGCGAGCCGGTCGCGGACGCTCTCTCTCAGCAGGAGCGGATCGCCGCGGCCGAGCGAGAGACGATACAGCGTCCACCCGAGGCCGCCGGACCGCTGGTGCAGCTCAAGAAAGCCTACGCAGCCGAGTCGGCCGACGCCGAGGCCGAGGCGGTCGAGCAACGGATCCGAGCGCTGTTCGGCACCGAGTACCTGCCCGAAAAGCACTTCCGCTCGGTGAGTTGCCACCGGACCGTGTGCAAGGTCGGACTGTTCTGGTCTCGCGAGCAGCCGCTCACCTACATGGCGCTGGCCATGAAGCTGGGTGAAAACAAGATGAACATTATAGCTACCGAGCCGCTATCGGCGCCCGATGCCAAGGGGATGATGCCGCTCGACATGTACGCGCTGCGGGTAGGATTCACGTTGGAAGAGATCGAATAGGCGGCAGGGGGGTCGCCACGTTTTTCCAGAGGTCACTCGCGGACAACGGTGGGGGGTAAGAGCAGCGGCGCGGCGCAGCCGACCGCCACCGCGCCCAGCCCGCCCAGCAGCAGGGGGAAGTCGGCGCCATAGCGGTCCATCAGCGCGCCGGTGGCGGTGACCGAAAGGATGCCGCCGATGTTCATGCCCAGCGTCATCAACAGGCCCTGGCCGGTGGAGCGCAGCCGCTCGGGGATGAGGATCTCGACGTAGAGCGGCGCGCAGACCAGTAAGCCCGCTACCACCAAGGCGTGCAGGAGCTGCGCCGGGTATATGAGGTTGAAATCGTGGAACGCGAAACAGGCCAGCCAGCGCAGCCCGCCAGCCAGGGCGCCGGAGGCGACCATTACCCTCGGCCCCAGGCGCCGGAACAGCGGGCCGGCATAGGTAACCAGCGGGATCTCCAGCAACAGCATCCACACCCACATGTTGCTGACCACGCCCATGTCGCCGCCGCGCGACCGCACGTAGATGGGGAAGTGCACCATGGGGCCCTGTACGAATAGAAAGCTCAGAAAGGCGAAGGCGAGCACCCGCAGGTAGGGGGGGTGCCGGAGCAGGAACAGGTAGTCGTCGCGCGAGGCCCGGAGCGCGACGCTGCCGGTTCGCGGCAGCCGCCAGGCCACTAGCGCGCCCAGCGCCACCAGCGTTGCGGCTACGAAGAAGATGAGCTCCAGCCCCGGTTCCGAGGGACCACCCGGCCGGGCGAGCATCCCGTTGCGCTGCTGGAACCAGTCCAGCAGATGGGGCATAGCCACCACCGTGCACAGGTAGCCGATAGTGCCCCAGACCCGCACGCGCCCGAAACCGGCGATGCGGCTCTGCTCCAGAAGCGCCAGGCTGACCGATACCCCCATGGGGATGATGGAGGTGGAGAAGACGGCCAGGGCGCAGGCCACCGCCAGCAGACCGGCAAAGGTGCGCGGCAGGCTCAGCAGCGCGTAGCCGGCGGCCGTTCCCAGCGCCAGAAAGGCCAGGGTGCGGGTGCGCGATCCAGTGCGGTCGGCCACCTGTCCCCAGAAGGGCTGAAAGAAAACGGCGGTCAGCGGAAGCGCCGCTGCCACCAGCCCCACCTGACTCCCGCTCAGCCCGGCGTTTTCCCCCAGGTAGAGGGTGAAGTAGGGAAAGAAGACCCCGAGCGCGCCCACGACCAGGAACCAGTAAGCCGATAGCTGACGCGCGGGACTCATGCCGGGGGTTTTAGCGGCAAAAGGCCAGGGGGCCAGCTCGAATTGCTCGGCAGGGGCCGGTACGAAAAACCCCGGAGCGCTTGACCCGGCCTGGCCCACCCTGTATCGACAAAACAGGCTGTTCTTGCCGGCCCGGTCTCGCGGCCTCCGTGTTGCGAAGCGGGCGATGGGAAGGGACCCGTGGGAACGGGTCCTTATTTTTTTGGCGCAAACGCGGGAGAACGACGTGAAGATAGACAAGGGCGCCTTCGTGGCCGTGAGCTACTCGCTGACGCTAGAGAACGGAGACAAGGTCGAACAGACGGCGGAAGAAGATCCGCTCTGCTTCGTATTCGGCGTCGGCCGGATGATGCCGGGGCTGGAAAAGGGGTTGCAGGGATTGGAGGAGGGAAACTGCGCCACCATCACGGTGGAGCCGGAGGATGCTTACGGTAATCCCCGGGACGAGCTGGTGCGGGAGTTCTCGCGCGAGATCTTTCCGGAAAACGTCGAGATCAACGTGGGCGATCGCATGCAGGCCATGGGCCCGCAGGGGCCGATGGTCTTCGAGGTCAAGCGGGTGGCGGACGACAAGATCCTGTGCGACTTCAACCACCCGCTGGCCGGACAGCGCCTGGTCTTCGACCTGGAGGTGAAGCAGGTGCGTCCCTCGACCCCCGAAGACATCGCGGCCATGGACAGCTGCGGTAGCGACACGTCCTCGTGCGACGACGACGCCTGCGGCGGGTGTCACTGATCCTTTCACCGGGGGGACTTGACCCGGAGGGCGGCCGGCGCGTAGAAAGCCCGGTGTGGTCGAGAGCGAGAAGCAGGTACTGGACGCTGGGGCGATCGCCCGTATTCTGAGGCGCATCAGCTCCGAGATCGCGGAGCGCACGCGCGGAGCGGAGAGCCTGGCGCTGGTGGGCATCCGCAAGGGAGGAGTGCCGATCTCGTTGCGCATCTCCGAGGAGATCATGCGCACCGAGGGGCGGACGGTGCCCACGGGCACGGTGGACATCACCCTGTACCGCGACGACGCGGCTACAGCGTTGCCCCAGCTCGAGATCGGGCCGAGCGAGATCCCTTTCGACGTCAAGGGTCGCGACGTGGTGCTGGTGGACGATGTGCTGCACACCGGCCGCACGGTGCGCGCGGCCATCGACTGTCTGCTCGATTACGGGCGACCGCGGCGGGTATGGCTGGCGGTGATCTGCGACCGAGGTGGACGCGAGCTTCCGGTGGCCCCGGACTTCGTGGGCCTGATCCTCGAGGTTCCCGAGGACGAGATGCTGGACGTGATCATGGACGAGGTCGGCAACGAGCGGGCGGTGGTCCGCAAGGCCGCCGACAAAGGGCAGAAAGCAGGAGGTGAAGGGTGAGCGGGGCCTTCCGGCATCACCATCTGATCGGCATAGAGGATCTGGACGCGAGCGACGTGCTGCAGATTCTGGACGCGGCCGAGGCCTTCTATGGCGTCAACTACCGGCCCGTACGCAAGGTGCCCACTCTGCGCGGCAAGACCGTCGTCAACCTCTTCTACGAGGCCTCGACGCGCACGCGCACCTCGTTCGAGCTGGCCGGCAAGCGCCTGTCCGCGGACACGGTCAACGTGAGCGCCTCGGGAAGCTCGGTGAGCAAGGGTGAAACCCTGCTCGACACCTGCAAGACGCTCCGGGCCATGCATCCGGACATCCTGGTCATGCGCCACTCGGCCTCGGGCGCTCCCGGGTACGTGGCGCGCAACCTGGACTGCAGCGTGGTCAATGCCGGTGACGGCGCGCACGAGCACCCCACCCAGGCGCTGCTCGACGCCTTCACCATCCGGCGGGCACACGGGCGGCTGGAGGGAATAAAGGTCGCCATCTGCGGCGACATCACCCATTCGCGGGTGGCGCGCTCGAACGCGCTTCTGCTCAACATGTTCGGGGCCGAGGTGCGCTTCTGCGGGCCGGGCACGCTGATGCCGCGCGGCGCCGAGCAGCTGGGGGCCAAGGTGTTCGACCGACTGGAGCCGGCGCTGGAAGGGGTGGACGTGATCTACCTGCTGCGCATCCAGCTGGAGCGGCTGGCCGGCTCGCCGTTGCCCAGCCTTCGGGAGTACGCCCGCACCTATGGCGTGGCCGAGCGCCACCTGGCGTTGGCCTCGGACAAGGCCATCGTCATGCACCCGGGCCCGCTCAACCGCGGGGTCGAGATCAACCCGGCGCTGGCCGACAGCAAGCACAGCGCGGTGCTGGACCAGGTCGAGGCTGGCGTGTGCGTGCGCATGGCCGTGCTGTACCTGCTGGCCAGCGGCAAGGGCGCGGAGTCGGTGAGGGAAGCCGCAGTCGAGGCTTGAAGCGTGGCACGGCGGGTGGCGACCGGGCTGGACCGCGTGGCCTCGGGCGAGACGCGGGCATTGAAGCCGGTAGCCGGCCGGCGCATCGCCCTGTTGGCCCACGCGGCCAGCGTGGACAGTCGGCTGCGGCACGCCCGTCAGGTCTTGCGGCAGGCCGGGTGCGAGATCCGGGCCTTGTTCGCGCCCGAGCACGGTTTCTCCGGCGAGGCGCAGGATATGGCTCCCGTGCGTGCCGAGGTGGACGGCGAGGGCCAAATCCCCGTTTACTCGCTCTATGGCGAGAGCGAGGCAGAGCTGAGCCCGCGGGCCGAGTGGCTTCGGGGCCTTCATGCAGTGGTAGTGGATCTGCAGGACGTGGGAAGCCGCTACTACACCTTTGTCTGGAGCGCGGCCTTGATGCTCAAGGCCGCGGCCGCCGCCGGCGTGCATACGGTGGTGCTCGACCGGCCCAACCCGCTGGGAGGCGAGCTGGTGGAGGGCCGGCCGCAGCGGCCCGGCTACCGATCCTTCGTCGGTCTGTATGACGTATCCGTACGCCACGGCATGACCCTGGGCGAGCTGTGTACGATGGTGCGGCGGCAGGAGGGGATCGACGAACGGCTGCTGGCAGTGGTGCCCCTGAAGGGCTGGAAGCGGCGCATGTTCTTTCGCGATACGGGCCTTGTCTGGGTGCTGCCCTCGCCCAACATGCCGTCCGAGAGCACCGCCCGGGTCTACCCCGGCGGCTGTTTGCTGGAGGGGACCAACCTCTCGGAGGGACGCGGCACCACCCGGCCCTTCGAGATCTGGGGGGCGCCCTTTCTGGACGGCCGGCGGCTCGGCGAACAGCTGCCGGTCGAGGGGGCGCTGTTGCGCCCGCTCGAGTTCCAGCCGGTCTTCCACAAGCACGCCGGGCAGCGCTGCGGCGGTCTTCAGGTGCACGTGACCGATCCGCGCCGGTTCCGCCCTTATGAATTCTATTTGCGGGCCATCGCCGCCGCGCGCCTGCAGGCGGGCGAGGCTCTCGCCTGGAGGCGCGAACGGTACGAGTTCGTTTCCGACCGGCCGGCGATCGATCTGCTGACCGGAGGGCCCGAGTACCGCCGGGGCGTCGATTCCGGCGCGGATCTGGCCGACCTGCTGCAAGCCGAGCGGGCGGGCGCCGAGGCGTTTTTCCATAGCCGGCAGGCGGATCTGCTCTACAGTTAATGCCTTGCCGCCTGAGGCGGCGCGAAGGTGCGATAAGGAGGTGTGGAAGATGCTGAGCGAACAGAGCGTCGAGTCCGGCCCGGCCAAGGGGTTGTCTTTTCGGATGGACTCGATCGATATAGACTCGCAGGGCGAGCGGCTGGCGGCCGATCTGTACCTGCCCGACGTCGAGGGCAAACCGCCGGTGGTGGTGATGGCGCACGGCTTTGGCGCGCGGCGTCACTTCGGCCTGCCTCCCTTTGCCGAGCGCTTTGCCGCCGCCGGATTGGCCGTGCTGCTCTTCGATTACCGGGGCTTCGGCGATAGTGGGGGATTGCCGCGCAATTACGTCAACCCGGCTCGCCACCTGCAAGACTGGCAAGCGGCGGTACAGCGCGCGCGAACGCTGCCCGCGGTGGACGGCGAGCGGCTCGGGCTCTGGGGTACCTCCTTCAGCGGCGGACACGTGCTGGTGACCGCCGCGCGCCTGCCCGGGATCCGGGCGGTGGTGGCGCAGGTGCCATTTGTAGACGGTATCGCCAGCACGACGGCCTTTCCGCCGACCTTGATCCCGCTGGCCCTGCCCCGGATCGTGGCCGACCTGGCCGCCGAGCTGAGCGGCCGGCCGCGGGTGCTGGTGCCCATCGTCGGCCCCTCGGGGCTGCGCTGCCTGGCCGGGCCCGACTGCGAGCAGGAGGTGCTGCGGCTGGTGCCGGAGGGCATGGAGTTCGAAAACGCCGTACCCGCCCGCATCCTGCTCGACACCATCCTCTACCGGCCCACCGCCGAGGTCTCGAGCATCCAGGCCCCGGTGCTGATGGTCGGCGCCCGCAACGACACCTTGATTCCTTACCAGGCGGTGCAGCGCGCGGCCGGCAAGATCCCCAACTGCAGGCTGGAAACGATCGACGCCGGCCACTTCGATCCCTACTTCGACCAGTGCTTCGAGCACCTCTCGACGCTGGAGCGCGATTTCCTGGTCGAGCGGCTGGGCGGATAGAGGTCGGAGGGAAGGGGTTTTGAGATATGCTCCGGTACCAATCCCGGGTGTTTCGCGCAGGGCGATCGAATACCGACCGGCGAAATCGTACAGGCCCTGAAGAAATGCGAGCTTTTCCGGCACCTGGCTGACGACGAGCTGGACACCCTGGCCGGCCTTTGCCGGCCTTTGCACCGCGGAGGAATACCGGGCGGGGAAACCATCTACGACACGCCCGTAAGAACCATGACCGATATCGAGGCCGAACGCGAGTTCGTCGAAACGCTTCCCGGTCTGCAAGCGAATGATACGTTCTGCTTTCGTTGCGATCCGACGCTGGCCTGTTTCAACCGGTGCTGCAGCGATCTGCACCTGGAGCTCACGCCCTACGATGCGCTGCGCCTCGGGCGCGCGCTCAAGATACCCGGGCGCAGGCTGCTGCTGGAGTACTGCGAGGTGGGGCGCGATCCGGAGAACGGGTTCCCGGTGGTGATGCTCCGCATGCGCGAGGACCAGGAGCGGACCTGTCCCTTTGTACGGGACAGCGGTTGCAAGATATACAGCGACCGCCCGGGAGCGTGCCGCTCGTATCCCGTGGGCCGGGGCGCCGGGCTGCTGGGGGGTGGGGAGATCACCGAGCAGTTCGTGCTGGTGCGGGAGGAGCACTGCCAGGGGCTGGAGGACGGACCGGCCTGGACCGCGCACGAGTGGATGAAAGATCAGGGTATGGAGCAGTACATCCGCTACAACGATCGATACATGAGCCTTCTATCCGGATGGCGGGACAGCGGACGCAAGCTCGACGAGAGGCGGGCGCAGGCGGTCTTGCTGGCGCTCTATGATTGCGACGACATGGATGAGGCGTTGCGGATGGAGCGGTTGCGGAAAATCGTCGAGGGGTAGCACCCCTGTCCCCGTCCCTCCTACCAGGGGCCGGGCGCAAGGCCCGCCACTAGGGACGAAAAATTAACTTCGTATCTTCGCTCCTCTTTTTTTGGCAACATGGTTGACTGTTTGGGGGTATTCTACGAATATATAAGGGTGGAACGCGAACCGGGGATAGACAACTTTGTTGGCAGATAGCGAGCTGCTAGCCGGGCGGTACGCATTCCGGCAGGAGCTGGGCCGGGGGGCGTCGGGCAGGGTGATACTGGCGGCCGATACGGCGGCCGGGGAAGAGCTGCGCGCGGTCAAGCTGGTGACCGAGCCGCAGGCGGAACGATTGCGCTGGGAGTTCCAGCTGCTCTCGCGCATCGCTCACCCCAACGTGGCGCGGGTCTTCGAGCTGTTTCGGGTCGAGTCGGGTTCGGCCGCCTTCGGGGCAGCGCCGGGAACCGCGGCCCTGGTTCAGCAGTACGCGCCGGGCCGGGCCGCGGACCAGGCGGCTCGATCGCTGGCGCGGGACGGCGACGCTCTGCTCGCTCTTGCGCTGCAGGTGGGAGAATCGGTGGCGCGCGCGCTCGGGGCCATTCACGCCCAGGGGCTGGTACACGGGGACGTCAAGCCCGGCAATATCGTGGTCGCCGAGGGGGCGGCGGCCGGTGAGCGAGGGGGCGTGAAGCTCATCGATCTCGATCTGGCCCGGCCGCCGGCCGTCACCGCGGCGCTCTCCGGGACGCCCGGCTTCATGGCGCCAGAGGTATGGCGCGGAGAGCTGGGGCCAGCGGCAGATCTCTACGCGCTGGGTGCGACCCTGGCTCGATTGCTGGTCGGCGCCCCGGCCGAGTCCGAGAGATCCACGGCCCGCAGCGGCGCTCCGGATCTGCTCGGGCAGCTTCGCCGATCGCTGGACGAGCCCGGGAACAAGGCGCCTCTGCCCGATCGGGTTCCGGCGCCGGCGCGCCGCCTGATCCACGAGCTGCTTTCGCCCGATCCCGACCGGCGGCCGTCGAGCGCGGGGCAGGTTGCCGCCCGGTTCGGGGCGCTGCGCGTCGAGCTCGGCGGCCGGCCGGCCGGGCGCCGGGGGCGCGTCGCGGTCGAGCAGCCCGAGCTCTCCCCGCAGGAGCGGGCCATGGCGGTTTCGGCCCTGCCGCTGGCCGGGCAGGCGGAGGCGCTCGAACGGCTGCTCGGGGCGCTCGACGCCGCCTTCGAGCGAGGCGACCCGAGTTTGATCTGCGTATCCGGACCGCCCGGCTCGGGGCGCTCGCGCCTGGTGCGCGAGGCGGTCTACCGGCTGCAGAGCTCTCGGCTGCAGGCCCAGATGCCCGCCTTCACCTATCGTAGCGAGTCGGCGCTGCCGGCCGGGCCGCTGGGACACGACTGCGTGCTGCACGTGACCGGCGGAGACGAGATCGACCCCGGGGCGGCGACCGATCTGACACGCGCGGCTGCGGTCGAGGGATACCGGGCCTGCGTGGTGCTGGAGGGGAGCCGGCCACCGCCGGACGAGGTCGCCTCGGTGCAGCTGGGGCCGCTCGACGACGCGGCCGTCGAGCGGCTGCTCGGCGCCGCGCTCTCGCTCGCGCGCGTGCCCTCCTCTCTGGTCGAGGCCGCCCGGGAGGTCAGCGCCGGGCTGGCGGGGCGGCTCTGCCGCCTGCTGGCCGACGGGCTCGCCGCCGGCCGGGAGCTCACCCGGCCGGCCGTGCTGCGAGAGCAGGGCGCCGACGCTTCTCCGGACCAGACCCCCATACCCGCGTCCGGCCGCTGGCTGGTCGAGCTGCTGGCCTGCGCGGGCGGGCGGCTCCCCCTGGCCGCGGTCATCGAGGCGGTGGGCGAGGCCGGAGAGGTGCCCGAGGCCGTGCGCTCGCTGCTGGCCGCGGGCATGGCCAGTCAGGACGCGGCCGGATGGCTCTGGCTGCGACCCGATCTACGCGCAGGCCGGCGCGCCGGCGCCGAGACGCTCCGGACCGCGGAGAAGCTGCTGTCGCCCTCGCTCGACGCGGCGGCATCCGGCTACATCCACCTGGCGCTCGGCCGGAAGGAGGAGGCCCTGGGCTTTTTTACCCGAGCTATCCAGGCCAGCCGTAAGGCCGGGGACCCGGAGCGTGCGGCCCGGCTGGCGGCGGACGCGCAGCCGGGTCTGCGCGGTCTGCCCGGCGCCGGACAGCTAGCCCTCTTCCGCGCCGACGCGCTCAGAGCGTGCGGCCGCTACGGGGAGGCGCTGGCCGCGCTGGGTCGAGCCGGCGAGGCGGAAGCGGCGCTGCTGCGAGCGGAGCTGCACCGTCTGCGCGGCGAGCTCGGGCCGGCCGAACAGGCCGCTCGCGGCCTGGCCAGGAAGCTACAGGGGGCCGAGGACGGCGGCGCGATGGCGGAGGCGCTGGGGGCGCTGGGGGCGCGGATCGCGCTCGATAGCGGCCAGAACGAGCAGGCCCGGGAGCTGGCCGAGCGGATCGACGGCGAGGGGGCGCCCCTGGCCCGGGCGCTGGAGGTGCTCGCCTTGATCGATCTATCCCAGGGCGAGGGCGGCCGGGCGCGGGAGGCGGCCGAGCGCGCCCTGGCGCTAGGGCAGCGGCTCGACGACCGCCGGGTGCAGGCTCGTTCGCTCTCGCTGCTGGCCAGCATCTCGCTCAACGGGGGCGACGTGCACGGCGCGGCCCGGCTCTACTCGGGCGCTTTCGAGCTGGCCGAGCAGCAGGGCGAGTACCACGCCGCGGCCAGCTTCTTGGTCAACCTGGGCCTGGCGCGGCTGGACGCCGCCGAGCCGGGCCCGGCGCTCGGCGCGCTGCGCGAGGGGGCGAGGCGGCTGGCGCGGATCGGTCGCGAGTCGGACATGGCGCGGGCGCTATACAACCTGGGCAACGCCGCGGCGCTGATCGGGGAGGACGAGCTGGCACTGGCGGCCGTCGAGCAGTCACGGCTCTCCGAAGCCGCCCGCCGCGACCCGGTGCTACAGGCCTATGCGCGTATCGTGGAGGCGGAGGTGCGGCTGCGCCGGGGCGAGAAGCGGGCGCTCTCCACCCTGATCGACGAGCTTCTGCCGCTGGCTTCGGTCGGGGCCGACCGGGACCGGGCCGTGATCGGAGCGCGGATCGCGTTGCTACAGCTCGGGATAGGAGATACAGATGGCGCCGAGCGCAGCCTGACCGCGGCCCTGCAAGCGGCGCAACGGGACGGCTCGCCGGCGGCAATGGTCGAGTGCGCGCTCTCGGAGTCGCAGGTCGCCCTGGCCCTGGGCGACCGGGAGCGCGCTCGCGGCGCGGCCTCCCGCGCCTCGGCCCTGGCCCGGTCGGCGGGCACCTTCGAGGTGGTGCTCAGGGCGGCGCTTGGTGCGGCCCATTGCGAGCAAGCCGCGGGCAACGCGGAGCTCGGCGCCGCCTTTCGCGCCGAGGCGCGCTCGCTGCTCGACCGGGCCGCGCTCTCGCTCACCCCGCGACAGCGCGCCCGGCTGCGTTTGGTCGAGGCGTATGGTAAGGCGCTGCAGTCGGCCCCCGAGCGGCCCGGCGCCGCGCCCGCCTTCGACGACCGCTGGCGCCGGCTGGCCGCGCTGGCCAAGCGGCTGACGGCCGAGCGGCGGCCGGCCAGGCTCTACGAGGTGCTGCTCGACGCGGCGGTCGAGCTCACCGGCGCGGAGCGGGGTTTCGTGGTGTTGCTCGACCGGCAGGGCCGACAGCGAATGCGGGCCGCACGTGGGCTGGGCCGGCGCGACCTGGAGCGCGAGCAGCAGTCGCTGTCACGCTCCATCGTCTCGCGCGTGATCGGGGAGGGCCGGCCGCTGTTCAGCACCGATGCCCTGGCCGACGAACGGCTGGACGCGGCGGCCAGCGTGCACGCGCTCAGCCTGCGCTCGGTGCTCTGTGTCCCGATGCGGCAGCGGGGAGAGGTGGTCGGGGCGATCCTGGTTGATGACCGTATTCGGCCCTTTGCCTTTGGCGAGCCGGAGGCCCTGCTGCTGGGCGACCTGGCGGATCTAGGCGCCATCGCCCTGGACGGGGCCGAGCTGTTGCGGGCCGAGCGGCGCGGGGCGCGCCGGCTGGAGCTGTTGCGCGAGCGGCTGGCGCGCACGGTCGAGCAGCAAGCGGTGGAGCTCTCCTCGCTCAAACGCTCGGTTCCCGGTCCTGGCCCCGAGCACCCCTCCATCGTGGCCGAGAGCGCGGCTATGCGCCGCGTCATGCAGATGACCGAACGGGTGTCGCGCTCGGACCTGCCGGTACTGATCCTGGGCGAGAGCGGTACGGGCAAGGAGCTGGTGGCGCGGGCCATACACGACTGGAGCGGCCGGGCAGGGAGCCGCTTCGTCAGCGAGAACTGCGGAGCTATCCCGGAAACCCTGCTGGAGAGCACGCTTTTCGGCCACGTCAAGGGTTCGTTCACCGGGGCGGACCGCCGGCGGTTGGGGCTGTTCGAGATGGCCGATGGGGGCACGCTCTTTCTGGACGAGATCGGCGAGATGTCGCCGGCCATGCAGTCGCGCCTGCTGCGGGCGCTGGAGGAGGGGGAGATACGGCCGGTGGGCAGTGAACGCACCCGCAAGGTGGACGTACGCGTGCTGGCCGCCACCCATCGGGACCTGGGCGCCATGGTGGCCCAGGGCGCGTTTCGCGAGGACCTCTACTACCGGTTGGCGGTGGTCACCCTCGAGATACCGCCGCTCAGGGAGCGGCCCGAGGACATCCCGGCGCTGGCCGCGCACCTGCTGGGCCGGCAGGCGGAGGGGCGTAGCGTACGCATGGACCGTAAGGCGCTTTCCGCGCTGGGCCGGCAGAGCTGGCCCGGCAACGTGCGGCAGCTGCAGAACGAGCTCAGCCGGGCGCTGGTGCTGGCCGACGACGTGATCCGGCTCGAGCACCTGGCCTGTGCCTCGCCCGCGGGCGAGGCCGAGCCGGTCGGAGACCTGGATCTGCGCGGGCAGGTGGGGATACTGGAGAGGAAGCTCATCCGGCGCGCGCTCGATCAGGCCGGCGGCAACCAAACGCGGGCGGCCAAGCTGCTGGGAGTGTCGCGCTACGGGCTGCAAAAAATGATCAAGCGGCTGGGGGATATCGCCTGACGCTCTACACGTCCCAGGCGAACAGCCGGCACTCGATGGGGCCGTTCCACAGCGTATGCTCCAGCGCCGGCCGCGCGCGCATGATCTTGCCGATCTCCCGGCCGCGTACCAGCGCCGCCACCCGGTGGCCGCTCATACGGCGGAAGGCCGCGCCGAGCTCGCGGTGAAGCGCGGGCGCGGCCTCGAGCCGGACGCCGTAGGGCGCGTTGGTCAGCAGGTGCCCGCTCTCGCTCTCGGGTACGAGCGATTCGAGCTCGGCCCGTCGTATCCGTATCTTCACGCCCGCCCGCCGCGCGTTGTCGCGAGCGGCGGACACGGCCTTGGCGTCGCGGTCCGCGGCCAGCACCTCGAGCGCGCTCCGGCCGGCCCGGTTGCACGCCTCTTTCGCCTCCTCACGCAGGTCTTGCCAGAGCCGGTCGCGCCCGGAAGATCGCTCGGGCCTCCAGCGCTCGAAGCCGAACCGCCGGCCGAGCCCGGGCGGACGGCCGGTTGCCCAGCAGGCCGCCTCGATGGCCAGGGTTCCGGACCCGCACATGGGATCGATGAACGGCCTTTGCCGGTCCCATCCGCTCAGCCGCACCACCGCGGCGGCCAGCGTCTCCTTGATGGGAGCGCGCAGCGCCGAGGCGCGGTAGCCGCGCAGGTGAAGCGGCTGGCCCGACCAGTCGAGCAGCACCCGGCCCCGGTTTCCGCTCAGGTGGACGGTCACTAGCAGATCCGGATCGTCGCGGTCGACCGAGGGCCTGCGGCCGCGCTTCTGTCGCACCCGGTCCACGATGGCGTCCTTGGTCTTTTGCGCCACGAAGCCCGAGTGCTTGAGCGCGGCGTTATCGCGGCTGTTGGCCCGCACGGCCAAGGTGCGGCGCGCGCCCAGCATCCGTTCCCACTCGAGCGCGGCCACCGCTTCGTAAAGAGCGGAGGCGTCCCTGGCCTCGAATTCCGCCACCAGCTCCAGCACGCGCACGGCGATGCGGCTGTACAGGCACGAGCGCATGGCGTCGGCATCGTCGCGGCCGAAGTGCACTCCGCCTCGCGTGGCCTTGACCGCGGGAAGGCCCAGCTCCCTGAGCTCGTCGCGCAGCGCGCCCTCGGTGCCCGCCGCGGCGGTGGCGAAGAAGCGGGGGTGTTTGGCTTCATCGGCTGGCGGGGTCGCGGACCGGCGACCTTTGCGTTCGGCGCACATGGCAACCGGCCACGCTGGCACGTGCAATCGCTAGACGCCAGCCGGCCGCGGTACGGGCCGGCTGCGCCAAAAACGCCGAGAGCGTAAATAGCCTAAATGGGTTACTGGAAACATCCGCAGAGAACGAAAAACTAGGAAATATTTAGGGAGCTCTCGTTCGATTGACGACAGGAGGATACCAAAGGAAAACGCGAAATGTACCGATCTGGCGAGGCGCTCCTTTTCGGCTGCTGCGGTGCGTCGATTTGCTTTCGAAACTGAGCCGTATTCCCCGCTTCGGGACACCTAAAAAACTGTATTCCGGACACGCCACCCCTGGTGGCATCTACATATAGGTTGGGCTATCGTTCCGGGGTGCTTCCGGCCCCTCGGGGTGGGCTTCGTTTAATTATCGGGACACCTCGTACTTGTATCAGCATCGAAAAGGAGTGGTCATGGTTCGCAGGCGCTTGAATCTCGCGTGCGCGTTCGCGGTTCTCTGTCTTGTTTCCGCCGCCGGCACGGCCTCGGCCCAGGTGCAGGTCAAGCCGTGGTTTATGGTGATCGTGGATACCTCGGGGTCGATGGACGATACACCGGACCTCGGCCCTAACAGTTGCGGTCATGTCAACAACGATGCAACCCGCCGGATCGGTCACGCCAGGTGCGCATTGAACCGGCTCGTCAACGGCACGGGCGACGCGGTTTTCGGGCTGATGCAGTTCGACCAGGTCGATTGCGACGAGTACGGAACTTGCGACGACACGCTCGATTCCGGAAGGCTGCTCGTCGGTCTTGCCGAGGACAACCAGGACGAAATTCTATACTACGTGGACGATTCTCCGGCGGTAGCCTGCGACGCCAACTACGGACAGGAGCTGGTCGCATGGGGGGGAACGCCGCTGAATGGTACGCTCAAGCTGGCCAAGGACTATTTCGAAGAGGGCGGACAGGCGCCGAGTCCCTTCGACGTTTCGCCGTTTCGTACGGACACCTATGCGGGGTGCCGGCCCGTTTCGGTAATCATGCTCACGGATGGAGGCGGGGAACCCTATTCCAGTAACTTGTGCGGCGATACGCCCAGTGTCACGGCCACAGCCCTTCATTCGTCGACGGTACCGGTACCGACGTCCGTGGATCCGAGTGGATACATCACATGGGACATTAGGACCTACGTCATCGGTTTTGGCAGGTCGCCGGGGGATTCGTACATAGAGAGCTACGCTCAGGCCGGCGGAACCGACGCTCCCGGTCCGTATTATGGATTCTATGCCGAGAACGAGGAAGAGCTCTCCATCGCCTTCAGCCAGATCATCGCCGACAGCCAGCTCATCGAGGTCTGCAACGGGCTGGACGACGACTGCGACGGGTTGACGGACGAGGGCAACCCCGGGGGCGGGGACGCCTGCGGCCCCTCCACGGACGTGGGCGAGTGCGATTACGGGGTGCTGTTCTGCGACGAGGACACCGACGGCAGCAAGGTGGGGTGCGATCCGGATCCGGATATGCCCGGCTCGTGTTACGAGTGCGTCGGCGACCCGACCGGCCCGGTCTATCCGACCACCGAGATCTGCGACAACAAGGACAACGACTGCGACGGGCTGACCGACGAGAACGCCACCGACGACGGGGCGCTGCAGCAGGTCTGCGGCAGCAACCTGGGCGAGTGCGAGGAGGGGATACAGCTGTGCTCGAGCGGGGTCTGGGGCAGCTGCGTGAACGAGGTGGCTCCGGCGCCCGAGGTGTGCGATACGCTGGACAACGACTGTGACGGGCTGACCGACGAGAACGAGGACGACGACGGCCCGCTGGAGCAGGAGTGCGGCACGGATGTGGGCGAGTGCGTGTCGGGCACCGAGATCTGCAACCCGAATACCGGGCTGTACGAGGGGTGTGACGCGATCTATGGCGGAGCGGAGATCTGCGATAACCTGGACAACGACTGCGACGGGTTGACCGATCTATTCGTGGACGCCTGCACCGATACCACCGACGTGGGCGAGTGCGACCCCGGCATGCGGCTGTGCGACGAGGGCGACTGGGGCGATTGCTTCGCGGTGGTGCCCCCCGTGCCCGAGCAGTGCAACAACCTGGACGACGACTGCGATGGCGAGACCGATAACTTCTCCCGCTCCTGCTTCGCGGGCGCGGGCATCTGCGATCCCACCGAGACCTGCACGGCCGGTTCCTGGGGCGTTTGCTCCGGTATGCCGGGGACGACGGAGGTCTGCGACGGCGACGACAACGACTGCGACGGCATCACCGACGAGATCACCGAGGACTGCGGCACGGACGAGGGCGAGTGCGTGGCCGGCACCCGTACATGCAGCGCCGGCGAGTGGGGCAACTGCGACGATATCGGGGGCAGCCCCGAGGTCTGCGACAACCAGGACGACGACTGCGATGGCTTGACGGATGAGGGGCTCTCCAGAAATTGCGGCAAGAACGTGGGCGAGTGCTCGATGGGCACGGAGACCTGTAGCGGGGGTCTGTGGGTCGGCTGCGACGCGGTGACGGAGACGGGGGAGCAGTGCAACAACCAGGACGACGACTGCGATGGGCTGACGGACGAGGGTCTGACGCAGGACTGCGGCTCGGATGAGGGCGAATGCGTGTCGGGCACGGAGACCTGTAGCGGGGGTCTGTGGGTCGGCTGCGACGCGGTAACCGAGACGGGCGAGATCTGCGACGACAAGGACAACGACTGCGACGGCTCGACGGACGAGGGATTGACGCGTTCGTGCGGCAAGAACGTGGGCGAGTGCTCGACGGGCACGGAGACCTGTAGCGGGGGCGACTGGATCAACTGCGACGCGGTGACGGAGACGGGGGAGCAGTGCAACAACCAGGACGACGACTGCGATGGGCTGACGGACGAGGGTCTGACGCAGGACTGCGGCACGGACGAGGGCGAATGCGAGTCGGGCACGGAGACGTGCAGCGCCGGGTTGTGGGTCGGCTGCGACGCGGAGACCGAGACCGGAGAGCTCTGTGACAACCGGGACAACGACTGCGACGGCACGACGGACGAGGATCTGACGCGGCAGTGCGGCACGAACGTGGGCGAGTGCTCGGTGGGTACCGAGACGTGTAACGGCGGGTCTTGGGAGGACTGCGACGCGGTGACGGCCACGGGGGAGCAGTGCAACAACCAGGACGACGACTGCGATGGGCTGACGGACGAGGGTCTGACGCAGGACTGCGGCACGGACGAGGGCGAATGCGAGTCGGGCACGGAGACGTGCAGCGCCGGGTTGTGGGTCGGCTGCGACGCGGAGACCGAGACCGGAGAGCTCTGTGACAACCGGGACAACGACTGCGACGGCACGACGGACGAGGATCTGACGCGGCAGTGCGGCACGAACGTGGGCGAGTGCTCGGTGGGTACCGAGACGTGTAATGGCGGATTCTGGGAGGACTGCGACGCAGTGACGGGCACCGGGGAGCAGTGCGACAACCAGGACGACGACTGCGATGGGCTCACGGACGAGGGTCTGCAGCGGGACTGCGGCACGGACGAGGGCGAGTGCGAGGTCGGTAGCGAGACGTGCAGCTCCGGGGTCTGGTTGGGCTGCGACGCGGTGACCGAGACGGGGGAGCTCTGCGACAACCGGGACAACGACTGCGACGGCACGACGGACGAGGATCTGACGCGGCAGTGCGGCACGAACGTGGGCGAGTGCTCGGTGGGTACCGAGACGTGTAACGGCGGGTCTTGGGAGGACTGCGACGCGGTGACGGGCACCGGAGAGCAGTGCGACAACCAGGACGACGACTGCGATGGGCTGACGGACGAGGGCCTGACCCAGGCGTGCGGTACCGATGAGGGCGAGTGCTCGACCGGCACCGAGGTCTGTAACTTCGGCTCCTGGGTGGGCTGCACGGCCGACGGGGGTACGGACGAGCAGTGCGACAACAAGGACAACGACTGCGACGGCTCGACCGACGAGGATCTGAGCCGCGAATGCGGCACGAACATCGGCGAGTGCTCGACCGGTACCGAGAACTGTGAGGCCGGACAATGGGTGGACTGCAATGCAGACACCGGCACGGACGAGCTCTGTAATAGCCGGGACGACGACTGCGACGGGCTGACCGACGAGGGCAACCCCGAGGGCGGCACCCCGTGCGGCGATACCGACGTGGGCGAATGCGAATTCGGTTCCAACCGCTGCGTGAACGGCCTGCTGGTCTGCGAGGGCGACATCCGGGCCATACCGGAGAAGTGCAACGACAAGGACGACGACTGCGACGGCACTACCGACGAGGGCAACCCGGGCGGCGGCGCGCAGTGCGGCACCAGCACCGGCGAGTGCGAGAAGGGCACCAGCATCTGCTGCACGCAAGAGGCCTTCGATCTCGGCCAATGCACCTTGGTGGGCGCGCTGCAGTGCCAGGGCGGCCAGGGCCCCATAAGCGAGCTGTGCGACGGCCTGGATAACGACTGCGACGGCGAGGTGGACGAGGGCAATCCCGAGGGCGGCGCGAAGTGCGACCAGGTGTGCGACGAGGAAGAGCCCCCGAACTGCCAGAATGTGCTGGAAGGAGTGGTGGACCGGGTCGACGGCTGCGCCGTCATCGACGCCAATCACCCGGACGATCCGAGCTACGACCTGCCCTGCGGGCAGTGCCGTTACGGCACCGTGTACTGCATCGATGCCGAGCTACAGTGCGCCGGGGCGGTGGGACCGGGCGACGAGATCTGCGACGGCGAGGACAACGACTGCGACGGGCAGACCGACGAGGTCACGGACGACGACGGCAACGACATCACCACCATGGATACGCGGTTGAACAAGCCCTGCGGCGACGACGAGGGCGAGTGCCAGGCCGGCACCTCGGTCTGCCTGGACGGCTCCATCGAGTGCCAGGGCGAGACGCCCGGCTCGCAGGAGGTCTGCGACGGCCTGGACAACGACTGCGACGGCGTGACCGACGAGGGCATCCCGCTGGGCGGGGCCTGCGGCACGGACGTGGGCGAGTGCCGTCCCGGCACCTGGGCCTGCTGTACGCCGCAGCTCAGGAGCGACGGCAAGTGCGACGTGATCGGCGAGGCGGTCTGCCTGGGCGGGGTGGAGCCCATCAACGAGATCTGCGACGGGCTGGACAACGACTGCGACGGCGAGGTGGACGAGGTCGAGGACATCGTCCGCTACGATGACCGGCTGGGCAAGCCCTGCGGCACGGACGAGGGCGTATGCGAGATGGGCACCACCGAGTGTATCGACAATGACGTGCTCTGCGTGGGCGAGATCCCGCCGGGCAAAGAGCGCTGCGATTGCCTGGACAACGACTGCGACGGCGAGACGGACGAGGATGACGACATGTGCCCGCCCGAGGCCATCTGCATCGACTGCCAGTGCGCGTACCCCTGCCGCGCGGCCGAGGAGTTCAGCCAGACCTGCCCGACGGGCAAGTCCTCCAAGCAGGTGCCGGATCTGGGCTGCTACTGCGTGGCCGAGATGTGCACCTACGACAACTGCTCCACGCAGGTGATCGAACGCGCCGGCGCCACGGTCTGCGCCCCGGACAGCAGCCAGGTGGGCCACTGCGTGTGCAAGGACAACGTCTGCACCTTCCCCTGCGACGGCACGGTCTGCTCGGAGAACACGGTGTGCGATCCGCGCGACGGGCTGTGCAAGGCCAACACCTGTCTGGTCTTCGGCTGCGAGCAGGACGAGCGCTGCAACGCCGTGGAGGGTGAGTGCGAGAGCGATCCATGCGCCACGGCCGGCTGCGCCGAGGGGCAGGTCTGCCGGGACGGCGAGTGCTTCCGGAGCTGCGCTGAGGTGCAGTGCGCCGAGGGGCAGAAGTGCGTACAGGGCGAGTGCGTGACCGATCGGTGCGCCGAGGTGTCGTGCGGGCGCAACCAGGTCTGTAACCCGGACGACGGCGAGTGCGTGGACGACGGCTGCGCCGGGCTTAGCTGTCCCACCGGCTTCCTCTGCGATCCGGTGGCGGGCCAGTGCGAACCGGATCCGTGCCTCATCACCCGTTGCCCGCAGGGCCAGACCTGCAGCGCCGGCGAGTGCTCGCTGCGGTGCGGCGGCCAGGAGATCGAGTGCGATAACCGGTGCGTCGATCCGCTGACCGATCCCAGCTACTGCGGAGCCTCGGGCGACTGCGAGGGAGCAAACGCCGGCGTTCGTTGTCCGGAGAACCAAGTGTGCGCAGAGGGCGCCTGCACCGAGCAGTGCCCGCCGGAGAAGGTGAACTGCAACGGCGCCTGCATCGATCCCAAGACCAACAGCGACTTCTGCGGCGCGTTCGGCGATTGCACGGGAGAGAACGCGGGTGAGCGTTGCGCCGACGACGAGGTCTGCGTGGGCGGCGTTTGCAGCACCAGCTGCCCGCGCGGCACCGTCAACTGCGGCGGCCTCTGCATCGACCCGCAGACCGACGGCGCCTGGTGCGGAGCCTCGGGCGACTGCCAGGGCGCGAATGCGGGCAGCCAGTGCGCGGACGACGAGATCTGCGAGTCGGGCGTCTGCTTCAAGCAGCAGGTGACCGAGGTGGAGCAGGAGCCGAAGAAGGGCGTGGTGGCGACCGGAGGCGGCTGCTCCTGCACGGTGCCGGCGGGCGCGAGCAGCCCTGACAATGGGCGCGGCCCCTGGACGGTCGCTCTGTTGCTGCTGGGCCTGGTGGCGTTGCGGCTGGGCCGCCGGTTCGGTATCGAGCGGAGCGCGGCGTCGAGCGCGACCCTGCGCGCGGCGCTGGCCGCCTCGTTGCTGGTGCTGGCCATCACCGCCGGCGGCTGTAACGCGGAGCCCTTCTGTCTGAACTGCGAGGAGAAGCCCGACGCCGGTCCGGTCGACGCCTCCGGGGGCGCGGCCGGGGGCGGCTCGCAGCAGAGCGAGGCCGGGATCCGGCCGACCATCGACTCCAGCGTGCCGGATGTGGTGGACGCGGGTTCGGGCGAGTGCCTGCAGATGGAGCTCTGCAACGGCGAGGACGACGACTGCGACGGGGAGACCGACGAGGACTTTGATCTCAATAGCAACGTGAACCACTGCGGAAGCTGCGAGACTTCCTGCGTGCGGGACCACGCCTTCAGCGAGTGCGATCAGGGCTCCTGCGTGATGAGCGGCTGCGACATCGCCTTCGTGGACCTGGACGAGGACGAGGAAAACGGCTGCGAGTACTACTGCCTGCAGGAAGCCGAGGAAGACACCGTCTGCGATCTGAGGGACAACGACTGCGACGGGCTGATCGACGACGAGGTGGACCTCGAGAGCGATCCCATGAACTGCGGCTCCTGCGGCTTCGTCTGCAAGTTCGCTCACGCGGAAAACGGCGGGCAGTGCGTGGACGGCGAGTGCGTGCTGGACACCTCGCAATGCGACGAGGGTTACCACGACATCGACGGCAACCAGGCCAATGGCTGCGAGTACGAGTGCACCATCGCCGATCCCGACGACGAGGTGTGCAACCTGGTCGACGACGACTGCGACGGGCTCATCGATGAGGAAGCTGACGCCGACGGCAACGACAACAGCATCACCAGCCGGGACGAGCGGCTGGCGCAGGTATGCGGCTCGGCGGTGGGCGAGTGCGAGACCGGCATCACCGAGTGCCGCGGCGGCAGCGTGGAGTGCATCGGGGGCACGGGCGAGGAGACCGAGGTCTGCGACGGCGTGGACAACAACTGCGACGGCGAGACCGACGAGTCGGATCCCGACACCAACAAGGCGTGCGCCGATCCGGGCAACACGGGGCTCGGCACCTGCCAGTACGGCACCTGGCAGTGCAACAGGACCATCGGGGTGCTCGAGTGCGTGGGCCAGATCACGCCCATCGACGAGCTGTGCGACGGCTTGGACAACGACTGCGACAACGCGATCGACAACGGCGACCCCGAGGGCGGCGAGCCGTGCGGATGGACCTCGATCGGCGATTGTCGCACGGATAGCGACAACGACGGGCAGACCGACGATCCCTGCGGCACCTGCGTGCTCGGCGTCCGTCACTGCATCGGAGCGGAGCTGCAGTGCGTGGGGCTCGGGGCGCCGATCGACGAGCTGTGCAACCTGCTGGACGATGACTGCGACGGCGAGACCGACGAGGACAACCCCGAGGGTGGCGACGCCTGCGGCAGCGGGATCGGCGCCTGCGAGCCCGGGTCGTACGAGTGTATCGGCGGCGACCTGGTCTGCACCGGCGGCCAGGACCCGGTGGAGGAGATCTGCAACGGTATCGACGACGACTGCGACCGGGTCCGCGACGAGGATCTCTCCCGGCCCTGCGGCCCCGCCGAGGGAGACGAGGGCGCCTGCGCTATGGGGACCGAGGTGTGCGACGTCGGCAACTGGGTGGGCTGCACTGGCGTCTGGCCCGAGAACGAGGTCTGCGACGACCAGGACAACGACTGCGACGGCGTCACGGACGAGGGGCTGACCCGCAATTGCGGCACGAACCTGGGCGAGTGCGTGTCGGGTATCGAGACCTGCAGCGGCGGCGTCTGGGGAGGCTGCACCGCGGTCACCGGCTCGGCCGAGGTCTGCAACGACGAGGACGACGATTGCGACGGCATCACGGACGAGGGGCTGACGCGGCCCTGTGGCACCGATACGGGCGAGTGCGTTGCCGGCACGGAGACCTGCAGCCGGGGCGCGTGGGTGAGCTGCACGGCGGTGGGGGGCACGGTCGAGACCTGCGACAACCAGGACGACGACTGCGACGGCTCGACGGACGAGGGTATCGCGGCGCGTCCTTGCGGTACGGACCTGGGCGAGTGCGTATCGGGTCAGGAGAGCTGTAGCGGCGGGATCTGGGGCAGCTGCACGGCGGTGGGGGGCACGGCCGAGACCTGCGACAACCAGGACGACGACTGCGACGGCATCACGGACGAGGGGTTGGAGCGGGACTGCGGCACGGACGAGGGTGAGTGCTCCGCGGGCACGGAGACCTGTTTCCAGGGATCCTGGCAGGGCTGTACGGCGGTGACCGGTACGACCGAGACCTGTAACAACGAGGACGACGACTGCGACGGCGCGACCGATGAGGGTATCGCCCCGCGCTCCTGCGGAACGGATCTGGGCGAGTGCGTGTCGGGCGAGGAGACTTGCAGCGACGGTTTCTGGGGCGGCTGCACAGCTGTGACCGGAACGGCCGAGACCTGTGACAACGAGGACGACGACTGCGACGGCTTGACGGACGAGGGCATTGCGGACCGGGACTGCGGCACGGACGAGGGCGAGTGCTCGATGGGAACGGAGAGCTGCAGCTTCGGCCAGTGGTTGGGCTGTACGGCGGTGACCGGTAGCGCGGAGAGCTGCGACAACAAGGACAACGACTGCGACGGCGCGACGGACGAGGGCATCGCGCCGCGTTCCTGCGGAACGGATCTGGGCGAGTGCGTATCGGGCGAGGAGATGTGCGACGCGGGGTCGTGGCAGGGCTGTACGGCGGTGGCCGGAACGGCCGAGACCTGTGACAACCAGGACGACGACTGCGATGGCTTGACGGACGAGGGCGTAGCGGACCGGGCCTGCGGTACGGACGAGGGCGAGTGCTCGACGGGAACGGAGAGCTGCAGCTACGGCCAGTGGTTGGGCTGCGACGCGGTGACGGAGACGGGCGAGATCTGCGACGACAAGGACAACGACTGCGACGGCTCGACGGACGAGGGCGTACCCTCGCGTCCCTGCGGCAAGAATGTCGGCGATTGCTCGATGGGCACCGAGAGCTGTAGCGGGGGCGACTGGATCAACTGCGACGCGGTGACGGAGACGGCCGAGCTCTGCGACAACCGCGATAATGACTGCGATGGTTTGACGGACGAGGGCGTTGCGGACCGGGATTGCGGCACGGACGAGGGCGAGTGCGTTGGGGGAACGGAGAGCTGTAGCTACGGCCAGTGGTTGGGCTGCGACGCGGTGACGGAGACGGCCGAGCTCTGCGACAACAAGGACAACGACTGCGACGGCACGACCGACGAGGGCATCTTGCCCCGGGCCTGCGGTACGGACGTGGGTGAGTGCGTCGCCGGAACGGAGATGTGCGACGCGGGCTCCTGGGTAGGTTGCAATGACACGCCGGGCACGGCCGAGACCTGTGACGGCGAGGATGACGACTGCGACGGGCTGACCGACGAGGGCAACCCAGACGGCGGGGGCGACTGCGGCGCCACCGACGTCGGGCAGTGCGAGTACGGCGTGTGGACCTGCGTCAACGGGGGGCTGCAGTGCATCGGCGAGGTCACCGACGGCATCGAGGTCTGCGACTACGTGGACAACGACTGCGACGGCGTGAGCGACGATGTCGAGTTCAACTTCGCCGGCAACGTCTACTACTGCGGGGACTGCTCCACCAACTGCTGGATCGAGTGCCCGTTCTCGGTCTGTCACGCCTATCCCAGTTGCGATAGCGGCGTCTGCGGGATCGACTACTGCGTCGGCGGCTACGTGGATAAGAACAACGATCCGACCGACGGCTGCGAGTGCAAGGCCGGCACCGAGATCTGCAACAACCTGGACGACGACTGCGACGGGTCTACCGACGAGGGTATCACCCGTCCCTGCGGATCGATCGTGGGCGAGTGTACGCTCGGAACCGAGACCTGCAGCAGCGGCGTCTGGGGGTCGTGCTCGGGCGGGGTCACGGCGACGACCGAGGCGTGCGATTACCTGGACAACGACTGCGACGGCATCACCGACGAGTTCTTCGGGGTGGGCACCGCCTGCTCGGTCGGCACGGGCATCTGCCTGGTGGGCGGCGGACAGATCGACTGCGACACCACCGATCTGGATGCCAATAGCGACACGGTTACGGTCTGCAAAGATACGCTCGGTGGGGTGTTGTTGGTGCCCGGCGATCCGAACGACGAGCAGGACTACCCCTGTAACGCCCTGGACGACGACTGCGACGGCGACGTTGACGAGCCCTGCGCCCCGGACAACCCGCAGAGCGGCTGCGTCTCCGATATGTGGGTGCCGCTTCCCAGCGGCGGCCACATCTTCGCCTACGAGGCCTCGCGGCCGGACGCCGATTCCGATGGGGCGGGAGTCTCTGGCTTGCGCGCCTGCTCCGAGCCCCTTCGTATGCCGTGGACCAACGTCACCCACGGTAGGGCCGCTGAGGCCTGCGCGGCCGCGGGCGGGCGGCTATGTACCGAGGCCGAGTGGGAAGAAGCGTGCATGTTCAACAACGTGACCGGCGACGGTGATTGCGGATGGTCATACGCCGAGCACGAGCAGGCCAGCCTAGGCTACGACTGCAACGATTACGACAGCAACCCCGAGACCTGCAACGCCAACGACTGGGATTCGGATACCGATACGGCGGGCGATCAGGACGACGTCTATCCGACCGGCTCCTTCGCCTATTGCCACCGCCAGTACGAGAGCGACGGCTCGGGGCTTCAGGTCTACGACCTGAGCGGCAACGTCAAGGAGTGGACGATGGAGCGCAGCTCGGGGGTCAACCCCCTGCGCGGCGGCGCCATGAACAACACCAAGGAGGGCGTGAGCTGCGGCTTCGACTGGACGCTGGCGGACGACGACTTCCTCTTCTTCAATGCGGGATTCAGGTGCTGCTACGGCTGTCTGGATGAGCTGGTCATACGGGTTACCGAGTACTACCTCGCACCGGGCGAATTCGGCGGCGAGGATTACACCCTCACCCTGGACCAGGACTTGGCGGACAACTACTTCGTCATCATCCAGGGCAGCGCGGGCGACGGGAGCGACAACAACAACCGGGGGCCGGACGAGAACTACGCCCGGCTGGTCGCGGATCCATGGGCCACGGGAGGAGACCTGACCGCGTCGGGCGCCACCAACCAGATCGGGCTACACCGCGAGGGAACGGCTGACTCCTGGGTCGGCGTGGTCACGGTAGTAGAGTCGTTGAGCGACCACACCGCGGCGGGCTTCCAGTTGCTGGACGTGGAGGCGGTCTCGCACGCGGCCACCACCGGCAGCAAGACCACCACCGCCTGGGGCTCGGACATCGACCAGATCATGCTCATGGGCGGCTACAACGGAGCGGGGTGTACCACCAGCGCCACCGATCCCATGGACCACAACAACTGCCACGCGCGCATCTATCCCACCAGCACCAACACCATCAGCTGGTCGCGGCACGACAGCGGCCTGGAGAGCGCGACCAGCACGGTGATGGTCGTGCAGTGGGGCTCGGAGTGGACGGTGCAGCGGGCTCGGGTCACCGGCAACAACGGCGGTGACGATGCGAACAGCACCGGGGAGTACGATACCGGCTCGCTCGGCCAGTCGGTAGCCCGGGCGAACACCTGGGTTTGGGGTACCGGATTCACGGATGACGACGGTATCGGCGACGCTGGCGAGGGTCAGATCATCACCCTGGGCGACGGCGTCAATCAGAACGCGACGGAGAACGAGGTAGCGGTAGGGACCGAGGAGGCAGACGACCGCGATTTCGAGGTCTACGCGCTCACCCACCCGGACATCCTGGTGGACTATCGTTTCAAGACGGACGGAAACAACGATGACCTCACCGTAGACGTCAGCGTGGACAGCGCCAGCTCGTGCTCCGCCCGGATGGCGCTGAGCTACAACAGCTGCAACGGCACGGGCTCGGCTTACCCCAGGCCGATCTTCTCGGCTCGCTACTACGACGACGACACCGTGCGCCTGGAGCGCCGGCGCTGGGACCAGCCCTTTGCCGCCTGGGTGCAGGGCATCCAGATGTGCATCTACGCGGAGGTCTGTCCGTAAGTCCGTAAGGGGACGTTCCGTAAGGGAATAGGGGACGTTGCTACAGTATTTACATTATTGACGAGGCTTCGGGCCGAGGTGTAAGAACACCTCATGCCCCGAGGACCGCGACTCGACTACGCCGATGCCCTGCACCACGTGATGGCCCGGGGGATCGAGAAGCGCGAGATCTTTTCGTGCGACCGCGACCGGGAGGACCTGCTGAACCGCCTGGAAAGGCTGGTCGACGAGACGGCAACCAGTATCTTCGCGTGGTGCTTGATCCCCAACCACTTCCATCTGCTGTTGCGATCGGGACCGGCAGGGCTTTCGCCGTTCATGCGGCGGTTGCAGACCGGCTACGCCGTCTCCTTCAACAAGCGGCATCGTCGGGTCGGGCATATCTTTCAGAATCGGTACAAATCGATCGTGGTCGAGGAGGACCGGTACCTGCTGCAACTCGTTCGTTACCTTCACCTGAATCCGCTGCGCGCCGGTCTAGTCAAGGATTTGCGTGCCCTGGAGGCGTTTCCTTGGAGCGGGCATTCGGTACTGCTGGGGAGACGCGAAGCCGCGTGGCAGGATACACGGTACGTGCTCGGACAATTCGGACGGGATGTCGAACGGGCTCGCGTTGCCTACGGGCGTTTCGTGAAGGAGGGTGCCCGGGAAGGAAAACGAACCGAGCTGAACGGAGGCGGTCTGGTCCGCAGCATCGGCGGGCGAGAGCGCATGGCGGAGAGCAGGAGCGGACCGCAGCCCTGGGTGCATGACGAGAGAGTACTGGGAAGCAGCGAGTTCGTACGGCATGTTACCGAAGCGGAGGGCGAGGCGGACGAGGGGGCATCTCTCCGCGTCGGGGAACCGGGCCGGAATAGGTTTTTGCAGAAGGCGATTGCGGAGGTGTCCAGGCGTTTCCGCATATCGCCTGAAGAGCTACAGGGAGGGGGACGCCGGCGGAAAGTGGTGGTGGCTCGAGCCGCGCTGGCCTGGGTCGCGACGCGCCTGTGCGGCATACCGACCATCGACGTAGCCCGCGCAACGGGCGTGACGCCGGTGAGTATTCTACGGGTAGAAGAACGAGGGCGGGCGGAGCTGGCCGAGCGGGGAATCGATCCCAGGCGTTTTGTTCAAAAATGTAAATAATGTAGCTACGTCCCTCTATGTCCGAAGGCGGCCAGCGCCGCTTGCATGACCTGCTTGACCGGCACTTCGTGCTTTTCGGCCGCGGCCCGGCACTGTTCGAACTCGGGCGCCAGGTTGGGCGGCAGCCCGTCGCCGTCGGCCACCTTGACGCTGATTGTGCCGTAGGGGGTCTGCACGTCGACCGAGCGGCGGGGGCGTTCGATGCGCTTTACTTCCCGTATGCGCAGACCCAGGGTGGTGGTCTCGCTCAAGATGGTGCGGGCCACCCGGTCGGCCTCCGGGCCCCGGGCCAGTGCCGAGAGCAGGACCGCCGGCCGGCCCTTCTTCATGCCGATGGGCGCTACCCAGGCGTCGAGCGCGCCGGCCTCGAGCAGCCGGGAGATGGCCACGGCGCAAAGCTCTCCGCTCATGTCGTCCAGGTTGGCTTCCAGCTGCAGAAAACCCGCTTCTGCTCCGGGTATTCCCTGCCACGCCGGGTCGGGTTCGCTTCCCAGCACCAGGCGCAGCAGGTTGGGGCGGTCGGGAAGCTCGCGGGTGCCGGCCCCCCAGCCCACCCGCTCGGCTCTGAGCGAGGGCCAGCGGGTGTAGCCCGCGGCGGCCGCGGCCAGCAGCGCCGCCCCGGTGGGCGTGACCAGCTCGTCGTCGATGCCGGCATCATAGGTGGGGATACCGCGCAGGCAGAGCACGGTCGCGGGCGCGGGAGCGGGCATGGGGCCGTGCCGGGTCTGGATGAGGCCGCGTCCCAGGGGAAGCGGCGAGCCCACCACCCGCGCGCCCAGCTGGTCCAGGGCCACCGCGGCGGCCACCATGTCCACGATGGAGTCCACCGCGCCGACCTCGTGGAAGTGCACGGCCTCGGGGGTGGTGCCGTGTACCTCGGCCTCGGCACGGGCCAGGATCTCGAAGGCGCGCAGGCAGAGGTCGCGCGCGCCCTCGGGCAAATGCCCGGCCGCCTCGAGCAGGGCGCGGATGGCGGCCCAGTCGCGGGAGGGTTGGGTTTCGGAGACCGAGACGCAAAAGCGGGTAGCCGCGATCCCGGAGCGCTCGACCCGTTCGGTCTGTATTTCGTATCCAGAGAGCGGGAGCGGACCGAGCGCTGATTCGACGGTGTCGAGCGGCACGCCGAGATCGAGAAGCGCCCCTACCAGCATGTCGCCCGCTATCCCGCTGAAGGCGTCGATAAAGAGCAGCTTCCCCGCGCCGTTTCCGGTCATCCCTTACTCTCGCCGCAACGGTTGATAAGTGTGGCCGCGTAGGCCGCCCCGAATCCGTTATCGATGTTCACCACGGTCACGCCCGAGGCGCAGCTGTTGAGCATGGCGAGCAGCGCCGCGATGCCGCCGAAGCTCGCCCCGTAGCCGACGGAGGTGGGCACGGCGATCACCGGCTTGTCCACCAGTCCGCCCACCACGCTGGCCAGCGCTCCCTCCATGCCCGCCACCACGATGATCACGGCGGCGTTGTCCAGAAGCGCCCGGCGCCCGAGCAGCCGGTGCACACCAGCCACGCCTACGTCGAACAGCTCGCTCACCTCGTTGCCGAAGACCCTGGCCGTGACCGCGGCCTCGGTCGCAACCGGGATGTCGCTGGTGCCTCCGGTCACTATGCAGATGCTGCCCCGTCCTCGTTGCGGCACCGGCTTGCGGCAGAGCACCGCGGTGCGGGAGACCGGGTCGTAATCGAGGCCAGGGAGAGCGGCGAGCAGCCGCTCTCCCTGCTCGGGCTCGATGCGGGTGGCCAGTACCGGTTGGTCGTGGCTGTCGATCTCCCGGATGATGGCGACCAGCTGGTCGAAGCTCTTGCCCGGACCGAAGACCACCTCGGGCAGACCCGCCCGCAGCGCGCGGTGGTGGTCCACATGGGCGAAGCCCATCTCGGCAAAGGGCAGATCCTTGAGCTGCCGCATCGCCTGCTCGGGCGTGACGCTACCCGAGGCCACCTTTTCCAGCAACACGCGTATCGCTCCCGGATCCATTAGCGGAAACCTAGCACGGTTTCGGGGTGGCCGGTGATCCACCGGTCCAATACGTCGAGGGGAGGGGGCAAGCCTCTCCACTACGGACGGTGCTGCGCGAATTCATAGGGGCGGGCCTTGCGCCCGCCCTGGTCATCCCTTCGACTCCATTTCTATTCCCAGTGCGCGTATCCCCGCGTCCGCACCTGAACGGAGCGGCCCTGCCCGTCGACGACCTCGACCCAGGAGGGCTCGTCCACGATGCAACCAATACGGGTTGCCAGCTCCCCGACCGCAGTCCCGTCCGGAGCAGTGAACAACAGCTCGTACTGCTCGCCGCCCGAGAGCGCCAGCTGTACCGGGTCCAAGCCCAGCTCGCCCGCTAGCTGGCGAAACCCATCGCCTAGCGGCAGCGCCTCGGCTTCGATGCGCGCGCCCACCCCGGAGGCCTCGCATAACCGGCTCAGGTCGAGCAGCAGTCCGTCCGAAATGTCGATGGCGGCGGTGGCCCGGCCCAGCAGCTGGCGACCCTCCTCGAGGCGGGCAACCGGCTGCCGCCAGCGCTCGACGAAAGGTTCCGCGCCAGCGCCCCGACCCACCTGCAACCGCGCCAGGCCGAGCGCGGCATCGCCGAGCGTGCCGGTCACGAACACGAGATCCCCCGGCCTGGCCCCGGATCGCGTCAACACTCCTTCGGGCGCTTCGCCCACGACCGTGGTGGTGACGGAGACCTCGCCGCCGCGCGAGAGATTTCCACCGACTACCGGCGAGCCGTACAGGTCGCTGGCTTCGGCCACGCCGTCGATCAGCCGGTAAAGCTGTTCGTCCGGGAAAGCGTCCGGAAGCACCAGCGCCAGAAGCGCCGCCCGCGGTCCGGCTCCCATGGCGGCCAGATCGCTCAGCGCGGCGGTCAGCGAGCGAAAGCCGACGTCGTCCCAACCGAGCAGCTCGGGGCGGAAGTGAACGCCCTGCACCTGGGCGTCCACGCTCAGTACCAGCCGGCGGTCGCCGCCGGCCAGCACCGCGGCGTCGTCGCCGATGTCGACCAGCGCTCCGGACCGCTGGCGGCGCAGGCGCCTGGCGATCTCGGCGAGGCGGTCGAGCTCCCCGCCGCTCATCTCTCGCCGGACGCGGGCTGAGTGGGCAGCGTCACGTAGAATACCGATCCGAGACCCGGCTCGCTCTCCACCTTGATGACTCCCCCGTGGGCCTGGGCCAACCGGTTGGCGATGCTCAGGCCCAGCCCGATACCGCCGTATTCGCGCGTCGATCCGCCGTCCACCTGGTAGAAGGCGTCGAAGATACGGTCGATCTCTTCCTTCTTGATGCCGATCCCGGTGTCGCGCACGCCGAAGCGAATCCCGCGCACCGGCACCATCATGACCGACGCCCCGACGTCGTCTTCGCCCTCGGTCTGCATCAGCATGTCCACCGTCTTCACGCTCAGCTCGATGAGCCCGCCCTCGGGGGTGAACTTGAGGGCGTTGCCGGCCAGGTTGGTCAGGATCTGCTTGACCCCGATGGGATCGGCGGTCAGGTCGACGATCTCACCGTCGCTGTTCACCTCCAGGTTGATGCGCTTCTTCCTGGCCTGCGGCAGCAGGGTCTCCCGGATCTCCTCCAGCAGCGCGCGCGGATCGAGCCGCTTGAGGTCCAGCTTGATACGGCCCTGCTCCAGCTTGTTCAGGTCGAGCAGGCTGGTGATCAGCGATAGCAGCAGCTCGCCCTTGTTATAGATGGTATCTATAAAGCCGCGTTGTTCTTGGTTGAGCTCGCCCGCCACGTCCGAGAGCAGCATCTCGGAGTAACCGATGACCGAGGTCAACGGGGTTCTGAGCTCGTGGCTGACCGTGGCCAGAAAGTTGCTCTTCAGCCGGTCCAGCTCCTTGATGTCCTCGTAGGCCTTCTGCAGGTTCGTGTTCTTCTCCTCCAGCTCGCGGTAGCTCTCGCGCATGCTCGCCAGGTGCATCTCGCTGGTGAGCTGGGCCTTGTGCCCGGAGAAGAGGATCAGGTCCAGCACGCCGCGCAGGTGGACGGTCATGCGTCCGGCCGTCTCGCTGCGCACCCGGGGCATCTCCGCCAGCTGCATGACGGCGTGGTCGGTATCTTCCTCGGGCACCATGGACAGCAGCGTATCGGGGACGTCGCTCACCTCGGCCGGCAGAAAGGGGCCGAGGATGACGCGGCCGAGCTGCCGTTCCTCGTAAAGGATGGGCGAGAGGTGGTAGACCGCGCCGGTGAAGCAGTGGAATACCTCGGTCTCATCCTCGGGAACGACCTGCCGTACCTCCTCCACCGTCTTGACGCAGACCACGCGGCCCTTGACCAGCCCGTTGACGTAGCGGCATATGCTGCGCTCCTTGTGCACGTCGGCCAGCAGCGAGCCCGAGGTAGACAGAATGCGAATGGAGAGTCCGAACAGGTCGAAGAAGGAGCGACAGACGTCGTTCAGCGCCTCGCGCTCCACCAACTCTTCCAGGCGGGTCACGTCGCCGTGTGTCAGGTTCACGGCCCTGGACTCGCTCATACGATCCCCGTCGCTTTACCGGAGATCCCGAAACGCTCCCTGAGGTCGTCCAGCACCGCCTCCCCGTCAAGCTCGAAGCGCTCGCTGATCTTGTGTTCCTTGTCGATGTGTTTCCAGGTGGTATCGGTCAGGCCCAGGAAGGTCTCGATCACGCCGACGCCCTTGGTGGCCACGGCCAGGTAGACCGGCTCTACCCCGCGGGCGGCCATCTTCTTGATGTCCTCCTCGCTGCGGATGCTGGGCAGGTCGCGCTTGTTGTACTGGATGACCAGGGGCATCTTGGCCGGGTCGAAGCCGTTCTCCTTGAGGTTGCGTCTGAGATCGAGAAACGCCTCCTGGTTGGAGCGGGCCTCGTTGAGCTGGCTGTCGGCGATGAAGGCCACCCCGTCCGCCCCCTGCAGCACCAGGCGTCGGGTGGAGACGTGGATCACCTGGCCGGGTACGGTGAACAGCTTGATACGCACGGTCAGCCCGCTCTTGGTCGTGAAACTCAGCGGGAGCAGATCGAAGAACAGCGTGCGGTCGTCACGGGTCTCAAGGGTCATCAGCCGGCTGCGCCGGTCGGCCGCGATCAGCCGGTGGATGGCCTGCAGGTTGGTGGTCTTGCCGCTGAGGGCCGGCCCGTAGTAGACGAGCTTGATGGTCAGCTCTTTGCTCTGAAAGTCCAGCTGCACGCGGCGTGCCCTCCTTTGGCTCGCTTTACATAGTATCTTGCCCGTGCCGTCGGGTAAAAGCACGAAGTAGTCCTTTCCCCCTCCCCCCCCCCGTTTCCCCTCCGGGTCACCGGAAGCGCGCGCACAGGCGTGCTTCCGACCTTTCACCCGCCATTGGTTTCCCCAAGGTCGTCAGCGCGCGCTTCCGGTGACCCCGCGTACGACCTCCACGGCTGCGCGAACCGGGTGCGTCGTTTGCGCGTTGTGCGGCGGGGTCTCCCAGAGTTCAGCGTACGGCGCCGTCAAGGCTGCACGTCTGGTCAGTGTGCACGCCGGTCTCGGCATCCGACGGGTCGCGCCGTCCGCTGAACTCTGGGAGACCCGTGGAACAAGGGGAAGTAAGAAGTTGACACCACCCGAGAGATCCCCTTAGCTTGGGATGGAGTGGTAAAAAGTGGTAAGAAGTGCCCAACCGGGCCTGACGGCCTTTTCACGGGTTTGTGCGTGTGTTTCGCGGACAGTATGAGCACACGATAGATGGTAAGGGTAGGACTTCCCTGCCGTCACGTTTTCGCGAGGTTCTCCGGGCCAGGGGCGAAAGCCACCTGGTGTTGACGACCGGGCTCGATCCCTGCCTTATCGCCTACCCGTTGCGGGAGTGGGAGGCCTTCGAGCAGCGCCTGGCCCGGCTGCCTCAGTTCGACGAGATGGTGGCCACCGTGCGCAGGGTTTACGTCTCGGGCGCGGTGGAGTGCGAGGTAGACCGGCAGGGTCGCATCTTGATCGCCGCCTCGCTGCGGCAGCACGCCGGGCTCAAGCGCGAGATCATCTGGGCGGGCATGGGGCGCAACCTCGAGCTGTGGTCGCGCGTCCGCTTCGAGAAGCTGCGCAGGGATCTGCTGGCCGACGAGAACAGGCGGCAAGAAGTCGCGCGTCGCCTGGCAGAGCTGGGGCTCTGATGGCGGAGCGGGTACACGAGTCGGTGATGCTGCAAGAGAGCATCGAGGCCATCGCGCCCCGAGCGGGGGGGCTGTATGCCGATGCCACGGCTGGGGGCGGCGGTCACTGTGAGGCGCTGCTCCGGGCCAGCGCGCCCGACGGGCGGGTGATCGCGGTCGACACCGATCCCGAGGCGGTCCGGACCACCCGCCAGCGCCTGGAGCCCTTTGGCGAGCGCGCCACCGTGGTTCAGGGCCGTTACGCGGAGCTCGGCGCCATCGCCGAGCGCGTCGGCGCCGGCCGCTTCGACGGGCTGGTGGCCGACCTGGGCCTGAGCTCGCTGCAGCTCGACGACCCGGAGCGCGGCTTCGCCTTCTCCCAGGCCGGCCCGCTCGACATGCGCATGGACTGTTCCCGGGGCCAGACCGCGGCCGAGCTGGTCGCTCGCCTGCGGGAGAACCAGCTGGCCGATGTGCTGTTCCGTTTCGGCGAGGAGCGCCGCTCGCGGCCTATCGCCCGCTCAATCAAGAAGAGCGAGCAGCAGGGGGCGCTCAACACCACCGAGGACCTGCGCCGCTCGGTGGTGCGCGTGCTGGGACCGCGTCGGCGCGGGGGAGCCGATCCGGCCACCCGGACCTTCCAGGCCATCCGCATCGCCGTCAACGACGAGCTCGGCCAGCTGCAGGCGCTCTGCGCGGCGCTGCCCGACCTCTTGCAGGACCGGGGTACGGCCGTGATCATCAGCTTTCACTCGCTCGAGGATAGAATCGTCAAGCGAGCTTTTGCCGGCGATCCGCGGCTGCAGGTGTTGACCCGGCGCCCGCTGACCGCCTCCGAGCCCGAGCGCGAGCGCAATCCCCGCGCGCGCAGCGCCAAGCTTCGCGCCGCCCGCCGCCGCCCGCGAGGGAGCGGGGCGGAGGAGGCGGACGTATGAGGGCCCGGGTGCTCGCGCTCTGGACCGTGGCCGTGCTGGCCACCGCCGCCTCCTATGTAGCGCATCTGACCCTGCGCTTCGAGACGGTGCGGCTGGGCTACGACGTGGCCGCTGCCCGCCGCGAGCAACGCGAGCTCATCGAGACCCGGCGGCTGCTCATGCTGGAGGCGGCCACCCTGCGCGAAGCCAACCGGGTGGAGAGCGTGGCCCGCGGAGCGCTGGGCATGGAGCTACCGGAGGCACCCCGGATCATACCGGTGGACGGCCGGCCGGCAGGTCCGACAGCGGGGAAGACGCGTTGAGCAAGCGGCAGAAACCACCGATACGCTGGATACGGGTGCGCATCGCGCTGCTGGCGGTACTGCTCACCGCCGGTGCCGGCGCCATCGTCTACCGGGCCTGGGACCTGCAGGTCGTACGCGCCGACAAGCTCGGGCGTATGGCCGAGGAGCAGTACCTGCGCGACATCCGCCTGGCGCCCAAGCGGGGCACCATCTATGACCGCAACGGGGCCGAGCTGGCGGTCAGCGTGGACTCGGACAGCGTCTGGGCCAATCCGCGCGCGCTCAAGCGCGGCCAGGTCGACCCGGCACGGGCGGCAGCGCGGCTCGGGCGCCTGCTGGAGGTCGATCCGGGCGTCATCGCCAGGCGCCTCGCCTCGAACCGGCACTTCGTCTGGATCAAGCGCCGCGTCAGCCCGCGGCAGGCGGCCGCCGTCATCGCGCTGAGGATCCCGGGCGTATCGCTGCTGCCCGAGGCGCGCCGTTTCTATCCGAACCGGGAGCTGGCTGCCCACCTGTTGGGCTACGTGGATATCGACGGCAAGGGGATCGCCGGCCTGGAGCTCAAGCTGAACGACCGGCTGCGCGGCTCCTCCGAGGCCGTGCCGGCTATCCACGACAGTCGCGGCTCGGTGGTCTTCAGCGAACACCTGCTCGACGACCGCGCGGCGCATGGTGACGACATCTATCTGACCATCGACAAGGCCATACAGCACGCGGCCGAGAAGGAGCTGGAGCTGGCCATCCGCACCTTCGAGGCCAGGGCCGGCTCGGTGGTGGCCATCGAACCGCGCACCGGCGAGCTGCTGGCCATGGCCGACTACCCCACCTTCAACCCCAACAACCCGGCCGCCTCGCCTAGCTATCACCGTCGCAACCGGGCCATCACCGACCGCTTCGAGCCCGGCAGCACCACCAAGGCCTTTACCGTGGCCGGTGCGCTGGCGCTGGGTGCCATCAAGCCCGATCAGCGCATCGACTGCGAAGAAGGCGTCATGAACGTAGCCGATCACCAGATACACGACCTGCGCAAGTGGGAGGAGCTGACCCCATCGCAGATCCTCGCCTACTCCAGCAATATCGGCACGGCCAAGATCGGCATGGCCATGGGCAAGGCGGCGCTGTATCGCACCCTGCGGCGCTTCGGCTTCGGCGAGCCCACCGGGCTGCCGCTGCCCGGTGAGACCGGCGGGATCCTGCACCACCACAAGCGCTGGTACGAGATGGATGCGGCCACCGTCGCCTTCGGCCAGGGGATGAGCGTCTCGGCCGTGCAACTGGCCTACGCGGCGGGGGCCATCGCCAACCGCGGGCGCTTGATGGAGCCTATCCTGATCAAACGGGTCACCGACGGTACCGGCCGCACGGTGCAGGAGGCCGTGCCCCGGGTTAGGCGCCGGGCTGTACCGGCCTGGGCCGCGCGCCTGGTCGCCGATATGATGACCGGGGTCACCGGCGAGAGGGGTACGGGACGGGCGGCCGCCATCGACGGCTACCTGGTGGCCGGTAAGACGGGAACCGCGCAAAAAGCCGACTACGTCAACGGCGGCTACGCGGAGGGCAAATGGGTATCGTCCTTCGTAGGCTTCGTGCCGGTCAACGACCCGGAGCTGCTGGTGGTGGCCATGGTCGATGAGCCGGTCATCGCCCACCACGGAGGCACGGTCGCCTCCCCGGTCTTTCGCCGGGTAGCCGAGACCGCGCTGCGCAATATGGGGGTGGCTGCCCGGGGCGAGCGCCGCGCGCTTTCCGAGATCATCCGCTCGCGGGCGATGCAGCGCAAGAAGGCGGCGCAGCAGGCGGTCGCGAACGGGGCCAAGGGCAGTGCGGCCGAGGCCGAGCCCGAGGCGTTGCCGCCGTTGGGCGCGGACGAGGTGCGCGTTCCCGACCTGACCGGTCTGGCGGCGCGTCCAGCGCTGGTGGCGGCGCGCGACGCCGAGTTGGAGCTGCAGCTGCAAGGATCGGGACGGGTGGTTCGGCAGAGCCCGCCCGCGGGCCGGGTGGTCAAGCGCGGAACGCGGCTGCGCGCGGTGCTGCAGCCCCCTTCCTACCAGGAGGCGGCGGAATCGGCGCGCCGTCAGATGGCCGGCGAGAGCGGCCAGGGCATGGTCGCCCGCGCCGAGGCGAGGAGCGGCGACTGATGGCGGCGGTCACGCTTTCGACCCTGCTCAGCGAGGGCCTGGTAGACGAGGTGGTCGGGGACGGCTCGGTCGCCCTGAGCGGGATCCGGCACGACTCGCGCGGCATCGAGCCCGGGGACCTGTTCGTGGCCATCGACGGCATTCACCAGCGCGGCACCGACTACGTGGCAGACGCCGTGTCGCGGGGCGCGGCGGCCGTGCTCGCCGAACAGAGGCTCGAGCTAAAGGTGCCAGCCTGCCGGACGCGCGACGCGCTTTTGGCGCTGTCGCGGATTTCGACCCGTATCTATGGCGATCCCACCGCCTATCTCGCGGCGGTCGGCATCACCGGCACCAACGGCAAGACCACCATCACCTACTTGCTGGAGAGCATGTTGAGGGAAGCCGGGGCGAGGCCGGCGGTGATCGGCACGGTCAGCTTCCGCGGGCCCGACGGCGAACGGCAGGCCACCCATACCACGCCCATGGCGGACGATCTGATGCGGCTGGCGCGTGACTTCGTCGTGCAGGGGGCCACCCACCTGGTGCTAGAGGTCTCCAGCCACGCCCTGGCCATGCACCGGGCGGACGGCATTCGCTACCGCGTGGCCGCGTTGACCAACCTGACCCAGGATCACCTCGATTTCCACGGCGACTTCCCGAGCTACGAGCGGGCTAAGCGCCGGCTCTTCCAACAGCTCGACCCGGGCTGCTCGGTGTTGAACCTGGACGATGCGCTGGGAGCCGCGCTGGCCCGGGAGCTCTCCGGAAAGGTGCTGCGCTGCTCCAAGCGGGCGGACGCGGATGCCGAAATACACGCGCTATCCTGGTCCTCAGACCGGGAGGGGCTGCGCGCGGAGCTCGACACCCCCTCCGGCCGTCTCTGCCTCGAAAGCCCGCTGCTCGGGGAACACAACCTGGAGAACCTGCTCGTCGCTCTGGGCTGCGGCTTCGCTCTGGATCTGGAACCGGCCGCCATGATCCGCGCGCTCGAGAGCTCTGCCGGCGCCCCCGGCCGGCTGGAGCGGGTGGCTGATCCGCGAGGCGTACTGGTGGCGGTCGATTATGCGCATACGCCCGATGCGCTGGAGCGGGTGCTGGTCACGCTGCGCAACATAACCGATCGGCGTTTGATCGTAGTATTCGGATGCGGCGGAGACCGCGACGCGGGCAAGCGACCGCGAATGGGGGCGGCAACCGCCCGCCGGGCGGATCTCTTGGTGGTGACCAGCGACAACCCGCGCAGCGAGCCGCCCCTGAGCATCATCGAGCAGATCGAGCGCGGCGTGGTAGACGCGGGCGCCTCGCGCATCGCCGCCGCCGCCCTGGCCGCGAGCGAGCGGGGATACCTGGTGGAACCCGACCGACGCCAGGCCATCGCTCTGGCCATCCGGGCCGCGCGAAAGGGCGATACGGTGCTGGTGGCGGGCAAAGGCCACGAGACCGTGCAGATCATCGGCAGCAGCCGCAACCCGTTCGACGATCGCATCGAGGCGCGACGGGCCATCGAGGCGGCGGTGAGGGAGGCGGGATGAGCACGCCGATCCCCCCCAATCGCGCCGCTTTTACCCTGGGCCAGGTGGCCGAGGCCACCGGCGGTCGGCTGCTCCGGGGCGAGCCGGGGCAGAGGCTAGATGGCGTCTGCACCGACACCCGCACGCTGCGGGCCGGCAACCTCTTCGTGGCCCTGAGCGGCGAGAACCACGACGGCCACCGCTTTCTCGGGCAGGCGGTCGAGCGCGGCGCCGGTGGCCTGCTGGTGCAGAAACACGCTGCCGTCCCGGACGGGCAGGCCGCGGTAGCGGTGGCAGACACACTGAAGGCGCTCGGCGATCTGGCCGCCTCCTACCGGCGACGCTTCTCGTTTCCGTTGGTGGCCGTCACCGGTTCCATGGGCAAGACCAGCAGCAAGGAGCTCATCCGGGCGGCGCTCGCCGCCTGCGGGATGCGGGTGCTCGCCTCGCAGGGCAACCTGAACAACCTGGTGGGGGTGCCCATGTCGCTGTTTCTGCTCGAGCAGGGGCTGGACGCCGCGGTGCTCGAGCTAGGGACCAGCGCGCACGGTGAGATCGCGCGCCTGGCCGATATCACCCGGCCCGAGGTGGGAGTGGTGACCGGGGTGGCCGCCGCCCACACCGAGCAGTTGGGATCGATCGAGCAGGTGGCGCGGGAGAAGGCGTCGCTCTTGCGTTTGCTGGGTCCCTCGGCCGCGGCCGTCTACAACGCCGACAGCCCGCACCTAGCCGATTTTTTGCGGGATCTATCCGCGGGCCGGGTCCTGCCTTACGGACGCTCGGAGGCTGCCGCGGTGCGCCTGCTCGACTGCGAGCTTCTGGCGCGGCCGGCCACGCGCTGCGCATACGAGATCACCTCGTCGGGCCTTGGGTTCGGGACCGAGCTGGCTCTCTTGGGCGAAGCAGCGGCGCTCAACGCGGCCGCCGCCCTGGCCGTGGTGCTGGCGCTGGGACGATCGCCCGGGCTCGAGGTCGCGCTCGGCGGCATCTCGGCGGTCGCCCCCGTTTCCGGACGGCTGGCGCCGCTTCCGGGACCCGAAGGCTCGCTGCTGCTCGACGACACCTACAACTGCAATCCGGGCTCGGCCATCGCCTCGCTCCGCAGCGCCGCCGCCCTGGCCCGCGCCCGCGGCGGGCGGGCCATCGCCGTGCTGGGCGACATGGCCGAGCTGGGAGAGCTGTCGCGCGCCGAGCACGAGCGGGTGGGGCGCGAGGCGGTGCGGCTGGGCGTGGCCGCCCTGGTCGCCTGCGGAGCGCGCATGCGCGACGCGGCGGAGGCGGGCCGACGGCAGGCCGAGGCCGACCGGCCGGACGGGGGCGTCACCGTCCTGCACTTCGCAGAGCCCTCGCTGGCCGCCGCTCCGGTGCGAGAGTTGCTGGCGGCGGGCGACGTGGTGCTGGTCAAGGGCTCGCGCTCCATGGCCATGGAGCGGGTGCTTCGGGCGATACGCGCCGAGGTCGAGGCGGATGAGGTGAGCGCTCCATGATCTATTACCTTTTGTATCCACTGGTCGATCATCCCTCGCTCTCGTTCTTCAACGTGCTGCGTTACATCCCCTTCCGGGTGCTCGCCGCCACCATGACCGCCATGCTGCTCACCTTCGGCCTCTACCCCTGGTTCATCAAGCGGCTGGCCTCCAAGCAGATCGGCCAGGTGGTGCGCGACGACGGGCCCGAGAGCCACCTGAGCAAGGCCGGCACCCCGACCATGGGGGGAGCGCTGATTCTGGTAGCCATGCTCGGCTCCACCGTGCTCTGGGCGGCCCCGGACAATAGCCTGGTCTGGGTGGTGGCCTCGGTGACCGTGCTCTACGGCGCCATCGGATATATAGATGATGCGTTCAAGATCCGCGGGCGCAGCTCGGCCGGGCTTACCGCGCGGCAAAAGCTGCTGCTGCAGTTCGCGGTGGCCATCGCTGTTTGCGGCTTCCTCTGGTACGGATCGGACGGGTTGCCCGAGGACTGGATGCGGCTGCGCAACCGGCTCTCGCTGCCCTTTGTGGCCTTCGAGAAGCATCCCATCTCGCTTCCTTCCTGGCTCTACGTGGCCTTCGCCTCGGTGGTGATCGTGGGCATGAGCAACGGGGTGAACCTGACCGACGGCCTGGACGGGCTGGCCATCGGCCCGGTGATGATCAACGCCGGCACCTACATGATCCTTACCTACCTGGCCGGGGTGACCTTCTTCGGCTACAACATGGCCGCTTACCTGGATATCCCTTCCATCGCCAGCGCGGGCGAGCTGTCCATCTTCTGCGGCGCCATGATGGGCGCCGGCGTCGGCTTCCTCTGGTACAATACCTATCCGGCCCAGGTGTTCATGGGAGACGTGGGCTCGCTGGCCCTGGGGGGAGGGCTGGGCGCTCTGGCCGTGCTCAGCAAGAACGAGCTGCTCTCGGTGCTGCTGGGCGGCATCTTCTTCCTGGAAGCGATGAGCGTCATCGGCCAGGTGGGCTTCTACAAGCTGACCGGCAAGCGCATCTTCCTGATGGCACCCATCCACCACCACTTCGAGAAGATGGGCTGGGCCGAGCCCAAGGTCATCGTCCGCTTCTGGATCATCTCCGTCATGCTCGCCATCGCGAGCCTGGCCACGCTGAAACTGAGGTAGGTCGTGAATCTGCAAGGCGCGCGCGTATTGGTGGTGGGGCTGGGCCGTAGCGGCCTGGCCGCGGTGCGCCTGTTGGCCGCGCGGGGCGCGCGCGTTATCGCCAACGACTTGCGCCGCGAGGGCGAGCTCGGCGAGACGGCAGGTACCGCGCGCCAACTCGGAGCCGAGCTCAGACTGGGCGCGCACGACGAAGCGCTTTTTACCTCGGTCGATCGCATCGTGCTTTCCCCGGGCGTGCCACCCTTGCCGGCCCTGGCCGCGGCCGAGCGGGCCGGCATCCCCATCTGGAGCGAGATCGAGCTCAGCTCGCGCTTCCTGCGGGGCACCATCGTCGGCATCACCGGTACCAACGGCAAGAGCACGGTGACCACGCTGCTGGGCGAGATGTGCTCGGGCGGCGACCGCCCGGTGTTTGTCGGCGGAAACCTGGGGAGCCCGCTCACCGACGCGGTGGACAGCCCGGCGGCCGGTCCGGACGGCGTGGTGGTGGTCGAGCTGTCGAGCTTTCAGCTGGAGCGGGTCGAGCAGTTGCACCTGCGATCGGCGGCGCTGCTCAACCTGAGCAGCGACCACCTGGACCGCTACAGCTCCTTCGAGCAGTACGCGGCGGCCAAGGCGCGTATCTTCGAGCGGCAGGGGCCGGGGGACGCCGCGGTGGTGCCGGACGGCGACGAGGCGTGCGCCCGGCTGGCCCGTTCGGGACGAGCGAGGCTTTGTACTTTCGGCGGCCGGCTAGGCAGGATCCGGGTTGCCGAGGGAAGGCTCTTCGACGCCGAGGGCGCGCTCTCGCTGCCCGTCGACGAGCTGGGCATCCGGGGAACCTTCAACCAGTCCAACGCCTGCGCGGCTGCGTTGCTGGCCATTTTGAACGGAGTATCCGAGGGGCGCATCGCCGAGGTGCTCCGCTCCTTTCGGGGGCTGCCCCACCGCCTGCAGCTGGTGCGAGAGCTCGGGGGTGTGAGCTACTGGAACGACTCCAAGGCCACCAACGTGGCGGCGGCCGCTGCCGCGCTCGACGCGCTGAGCGCGAGCGCCGAGCGGCTGGTGCTGATCGCCGGCGGCGTGCACAAGGGCTCGAGTTACCAGCCCCTGCGCCAGCGGCTGCGCGAGCGGGGGCGGGCGGCGGTGTTGATCGGCGAGGCCGCGCCGCTCTTGCAGGCCGATCTCGAGGGGGCGGGCTTGCCGGTGCAGCGAGCCCTGGACCTCGGGGAAGCGGTCCGACGCGCCCGTGGGCTCGCCCGCGGCGGAGACGCGGTGCTGCTGGCGCCGGCCTGCTCCAGCTTCGACATGTTCAGCTCTTACGCCCACCGGGGCCAGGTGTTTGAACAGGCCGTGAACGAGCTCGAGGAAGACGACCCGGTGGCGGGAACCCCCGCAGGCGGTCGGGCAGGAGGCGGCAGGTGAGACTTTTCGGCAAGAGGCCCTCCGCGGAGCTCCCGCGGGAGAAGAAGAACCAGCGCTCCGGCCGGTCGACCTCCGCAACCAGGCCCAGCTCGCCGCCGGCGGCAAGGCGTCGCAACGCCGAGGTGGCTCGACCGGTCCGGCCGGCCTGGCCCGAGGTCACCGGGCCCGCCGATGCCCTCTTGATGGGAACGATCATCGCGTTGGTCGCCTTCGGCGTGGTCATGGTCTACAGCTCCAGCGCGGTCTTCGCTTACCAGAAATACGGCAGCGGCCAGCACTTCCTGGTCCGGCAGGCGATATTCGCCGCCGTCGGGCTCCTTCTGATCGTGGGCCTGGCGCGCTACGACTACCATCGGCTGCGGGCGCTCACCTATCCCTTCCTGGCGGGCTCTTTGATGCTAGTATTCGTCACCGCCACCGTGCTGGGCAAGTCCGGGGGCGGCGCCACCCGCTGGATCGCCCTGGGACCTATCAACGTCCAGCCCTCGGAGTTCGCCAAGCTGGCGCTGGTCATGTGGCTGGCTTATTCCTTGGCCAAGAAGTCCGAGCGCATCAAGACCTTCACCATCGGCTTTCTCCCCCATCTGCTGATGGCTTCGATACTCATGGGGCTCTGCCTGCGGCAACCCGACTTTGGCAGCGCGGTGATGATAGGCGTCATCACCTTCGTGCTGCTCTTTACCGCCGGGGCCAAGCTGGGCTACATCCTGGGCGCCGGCATTCTCTCCGCTCCGGTGCTCTACTGGTTGATCGCCGGCAGCGAGTACCGCATGCGCCGTATCACCGCTTTCCTGGAGCCCTTTGAGCACCGCTTCGACATCGGCTACCAGGTGGCGGAGTCGCTGATCAGCTTCGGCGCCGGGGGTGTGAGCGGGGTGGGGCTGGGCGACAGCCGGCAGAAGCTCTTCTTCCTGCCCGAGGCGCATACCGACTTCATTACCGCCATCGTCGGCGAGGAGCTGGGCTTCGTCGGAATCGCCCTCCTGGTCGCCGTCTTCATGCTGGTCATCTATCGTGGTCTCTGGATCGCCTTCCGGGCCGCGGACGAGTACGGCTCGCTGCTGGCGGTGGGGATCACCCTCAGCATCGGCGTACAGGCGCTGACCAACTTCGGCGTGGCGATGGGGCTGTTGCCCACCAAGGGGCTGGGGCTTCCCTTTGTCAGCTATGGCGGCTCTGCGCTGGTGGCTAACTGCGTGGCCATGGGCATCCTGCTGAACATCTCGCGTCCCCGGGCGGCGGCGGCGGCGGACGAGCCGGGTGCGGGGGTGCGAGCCAACCGGGGCCGCTCGCCGGCGCGAACGGTGGACGCGGCCCCGGCCGGAGGCGTCGCGTGATCCGGCGGGTGATGGTGGCCGGCGGCGGCACCGGGGGACACCTGTTTCCCGGTATCGCCGTGGTCGAGGAGCTCAGGCGGCGCAGCCCCGGGACCGAGGCCCTGTTCGTGGGCACCTCCGGCGGTATCGAGTCGCGCCTGCTGCCCGATCTCGGCTACGAGCTTCAGCTGATCGAGGTGCGTCCGCTCAAGGGGCGCTCCCCGGCCGAGCTGCTGCGTTCGCTGTCCGCACTTCCGGCCTCGGCAGCGCGGGCGCTCTCGCTGATCAAGACCCGGCAGCCCGACCTGGTGATCGGCTTGGGCGGGTTTGCGGCCGGGCCCGTGCTGCTGGCCGCCTCGTTCCTGCGCACGCCCACCGCGCTGCTGGAACAGAATGCGCACGTGGGCCTGACCAACCGACTGCTCTCGCGTACCGTGGGCCGGGCCTATCTCACCTACGAGCAGACCCGGGAGCTTTTCGGTCCGGGCCGGGCTCGGGTGCTAGGCAACCCGGTGCGGCGCGAATTCGTGCGGGCCGCTCGCAGCGCGGCCGCCGACCCCGAGGGGCTAGAAGCGCGCTCGCGCACCCTGCTGGTGCTGGGCGGATCGCAGGGGGCCCGGGCGCTGAACGAGATCCTTCCGTCCGCGCTGGAGCGGGCGCGCTTGGCCGATCGCGGCATCACCGTGGTGCACCAGACCGGTCAGGCGATGGTGGAGAAGGTGAGCGCCCTGTACGAACGCGCGGGCATCGAGGCGCGGGTCTTGCCCTTCATCCACGACATGGCCCGCGCCTATGCCTCGGCCCGCCTGGTGATTGCGCGCGCCGGGGCCACCACTCTGGCCGAGCTTTGCGCCATCGGACGCCCCTCCATCCTGGTTCCCTATCCGTACGCTGCCGACGACCACCAGGCCAAGAACGCTGCCGCCTTGCAGGAGGCGGGTGCGGCGCTCTCATTTACAGAAGATATACTCGAACCGGAGCTTTTAGCTGGCGAGGTGGCCGCGCTTCTCGATGACGAGGGCCGCCGCCGGGCCATGGCCGAGGCTGCCCGCCGGCAGGGCCGCCCGGACGCGGCTGCCGCCATCGTCGACGACCTGGCCGGTTGGCTGGGGCTTCCCGAGCCGGAGACGCCCGGGCCGGAGGCCGGGCCCCCGCGGGACGCCGACCCGTCCGCACCGGGCGGGCGCTCGGCCCGCCGCTCGCTAGGACCGGGTCTGGTTTCGACCCGGCTGCGCCTCTCCGCCGCGGGCAGAGAACCGAAGCTCAAGCAGAAGAAGCTCCCGCTGCACGTGGCCGTGCGTTAGCAGCCGATTCACGCGAGGTGTAACCGGTCACCGGCCGACCGTGATCTGTCATTTCGAGGAGCCGAAGGCGACGACTTTTCTTCATCTTTCCTGCTCCTTTCCGTTTTTCCTTTTCGGAGCAGACTCCATTTACCACCTTAACGACTGGTTTATAATTGGGGTCCACTTCAACCCGTAACCTCGCCGGACTCCGTACGGTCAAACGAGGAAAACGTCCGGTGGACGGATAAATTCGTTCTTGACCGTACATTCGATAGAAGCTTTATTTGTCCATGCGACAGCCTAACTGGAAGATCCATTTTTTCCTTCCTACCTGAAAAGCAGAAATGAGGAATTGGCATGTCTGTCAAAACACTCAAAACCCCGTGTATCGCTATATTTGGCCCTTTTTCTATGGTGCCTGTGGAGCTGTACCGGCGGGGGCGATTCCAGTGACAAAGCGGATGCCGCATCTGATGGCTCGGATATGGACGGGGGTTCGATTACGGACATGGACAGCGGCACAGGCTCGGCTGCCGACGCGGACGCGGAGACCGAAACAGACGCCGATTCAGCCTCGGGCGGGGATTGTACGGGTTGCGCGATCGGAGCGGTTTGCTTCCCGGATGGCGTCCGCAACCCGGACAATGCCTGCCACAAGTGTGACGCAGCAGCATCAAGAACCGCCTGGACCGACGACAATGGCGCCGCCTGCGACGATGGGCTCTTTTGTACCGTGAATGACGTTTGCTTGGAAGGCGTGTGCAGCGGCACAGCGCGCAGCTGCACGCGTGTTCGCTTAAGCCGCCTAATCGCGCATAACCATTATTGAAAAAGG
>CAYVFC010000033.1:60857-63439 GCA_964450715.1 uncultured Sandaracinaceae bacterium | reverse complement strand
CCACCGAAACGCAAGAAGAAGAACGAAACGAGATGTGTAGAATCATCAGGGCAAGCCCCGCCACTACCTCGCCCGATTACCACCACCGCAAACGATCGGGGGCACTGCTCGAAAAACGCTCGAGAACCGCCCTACCCCCCGCAGCCGGCCTCTTCGGGCGGCGGCGTCTCGTCATCCAGATCGTCGAGAAATCCGTGGGGAAGCACGACCTTCTGCGGGCCTCCGGACTTGCCCCTCGGGACGCGCGCGACCTTCGGAGAGAAGGGCTCGCCGGGATCGATGTCGCCCAGGGCCAGGTCCAGCTCCCCGAGCGTCTCCACGCGCATCAGCTTCTGCCGCAACCGCGCGCTTCCCTTAAAACCCTTGGTATACCAGGCGGCCTGGCTGCGAAACGAACGTAGAGCGGGCCGCTCCCCGAGCCAGTCGACCAGCGCGCGCGCGTGCTGCGTCATGATCTCGGCCACCTCGCCGAAACCAGGCGGTTCGGATGGTTCCCGGCCCTCGAACGCGTCCTTGAGGTCGCGAAAGAGCCAGGGTCTGCCCAGACAGCCGCGTCCGATGACCACCCCGTCGCAGCCGGTCGTCCGCACCATGCGCAATGCGTCGCTAGCTTCCCAGATATCGCCGTTCCCCAGCACCGGTATCCGGCCGAGCGCCCGCTTGAGCTCCGCGATGGCCTCCCAGCGCGCGCTTCCGGAGTAGAGCTGGACAGCCGTGCGCGCGTGCAAACATACCGCGGCGCAGCCCTCTTCCTGGGCGATGCGTCCGGACTCGAGGAAGGTCTGCAGCCGGTCGTCGATACCGATGCGGAGCTTTACGGTCACCGGTATGCCGCCCGCACCCGAAACCGCGGCGCGGACGATGTTACGGAAAAGCCTGGGCTTGAGCGGTATGGCCGCGCCGCCCCCCTTGCTGGTAACCTTTCGTACCGGGCAGCCAAAGTTCAGGTCCAGGTGGTCCACCCTGCCCTCGGCCGACAGGCGCTTGGCCGCCTCGCCCACGAAAAAAGGATCGACGCCGTACAGCTGCAGGCTCCTGACGGTCTCCTCTTCCGCAAAAGAGGCCAGCTGCAGGGTCTTGCGGTCGCCGTTCACGAGCGGACGGGCGTTGATCATCTCGCTCACGCACAAGCCCGCTCCGAAGCGGCGACAGAGCGCCCGAAAAGGCGGGTTGGTGATTCCGGCCATGGGCGCCAGCACCACCGGCGGCCAAACGCAGAGGGGGCCGACGCGAAGCGGCGTACGCTCGGCGCCCGGCGCCGCCTGCCCCACCTCGCCGCCGTCCGGACTGCCGGATCCCGGATTCACGCCGATCGACCGGCTCGTTCGCGGTACGCTTTCAACAACCGGGTCGTTATCTCCCCCGCGCAGCCGCTGGCGATAACGATGTCGTCCGCCTGGGTGACCGGGACGATCTCGCGAATGGAGCTGGTGATGAAGGCCTCCTGGCAGGTATAGAGGTCCGAGGCAAAAAAGATGGCCTCGCTTACCGGACTGCCCTGTTCCGCGGCCAGCTCCATCACCACCGCGCGAGTGATTCCCGCCAGAATGCCGGCCGAGCGGGGCGGCGTAAGCAACGCTCCATCACGCACGATGAACAGGTTGCTGCTGGAGCCCTCTTTGATCTCGCCGTGGGTGCCGGTGATGATGGCCTCCTGGCGGTCGCGCTGTACGACCGCGTTCAGCGCCAGGATACTGTTGAGGTAGTTGGAGGACTTCACCCCGTTGGCCAGCGCCCGCCCCGCTCCCAGCTCGACGTCGCTGACGATGCCGACCCCGATGCCTTGCTCGTACAGCTCGGCGGGAGGAATCTTGAGTGGCAAGGCGTAAACGATGCGAACCGGATGGCGAGCGCTGGCCGGATCCAGAGCGATGGGCCCGGGCCCCCGGGTGACGACCACGCGCACGTAGCACTCGGGCAAGCCCGACCTCTGGATGGCGCGCTGGATCTCCTCCGACAACTTCTCGAGCGGGACGGGAAAGTCGATGAGCAGCTTGGAACAGGAACGCTCTAGTCGCTCCAGGTGCGCCCTCTCCATGAAGGGCTTGCCCCCGTAGGTGCGCATGACCTCGAAGGCGCCGTCCCCGTATAGAAAGCCGCGATCGAAGACCGAGACCGCGGCGTCGATCGGGCTGAACAGCTCGCCCTCGATACAGATCGCGCCCTCCTGGTTGGAGCTACCGGCCATGTTGCGGCCCTTCTAGCACATTTCCGGTCTACTCGCATCGCCCTGTCTCGCGCTCCCTCCGGGTCGCGGTAAGCGCGCGACCATGCCGCCGCTCGAGATTTCACGCTGCACGAGTTGCCCGGACGTATCTACCGCGCGCTTACCGTGCCCCGCGTACGACCATCCGGGTCCACAAGGGCACGGTGCGCCGCGCTGAGGTAACCTCTCGAAAAGGCTCGGCGACCGCGGTTTAGGAGGCACCGCAAAAAAAACGAGACGAGACCGGGCGCGATTGCTAGCCGTGTAGGGGAGGCTCTCGCCCCCTCCCGCAGGTCGGGCGGCCGCAAGGGCCGCCCCAACCCCGCGCCCCCCGCGCCGCCGCCACCGCCCCCACAAACCCCCAGGCGCAACCGCC
>CAYVFC010000033.1:7068-60847 GCA_964450715.1 uncultured Sandaracinaceae bacterium | reverse complement strand
CGGGGGGGGGCGGGGTGGGGGCGGGGGGGGGGGGCGCCCCCCCCCCCCCCGGGGGGGGGGGCCCCCCCCCCGCCCCCCCACTACCGGGCGCGCGGCGCGCCGACGCAAGGGCCGCATCTACCACGATGCGTCAGCCGACATCCTTCAACACGATAGCCACGCGGACCACGTCCGACCTCCGATACCAAATCTTGACGTCCTCGGTGGGGATGTCGTTGCACTTGACGATCCTGTCGACAAAGCCGGCGATCGCTTCCAGCGCTGTGTCCGGTATCTGCTTCGCGTCGTAGATATCGATTCCGAGCTCGTTGGGTTTCTCTTCGTTCGTGTAGACGCGCCATTCGCCCACGTTGAAGATGCCGTCCCAGAGGGTGGCGATCAGCCTCACGTGGCGCTCCGCGTCCTCGCGAGTCTTCGCGGGCTCCATCTTCCCCGCGTAGCGCAACTGGTGATAGATGCCGGAATCGAGCAAGCGCTGCGCGGTACGCGCGCCCCTTTCGCGCAGATAGGCGTTCTTGCCCTTCCCCTCGGTGTCGCGGAGCAGCTTCATCATCCGGTGGTAGCTCGCCATGGGATACCACTTGCTGTCGATGATCTTTTCCTCGAAGAAATCCAGATCCTGGCGGGGCAGGATCCGTTCCAACGCGCTTTGACCGATCCGGCCGCCCTCAACTAAAAGCTCCAGGTCCTGAACCACGCTCTTGAAGGCGATGCCTTTTATAGAAGGTATCTTCAAATGCCGGCCTTGCGAGAAGAGGAGCTCTCCCTTCGGTCGATAAAATCTTCGGGGCTACAGGCTGTCGAGCAACTGCTTGGCCTCGGCGTGCTCGCCGGCCTCCGATATCGCCCGTTCGAGCATGGACTTGGCCTTACCCTTCTCCCCTTGCCTAATCGCGATATCGCCCAGGTAGAAGTAGATATCGGCCTTGCGAATGCCGGAATCGGGCCCCAGCTTCTGTAGCAGAAGCGCCCGGTAGGTCTTCTGCGCGCGATCCAGATCCCCCTTCTGCAGGCAGATGCGGCCCAGGTCGCGAAGGATCTGCACGTTGGTGAGATCGATCTTGAAGGCCGCGTCGTAATGCTTCAACGCCTCCTCCAGGTCGCCCATACCCTCGAGCGCCTGGCCCAGCCGGTGCTGGTAGACCGCGACCTCCTTGGACCGGCGCGTCCCGTACGACCCGATGATCCGTTCCAGCACCGGCACCGCATCCGACTGGCGGCCGGCGGCGATGTACAGGTCGCAGAGCGGCAGCAAGGCGCTCCTGTCGTCGGGCACGAGCTCGACGGCTCGCTCCAGGTAGCCGACCGCTCCGCCCGGATCGTTCAGCTTCTCGCTGTGCAGCTCCGCCATTCTGCGCAGCAGCTCGACCTTGACCGCCGCATCCTCGGCGACTTGCTCCTCCATGGACAGGATCTCGACCAGCTTGTCGAATTGCTCGTGTTTCTCGTAATGCGTCTTCAACCTGGAACGTGTCTCGGTCGAGGACCCGTCCGCGGACAGCGCGTTGCGCAGCGCGGCTTCTGTGCGCCCCGGATCGGAGAGCCGCTCTGCCGCCAGATCCGCGATGCGGTAGGCCATCGCTACAGCTTCCTCGCCCTGTAGCAAGCCGAAAAGGCTCTCCAACGTCGCCGCCGTCTGCTCCCATTCCTCGGCCTTCTGGTAGACCGCGGCCAGGGCGTTCAGCGCGCCGACGTTCGCGGGGTCGCGTTCGACCACCCGCCGGTAGATCTCCGTCGCGCGCGCGGCGTCGCCCAGTTTTTTCTCGTATACTTCGCTCAAACGCAGCAGAATCGCGATCTCGCCCGCCCCATCGCCGGCCGCCGCCGCCGTTTCCGCCCGCTTGCCCAGCAAGCTCGACAGCTCCTCCCAGAGCGACCCGGCCTGGTAGAGCCGCTCCAACTCGTCGAGCGCCTCGCGGTTTTGCGGATCCTCTTCCAGGATATCCCGGAGCTGGGCCATGGCTTCGTCGGCCTGGCCGAACTTCTGCTCGGCCAGGCGCGCCAGCCGGACCCGGACGCCGATTCGCTCCTCGCTGCTCTCCGCCTGCTGTAGCCTGGAGTCCAGCAGCTCGCACAGGTCCTCCCACCGCTCGGTAGCCTCGTAGAGCGATTGCAGCGCGTCCAGCGTCCTTCGCTCCCCCGGCTCCTCGTCGAGAAGCTGCCGGTAGGTCTCGATGGCCTTGTCGTTCTGCCCCAGCGGTCCCTGGTAAAGCGCGGCCACGCGCCGCCGCAGATCGGAGCGGCCCTGTGGATCGCCCTCCACCTCGATGCGCCGCGCCAAGAGGTCCACCACTTCCTCCCAGCGCTCCTGCTCACCGCGAATGCGCGCCAGATCGTCCAGCGCCTCCGGATCGCCGGCGTCCACGGCCAGGATGGCCTCCAGGCACTCGGAGGCGACATCCAGGTCGCTGCAGACGCCTTCGGCCAGCCTGGCGGCCTCCCGCAACCGTTCCTTGCGCTCGTACTCGTCGCCCTCCACGTTTGCCCAGGCACGCAGCGCTGCCACCAGCTCCGACTCCCGTCCGCTCACCCGCAGCAGCTCTACCAGCTGGGTGTGCGCCTCGCCGTAGTCGGGCGCCGTCTCGATGGCGGCCCGCAAGCACGACTCCGCCGCCGGCGCGTCCCCCAGCTGGTCGCGATACCAGCCGGCCGCGCGCAGGTTCAAGTCGCGTTTCAACTCCGCGTCCAGCACACCGGAAGCGGCCAACCCCTCGACCAGACCCCGCATGCCCTCCCAGGCTCCCGCCGCGCCGGCCAGTCGCTCCAGGTCGACCAGCAGCTCCTCTGCGTGGGGATCGAGCTCGAAAGCCCTGCGCAAGGAGGCGATCGCTTTCTGCATGTCGCCGAGGTCCTGCTCCCAGATGGCGGCCGCCTCGCGCAGCATACTGGCCCGCTCGCCGTCGCTCTTGGCCAGCTTGACCTTGATATCGTACAGGCCGGCCACCTTGTCCATCGATCCGACCTGACGGTAAGCGCCCTCCAGGATCTCGACCACCTCCGCCGCCAGCTCGTCGTCGCCGGCGATGCGCTCCAGGCCGGCCAGCGCCCGCGACTCGCGCGGATCGGCGTCCAGCACGTCCTGATAGGCGGCAAAGGCACCACGTAGATCGTTGAAATGCTGCTCGCGTAGCTCGGCCAACCGCACCTGGAAATCGATCCGCTCGTTTGCATCGGCCGCAATATCGAGCCTGCGCTCCAGCACACCGGACAGCTCCTCCCACTGCTCGGTCTTTTGGTAGAGCCGGTCCAGGTCCGGAAGCGTGATATTGGGATCCTCGTCGTTTTCGCCGACCCGGATCAGCGCCTCGATGGCGCGCGCATCGTCCCCGAGCTTCTCCTCGGCGATGCGCCCGAGCTTGCGGTACAGCGCGACCGCGTCCGCCGGATAAGAAGCCGAGGAAGCCTGCGCGCCGAACACGTTTGCCAGCCTCTCCCAGGCACCCAGCACCTCGGCCAGCCGCTCCAGGTCGTCGATCGTCCCGACATCCGACGGGTCCTCGCCCAGCGCCCGGCAGAGCGCATCGAAAGCGCCTGAGGCGTCGTGCCTGCCGACCTCGTGCACCTCGGCCAGCCGCTTGAGCTCGTCGCGCCGCTCGAACGGGTCGGTGAGCGCGTCAACCGTGCGACCTATCAGCTGCGCCAGGTCGTCCCAGCGCTCCTGCATGCGCAGGAGAGGCTCCACGATCTCCGCGGCCTGCGCGCGGTAGCTCTCGATATTGGAGATGCGCAGCAGGGCGTCGATGGAGGGGATGTGGTCCGGGGAGATGGCGAGCGCGTCCCGGTACATGGTGACAGCCTCGAAGGGATCGTCCAGCTCGCGCTCCAGCACCTCGCCGGCCCGGTACCAGTGCTGGACCCGCTCCTCGTCGGAAGAGGCCATTCCCGCGCGCAGCTTGAGGTTCTCCAGCAGGTCGGGCCACATGCCCTGCTGGGCGTAGAGGCGCGCCAGCGACTCCACAGCCACGCGGTCACCGGGCTGGTCTTCCAGCACCCGCTGGAAAGCTTCGACGGCGTCCTCGGGCTGCCGCAGCTGCTCCTCGTATATCTGACCCAAGCGCAAGCTCAGGTCGGCTCGCTCCAGCGGCACGTCGCAGAGCTCGATGCGGCGACCGATGACCTCGGCCAGGGACGAGTAGTCCGCGGCAGCCGTGTAGAGACGATCCAGCGCCTCCAGCGAGATGACGTCCGTATCGTCCTCGGTCACCGCGCGCTTGTAGGCATGCACGGCGCCGGCCCGGTCGCCCAGCAGCTCCTCCATGACCGAGCCGATCCGGCGCAGTAACTCGCCCCGATCCGCGGGATCGTAGAGGCGCTCGATGCGGCGCTCGAGCACGTCCACCAGACCACGCCAGTCGCCTACCATGGTGTGCAGCGCTTCCAACGAATCGAAGGGGCTCGGGTCGTCCGGGTCGTGCTGGAGCAATCGCTCGTAGGTCTCAATGGCCGAACGCGGATCGCCCCGCTTCTCGTCGTGAACCCGCGCGATGGTGCTGAGCAGGGTGGAGACAACCGTACTGTCGTCGGCGTTCTTCAGCGCCTCCTCGTAAGCGGCCACGTGGTCGTCCCAGGCCTCCATGACACCGGCCAGCCGATCCAGGTTCGACATTACCTCCTCGTTGGCGGGCTCGATGACGAAAGCGCGCGCCCAGCCGTGGAAGGCGAGCTGGGCGTCCTCGCCGCGCATCTCGTGCAGCTCGGCGACCTCGCGCAACAGCCTCACCTTCTCCATCGGGTCGTCGAGCAACTCCACCTGCGCCTCGAAGATGGCGATTAGCTTTTTCCACTGGTCCAGCTGCCGGTAGATGGGTTCCAGGATCTGGGTGATGCGCAAGCGGTTGTCTAGGTCCTGAACCAGCACCTCGAGCGCTCCGATGGTCGGCTGGTGAGCCGGATCCATCTGCGTGATCTCCTCGTATACGTCCAGCGCCGCCACCTTATCGTTCAGCTTGACGGCGAGCAGCTCCGCCAGGCGGTATTTGAAATCGATCTCGGCCGGGGTTCCCAGGCTCTGGTCGATACGGTGGCGCAGGTGCTGGTCGAGCGCCTCCCACTGCTCGGTCTGCACCAGCAGGTTGTCCATCTCCTGCATGGCCTCGGCGTTGGCCGGGTCCGTTTCCAGTATCTCGCGGTAGCTCTCCACCGCGCTGGATACGTCGTTGAGGGTATCGCGAAACAGCCTCGCCCGCTTGTGCAGCAGCTCCGAGCGTCCCTGCTCGGTCTCGGCCACATCCGCGCGCATGCGATAGAGATCCAGCAACGGCTGCCAGGCCTCGGTCTTCTGGTAGACGGTCTCTAGCGCCTCGAAGGCCAGCGGATCGGTCTGGTCGAAGTTCAGCGCGTCCGAGTAAAACTTGATCGCTTTATCCAGGTCACCGGTCCGCTCGTGGTAGAGGCGCCCGGTCTGCATGGCCAGCCTGGCCGTGATCTCGTCGACCACCTCGGTCTCCTCCAGCCCCTCGGCGAAGATGTCGGCCAGCCGCTCCCAGCGCTCCCCGACCTTGGCCAGCCGGACCAGCGTTTCCCAGACGTCCTGGTCGCGCGGATCCTCCCGGAAGAGCCTGCCGTAGACCTCGAGCGCGCTGCTGAAGTCCTCCAGCTGGTCCTCGTGGATCTGGCCCAGCCGGACCAGCAGCCGCTTGCGCTCGTCCAGGTCGGGCTCCATCTCGATGCGAGCCTCCAGCACGGCCGTGAGCTTCGGCCACTGCATCCGCGCCAGGTAACCGGGCTCCAGGATCTCGGCCACCACCGCCTTGTGCTCGCCGCCCGTGCTCAGCAGCATCTCCAGCAGCTCCACCGTGGGCTCGTGATCGGGGCTCTCCAACAGCGCCGAGCGCAACTGCTCCAGGGCCTGGTAGGCATCGTCGAGATGCTCGAGGAAGTTCTTGCCGAGCTTGTAGCGCAACTCGACCGTGTCTCCGGCGCCCCGGTCGAGCTTCTGCTCGTACAGCGCGGATAGATCGGTCCAGCGCTCCTCGGCGGGGTAGAGGCGCTCCAGCGACTCGAAGGCCTGTTCGTCGTGCTCCTCGGCGATGATGGCCTCCAGCGCCTCGATGGCCGCCCCCGCGTCCTCCAGGCGCGACTCGAAGACCTCCGCCTGCTTGCGGTACAGCCGCCTGCGCTCCTCCGCATCCGAGGTGAGATCCACCTTGCGGCGCAGGATGTCGATCAGGGCGGTGTAGTCGCCCAGCTCGGCAGTCAGCACCTCGAGCGCGTTCAGCGCGCCGGCATCCTCCGGCAATACCTCGATCAGCAACCGGTAGTACTCGCAGGCCAGCTTTACGTCGTTGAACTGGGTACGAGCGACCTCGGCCACCTTGCGATATACCTCGGACTGCAGCGTTCCGTCGTAGATGTTCTGCGCTACCTCCTTCAACGTGGCCAGGAACTCCCCCCAGCGTCCGGAGTCGTCGGCGAAACGCTCGTATTGCTCTAGCAGCGAGGCTAGATCGGGGTCCGACAGCCCGGCCCTGACGGCGCGTCCCATATAGGCGAAGGCCCGACTCGGGTCGTTGATGCCGAGCTCGGCCACCTCGGCTGCGCGCCTGAGCGCCGCCAGGCTCTCCTGCGGATCGTCGGTATCGGCCAGCACCTCCAGCACCCCCAGCAGCTTGTCGTAGGCCGCCGCCGCCTCGTAGCGCGGCTGCGCCACTCGCGCCGCCTCGAAGCGGTGAGGGGACTCCGCGTCGGACATGATCGCCTCCAGATCGGCGAGCGCTCCCGCGTGGTCGGGTATCTCGGTCAGCACTTCTTCGTAGACTCGGATCGACTCCTCCACTTCCCCGGTCCGCGCCCGCATCAGATCCGCTGCCCGGTACCTGAGCTCGGCACGCTCGGTCTGGTCGTCGCTCTGGTCGATGCGCATCTGCACTGTCTCCAGCAGGTCGACCCAGCGTGCGCTCGACTCGTAGAGCCGTCCCAGCGCCGCCAGCGCCTCTGCATCGGGCCCGTGGCTGGTCAACACCTCGTTGAAGGCCGCGATGGCGTTCTCGGTGTCCTCCAGCTTCTCCTCGAAGATGGAACCGACGCGAAGCGCGATCAGGCGGCGCTCCGCCGGATCGTCTTCCGCGGCGTCGCGGCGCTGCAGAACGCTGATCAGCTCTTGCCACTGCTCGGTCTGCTCGAAGATCCTTTCCAGCGCCCGCATGGCCCCCAGGTCGGCGGGATCGATCTCCAGCCGCTGGCGGTGGGCCTCGATGGCGCCATTCACGTCCGCCAACACCTCCTCGAGCAGGTCGCCCAGCCGTATCAGCAGCTCCAGCCGCATCTGATCGTCGCCCTCGAAAGCGATCTGGCGGCGCAGATCATCGGCCAGGTGTACGTGGTCGCCCTTACCCAGGTGAATCCGCTCCAGAGCCCGGGAAGCGGTCAGGACGACTTCCGGGTTGTCGGCGTCTACCTCGATCAACCGCTCGTATACCCGCTCGGCGGCGTTGACGTCGCCCAGCCGTTCGTCCAACAAGCGGGCGAGCTCGAGCAGCAGCTCGCTCTGCAGCGACGCGGAGTCCTCCGAGGCCTCCACCGCCTTCTCCAGCACGTCCACGCGCTTACGCCGATAGGATTCGCGCGTCTCGGAGATGCGCGCCAGCTCCTCGCGGGCTCTCGGATCAGATGGATCGGCCTCCACCGCACGCGAGTAGGCATCGAAAGCGGGACCGGGCTCGCGCAGGCGGTTCTCGTGCAGCTCGGCGATGCGCAGCAGCAATCCGGCCTTGCCGCCGCCGGTCGATTCGAACTCTAGCTGTACTTCGAGTATGCGCGCCAGATCCGCGTAGGCTCCCTGTTCCTCGTAGAGCGGTTCCAGAATAGCGGCGATACGCTGTCTCTGGCTCTCCACCCCCAGCAAGCGCTCCAGGGCTTCCTGCGCTCGAAGGTGGGTGGGCTGCTTGAGCAGCACGCCTTCGTACTGATCGACCGCCGCGCCGGGCTCGCCCAGCTTGGTCTCGTTGATCTCGCCCAGACGGAACATCAGATCGATAACGTCCTGCCCCTCCGCCCGGTCCAGCTCGTGCCGGAGCAGCGTGGCCAGATCCCGCCAGCGGCCCGTTCGCTCGTAGAGCTTCTCCAGCGTGCGGATCGAGGGTGCATGGTCCGGTTCGAGATCCAGCACCGCCTGGTAGGCCTCGACGGCCTTTTCCGGCTTGTCGAGTATCTCCTCGAAGAGGAAGCAGACCTGCAGCAGCAGCTCCAGCTTGGCCGCGCTATCCACCGTCTCTTCGATCCGCTTCCGGTAGAGCGTCTGCAGGTCCTCCCAGCGCTCCAGGCTGGTGAACAGCTCCTTGAGCGCGATGAAGGAGCTCTCGCTCAGCGGATCGTGCGCCAGCACCTTGCGGTGGTAGGGCTCGGCCTCCTCCGGTTGCGCCAGCACCTCGTCGTACAGTCGCGCCACGCGCGCCGAGAGCTCGGCCACGTCGCTTTCGCCCAGGTCTCCCGCCTCGATGGCCGTGGCGTAGGCGTTGACCAGGGCCTTGTGCTGGCCGGCGCTCTCGGCCGCCTCGGCCAGCCGGTCCCACAGATCTACGTCCGTGGGGTGGTCGAGGAAGGCCGCTTCCAGAGCGCCGTAGGCGCCGACCGCGTCCCCGAGCTTTGATCCACTTATCTCGGCCAGCCGCAGCCGCAGCGCCCGCGTCTCGTTCTCGTCCTGGGCGGCTTCCAGGCGCCGCGCCAGAACCTTCAGTAGCTTGTCGAAGCGCCCGGTCCGCTCGTAGACGTTCTCCAGCAGCCTGTTGATCCGCTCGGTGAGATCCGGCGAGGCATCCACCATCTTCTCCAGGGCGGCCACCGCCTGCCCGTGCTCGGGGTCGGCCTCGATCACGGCGGCGAACACGTCGACGGCTCCGCCCGAATCATCCAGCCGGTCGGCCAGTACGGCTCCCAACCGCGAGGAGAGCTCGAGAAAGGCCGCCGGCTCCTTCTCCAGGTCGCGGCGTCGCCAGAGGATGTCCGCCAGCTCCTCCCAGCGTTCGGCTTGAAGCGCCAGGCGGTCCAGCGCCACTAGCGTATCGCGATCGGTCGGGTTGATCTCCAGCATCTCGCGGTAGCGACCGGTGCAGGCCTCGATATCGGAGAAGACGTTCTCCTCCAGGTCGGCCAGCTCCTTGAGGATCTCCCAGCGCTGGACGGAGTCGTCGGTGAAGGAGAGGCGGTGGACGAGCAGTTCCCGGATATCCTTCGTACGCTCCTCGGCGCGATAGATGCGGTCCAGAGTGGCCAGCGACGGTGCATCATCCGGAACCGCCTCTAGGATAACGCGCAGCTGTTCCACCGCTACCTCGGTCCGGTTCAGCCGTTCGTCGGCGATGGTCACCGCACGGCGGCGAAGGTCCAGCGCTTCGGCTTCAGCCGCTTGCTTCGCCCGCTCGAGGTAGATGTCCAGCAACCGATCGTAAGCGGCCGCTTTCTCGGCCGCGGCTTCCAGTCCGGCGACGATCGCCTCGTGCTCTGGAGATATCGCGTACGCTTCGGACGCGTACCGGAAGGCGGCCTCGCCGTCCCGCAGCTTTTCCAGGGCCAGATCCCGCAACCGGCTCAGCAACCCGAGGCGCTCGTCCCGCTCCCCCTCCGGCAACGACTTGAGAACGATCTCGAGCACGGAGACCAACCGGCTCCACTTCTCCTCGGTCTCGTAGATCGGGGCCAGCGCACGCGCGGCCTGGACGTTCTCGGAATCGACGGAGAGGATCCGCTCGTAGCTGCGAAAGGCCCTCTGGGGCTCCCCGATACGCTCTTCAAATATACGCGCGGCCCGGAAGCTCAGATCCTTCTTCACCGCGGGAGCGGAGGCCTTGTCCGCCGCGCCGCCCAGGACGTCTACCAGGGCTTCCCAGTCCTCCGCCTCGGCGTACAGCGTCTCCATACCGTCCCAGTCCTCGGCCGCCAGGTAGGTCTCGCGTAGGGTGCGGCGCGCGCGCCCGTTCTTGGGATCGATCTGTAGGATCCGCCGCCAGGCCCCGGCAGAGGCGGCCCCGTCGTTCAGTTGCTCGGCGTAGAGCGTTCCCAGTTTCTGCAATACTTTGATTCGGGTATCGTCATCCTCCAGGATATCCAGCCGCTTCTCCAACGCCTCGGCCAGCTTGGGCCAGTCCCGCTCGCGTTCGGCCAGCTTCTCCAGTGCTTCCACGGCTCCCGAGTTGGCGGGTTCCAGCGAGACCACCTCCCGCCAGAGCTCGATGGCGTCCGCATTGCGGTGCAACCTGTCCCCGGCCAGGCGCGCCATCTCGATGGTGTTACCCAAACGCACGCTCGGATCGCTGGCCACGCTCGCCTCGCGACGCAGAACGTCGAACAGCGACTGCCAAGCGCGCTTCTTGCCGTATATATCCTTGAGCTGAACCAGCGCCTCGCGGTTTTCCGGCTCCAGATCCAGCACCTTTTCCAGCGGACCGGTTGCCTGGTTGTAGTTGGCGAACCGCTCGACCCAGAGGGAAGCCACCCGCAGGTAGAGGGCCACCCGGGCCTCCCTATCCTCGATCGAGTCCGCCTTGCGCATCAGCACCTGGATCAGATCGTTCCAGCGCTCCATGCTCTCGTATTTCTCGGCCAGCGCGTCGAGCGTCTCGCGGTCGTCGGGCAGAAGCTGGAGGATGGCGTTGTAGGTGTTGATCACCATCACATCCTGCTTCAGCCGGTCGCGGTAGACGTCGATCTGCTCGCGGAGCAGCGCCACGCGGCGCTCGGTGTCTTCCTCGGGCAGACTGTCGAGCTCCGTCTTCAACACCTCGACCAGCGCGTTCCACTTCTCGGTCTTGTTGTACAGCTCCTTCAGGGTATCGGCGGCCTCGACGTTTCCGGAATCCATCCGCTGCACGAGCTTCCAGGCGTCGATGGAGCGTTCCAACATCGCCGGGCTGGTCTGGGCCGTCTTGGCCATCTCCACCGCCAGGGCGAGCTTCTGCTCCGCGTCGGTGGTCACTCGCTGCGCATCGGCCAACACGTTGAGCAACCGGGGCAGGTCCTCGGTCTGCTTCAGGTACTCGCGGTAGAACTGCAGCATGACCGGGTGGCAAGGATCGAGCTTGCGCAGCCGGGAGAAATAGGTCTCGGCCTGCTCCGGTCGCTCTCGCTTGCGCCAGTGCACCATGGCGATCTGGAGCAGGAAGGCTTGCTCCGCCTCCGCCTTCTGGCGCACCTTGAGCGCGTCCTCATAGATGGCGACCAGGTGATCCCACATCTCCCGCTCGGTAAAGCGTTCGACCAGGAAGGCCATCGCCTCGGGGTTGCCCGGAAGGAACTCCAGCACCCGCTCGTAGCAATCGGCCGCGCGCTCGGGCTCGTCTAGCCGCCGGGCCAGCACTCGCGCCGCGCGCAGGTAGAAATTGCAGCGGTCCTCCCTGCCCTTTACCCGGTCGGCGGCGTCCAGCAGCAGCTTGGCCAGCGTATGCCAGTTCTCCCGCGCCCGCAGGGTCTGCTCGTAGAGGTTCACCACCCGCGCATCGGTGGGATCGGCCTCCATGGCTTTCTTGAAGAGCTCGTCGGTCTCCTTGGCGCGTCCCTTGCGCTTGTACTGCCAGACCAGCGTGGCCGCTCGCACCAACAACGACGTTTTCAAAGAAATATCCGCGGCCGAATCCGCTTCCTCCACGAAACGGTTGGCGAATTGCCGCCAGCTGCTCTCGGCCTGCTCGAGCCTCTTCAGCGCCTCCGCCACCTCGCCGTCATCGGGATTGAGCTGGCCGGCCTTCTCGTAAGCCTCCCGCGCCGGCCCCACCTCCAGCAGCTCCTCGGATCGCAGACGGCCCAGCTCCTTCCACAGCGCGGCCTCCAGCTTGGGATCCTCGTGGATGAGCTCGATCTCGGCCTCGATCAGCTTGGCTACGATGGGTAGATCGCCGCGGGCTTCATGGCGCCCGCGCGCTACTTCGAGCAACCGTACCGGCTGCTCGCCAAGCCTCTCGGGATCTCCGCTCTTGATGACTTCGAGCAGCCCCTCGACCGCCTCCTGGTTGTCCGGATCCTCCTGCAGCGTTCCCAGATGATTTGAAATGGTCAGCGGAGCCATCGATCCTCTTGCCTTGCGTTTGCGATCCCGGCCGACCCCCGGACCGGCCGGTTCGGTTTAGGTGGTGTCTGCAACTGCGAAGATCGGAATAAAAAAGCGAGCCATCTCACCGATTTACCGAAAACGGGGAGCCCTCATGGTACCGGCGCTGGCTCCCGGGTTGCAAGCGAAGAAAACGCATAAAAACCGCCCGATTGCCGGTACCCGCGCCCGCACCGGAACCGGGGATTTCCCGGCGCGGCCGAGGCCTCGGAGAGGCGCCGAGGACCGGCTACACCGGCGCGTTTCGACGGGGCGGGAATCCTTCCGGCCAAAACAGGTGTCCCCGAGCCACTGCAACCACAAAAACCCGAATTTTCCGGGAGTCGCCCGTTACTCCCTACCAGGTGTGCGGTATTGTAGCCGTCGGCGGTACTATTCTCTTCGAAGGAGTCTGGAGTCATGGCCTTGAGCAATCGAAAAACCCCGGTGATAGATCGGACCTTTAGACGCGGCGCGCTAAGCGCGTCGGTTCTGGCCATCGCGTTCGCGCTAGCCGCGGTCACGCTGGCCGCGTGCCAGGAGTCGACTGCGTCCGAAAACGCGAGCGGCGGCTCGGGCGGCGGCGAGTCTTGCACCCCCGGGCGGGTGACTCCCTGTAACTGCCCGGACGGAAGCCAGGGTATGATGGAGTGCGTGAACGGCGTCTACGGCGCCTGCACCAATTGCCAGCAGTCGACGGCCGGGAGCGCGCCGGCGGGCTCGGGCGGCGCTCCGATGGCGGGCGTGGGAGGTACGATCGCGGGCGGTACGGGCGGTGCCGCGGGCGAGACCGGCGGCACCGGCGGCTCCGCCCTGCCGGTAGCGGGCTCGGACGCGAGCAGCCGCGAGAAGCCGCTGACCTGCGCGGGCCTGGCGGGTATGGAGCTGACCGTCTGCCATGCGCAATTAAACGACCGGATTCCGATGGGTTGCGAGAACCTCACCGGCGATGCCCTGGCCCAGTGCTGCGCGACCGTGGCCAACGAGCTCATGGATAGCGTCGCGCTGGCGGAGTACTACCCCGAGTGCGCTGTCGCCCCTCCCGGTACCGAGCCCCAGGTCGGGGTCTGCACCCTGGAGGAGTCTGCAATCCTGGACCCCAAGGCCACGGGAAACCCGGTTTCGACCTGCTTCTTTGGTCCGGACGGGCCGGCGGGCAGCCAGGGGTGCGACGCCCAGCACGGCGCGCTGGTAGACGTCGCCGCGCTCTCGCGCTGCATGCCCGATTGCCTCGTACCCGCTACCGGCGTTTCGCAGGCCTGCGCGGACTGCTTCGGCCAGGCCCAGGTCCAGGTCAACACCATCTGTTACCAGAGCGGGCAGTGCAGCCCGATAGATTTGGTGTGTACCGTCAGCTGTATCGGAACCACCTTCACCGAAGAGTACGACAAGTGCCTGTCGCGGGAGTGAACGCGGGTTGAGCGTCCACCGGTAGGGGCGGGCCTTGCGCCCGCCCGGCAGGGGCCACGCCCGAAAGGGAGGGGGCATGCGCCTCCTCTACGCCGCGTTACGGCTCGATTTTGTCGATCCGCGGCTGGTGACGGCCGCCGTCAAAGGGCGCTTCCAGAAAAACCTTGACGATATCGCTGGCCAGGCCGACGCCTATCACGCGCGAGCCCAGACAGAGGACGTTGGCGTCGTTGTGCTGCCGCGCGGAACGGGCGGAAAAGGTGTCCCCGCACACGGCCGCGCGAATGCCCTGGTGACGGTTGGCGGCCATGCTCATCCCCAACCCGGTGCCGCAGACCAGGATGCCGCGGGAGTACTTGCCCTCGAGGATGCCGGCGGCGACCGCGTGCGCGTAGCCGGGGTAGTCCACGGAACACTCGTCGTAGCAACCGAGGTCCTCGAAGCCGACCTGCCGGGTGCTCAGCTCCTTCTTGATCTGCTCCTTAAGCGCGAAACCGGCGTGATCCGAGGCGATGGCGAGGGGTTTATCGGTAGTCATGAGTCGTGCCTTTCTAATACCAATACCAAGGAGGAAGGAAGGGGTGGAAAAGGAAGGAAGGAAGGGGAAGGAAGGGGTCGGACTTAACTTTTTAACTTTTTTTGGCACGAAGGAAAGGAAGGGGAAGGAAGGAGAAGGAAGGGGTCGGACTTAACCTTTTAACTTTCTTTGACGCGAAGCATCGCGTCGACGCTAAAAAGCCAAAGTAATTGCCGTTCGAAATCGATCGACGGAAAAACAAAAAAGTTAAAAAGTTAAGTCCGACCCCCCTGGTGACGCCGGAAGACCAGCGATACGTTGGTACCGCCGAAACCGAAGGAGTTGGAGAGCGAGGCGCGCACTTTCTTCTCCCGCGCCCGGTTGGGCACCAGGTCCATTCCCTGGGCTTCATCGACCGGATCGTCGAGGTTCATGGTGGGCGGAACGATCCCGTGATGGACCGACAGCGCGGCGATACTTGCCTCCAGCCCGCCCGAAGCGCCCAGCAGGTGGCCGTGTACTGACTTGGTGCTGGAGATGCTCAATCCGTTCTCGGCGTGCGAGCCGAAGACCGACCGCACCGCCAGCAGCTCGTTGATATCCCCGGTCGGCGTAGAGGTGCCGTGGGCATTGATATAGTCTATTTCATCGGCTGCGATCTCGGCGTCGGCGATGGCGGCGCGCATGGCCCGCTGTCCGCCCTCGCCCTCGGGCGCCGGCTGCGTCAGGTGAAAGGCGTCGGCCGAGGCGCCGTAGCCGCTGAGCTCTGCGTAGATACGCGCCCCGCGCCGCAGGGCGGCCTCCCGTTCCTCCAGCACCATGACCGCCGCGCCCTCGGCCATCACGAAACCGTCCCGCCCCTTGTCAAAGGGACGGCTGGCCCGCTGGGGCTCGTCGTTCCGCTTGGAAAGCGCCCGCATAGAGGCGAATCCACCGACCGCGACCCCGGAGATGGTCGACTCGGCCCCGCCGGCCAGGGCCGCGTCCATGTCGCCCCGCTGGATCCAGCGCAGGGCCTCGCCGATGGCGTGTCCGCCCGATGCGCAGGCGCTGCAGGTGGTGTAGTTGGGCCCCTTGAAGCCCAGGTACATGGAGACCTGTCCCGGCGCCATGTTGGGGACCACGGCCGGGATAAAGTAGGGGGTGATGCGGCGTGGACCCTTGGCGTCCATCACCCGCACCGTGTCCTCGAAGAGCTCTATCCCGCAGAAACCCACGCCGATGAAGGTGCCGACCCGTTCCTTCTGCTCGTCGGTCGGCTCGAAGCCCGCGTCCTTCACCGCCATCAAGCTGGAGGCGATGGCCAGCTGGATGAAGCGATCGCCCTCGCGGATCCGCTTCTTCTCGATCCACTTTTCCGGTTCGAATCCCGTGCACTCGCCGGCGATGCGGACCGGGAAGGCCGAGGCGTCAAAGCGGGTAATGGGACCGATACCGCTCCGCCCCTCCACGATGGCGCGCCAGCTCGTACCCGCGTCCAGACCGCAAGGATTTACCGTGCCTATGCCTGTTATGACGACCCGACGCATACCCTCAGCAGGTTCCTTCGAAGTGCAGGGGAATCGGCGCCCCCCTACCGCCTCACTTCGTCTTTTCCTCGATGTACTTGATCGCGTCGTCGACGGTCCGGATCTGCTCGGTGTCCTCGTCGGGGATGTCGATCTCGAACTGCTCCTCGAAGGCGAGAACCAGCTCCACCACCGCAAGGGAATCGGCGCCGAGGTCCTCGATGAACTGGGCATCGCCCGTGACCTTCTCGGGCTCGAGATCCAGCTGTTGTGCCACGATTTCTTTGACTTTTTCGGCGATGGTCATGCAACCCTCCGCAGGTGTTACCAACTAGGCAGAAACGCGATTCACCTATCCGTACATTCCGCCGTTCACGCGAATGACCTGTCCGGTGATGTAGGAAGCCTCATCGCTACATAGAAACAGCACCGCTGCCGCGACCTCCTCCGGTTTTCCGATCCGGCCCAGGGGGGTCTGCTGCAGAATCATCTCCTTGATCTCGTCGGGTAGTCCCGCGGTCATCTCGGTGTCGATGAACCCGGGCGCCACGGCATTTACCGTGACATTGCGCGATGCGTACTCCCGGGCAAGCGTTTTCGTCAAGCCGATCACGGCCGCTTTTGACGCGGAATAGGCGGTTTGCCCGGGATTGCCCATCTCGCCCACCACGCTGGCCAGGTTGACGATGCGCCCGGCGTCGGCGCGCATCATGAAGCGCATGGCGGCTTTTGCGCAGAAAATGGCGCCGTTCACATTCACGGCAAAAGTACGCTGAAGGTCCTCTTCGGAAAGCCGGATCAGCAGCCGGTCGATCGCGATCCCGGCGTTGTTGATCAGGATGTCCAAACGGCCCAGCCGCTTGGCGAGCGCCCGGATGGTCTCGTCGACCGTCGCCTGGTCGGTGACGTTCAGCTTCAGGCTCTCGGCCTTGCCGCCGGCCTCGGTGACGAGCTTGACGGTCTCGTCCGCGGGCTCGATATCCGCGGCCACGACGTAAGCGCCCGCCCCGCCCAGCGTGGTGCATATGGCGCGCCCGATACCGCGCGCACCTCCCGTAACGATCGCTACCTTTTCATCCAGCCTGAACATCGTCGTTCCTTCCGCGTATCCCGGGTTATCGGTGGAAAGCCAACGCCTCGGTTACCAGAGCACCAGCGCGCTGCCCCAGGTGATACCGCCTCCCAGGGCACAGAAAATCACGTTCTGCCCCTTCTCGATGGTTCCCGCCTTGACGGCCTCGTCGAGCGCGATAGGGATCGAAGCGCTCGAGGTGTTCCCGACGCGTTCGATGTTGATATAGAAGCGGTCCCGCGGAATACCGGAACGTTGGGACACGGCGTCGATGATGCGCAGGTTGGCCTGGTGCGGGATGACCCAATCGATGTCCTCCACGGATAGGCCGTTGCTGATCATCGCCGTCTTGGTGGCGGAGGAGAGGCTCTTGACCGCGAACTTGAAGACGTCCTGACCGGTCATGCGCACGTAGTGCAGCCGCTCGTCCACCGTCTGCTGGCTGGCCGGCATGCGCGAGCCGCCCGCGGGGATGTAGAGCGCCTCGGCCATGGTTCCGTCCGCGTAGATGTGGGTGGAGACCAATCCGCGGCCGTCTCCGGAGGCCGGACCGACCACCGCCGCGCCGGCTCCGTCGCCGAACAGCACGCTGGTGCTTCGGTCCTGGTAATCGATGATGCGCGACAGCATCTCCACGCCGACCACCAGCACGTTCTTCGCCTGTTCTGTCCGGATGAAGCTATCGGCCACGCTCAGGCCATAGATGAAACCGGCGCAGGCGGCGACCAGGTCGAACGCCGGGCAATCGCTGCGAGCACCGACCTGCCGTTGCACGAACATGGCGGTCGCGGGCAGCGGTTGGTCCGGGGTGACCGTACAGACCATGATCAGGTCGATCTCCTTCGGGTCGATCCCGGCGTCTGCCAGAGCACGTCTGGCCGCCTCGGATGCCAGGTCGCTGGCAGCCTCTTCCGGCTCGGCGATGCGGCGCTCGCGGATCCCGGTCCGCTCCACGATCCACTGATCCGAGGTGTCCACCATCTTCTCGAAATCGAAGTTGGTCAGGATCCGGGCCGGGAGGTAGTGCCCTATCCCTAGGATCTTGGAAGCCGGTCGTCTGGCCTTACCCGCCACGGTCACCGCGCCTGTCTCCTATCGCCTTTGCCTGCGGACAGGCATTCCCATCCGGTCCGTCGAGCGATGGCGGTCGCAGTAGACCACCCGGTGACGAACCAGGTCAAGGTATTGCGTTTGCGTCCCCTCGATCAGATCTCTTCGCTCTGCTTGCCGGCCAGGATCTCGCGACCATTATAATGACCGCAGGCCGTGCACACCCGGTGCGGTACCATGGGCTCGGTGCAATTGGGGCAGGGCACCAGATTGACAGCCGCCACTCGGTCGTGATGGGCCCTTCTCATATCCCTGCGGGATCTCGTCTTTTTTCTCTTGGGAACTGCCACGGGCTATCTCCTGGAGGTTAGCCAACCCTGCTGACCGGCTTTCGCTCCGCCGCCCTCCGGCCACGCGAGCTCGGGCCTGCGAAGTGGCGTAATATGGAGGGGCGTCCGCGCGAAGTCAACTCGGAACCCGTTTGATCACTCCGTGCTCGACGCCACCGCCGCTCCCGAGGACGAGAAGACGACCATGGCAAAGCCCGGCATCTTCCGGCTGCCATCGTCCCGCTCCATGGCCGGGCCGACGATACGAGGAACCGACAGGCTCAGGTCGGCAATCGGCTCGTCGAAAACAACCCTTCCCTCCCCGTCCCTGGGCCGCATGACCTGTACGTAGGGCCAGCCGAATAGCCCGCCCCTGACGCCGGTTCGCCTTGCGAAATCGGCCAGCGCGACGCTGCCCACGTCCAGTCCCCCCAAAACGTGCGCTGGCGATCCCGCGTTTTTACCACCGGGTGTCTCCCATGATACCAACCAGCGACGCTCCTCTTTACCGGGTCCCAGCCTCGATCTCCGCTGCTGCAAATCTTCCTTTCCGAACCCGCAGGCATCGGCTCCGATCGCGTAGCGGCCCTCTGCCGCGCCGGCCACCGGCAGCAGCACGCGAGCGCCCAGCCGCACCCGGGCCAGCGTCGTTATATCGATCACCCGGTCCCTGCCCTTGCCGTCGAGCGAGTCGAGGGCTTCCAACCAGCGCGGCCACGAGTCTCTCCCGCCGGCAAGAACCAAGGTGGGTGACTGCAGCTCGCCCAGCAGCTCCAGCGTGCGCGCGGCATCCGCACCCCGGTCGCCCGCACCTCCCAGCATGAGCGCCAGATCAGGCTTCGCCTCTGCCATCCGCCCGATGGCTTCGCGCGGCGAGCCGGTGGAAAAGGCCGGTCCGGAAAAGGCCGCCACGCGCGTTCTGGCAGGCAGCCCCTCGATTGTGAGCTCGCGCTCTCGCAGCTCGAGCCCGAGCCGCCCCAGCTTCCATTTCCTGGCGGGCGGCGGATCGGCAGCCAGGCAGCGGACATACGGCAGAGGCTTCTCCGCCCTCAGGCGGGAGGGTACGTTCTCGTCGCCGCACCGATCGCAGCCCGCGAGCAGAACCAGCAGCAGCGTTGCGGCCGTACGGTAGCTCACCTAGCGAACTGTACCGTCATCCCTCGTCGCCGGGGCGCTTCTCGGGAGCCTCGTCGCGAAGCGGTCCCTGGTCCGGCCGCGGGGTTCCCGGGGGATTGGGCAGGATGTAAGGGGTAGCGTTGAAGGTGCCGCACATGCGCGGATTCCGGTAGAACCCCCAGTGGACGTAGACGCGGCCGTCGCCCGAGAGGATCTGCGCCGGGGGCTCGGGATAGGGCTGCGCGCGAAGCACGGACTCGAAGGCGCCGTAATCGAAGGGCAGGAAACCGCTGGTCCGGACCACCCCGATCTTGTGTATCGAGCCGTCGCGGTTGAACACGATCTCCAACTCGGTGTGAAGGGACGGATCGCTGAACGGGCCCGACATCAGCGGAAGGCTGTTGATGAATCGATAGGCGAACTCGCGGTGGATGCGCCGGTGCACGTCCGAGATGTACTGGGCAAAGGGCGAGGCAGCGGCGTTGAGCGCGGTCTGGTTCCCCGGCTTGACGTCGGTCACGAAGTTCTCGATGGCAGCGCGGAACTTCTTCCACCGTCCCGCGCTGCTCCCCCTGGCCTTGGAGCGCTTCTGGCGCACGTAGGCCTCGCGCTGCCGCTTGAGGTCCTCGGCCCCGAAAGTCTCCTCGAACTGCCTCCAGCTCATGCGCAGGTCGGTCTCCCCGCCGCGCGCCCTGGAACCGGTCCGGCTCCCCTTTGCCGCTTTGCGCTCGCGGTGGGCGTGCAACCCACCCTCGCTTCCCGGACCGCGACCGGGTACGGGACGGGAGAAGCGCAGGGTGCCCATGCCGTCGTTCAGCACCAGCTCCCGTTCCTCGCCTCCGGCGGCAGGTGTCCTGCCCTGGACCGCTCGGCTCATCTCGCGGGTTGCCGCGAGCGCGTCAGATCGTCGGTCGGCGACCGAACGCTCGGCCGGAGCTTCCGGTTTTCCCGCCGATGGTTGCGAAGCGGTCGACGGGTTGGAGAGGGCTTCCCGAGCGGTGGCCGTGCGCTCGTCGCTCCCATCACGGTCCTCGAGGTCGGCGGACTCGAAGCGCTCGGCGTCTCCGATCTCGCCGGTATCGGCCCCCTTGTGGTCGCCGGGATGCGGGTCCGGATCGTCGCGGTGCATGTTCCGTATCACCGCCACGGTCTCCTCTTCGACCCGCCGGTTCTCCTTGGCGATGAAGCGCGCATTCTCGGGTGCCTCTACCGAGGGGTCGTCGCTCTGCTGCTTGACGGCCAGCTTGTTGTCGTGCACGGGCGGCGGGGCGATGACCGTATCCGCGGGCTTCTGTACCAGCTCGACCAGCGCGGGCTTGGGCTCCTTGATCCCGGGCTTGCGCTCGGCGCGCTTGTGCTCGGGAGGCCTCTCCTCTGGCTCGGGCTCCCGGGCCTCCTCGGAATCCGGATCATCGCTCCCCCGGGCCTCTCGCGCGACCGGCTCTTCGCCGGGCGGCCCCTGCTGGTCCGCGCCCACCAGCTCGAACTGCACCAGCCGCGCCAGCTCGCCGGCTTCCACCTCCTGCATGGCGTCCGCCAGCACCCCCAGGACGCTATAGATGGGGAGATGGACGCTCAACGAGGCCAGTAGCGCCATCGCGAAAACCAGAACGCCGGGACGGAAATAGCGCATCGCCTCCCAACTAGATCCACGTCGACGTAGATATGACCGCCGTGGCCGCCATTTTACTCCGCGTCATTGTATCGGCTCGTTCCGAACGAAGAAAGTCGCCAGCAACCGCAACCACGGCGCGGGACCCTCCTGGTCGCACAACCGACTCATCGATATCCATCCGTACAGTAAAATTGATAGCTCCCGGGACCCGGGAAGGCAACAAGACGGCGTTTCGCCCGGAAACCGCCGCGAGTGCAGGCGACCGGCTGTATCATCAAACGGATCGTGAAGGGTTGCGCACCGGTCCAGATCAATCGCGTTCTGCTCGAAGTCAACGCGTCCGGGCAGCTGAAAGTGCTCGACGAGGAGATCGTCCTTTACGACGAACGCCTCTGCTCGTAACCCGTAGGCAACGCCGCTCCGCCCCCGGAAACCGGCCGCCGGGTCGCCCCTGCCAATCCGCGGCGGCGGTGGTACGATGCTGTCCATCATGGCCGCGTTATCCGACACCTTGGGCCAGCCGCTACGGCTGAAAAACGGCGTCTTTATCAAGAACCGCTTCATGAAGTCGGCGATGAGCGAATCGCTGGCGGACCGAGGAAACGGCCCGACCGAGGATCTCGACCGTCTCTATGGAATATGGGCCGGGGGCGGGGGCGGGCTGCTCATCACCGGCCACGTGATGGTCGACCGAAATCACCTGGCCGAGCCCCGCAACGTCTGCGTCGAGGATGAGACGCATCTGGCCCGGTTGCAGAGCTGGGCTCGAGCGGGCACGCGGGAGGGAACCCAGCTCTGGGTGCAGCTCAACCATCCCGGCAAGCAGGTGCCGAAAGCGCTCAATTCCAAGCCCGTCGCCCCCTCGGCCCTGCCCCTGCGCGAAGACTTGAAGACCGTATTCGCCACGCCGCGGGCGCTGACCGAGCAGGAGATCGAACAACTGATCGGCCGTTTCGCCGAAGCGGCCGACGTCGTCAAGCGGGCTGGCTTCACCGGCGTGCAGATCCACGGGGCCCACGGCTACCTGGTCAGCCAGTTCCTCTCGCCCCGGCACAACCAGCGCGACGACCGCTGGGGCGGAAGCCTTCAGAACCGCGCCCGCTTCGCGCTGGAGCTCTTTCGGGCCATCCGCTCGCGGGTGGGTCCCGACTTCCCCGTCTCCATCAAGCTGAACTCGGCCGACTTCCAGAAAGGGGGATTCAGCGAGGAGGATTCGCTGGCCGTGGCCCAGATGCTGGCCTCGGCCGGGCTCGATCTGCTGGAGATATCCGGCGGCACCTTCGAGAACCCGACCATGACCGGGCTCAACGTCGAGCCGAGCACGGCGGCGCGCGAGGCCTTCTTCCTCGACTACGCGGAGAAGGTCCGAAAAAGCGTGGACGTCCCGCTGGCGGTCACCGGCGGTTTCCGCAGCGCGGTCGGCATGGCCGCGGCCGTCGAGTCGGGCGCCACCGATCTGGTCGGCCTGGCCCGCCCCTTCTGTCTCGACCCGGCCTTCCCCGCCGCCATCCTACGAGGAGAAGAGTACCAGAGCCCGGTCAAGCCCGTCCGCACCGGCTTCAAGCGGGTGGACGAGGCCGGCATCCTGGAGGTCGGCTGGTACGCCGTGCAACTGCGATTGCTGGGCGCGGGTAAACCGATCAAACCGACCCTGAGCCCCTGGAGCGCCCTCTACCACACGGTGGTGGGTCAGGGACTGCAGTCGATCGGCAAGCGGGTGGGCTGACTCTTCCCCCTGTTCATGCCCCCTCCGGGTCACGGGAAGCGCGCGCACGAGTATTCCCCCGAGGTTTCGCGCCGCGCGCGTTACCCTAACGCACCTCCGCGCGCTTCCCGTGACCCCGCGTACGACCATCCAGGTCCGCGAGCACACCAGGCGCCACGCCCTCTCTTGCTCAGAACCCCGACCCGTCGCTCAGCGTCAGCTGCGTGAACCGCTCGCCCCTGCTCACGTCCATGGCGGCGATGATGTCCCGGTAGCGAACCCCGTCCTCCGGGGCCACGATCAGATCGCTCCGGTTGGGCGCCATCTTCTTCCACTGCCCCAGCCGGGACCGCAGCTCCTCCAGGTCGTACTGCTCGCCCGCTCTTGGAATTTCGACCCGGTCTCCCGCGGTCGAGGCAAGGACGTAGCCGTCATGCTTCACCTGCAAAATGGTCTTTAACGAATCGACGGGCGTAACGGGACTATCGACCCCGGGCATCTGCTGGTTCGCGTTGATCGACGCCAGCTGGTTCCAGACCGCGGTGACCAGCAGGAACATCACGCAGCAGAGCAACAGATCGATGAAGGGGATCAGTGGTATCTCCGAATTGCTGCTCTTGCGACCACCGCCCTCGCCTCCGACGCTGATTCCGGCCATATTTACCTCCTGTCGCGCTGGGTTTCCGGCTTTCGGACCTCTCCCCCCTCCCTCTGGTTCCACGGGGCGGACAAACCTGACGCGATCCGGAGAAAAAAACCTTATCGAGGATCTACGGCTGCGACGTTATTCAGACGCGCGGAGCTCACGGCTTCCATCACCTGTACGACATCGGCGTACGCCACGCCGTCCTCGGGCCGCACGCTTACCTCCCGGTGCCGCGGCTCGCTGTCGGCGTATTGCTTTAGCGCCACGCGAAGGGCGCCGAGGTCGTAGCCTCCGTCGACCTTGGGGATACGGGTCGGCCGGTCCCCGGCCGGCTGAAGAAGATAGCCGGACCCGAGCAGCCGTATCTCCAATCCGGGCGCTTGCCGGGAGGCCGGCTGCTCGGGAATCGGAACGGACGGCACGGCGCCCGGCGAGCCGAGCTGGTTCCAGGCGACCACCGCCAGCAGGAACATCACGCAGCAGAGCAGCAGGTCTATGAGCGGAACCAGGTGCAACACCGCGTTGGGCCGCCGCGGTCTTCCGCCTCCCTCGCCCGGTTCGATCCCGCTCACCGGAGCCATATTGAAGATTGTATTGCCGACGTTACCCGGCCTTCAACTATGACAGTCGGCCGCGCCAAGAGGCCGGCTTGGCACACCCTGGCACAGCAAACCCAAAGGTGGAACGCATAAGTGCCCGAAATAATGAGACTAAAAAGGATCGACCCTTTAGGGGATCCCGGCGCGGGAATTGCATGAATACCGGATGGTGAATTGCGCCCGGAATCGGATCCCAGACCGACGACTGAAGGGATTTTAGGCATTAATCAGGAAGAGGACTCGATGAACCGACATCCGCTTCTGATAGCGGCGATACCGATGCTCGCGGTTCTGCTCGTCTGCTGCGCGGAGACGAACGACCGGGGGGGTGCGGGAGGAACAGGCGATGACGGCGTGGCTGCCGAGGGGGGCGCAAGCGGCTCGGACGAAGCCGGCGCCGGCGGCATGGCTGCATCGGGGGGCGAGGCCGGCGCGAGCGGATCGGCGGCGGGGAGCGGCGCGGGCGGCAGCGCCGCGCAGGGCGTATGCAACGGCTTTCCGGACAGCTGTTTCGCCCTGTGCGAAGGCGGCATGTGCGAGTGCTACTGCCCTGTCGCGGGCGGGGCCGGCGGCGAAAGCGCGGGCGCGGGTGGAAGCTCGGGCGCCGGCGGAACCGGCGCGGTGAGCGGCGGCGGCGGGCAGACGGCCGGGAGCGGCGGCAGCTCGACGGACGATTGCGATTGCGCGCTCGGCGGCTACACACCGGTTTGCGGGGTGGACGGCAAGACCTACGACGCTACGTGCGGCGTGGAGTGCGTCCCGGTAGCCGTCGCTTGCGCTGGCGAGTGCCCGTGCGCGTCCGACGCCTGCACCGAGGATTGCGCCAGCTCGGGTTTCGTCTGCTGCGACGGACGCTGCGTGAACACCAGCAACGACAAGCTGAATTGCGGAGCCTGCGGCATCGAATGTCCGGGTACCACGCCCTACTGCGACATGGGCTCCTGCTCCGCGCCCCCATGCGATGCGGCGACCTCCTGCCTGGCCGGACAGGAGTGCTGCGGCACGACCTGCTGCAGCGGGGACCAGATCTGCTGCTTGATCATGGCAGGGCCCTGGTTCTACCAGTGCACCGACCCGGTCGAGGGCTCCTGCCCGCGGGGCTGCCCCATGTGCGTGTGCGCCGACCCGGACACGGCCGTGGCCACGCCTGACGGCGAGCGACGCATCGCCGACATCGCGGTCGGTGACCTCGTCTACTCCATCGAGGGCGAAAGCATCGTCGTCGTGCCCGTGCGGCGGGTACAGCGTACCCCGGTCGGCGACCACCAGGTGGTCCGGATAGATCTGGAGACGGGTCGCACCCTGGAGATAAGCGCTCGCCACCCGACCGCGGAGGGCGGCTCCATAGGTGAGCTACGGGCGGGTCAGCTGCTCGACGGGGTCACCGTCACCGCGGTGGAGACCATTGCCTATGAGCACGAGTTTACATACGACATTCTCCCCGGCTCGGAGAGCGGCGTGTACTTCGCGTCAGGGGTGGCCATCGGAAGCACACTCAGGTGAGGGGATTATGACAAAGACGGCAGGCAGGTTCACGGTGGTGCTTCTGGCGCTTCTGCCGCTTCTGATGACGGCTTGCGCCCGTTCATACCTCCGTTCCCTCGACGACGAGGAGATGGGCGCAGGCATTGGCGGCTCGTTCGGCGGCGGCGGTACGAGCGGCGGCTACGTCGATGGCGCGGCCGGAACCGGCGGGTACGCGGGCGGAGTCGGCGGGTACGCGGGCGGAGTAGGAGGATACGCAGGCGGATATGTGGCCGGATTCGGAGGGTACGCCGGCGGAATCGGCGGGTACCCGGGATATGGCGGGTACCCTGGATATGGCGGGTATCCGGGTTACGGCGGGTACCCGGGATATGGCGGGTACCCCGGATATGGCGGTTATCCGGGATACGGCGGGTACGGCGGCTCGGCGGGTTGGTGCGGGGACGGCATGGTCAACGGTTACGAGCAGTGCGATGGCAGGGATCTAGCGGGCATGGACTGCTGGTCGCTCGGATTCCCCTTCGGAGGCTTCCTGGGCTGCTATCCGGACTCCTGTACCTATGATATCGACGGGTGCTTCGTCGGTTGGTGCGGAGACGGGATCATCGACCCTTACGAGGATTGCGACGGAGACGACCTGGGCTGGGAGAGCTGCCAGTCGTTCGGTTATTCGGGAGGAACCCTGACCTGCGATCCGGAAAGCTGTACCTTTGATTTCGGCCGATGCTCCTTCTGCGGGGACGGGCGGATCGACGAGGGCGAACAGTGTGAGGTGGGGAACCTGAACGGGCGGAGTTGCACCTCGCTGGGCTATATCGGGGGAGAGCTGCGGTGCGACCCTTATGACTGCACCTTCGACGATTCGCTCTGCGCGGTCTGCGGCGACGGCGTGGTGCAGGTGGGGGAGAACTGCGATGGGAGCGACCTGCGGGGATATAGCTGCTACAGCCTGGGGCTGGGCTCCGGGGTGCTGCGGTGCGACCCCTCCGTCTGCCTGTATGATACCAGCAGCTGCAGCTACTATAACGGTCCGGTCTGCGGCAACGGCGTGGCCGAACGCGGAGAGCAGTGCGACGGCTACGATCTGCTGAGCGCCACCTGCACGCATCTGGGCTTTGACGGCGGACAGCTCGGGTGCAACCGGTCGACCTGCCGCTACGATACCTCGGCCTGCGTGCTTCCGCCTCCGGACTCGACCTGCGCCAGGTGCGTCGAACAGAGCTGCGGCGAGGCGCTGGAAGCCTGCCGCAGCGACCCGGTCTGCGTGGAGGGGATGGACTGCGTACCGGCGCAGTGTGGCCCGGAGGCGGACATCATGTGCGCGCTGGGCTGCTACAACGGCAGCCTGTCCACCGCGCAACGAGCCGTCTCGGTCTTCACCTGCGTATTCTCGGCCTGCGACGCCTCCTGCATCGGGTGGCTGTAACCCTCTCGTGCCCCCTCCGGGTCGCGGGAAGCGCGCGCTCGAGCCTCCCCAAAGGGTTTCGCCGTACCTGGGTCGACCGGAGACCCCTGCCGCGCGCTTCCCGCGACCCCGCGTACGACCATCCAGGTTTTACGTAGGGGCGGGGCTTTCCCGCGTTTTGTATGGTGTATGCTCGCCGGCGCCCCGTCGTCTTGGCGGATTTTGCTTTGTCGTCATCTTTGTCGGCAAACGGACACCCGATTTCCAGCAGCAGATGCCGCCTCTTGACTCCAAGACGGACCCTTTCTAAGACCGTGTAACGACGGCAAAGGGGAGATCATCATGCGTAATGTCACCATTTGGGTTCTATTCGGTTTACTGGCAACGGTCTCTACCCTGGCGACGACCGGGTGCGGCGACGATGACGACAGCGGCGGAAGCGCCGGCGCCGGCGGATGGTCCGGCTGGGGCGGTTACGGTGCAACCGGAGGCTTCGCCGGCTATCAGCCCTACGCCGGAGCGGGCGCGGGCGGCGTCGGTGGCGCTGGCGTCGGTGGCGCCGGCGTCGGTGGCGCCGGCGAGGGCGGCGGATCGGGGATGGACGCGGGACCGGAGGCCGGGACCGGTCCGGACGGCGGCGTGGACGCCGCGACCCCGGACAGCGGCGCGGATGCCGCGGATGTAGACGACGCCGGGCAGGAGCCCGACGCGGCGAGCGACGATCCCTGCGCGGACGTGACCGCGCCCTGCTCTGCCGCGGGAACCACCTGCGACGGAAACGAGCTGGTGGTCTGCGCGGCAGACGCGAACGGCTGCCTGGCCGAAACGCGGACCGATTGTACGAGCGACGGCGGCAACAACTATTGCGATTCCGCCCTGGCGACCCCTGCCTGCGCCTTTGACCCCTGCCTGGAGGTGGCCACCCCCTGCAGTGCCGAGAGCCAGACCTGTGACGGCAACACCCTGGTCTCCTGCGACGCGGACTCGGACGGATGCCTGGTCGAAACCCATACCGACTGTACCACCGACGAAGGGAACAACTTCTGCGAGGCATCCTCCGACGGTGCGGCCTGTGCTTTCGACCCCTGCCTGGAGGTATCCGATCCTTGCGACGCGGCTGGCCTCAGCTGTGACGGCAACACCCTGGTCTCCTGCGACGCGGACTCGGACGGATGTCTGGTCGAAACCCATACCGACTGCACCACCGACGAGGCGAACAACACCTGCGAGGCGTCTACGGACGGGACGGCCTGCGTCTATGACATGTGCAAGGACGAAAACGGCGTTGACAAGGAAAACGTCTGCGTGGTTGACGAGACCACCTGCGCGGACGACATCCTGGTGACCTGCGTGCCCGACGCGGACGGCTGCCCCATCGCCGAGTTCCTGGACTGCACCACCGACGAGGGAAACAACTTCTGTAACGACGCGCTCGGTACTCCCGCCTGCGACTACGATCCCTGCCTGGAGGTTGCCAAACCCTGCTACCCGGCCGGCGCGGAGTGCGAAGGCAGCGAAATCGTCACCTGCGACGCCGACTCGGACGGATGCCTGGTCGAAACCCGACAGGATTGCGCCGAGCTGACCCCGGGCGACACCTGCGACATGGTCAGCGACACGCCGACCTGCGTGGCCTGCGTACACGAAGCGGACTGCGATACCGACGGCGTCTCGGACGGCGACCATCTCTGCGCGGGTAACCAGCTGGTGCTCTGCAGCGACGCCGACAGCGACGGCTGCCTGGAGGCGACGCGCGAGGACTGCGGAGCGGATTTCACCTGCTGTACCGCGCTGGACGATCCGAGCGGCTGTCCGGACGTGGCCGCTCCGCAATGCGTCCACACCGCCATCGAGGCCTGCGACTCCGAGGTGCAGCAGGTGTTCGACGCCCCGGGTAGCTACGGAACCTTTGATACCGGCGGGCAGGGCAACGATTACTCGGACTTCCCCTGTCCCGACCCGGCTATGCCCTTCCTGGCGGGAAGCTCCGACCTGCTGTTCGCGCTGGACATCCCCTCGGGCACGGCGATGAGCGTGGCGTTCGTCTCGCCCGACGGCTTCGGCGGCACCGGTGTGTGGATGCTCTTGATCGAGCAGTGCGCGGACGGGGCGAACCCGGCAGAGGACAGCTGCCAGGCCGTTTCCAACCTGCGCCTGACCCAGGCCAACGAGGGTGACACCACGGCGCGTTTCTACCTGGTGGTGGACTCCGACAACTTGTCAGGCACCGGCACCTTCGGGCTGGAGGTCGAGATCCGCCCGCTCGCCTGCGGCGACGGCCACCAGGACGGTAGCGAGCAATGCGACGACGGCAACGACCTGCCCGACGACGGGTGCGCGCCCGACTGCACGCTGGAGGAGAACTTCGAGTGCACGCAGAGCACGGGAGACACGCCGTCTATATGCACCCGGCGCCCGGACGACGGTATCTGCGGCAACGTGCAGTGCGATCCCATACCGGGAAGCGCGCCGAACGGAACCGAGATCTGCTGCACCCCGACGCAACAGTGCGGCGCGGCGCTCGCCGACTGGTACGGGGCGAGCTGCGTCGAGCGCGGACAGGAGGGCGCCGCCGACGGCGAATGCGCGAACGAGAGCGGCGGCCTGATCGGCATTTTATTCGGTTTCCCCACCCTGGACGGATGCTGTCGCCCCGAGGGCAAGTGCGGCCTGCTCGATCCGGTTAGCGACGGCTGCGTGGAGCGCACCGCGCTCTGGCAGGCCATGCTCGACGGACCGGCCGTCGCCATCTACGACGGCCCCTTCGAGGAAGCCGACTGCACCCCTTAAAAGGGGTCGGACTTAACTATTTAACAATCAACCCTCCGAGTATTAAAACAATAGGCAATAGGCAATAGGAGGCAATAGGGGTCGGACTTAACTATTTAACAATTAACTCTCCAAGCATTCGATCCAGCTTTCGCCGTTCGGATTCTAACCGATGTAGAAAGGTCGAACGCCGGTAATTGTTAAATAGTTAAGTCCGACCCCGGGAGCCGGGAGAAGAACATGGCACAGAGAGAAGTTGTATTCGTCGCCGGCGTACGGACGGCATTCGGCAGGATGGGCGGTACCATACGGCACCTGGTGCCGTCCAAGCTCGCCTCCATCGCCATCAAGGGTTTGCTGGACAAAACGGGTATCGCAGAGCGCGGGACGGTCGACAGCGTCTTTTTGGGCAGCGCCGCCCACTGCGTGCAGGCCTTCAACCCGGCCCGCTGGGCCCTGCTCGACGCCGGCCTTCCCTACGAGACCTCGGCGGCCTACGTGGAGATGCAGTGCGGCTCGGCCATCGAGGCCATCAACCACTCCGCGTGCAAGATCCTGGCCGGCATGGCCGACGTGATCATCGCCGGGGGCATGGAGTCTTACAGCCAGATGTTCGCCAAGTTCTCCATGGCCCAGGAGCCCTTCCGCCTCAATCCCCCCATGCCCGTCAAGCAGCAGCTGTCGCCCGTGGTCGAGGAGCAGATCGGCATGGGCCTGACCGCGGAGAACCTCCAGGTCATGTACGATATTCCGCGCGAGGCCATCGACGAGTTCGCTTACAACAGCCAGATGCGCGCGGCCGCCGCCCTGGAAGCGGGCAAGTTCAAGGAGGAGATCGTGCCCGTCACCGTGCCCGGCGGCAAGCGCAAGCCGGACATCGTTTTCGACCAGGACGAGCACCTGCGACCCGACACCACCCTGGAAGCCCTGGCCAAGTTGAAGCCGGTATTCAAGCAGGACGGCACGGTCACGGCCGGTAACGCTTCCGGCAGAAACGACGGCGCCGCCTTTTTGCTGATGATGACGGCCGAGAAGGCCGCCCAGCTCGGCTACCAGCCCCTGGCCCGCTGGCTCGCCGGCGCCGACCGCGGCTGCGACCCCAAGATCATGGGGATCGCACCGGCCTATGCCCTACCCATCGCCGTCGAACGCGCGGGGCTGAAGGTATCCGACCTGGATCATCTGGAGTGCAACGAGGCCTTCGCCGTGCAGAACCTGGCGGTGGTCAAGGAGATCGAGAAGCAGACCGGCGCCACTATCGACATGAAGAAGTGGAACCCGCTGGGCGGCGCCATCGCCTTCGGACACCCCAACGGCGCCTCGGGCGCGCGCATCGGCATGTTCACCATGCACGAGCTAGCCCGCAACGGCGGCAGGTACGGCGTCTTCTCCTCCTGCTGCGGCGGCGGTCTGGGCGTGGCCACCGTGGTGGAGAACCTGCGCCGCTGACAACAACCTTCCCTCCCCTACGTCGCTAGTCTGCTGTTTGTATCCCCAGCGCCTTCAAGCACTGCTGGTTGGGCACCCCGGTCTGCTCGTCCCAGTCGAGCGCGCGGTAGTACCCCTTCTTCATGGCCTCCACGTCGAGGAAGGCTTTCTTGAAGGGGCCGGCGTCCTGCGTTTCGAGCACCCGCTCGGGAAGCTGCAGCGTGCTCGGCCCCACATCCTCCCGCGCGTTGAAGAGCTGGCGCACGGTCTGGACGCGATGGCCGACGGTCATCCAATCGTCCGCAGTAATCTGCCATCCGGTGGCCGCCGAGAGATACTCCTCAAGGGGCAGCTCGCCGGTCAGCACCCCGAACATGCAGAGCCCGGCGCTGCTCAGCGCCTGCATGTACTTGCTGGTGGCCGCGTGCTCCACCCCGCGGCCGTCGTAGCGGTAGCGCTTGCTCTTCAGACTGAGCAGTGGATAGGGCTTGAGGTCGCGGAACTTCCCCGAGATCTTCATCAGCTGGTAATAGGTCTCGGACTGCGCGGTGTGCCGCCCGGGCGTGGGCTCGGCCACGTAGGCCAGCGCCCAGCCCGGATCCTGCCGCGGATCGTGCATGGGAAGCTCCTGCCCGCCGGCGTGCATGGCCAGCTTCTCGCTGCCGTTGCCGATTTTCTGGGCGGCTACCCGCACGCCGTCGGCCAGCAGGTCCCCCACCCCTTGCCGGTCGACCATCTTCTCCACCAGCTCCACCATGGCGTCGGCGTTACCGAAGCGCAGGTCCAGGCCGTCCACCTGCTCCGGGGTCAGGATACCCTTTTCAACGCACTCGATGGCGAAAGCCACGGTTACCCCGGCGGAGATGGTATCGATGCCGCCCTGGTTGCAGATGTGGTTGATGGCGATGATGGACTCCAGGTCCGCGTTCATGCAGAGCGAGCCGAAGGCGGCCAGGGTCTCGTACTCGGGCTTGTGGGTGCTCTCGATGCTGTATTTGCCCTCCGGCACGGTCACCGTACCGCCGCAACCGAGCGGGCAGCTTTGACAGGCATATCTCTTGGTCTGGTATTGGATGAGCGCCTTTCCGTCCAGCTTGTTGGCACGGTTCTCCTGCTCGAAGTCCCGGTAGCTGACGCCCCGAAAATTCTTCGATGGCGTATCGCCCAGCTCGATACCGAATGTAAAAGCCCCGGAGGTGCCGTAGCGGCGCAGCAACTCCCGGTAGTCATTCTGCTCCAACCGCTGGTGAAAGGGAATCACCCGCAACATCTTGGCCAGCTTCTGGATGTTGTCGGCCACGTTGGCCGAGTAGAAACCGGGGCCGGCTTTCAATACCTTCAGGTAGCGGTCATTGAGCGCGCTGATCCGCTCCTTGTCTGCCACCCCGATCCGCGTCTTGCCCCGCACCGCCAGCGCCTTCAGCCGCTTGGAGCCCATCACCGCGCCCAGCCCGCTACGGCCAGCAGCTCGCCCGGCGTCGTTGATGATGCAGGAGATGAGCGAGCGTTTCTCCCCGGCCGGTCCGATGGAGGCGACCCGTATCTTCGGATCGCCGCACTGCTTGCGGATGGCCTGGTCGGTCTCCTCGGGGGAGAGCCCGGCCAGCTCTCGCGCGTCTTTTATCTCGCACCCCTGCTCGGTCACCAGCACGTACTTGAGCTCGCTCGCCTGCCCGGTGATGAAGATGCCGTCGTAACCGCAGCGCTTGAGCTCGGCGGAGAAGAAACCGCCGCTGTTGGCGTCGCCCCACATGCCGGTCAGCGGTGAGCGGGCCACCACCATATAACGGCCGGAGAAGATCGACCCCGTGTCGGTCAGCAGCCCGGGCAGGAACCCCAGGATGTTATGAGGCCCCAGCGGATCGGCGCCCGCCTTCATGTTCTCGTAGAGGATCCGGGCTCCCAGCCCTACTCCGCCCAGGTAATCGCGGTAAACCGATTCGGGCAGCTCCTGCTCGCGGCTGGTCCCCGCGCTCAGGTCCACCCAGAGAATCTTTCCGTGATAGCAATGGGGCATCGGCTTCTCCTCCTTTTGTGCTCCCCCGTGGTCACCGGTTCGCGCCGGCTGCGACGCGCCTCGCCCGATCGGAGCTTTTTCTTATACCCCAGCTCGTCCGGCGGATCACCCGCGCCCACGAAATCCCGCCCACCGCGTGCACGCGTGCGCCGGACCGGACGCGAGCGGTCCGCTACCGCAGCGTCGAGATCCCCCCGTCCACGCCGATCACCTGGCCGGTCAGGTAGGCAGACTCCTCGCTGATGAGGAACAGCGCGGTATAGGCCGTCTCCCATCCCGTGCCCTGCCGTCCGAGCGGGATGGGCGCCTTGGCCCGCGAGGGGCGGAGTTGGGTGGCCAGCCGCCCGAGCGCGGTGTCCATCAGCCCGGGCGCTACCACGTTCACCCGGATGCAGCGCCGCGAGCCCTCGAAGGCGGCGTGGCGCATCAGTCCGGCCAGGGCCGCCTTGGAGGCGTCATAGGCGGGCATGCGGCTGCCGGGTCGCATCGAGGCGGTGGAGGAGGTGATCACGATCGACGCGCCCTCAGGCATGCGCGGCAGCGCCGCCTTCAGGGTGAGCGCCGCGCCCCGCAGGTTGACCGAGAGCGCCAGGTCCCAGCCCGCCGCGGTGAGGTTCTCCATCAGCATCTCGCCTCCGATGCCGACGTTGTAGACCAGGCCGTCCAGCCCGCCCCCGAGCTCGACCGCCCGCCGCACCATGGTCTCGATCTGTTCGGGCCGGCTCACGTCTGCCTGGATGGGAAAGGCCGTTGCCTTCTCGGCCTCCACCGCGCGACAGGTGCTCTGCGCCGCCTCCAGTCTGCGGTCGGCCACCGCCACGCGGGCCCCCTCGCGCGCAAACAGGATGCTCATGGCCCGCCCGTTGCCGATGGGGGGATCTTCCATGCCGTACTCTTCCTGCCCCCCGCCTACCACCAGCACGCGCCGGCCCTCGAGCCGCCCCCGCCCGGCAGCCTCGCCCCGAGACTCCGGCGGCAGATGAATCGTCCTTTCTTTCATCTCGATCCTCTCCTTGATGGATCATGTCGACCACATCTCGACCGACTTTACCACCGGAATCGTCCGTCCCCAGACGGACATCCTTCCCGCAAGGGCGATTCCCCCGTATGATGCGCGGACCCGTGCCCGTTCTGACAACAAAACGCAAGGCACTGTACGCCTCCATCAACCTGGGCGCGGGCGCCGTTGATTACATCGTAATCGTCTTCCTGCTGAAATATTACACCGATTATACTGGTCTCGACGCCCGGCTGGCCGGAATCGCTCTGCTGCTGGGCAAGGCCTTTGACGCGGTCAGCGATCCGGTCATGGGATACGTCTCGGACCACACCCGCAGCCGCTGGGGACGGCGTCGGCCCTGGTTCTTCGCCGGGGCGCTGCCGCTCGCTCTGAGTTTCGTCGCCCTGTTCTCCGCCAGCCCCGACTGGTCGCAGGCCCAGCTCTTCGCCTGGCTGTTGGGCAGCAACATCCTCTTCTGGACCGGCAACACCATGGTGATGGTGCCGCACGCCGCTTTTGCCAGCGAGATGACCGAGACCCACGAGCAGCGCATCTCGGTGATGGGGTGGCGCGAGGGATTCATGACGCTCGGTCTGCTGATCGGCGGCTTCGTCATGTTCGCGGTGCTGGAACGGGCCGTCGAGCAAGCCAGCCAGGCGGCGCTGGCAGCCGGGCTGAGCCAGGCCGCGGCGGCCGAGGCCGCGCGCGTGGCCCGCGGCGAGGCGCACGGCACCGTCGGGCTCTGGTTCGGTTTCTACGTCTGCGCGCTGGCGGCGGTCAGCTTCTTCGGCACCAGCGAAGCGGGCGCGGCCCGCACCCCTCCCCGCCCCTCGCTTTTCGGCGACTTCCTCGACACCCTGCGCAGCAAGAGTTTCCGGCTCTTCACCTTTGCCCTGGTCATCGGGCAGGTGGCCGACGGGCTGACCGCCTCGCTGGCGCTTTACGCCATCGAACAGTGGTGGGGATTCGACGGCCCGCATCCGCGCTTCATCATGATCGGGTACATCGTGATGGCCACGCTCTCCATCCCCTTCTGGATGCGCGTCGGGCGCCACTTCGACAAGGCCCACCTGCTGATCACCGGCGCCCTGATCGGTACCGTCTCCCTGGTCGCCATGCTTTTCGTACCCATTCTCGGCCTCGGGTGGGCCTATCTCACCTTCTACTTCTCCGGTATCGGCCTGGGCGGGCGCATGGTCATGGGCATGGCCATGGTGCCGGACATCATCGACGAGGACGAGGAGCGCACCTACACCCGCAAGGACGGCGCTTACTTCGGCATGATCAGCCTGCTGCGCAAGCTCTCCCGTTCCCTGGCCATCGGGCTGTCGGGAATCGGCCTGGGCTTGTTCGGATACGTCAGCGGTCAGACCGCGCAGTCGCCCGAGGCCATCGCGGGAATCCGGGTGATGTTCTGCCTGGTGCCCGCGGTCTCGGCCGGGTTGACCGCGCTCGCCCTGCTCTGGTTTCCTATCAACCGGGCGCGGCACCAGGCCACGCTCGCGGAGCTGCGCCGGCGCCGGCCGGCCCGGGAGGAATCACCGCCATGATCGATTTCGAGATCAAACCGCTCACCAGGGATGTGCTGCGCATGACCCACGCCTTTTCCCGGGACGTGGTGCGGGAAGTATCGCGGTACTATGACGAATACGAGCATGAACACGATAGCCTGAACGAGCGCGAGCTCGAGCTGTTCCGCGACCACTACCGGACGGTAGAGAAGACCCTCGCCTCGGACGACAAGCCGGGCGAAGGCGCGGTGCTGACCCGGGTGATGCTGGCCGAGGAGCGCGCCTGGGGCGGATGCATGGTGGGGGGGCAGGCCGTCTCCATCGGCCTGGGCAACGCCGCCATCAACGCCGTGGCCACCGAGGAGCAGAAGGCGCGCTTCGGTAAGCTGAAAGCCGCTATGGCCATCACCGAGCCCTCCTGTGGCTCGGACACCGCGGCCATCCAGACCACGGCCCGGCTCGACCCGGAGAGCAACGAGTGGATCCTGAACGGCGAGAAGATCTTCGTCACCTCGGGGAAGCACTGCCAGGCGGTGGTGGTCTGGGCCTCGCTGGACCGCAGCAAGGGCCGGCCCGCCATCAAGAGCTTCGTGGTGGAGAAGGACCGGCCGGGAGTAACGCTCACCAAGCTGGAGGACAAGCTGGGTATCCGGGCCTCGGACACCGCTTCCATCGTGCTGGAGGATTGCCGCATCCCTTACGACAACATCCTGGGCAGCCCGGAGATACGGGAGAAAAAGGGCGGCTTCCGGGGGGTGATGGCCACCTTCGACGCCACCCGTCCCGGCGTGGCGGCCCTGGCCGTGGGCGTGGCCCGCGCCGCGCTGGACTTCACCCGCGAACAGGTCGAACGGGAGGGCACCGAGGTCGTCTACGACCGCTCGCTCAACTCACTGTCCTCTATTCAACGGGATATCCTGCAGATGGAGGCCAACCTCGACGCGGCCCGCCTGCTGGTCTGGCGCGCGGCGGCCATGCTGGACCGCCGCGAGCGCAACAGCAAGCAGGCCTCCATGGCCAAGGCCAAGGCGGGCAAGTCGGCCGGCGAGATCTGCCAGAAGTGCGTGGCGCTGCTGGGACCGCTGGGCTACTCGCGCGGATGGCTGGTGGAGAAGTGGATGCGCGACTGCAAGATCACCGACCTGTTCGAGGGCACCGGCCAGATCAACACCCTGATCGTGGCGCGCAACATCCTGGGCTTCTCGCGGCACCAGCTGAAGTAGAGCGCGGTCAGGCGAAGCGTTCCGGCTTCCGCTTCACCCACTCGGTGGCGGTTTCATAGGCGTATGCGATGCGCAGCAGGCCGGCTTCCGTGAAGGGAAGCCCGGCCAGCTGCAGGCCTATCGGCAGCCCCTCGGGGTTGAAACCGCAGGGCACGGTAACGGCGGGCCAGCCCAGCAGGTTGACGGGGCCGGTGTAGTTCGCCGTCTTTTGCGCGAGCTCCGGATCGAAGGCGTGCGCGGCGTTGGTAGTGGTGGGAAAGACGAGCGCATGAAGCCCCTGCATGGCCTGCCGCGCCCGGTGGCGGATCTCGACCGCTCGCCGCTGGGCGCGGGCGATGGTGGGTCCGGAGAAGGTATGGCCCAGCTCGAGCCGCTTACGCACGTCCTCGCCGATGCGGCCGGGATGCTCTTCCAGGTGTTGCTTGTGGATGGCGCTGGCCTCGGCTAGGCCGATACGAAAGACGACTCTAAGGGATTCCGATAGCTCGGGTAAATCCAACTCTACTCGTTCGGCGCCCAGCTCCCCGAGCCGGACCAGGGCCTGCTCCACCGCGGCGCGGACCTCGATCTCCCTGTCCGTGCCGTCGTGTTGCAGCGACCAGTCGCGCACCACCCCGAGCCTTACCCCCTTGAGATCGGGCCGTACGCCCAGGTCGACCGGCGCGGGCTCGCAGAGCGCCGAGGTCGGCTCCTGCGGGTCGGGACCGGCGATGGCGCCGTAGAGGATAGCCGCGTCCTGGACGCAGCGGGTGATGGGGCCGACCGTATCCAGGCTCCAGGCCAACGGATAGACGCCGCGGGTGCTGACCAGGCCGTAGGTCGTCTTCAGGCCCACGCACCCGCAATAGGACGAGGGGATGCGGACGCTGCCCAGCGTGTCGGTGCCCAGGCTGCCCGCGGCCAGGCCGGCGACCACCGCGGCCGCCGAGCCGCCGCTGGAGCCGCCGGGCGAGAAGCCCTGCTTCCAGGGATTGTAGGCGTTGCCGTAGTGGACGTTGATGTTGGTGCCGCCCCAGGCGTACTCGTGCAGGTTGAGCTTTCCCAGCAGCACCGCCCCGGCCGCCCGCAGGCGGCGGATGACCTCGGCGTCGGCCCTGGCCGGTGTGTCGGGCAGAAGCACCCCGCCCGCGGTAGTGGGATGGCCCTGGATATCGATGATGTCCTTGAAGGCCAGCGGAATGCCGTGCAGCGGCCCCCGCGCCCCTCCGGCGGCCCGTTCGCGGTCGCGGTCGCGCGCGCTCTCGATGGCCTCGTCGGCAAAGACCCGTAGATAGGCGTTGAGCTCGTCGTTGTAGCGCGCGATGCGATCGAGGTAGGCACGGGTGAGCTGCTCGCTGCTCGTCTCGCCGGCGGCGAGCAGGCGGCCGAGCTCCGCGATGGTGGCGTGCAGAAGATCCATGTCGGACAAACCTCCGACGGCAGCATAGCAACGGAGACCGCCCCTGTAACCGCTTCGCTGCCACTATCACCTCGACCGCTCACTACTGTCACCTCGACCGAAGGGAGAGGTCTCCAGCAGCTAACGGCGGCGAAGAGATTTCTCGCTTCGCTCGAAATGACAGCGGTGGGGCAGACGACAAAGGACTACTCCCGGCAGCCCCGTACCCCCGGGGTGCACTTGAAGCGCACGTGGATGTGGGTGTCGTGTCCGGGCGAGTGCCAGACCAGCGCACTGCCTCCGACCAGGGCGCAGAACTGCTCCCAGCTCACGCCGTACTCCTTGGAAGCCCTGCGCAGCGGCTTGAAGGCGCTGTTTTCCAGGTAAATACGCTTGACCGTACCGGTGTCGGCAAAGGCCTTGATCAGCAGCCAGGAAGCGTGCCAGTCGATCTCGTCCTGCCGCGGCTTCATGCCGGGGCGCGCGTGGGGCATGGTGGGAAGCCAGACATCCACGTCCCTCCCGGACTGGTGGGAGCGGTGCGGCGGCAGCTTGCGCCCCCTGCGCCGGCTCATGGCGCTGACCACGATCTCGCCTTCGAAGCCGCTGGTGTAGCGGAAGTCGGAGATAGCCAGCTGGATGGCGCGCACGGCCAAGCTGGTACCGAAGGCCTGGTGCGGGATACGAATGGTATACAGCTCGCTATCCGGCAGCCGCACGCCGTTGATCAACCGCCCCCGGAACGCCCTTCCTCGCGACACGCCCCCGTCCGGAACCGGCTTGACCGGAATGCGCCGGCCCCGCACCCCCGAGCCGATGGGCGGCAGGCGCGAATCCATCCAGAGCACCAGGCTGGTGCCGGGCTGCAGCCGGCGCCGCGTGCGGCGCGGGTTCCAGCGCCTGAGCTCCTCTTCGGTGCGGCCGTACTTGCGGGCGATGCTGCGCAGACTCTCCCCCTCGAGCACCGTGTGCCAGGTGGCGTTGCGCGGCGGTGGAAAGCGCCGAGCGTGGATACGCAGGGTCATGTTCGCCCGCAGCGGCTGCTTTTTCTCCGGCAGCTCGTTCCACTGCCGTATCTCCTGCTCCGTCACCCCGTGGCGCTCGGCCACGTGAACCAGCCGCTCCCAGGGGATCACCACGTGGTGTACCCAGGCCCGCCTCTCGACCGTCGCGCTGATCATGCGCGGCCCGTCGGCAACCGCGGTCAACGGGAAAAGCCCCGTCAACAGAGCCACGAGCGCAGCAAAGGCGACGCACTCTCGGACCATCACCCTTCAGCATAGCTCGTCGCGAACGGCAAGTCAGTTAACCCGCGCCGTATTCTCCCCTACCGCCTCGAACGCTCCCCCCTGTCATCTCGAACGAAGTGAGAGATCTCTTTACCGAGATTTCTCCCTTCGGTCGAAATGACAAAAAGGCGTATGCTCCACCTGCCGTACCGAACCCGAGGGAGATCCTTATGAACGACATCGTCAAACGCGGTTCTGCCAACCTGACCTTGGTCCTCTGGGTGATCGTGTTGCTGGAATTCGTTCTACCGGTACCCGCGATGTTGACCTTCGGCGCCATCTTCGTGCTGCTCTTCAAGCCGCCCTGGTTCCCGAAGATGGTGCGCCAGCTGTACGACGAAGGATAAAGCCTCCGGCGCTCTCACTCACAGCCGAAGTTAATACTGCGCACCCGGGTATCCTTCTGCGACGAAGCTCCCTGCTCGGCCACCAGCAGCAACGAACCCGCTCCCGGGCAGGCGGCGGCGGCCAGGGACATTTCCCGGGATACATCGTAGAAGTGCTGCTCGCCGCCTCTCTTGTCGAAGGAGCGTTCCAGCAGGTTCACGCCGACGAACTGGCTGGCGCCATAGGTACGGGGCGCGGCCACCACCAGACCGCCCAGACAGGGATCGACCGCCGGGGGGGCGTCGGCGTCTGCGCGCGCGACCCGCACCGGTTCCCCCAGCACCCGGCCGTCCTCGTCCATCCAGGCTAAGTAGAGCCCCGCCCTGCCCACCGACTTGCGCCGCTGCCGGTAGGTTAGTAAGCGGCGACCCTCGACCTCGATGATGCGCGGGTCCGCGTTGGGGTAGGATACATCGAGCAGACTGCGCGGCGCTCCCCTGCCGTCGTAAAGGGTCACCTGCCCGCGCGTTCGCTCTGCCTGCATCCAGGTCTCGGCCCACACCACCCAGCCCTGGTCGCCGGGCGCCAGCTGCGGGGCGCCGGCCAGACGGAGCGGATCGGAGATAACCCGCGGCGGCGCGTCCTTGCTCCCGTCGCCCATCTCGACCAGCCATACCTGCTGCCGGTCGGGAGAGCCGTCATGCCAGGCGACCCTAAGTCGCCCGCCCACCTCGCCCAGGCTGACCCCCCGGCTCATGGTGCCGGCGCCCTGGAAGCGAGCCAGTTCGGACGGGACGAGCCTGTCTGTCACGGTATACACCGTGACGCCCGCGGCGCTCCCCTCTGTGCCGACCGCCGGCCCGTAGGGGAGGGGCTTGCCCCCTCCCCCAATACCGCCCCCGTTACCACGGGCGGGCGCAAGGCCCGCCACTACAGCGCTTGCAGATTCCCCGTCACCAACGGCGGCTCCCCCCATACCGAAACCGTCACCCCCATCCGGTGCATCGTCCACCGGCTCCTGCCACGACGGACGCCGCAAGCAGGCAACGACAAAACCGCTCTGGCCCGCCCGCGCGTCGATACCGCCCTGGCAGCGCGGCCCCAGGCGAACCGCGGACGCGGTCGGCCGGCCCTCGGCATCTAGCCGTCGGGCGAACAGCCCCTCGATGTCCGACCAGAAGGCGACCGGCCCCTGGCCGTCCGAGCAGAGCGCGATGGCGTCTATACGCTTACCCCTGGAGGCGGCGACCACGCGGTCGGGCCCGAAGCTGCAACGCGGCTCGGCCGGGCCCTCGAGCCCGACCAGCAGCAACAGCGCCGCCAGCACGCAGCCCAGCAGCAGCGAAGCGAGCTTCCGCGCGCCGGGACTAGCGATGAACGATAGTTTGAACAAGATGGCCGGTCACCTTCCGGTGGGCCGTCCGTTCTCGTCGAAGCCGTAGCGGGCGACCCGCCCCTGCCAGGGTAGCAGCAGGGGCTCGATCCCGTCTCGTTTCTCGGAAACGAAGGGATAGCTGCGTTCTGACCACCCGCGCGCCCGGCCGGCCCGCACCTCCAGTACCCGCCCGCGCCCGTGCCGCGCTACCCGCACCTTGTTCTCCAGCCGGCTACCGCCCTGGCGGCGAGAGACCTCGACCGCCAGCAAGCGGCGGAAGCCCGCGCCGTTCAGCCCGTGCACGCAGATTAGCTCGCGCTCCACGTCGCCCACGCTCTGCCGGATGCGGTAGTATACCTCCTGGCGGCCGTCCCCGGTGAAATCCGCCGTCTTCACCTCCAGGATATCCGCCGGATCCTGTACCGGTATAGAAAAGTAAGACAGGGAGCTGCCCCCGCGAAACCCGGGCCCGGCCACCAGCAGCCATCGATCGAGCACGGCCAGGTTCTCCTTGCGCCCGTCCTCGGCCAGGTTGACCTTGCGCTGGAAGCGCGCCTTGACGCCCGGCGCGATGCCCCGCGCGCGGCGGAACTCCGCAAGCACTCGCTCGAAGCTCATGCCGCGCCGGACCGAGCCCGATCCGGTCGCGCGCCCGGCGCCGTTCACACCGCCGGCCGCCCCCCCCGCGCCGGCCTCCTCCAGCTCCGGGTTCGGCTTTTCGCTCACCACCTCGAAGCGGCTCCCGTTCCAGGCGTAGACGCGCTCGATCACCAGGTCCCAGGGCGCGATCAACGGCTCCACGTTGCTGAAGGTGGGCCGGCGGAAGCTCGAACGGTCGAGCCCCTGCACCTTGTTAGCCGCCAGCGTGAAGGTCGGCTGCCTGCCCCCGCGCTTGCCGTTGCTCCGGCGCCTCGTGCCGAATCCCATCTTCGATTCCGCGAATCCCTCCGGGGTCTCCACCCGCGCCTGCGCCGTGAAGAGCACGGCGCTCTTCTGCCCGGCGAACGAGATCACCTGCCAGAGCTCCTGCGCGCCCCACTCGGCCCGCTGCTTGAAGCGGACCAGCAGCTCGCGCTTGCCGTTTCCCGTGAGATCCCGGAGACGGGCCGCGCGGATATCACCCGCCCGCTGTACCGGAAGCTCCAGGAAGCTGAAGCCCTCGCCTTCCCGGTGGCCGTTGCCGGTGACCACGGCGTAGGTGCCGACCAGCGAGACGCGCTCCTTGCGCCGATCGCCGCAGACGTTGCCCCGGAGATCGAAGCGGGGACGCATTCCGCTTAGCCCCTTGGCGCGCAGAAACGCCTTGAACGGATCGGAGCGAACCACGCCGTCCACCTGCAGCAGGGGCAGCCGCTCGGCCCGCCGCGGGTTCAGCCCCGCCCAGACCACGTCCTTTTTAACAGAGCGCCGCCCGGGGCGGTCCACGTCCCGCAGCCGAATGCAGGCCTTGGCCTTGCGCCAGGCGCGGCCGCCGGGAACGAGCTTCCACGGCACCCGGGCTTCCAGCGCGTAGCCGCTATCGGTTTCGGCCGGACCCTCTACTACCTGGACGCCGCGCAAGCCACGGGGCTTACTCCCCGTACGACCCAGCGCGGCCGAGGCGGGCTGCCGGCCCGCGACGCCCGAGAAGAACCAGAGATCGTATCCCGACCAGCCGCCGCTCGGGCTGGGCAGGACCAGGGTAACGATCACGGCATCCTCGTCGGTTCCGCCGCGCCGGGTACGCACCAGCCGGTCATCCTCGACCACCGCCGCCAGGTAGAGCCCTTGATCGTCGTATCCGAGCGCGAAGCTCATGGAGGCGTCGTCGTCTTCCCCCAGCTGCTGGAAGCGCACGCCCCGCCAGTCGCGCACCACCCCGTCGATGTGGATGCGCTTCTGGCTCAGATCGGTAATGTTCAGTCCCTCCTGGGCCTCGGCGCGACCGGCCAGCAGACCTACCGCCGCGGCGGCAGAACAGACCAGGGCCAGGACAGCTCCTGCCTGCAACCGGGACACGATCGCGCTGGGGATTGTACTCCGAGTCATTTTTCCGGACCGGCGTCGCTCCCGGCTCGGTCACCGCGCAACGCCAGCTGTCCACAAGCGGCGGCGATATCTCCGCCGCGCCGCCGTCGAATTAGAGCCAAAATGCCCTGCTGACGCAACCGCTCTTGAAATTGGGACACGCGTCTCTCCGGGGAAGCTTCCAGATCCATACCGGGGACGGAGTTGACCGGGATGAGATTCACCTTCACCCGCAACCCGTCCAGCAGCGCGGCCAACCGCCGGGCATCCTGCACCGAATCGTTCACCCCCCTGGCCAGCGCGTACTCGATGGTGATACGGCGACCGGGCGCCAAAGGGTAGCGCCTGAGCGCCGCCACCAGCGTGCGCAGCGGGTACTTGCGGTTGACCGGCATCAGCTCCGAGCGTACCCGATCGTCGGCCGCGTGCAGCGACACCGCCAGCGGCACCCGCCCATTAAATCGCCTGGCCAGCCGGTCGATCTGCGGCACCAGCCCGCAGGTGGACACCGTCATCCGCCTGAGCGACATGCCCGCGCCCCCCCGGTGGTTGAGCAGCAGAAGCGCCCGCTCCACGGCCCGGAAGTTGTGCAGCGGCTCGCCCATGCCCATCAGCACCACCCCGAGCAGCCTCTCCTCCGCCCCCAGCTGCTCGCGCCCCAGCATCACCTGCCAGACGATCTCGAGCGCGCTCAGGTTCCGCTTCAACCCCGCCAGCCCGGAAGCGCAGAACACGCACCCCATCGCACACCCTACCTGACAGGAGAGACACTGGGCCACAGGCGCGCTGTTCGCCCCGCCTTTCGCCCCACCGGTCGCCCCACCGCTCGCGGTTCGGTCACGCCCGCCGCCCGGTCTGGTTTCTGTCCCGTCCAGCACCGCGGTATCCCCCTCGCTCGCCGCTTGCCGCGGGATGAGCACGCTCTCCACCATCTTCCCGTCGCCCATGCGCACCAGCAGCTTGCGCGCCCCGTCCGACGACCGGTGGACCTTCACCACCGACGCCACCTGCCCTACCCCCTGCTCCCGCAATGCCTCGCGCAACCTCTCGCGCAAACCCGCTGGCAGGTCGGTCATCTGTTCCGGATCAACCACCCCCTTGCGATGGATCCACCCAAACACCTGCCGCGCCCGGTACCCGGGCTCTCCCCACCCTTCGAACAGCGCCGCCCACTGCTCCGGAAGCCGCTCCAGCGGATCGACCGGCGGCGCCAGCGCCTCGCCGGCCGGCGAACGCTCGCCGCCGTTACTGCTGCCGCCTTCGCGCGCGTTAGCCCGTTCTGGTTTCCGCCGTTTCATATCGCCGCGGTCCGGCTGGTGTTGATCGATTACCCGCCTACCGGCAAGATCCGTACCCGCGAGACCGCTTCGTCGATTGTAACGATCGCGCCGGAAGAGAGAGCCGTCTCGTGTTCGCGAACCACCTGAACCACGATCGGCCCGATGGCTTCCGGCATCACGTCCTGCGTACGTACCTGCAAAACGCTGGGCCCAGTTTCCCGTGTAAGAGCGAGTAAAGTCGAGAAATCCAGATCATGGATAAAAACGACATGTCCTCGATCGCGCGCCCATTCCATAATGAACCGATCCTCGGCTCGGGGATCACCCACGTCGATCCAGTGAATTGCCTCGAAACCGTTCTCGCGAAGAAATCCCGCCCACGAGGGCGAAAGATTCATGTCCACGAGGAGTTTCATGAAGCTTTGAGCGGTATATCTACTTCTTCGGCTCGCCAAGCTGCATAGGAGAGAGCCGCCCGGATGTCTTCTTTCTCGAGATAGGGATACGCTGCTAGCACCTCTTCAGGCGTACGTCCGGCGGCCAGTAATCCTACGATGGTACCGACGGTGATGCGTAGCCCACGAATACAGGGACGCCCTCCCATCACGGCGGGATCGTGCGTGATTCGTTCCAGTAACTCCACAGACGAATACTACCATACCTCGAAAGCCCTGTCGCCCACGCGTTCCTCCTACTATTGCCGTGACGAGTCCGCGGTATCCGGGCTCTCCCCACCCTTCGAACAGCGCCGCCCACTGCTCCGGAAGCCGCTCCAGCGGATCGGCCGGCGGCGCCAGCGCCTCGCCAGCCGGCGACCGCTCGCCGCCGTTACTACTGCCGCCTTCGCGCGCCAGGGCGCGCTTTGCACCTTGCCGTTTCACCTGGCTGCCTCTCTTCCCGGCCCCGACCGAGCCAGCGCTCAGTATTGCCCACAAACCGGCGCGAAGCACGCCCCTACGCAGCCTGCCGCCTGCCGCCTCCCCCCTCACCGTGTCCCTCTTCCCCTTGAAGAGACAAGGAAAAGAAAAATGTCAGGATATAAACATCAAAACACCTCTTCGCACGACACAAGCCCCCACCCCCTTCTCGGGAACCTCCCAAGATCAGAGGAATCGATTGCCGCGTCACCTCCCCGCCCCACACCACTCCCCCCCAAAAAACTCGTTATCGCAAGCGCCACCGCGAACCGACCCGAACCAAGCCGAAAACGCCACCCCCCTCATTTCGCAAAAACGACCTCGTTGACAAAAACCGCTTTATTCTCAACTCGATAGCGCGCCAGTCTCGAAGAAGTTATCCAATTCTCATCTACGTAGATCTACTAATGGACATTAATCCAGTGGATTTTACTCTACATATCCCACACACGTTTCATGCCCGGAAAATGGCGAAAGTTGACCCAAGGGTATTGCTCTAAATTCTAGCCCCCCCTATATTCGATTGTTGTCCGAAAACGGCCGCGGACGTTTCTCAAGGGCCGTGATCGGGGCGGTTGCATGTCAGGGAGGCATCGGTTCACTGCTCGGTAGTTGTCTCGGCCGAGTTGTGTCCACCGGTCTGCCCTCTGACGTTCCTACCCGAAGTCGTTTATCGGATACGAGCCTCGCGCGGTAACAGCGCACCCAGCCGGGAGCACGAGCATGAAGCCATACATCTCCGTCTTCACCATCTGGAGCCTGCTGAACGCCATGGCATTCGCCACGGTACCGCACCTGTTGACCGGGTGCTCGGGCGAGGAGCGGGCGACCGCTCCACCGCTTAGCCTGACCAGGGCCTCGCTGGAACAGGAGACAGCGCTCCTGGCCTCCGCGGATAGCTATTTGAAAAAGGGCTCTCCCAACAACAACTTCGGGCTGGAGAGCATCATCCGCATCAGCGCCTCGGGTCCCAACCGCGCCATGGTCCGCTTCGATTCGGCCGCCGTCGGGCAGGCCGTGGGCTCGGGCCAGCTTACCGGTGCCTTGCTCGAGCTCACCATCGACGGCTCGCCCGGCAACTGGGGCGACGGTCAAAATATCGGCGCCTACCGCCTGCTGAAGGCGTGGGACGAAACCGCCGTTACCTGGAATTGTGCAATTGACACGGATCCTTCGAACAGCGCCGCCGACTGCTCCGGCGACACCGCCTGGGTCATGAACAACCCGGATGAGCTGGAGCGTCCCTGGGCCGAGCCGGCCTCGGCCCTTACCTTCATTACCAACGACCTCTCCGGAACGGTCCTGCTCGACGTGACTGCCGACATCCAGGCCCTTCTGGCCTCCCAACCCCAACCCGGCGCGGCCGACAACGGCTGGCTGCTCATGAAAGAGGACGAGAGCCTCTCGGGCAACGTCGAGTTTTCCTCCCGCGAGACCGCCACCCCGCCCCGCCTGCTGCTGACCGTCCAGCCGGGCATGGACGGCGGCATGGACGCGGGCGTGGACCCCGGTATGGATGCCGGCATGGACTCGGGCATGGACGCCGCCGTAGACGCCGCCGTAGACGCCGCGCCGGACGCCGCGCCGGACGCCGCCCCTGATTCCGCTCCACCCGACTCGGGCGCCGGCGACCCGGGCGTCGAAGCTCTGCTCGAACCGACCCGGGACAGCTACATCAAGAGCGGCACCAAGAACGTCAACTACGGCGCCGAAACCGTCCTGCAGGTCAAGTCCGACGGCATGAACCGCGCGCTCATCGGCTTTGACACCGCCGAGATGGCCCTGGCCGTCTCCTCCTCCCCCCTGTACCAGGCCGACCTGGTGCTCACCATCCAGACCGAGGCCATGAACTGGGGCGAGGGCGTGGCCGTGAGCGTCCACCGCCTCACCCAGGCCTGGACCGAGCTCGGGGTTACCTGGAACTGCGGCAACGACCTCGATCCCACCAACAGCAGCAGCGGCGACTGCGAGCCGGGCTCGGAATGGACCATGAACAGCGACTCCAACCCGGAGCTGCACCCCTGGGAGGCCACCCCGGGCGACGTCCTGGTCCTGACCGACGGCCAGACCGGCACCATCGCCCTGGACGTCACGCTCGACGTCGAGGCCATCGTCTCCGCCCAGCAGGCAAACCACGGCTGGCTCGTCAAGCGCCAGTACGAGGACTGCGAGAACGGCAACGTCTTCTTCGACTCCCGCGAGACCGCCAACCCGCCCCTTCTCCTGCTCCGGTGCGTCCCCATCGCGGGTGACGACACCACATGCGACAACATCGACGACGACTGCGACGGCATCGTCGATGACGACCACCCCGCTCCACCTACGAGCTGCGGCATCGGTGCCTGCTCCTCCACCGGCCAACTCGTCTGCGCCGACGGAATCGAGACCGACACCTGCACCGAAGGCACCCCCGCCGCTGACGACTCCCTCTGCAACGGCATCGACGACGACTGCGACGCCGAGACCGACGAGGAGTTCGTTACCGAGCCCACCTCCTGCTTCACCGGCCAGTGCCAGGCGACCGGCGAGCTACTCTGCGTCGATGGAGCTACCGTGGACACCTGCCTGACCGATCCGATCTGCGTCGAGGAGATCGATTGCACGGACGGCCAGGACGACGACGGTGATACTGCCACCGACTGCGACGATGATGACTGCGCCGAGCACGCCGTATGCATGGGTATCGGCCAGCCGTGCATGACCTACGAGGACTGCGCGTCCGTGGGCGAGGGAGCTGGGTGCCTCAGCGAGGCGAGCAACGGCCTTCCCGGCGGTTACTGTTCCAGGCTCTGCGACCCTGTCGACCCCGCGTCGTGCGCTACCGGTGCGGTCTGCTTAGACATCGGCATTTGCGGGCTTCCTTGCGGCGAAGGGGATCAGTGCCTGTTGGAAGGGCACTTCTGCTACCACGCCACCGTTCCCCCGGTGTGCGCGCCTTGGTGCACCCAGGACAGCGACTGCCTTAGCCAGAACTGCTCGCTGTTCCCCGGCCTGGACTACGGCCCCTGCATCTGCGCCAGCGACGACACCGTCTGTGACAACACCGACGACGACTGCGACGGCCTGACCGACGAGGACTTCCCGATCCCGGCTACCTGCGGCACCGGCGCCTGCACCGCCACCGGAGAGAGCTATTGCGTCGACGGACAGCTCGACACCGTCTGCGTTCCCGGCCCTCCGGCCGCCGCCGACGACGTAACGTGCGACAACATCGACGACGACTGTGACGACCTGACCGACGAGGACTACACCCCGACCCCCTCCAGCTGTGGCATCGGCGCCTGCACCTCTACCGGTATCAACCTCTGCATCGACGGACAGCTCGACTCCACCTGCGTACCCGGCATCCCGGCCGCTGACGACACCACATGCGACAACATCGACGACGACTGCAACGGCTCCGTCGACGATGACTACGATATCCTGCCAACCGACTGCGGCACCGGCGCCTGCGCTGCCTCGGGCGAGGAAGTCTGCATAGACGGCCAGATCGTCGACACCTGTGTCCCGGGCACCCCGGCCGCCGACGACGCGACCTGCAACAATACCGACGACGACTGCGACGACCTGTTCGACGAGGACTACGTCACAACGCCTGCCGTCTGCGGCACGGGCGCTTGTGCCTCCACGGGCGAATACGTTTGCGTAAACGGGCAGGTAACGAGCACGTGTACCCCCGGTGTTCCTTCCACTGCCGAAGACCTGATCTGCAACAGCATCGACGACGACTGCGACGGGCTCACCGACGAGGAATACAGCCCGACACCCACGGTGTGCGGAATCGGCGCCTGCTCCTCTACGGGCGAAAACGCCTGCGTGGAAGGCCAGGTCGTCGATACCTGCGCTCCTGGCACCCCCGCAGCCGACGACTCGCTCTGCAACGCCATGGACGACGACTGCGATGGCACCACCGACGAGGAATACGTCCCCGTGCCCACCACCTGCGGCACGGGCGCCTGCGCCTCCACGGGCGAAAATGCCTGCGTAAGCGGCCAGGTCGTCGACACCTGCGCTCCTGGCACCCCCGCAGCCGATGACTCGCTCTGCAACGCCGAAGACGACGACTGCGACGGGCTCACCGACGAGGACTACGTGCCGGTGCCCACCAGCTGCGGCGCTGGCGCCTGCGCCTCCACCGGCGAAGAGGCCTGCGTGGACGGCCAGGTCGTCGATACCTGCGCTCCTGGCACCCCCGCAGCCGACGACTCGCTCTGCAACGCCATGGACGACGACTGCGATGGCACCACCGACGAGGAATACGTCCCCGTGCCCACCACCTGCGGCACGGGCGCCTGCGCCTCCACGGGCGAAAATGCCTGCGTAAGCGGCCAGGTCGTCGACACCTGCGCTCCTGGCACCCCCGCAGCCGATGACTCGCTCTGCAACGCCGAAGACGACGACTGCGACGGGCTCACCGACGAGGACTACGTGCCGGTGCCCACCAGCTGCGGCGCTGGCGCCTGCGCCTCCACCGGCGAAGAGGCCTGCGTGGAAGGCCAGGTCGTCGATACCTGCGCTCCTGGCACCCCCGCAGCCGACGACTCGCTCTGCAACGCCATGGACGACGACTGCGATGGCACCACCGACGAGGAATACGTCCCCGTGCCCACCACCTGCGGCACGGGCGCCTGCGCCTCCACGGGCGAAAATGCCTGCGTAAGCGGCCAGGTCGTCGACACCTGCGCTCCTGGCACCCCCGCAGCCGATGACTCGCTCTGCAACGCCGAAGACGACGACTGCGACGGGCTCACCGACGAGGACTACGTGCCGGTGCCCACCAGCTGCGGCGCTGGCGCCTGCGCCTCCACCGGCGAAGAGGCCTGCGTGGACGGCCAGGTCGTCGACACTTGTGAACCTATCTCCAACTGCGAGGCAGAGTGCTCCGACGCTCAGGACAACGATGCCGACGGCCTGGTCGACTGCGAGGACCCCGACTGCGGCCTCGTCGGCGAGTGCTCGCCGCAATGGGTCGGTCTGCCGTGTTGGGACGACAGCGAATGCGTGGCGCCCGGGTACCAGTGCATTGGCGCGATGAATGAAGCGGCGCCCTCAGATCTGTTCGGTCAGTCCGTAGCAACCGATGGACAATACGCGATTATCGGCGCTCCGGGCGATGACGAGCCCGGTATGAATTCCGGTTCGGCCTTTATCTACTGGTATAACGCCGCCGACGCGTCGTGGATCGTGCAGGATAAGCTGCTACCCGACCAGGGAGGGGAATACGACTCGTTCGGCTTTGCCGTATCCATCAGCGGGGATTACGCGATCGTCGGAACGCCCTATGACGACGACCAGGGCTCGAGCTCCGGCTCGGCCTATATCTTCGAGCGAACCGGTATGACCTGGAGCCAGCAGGCGAAGCTACTCGCCGACGGCGGCGCCGCAAGCGAATCCTTCGGTTTCTCGGTCGCCATCGACGGAGACTACGCGATAGTCGGCGCCTTTTTCGACGACGACAACGGCACCGGCTCCGGTTCCGCTTACGTCTTTAAACGAACCGGTACGACCTGGAGCCAGCAGGCGAAGCTACTCGCCGACGGCGGCGCCGAGTACGAATACTTCGGTTACTCGGTCGCCATCAATGGAGAGTACGCGATAGTCGGTGCGCCGCTCGACGACGATAGCGGTGCCGATTCCGGCTCCGCCTACGTCTTCAAGCGAACCGACGCCACCTGGAGCCAGCAGGACAAGCTGCTCGCCGACGACGGTGCCCAGAGCGACGCATTCGGCTACTCCGTTTCCATCAGCGGGGACCGCGCGATCATAGGCGCCGTCTACGAAGATACCCGTGGTACCGATTCCGGCTCGGCCTACATCTTCGAGCGAGACGACGCCACCTGGAACCAGCAGGACAAGTTGACCGCAAGCGACGGTTCCGGCGGTGACTATTTCGGCACCTTCGTAAACATACGCGGCAACTACGCTGTCGTTACCTCGCCTTACAAGGACGTCGTCGGCACCGATTCCGGCGCGGCCTACGTCTACGAGCCGGTCGGATCGATCTGGTCCGAGCAACAGATCTTGGTACCGAACAGCGCGGCCGAAGGCGACCTATTCGGATTCAGGGCGGCGGTCACCGATTCGGGAACCGTGGTCGTTGGAGCATCCAACGATGACGCAGCCGGCTCTAACGCCGGGGCCTTCTATAGCTACGCCGCCAGCACCGGTTGGACCCAAGAAACCCAGGTTACCGCCATATCGATAGGCGCCTGCGCACCCCCGTGCGACCAGGACGGCGACTGTCTGAGCCAGACCTGCGAGGTACAGCAGGGCTATTGCGACTGCTGGTCAATCCCCGATTCGGTCTGCGACAACCTCGACAACGACTGCGACGGTGCGGTCGACGAGGACTACGTCGCAACGCCTTCTACCTGTGGCCTTGGCGCGTGTTCCTCCGCGGGCGAACACCTCTGTATAAACGGACAAATCGTCGACACCTGCTCCCCCGGTACCCCTACCGCCGACGACTCCGTCTGCAACGGCATCGACGACGACTGCGACGGGCTCACCGACGACGGCTACTTACCTACCCCGACCACCTGCGGTGCTGGCGACTGTACCGCTACGGGCGCGATCGAATGCATCGACGGGCAGGAGAGCGACACTTGCGTCTCGCCGTGTGAAGGCGACTGCACAGACGATCTGGATAACGACCGCGACGGCCTGACGGACTGCAAAGATCCGGATTGCGCGATTCTCTTCTATTGCATGCCTTTTTGGACCGGTATTCCCTGCTCAAACGATGACGAATGCGTCTCGCCCGATTACAATTGCCTCGGCGCCACAGACGACGCTACAACAGGTGACCTCTTCGGAATTGCCGTAGCAGTGGATGGCGACTACGCGATCATAGGTTCAAATGGAGACGACGACTACGGCTCTGGTTCCGGCTCTGCTTATATTTTTAAGTGGGACCTCTCCAGATCGCTATGGATAGAACAGGCCAAGCTCACGGCAAGTGACGGTTCGTCTTCGGACGCGTTTGGATTCTCGGTTTCCATCAGTGGCGAATACGCAATCGTAGGCGCTCTGTACGATGATGGTAGAAGCGGCGCAGCGTATGTTTTCAAGCGCGACGATACAACCTGGAGCGAGCAGACCAAACTCGTCGCGAGCGATCGCGCCATCGAAGACCGTTTCGGATACTCGGTTTCGATCAGCGGCAATTACGCGATCGTCGGTTCGCCCTATGATGACGACCGCGGACTCATTTCCGGCTCATCCTATATCTATAGGCTAGACGGTACTACTTGGGGTCAGCAGGCCAAGCTCACCGCTAGCGACGGCGCTACGGGCGACCTTTTCGGTTACTCGGTTTCGATCAGCGGCGACTACTCGATCGTTGGTGCGTATGGTGACGACGATAGCGGTATAGATTCCGGCTCGGCCTACGTTTATAAACTAGACGGCACCACCTGGATTGAGCAAGCCAAGCTCACCGCTAGCGATGGATCGGGCGACGACCGGTTCGGGGAATCCGTCTCCATCAGCGGGAACCGCGCCATAGTCGGCGCGTTGAGAGGTGATAGTAAAGGCTTGGAATCTGGTTCGGCCTATATCTTCGAACGGGTCGACGATACCTGGAGCGAAGAAATAGTTCTTCTCGCGAGCGACGGGAGTAGTTACGACTACTTCGGGGATTCCGTCTACATTAGTGGCGATCGAGCCGTCGTTGGCGCTCCGCAAAACGATGATCCGAGTGTAAATTCCGGATCCGCTTATGTGTTCGAGTTCTCCGTATCAGGTTGGCAAGAGCAGCTAAAGCTCTTTCCAACCGGCGGCGACGGAGGAGAACAGTTCGGCCGCTCGGTTACCGTTTGTACGGACGGCGCGATAGTTGCGGGAGCGCCATACGACGAAGACGGAGGTTCCGTCTATTTCTACACGGCAGAGGCATCATGGAACGACGGACAGAAACGTAACGCCATGCTTTCGGGGGTTTGCGCCCCTACGTGCAGCGAGGACCAAGAATGCCCAAGCCAAGACTGTAACGACGTACTTTTCTACTGCGACTGCTGGGCCACGCCCGACTCAATCTGCGACGGTATCGATAGCGACTGCGACGGCGAGATCGACGAGCACTTTATTTCTCAGCCTACAAACTGTGGAATCGGAATTTGCGCTTCCATCGGTAATCTCGTTTGTATTGCAGGAGTCGAGCATGACACCTGCACCACGGGACCGCCTTCCGCAGACGACGCCTCGTGTAACGATATCGACGACGATTGTGACGGGTATACCGACGAGGATTACGTTTCCACGCCCACGACTTGCGGAGTCGGCGACTGTAGCGCTTCGGGCGCCGTTGAATGTATCGACGGGCAGCTGACGGATACCTGCCTAACTCCGTGCGAAGGCGACTGCTTCAACGGCTTGGACGACGACGAGGACGACTTTATAGACTGCGAAGATTCGGATTGCGGCCCTATAACGGAATGTACGCCTTTCTGGACAGGTTGGCCCTGTACCAACGATAGCGAGTGCGTTGCGGCAGGATATGCTTGTATTGGAGTTGTGACCGACGCGGCGGAATTCGACTATTTCGGCAATTCCGTTTCGCTAGACGGCAACTACGCAATTGTGGGGATGTATGGAGACGGTGCAGGCGGCTACAGTTTCGGCTCGGCCCATGTCTTCAAGTACGATGGCGGGAGGTCGCGCTGGGTCCACCAGGCCAAGCTCACTGCGAGCGACAGTAACGGAAGTTCCTATTTTGGCTATTCGGTGGCCATTAGTGGCGACTACGCAATCGTAGGCGCCTACCTAGATGACGACCGGGGCTCCG
>CAYVFC010000033.1:0-6968 GCA_964450715.1 uncultured Sandaracinaceae bacterium | reverse complement strand
AATCCGGTTCGGCATATGTTTTCAAGCGCGACGGATCAAGCTGGAACGAGCAGGCCATCCTCCTTGCCGGCGATGGGAATGCAGGAGACTATTTCGGATATTCGGTGGCCATCAGCGGCGACTACGCAATCGTAGGCGCCTACCAAGATGACGACCGGGGCTCCGAATCCGGTTCGGCATATGTTTTCAAGCGCGACGGATCAAGCTGGAACGAGCAGGCAAAGCTTACCGCTGCCGACGGAAATCCCACCGAATATTTCGGGCTTTCGGTTTCTATCAGCGGCAGCTATGCGGTTGTCGGCGCCAAATATGGCCACAATTATGGCGTAAATACCGGCTCGGCATATGTGTTTATCCGCGACGGCTCAAGCTGGGTCCAGCAGGCCAAGCTTCGAGCGAGCGATGGGGCCGCTTCCGATTATTTCGGTCGCTCCGTTTCTATCAGCGGCGACTACGCGGTCGTGGGTGCGTATGGAGACGATGACTACGGCTCGTTATCGGGTTCGGCATATGTTTTTATGCGTGACGGCGAAAACTGGCTTCAAAATGCGAAGCTTACCGCAAGCGATGCGGCAGACTCCGATATTTTCGGCGTTACCGTCTCCATCAACAACGGCCGAGCGATCATAGGAGCTGCTGGCGACGACGACCAAGGCTCCTCTTCCGGTTCGGCATACGTCTTCGTCCTGAACGAAACCAACTGGATAGAGGAGGCTAAACTCGTAGCTTCCGATGGAGCCACGGATGACCGTTTCGGAGACGCCGTCGCTATTACCGGCGGTGGAAGAGTTTTAGTAGGCGCTAGAAACGACGACGATGGAGGATACAGGTCCGGCTCGGCGTATTTTTACTCGATCGAAGGCGAGTTGATCATCGAGCAAAAGGTCTTCGCCAACCTGCCCGGTGTATGCGCTTCCCCGTGTACCCAGGACGGAGATTGCCTGAATCACGACTGCAAGGAGGGGGCTGGCTACTGCGATTGCTGGACTACAAGCGACTCGGTCTGCGACGGTATCGATAACGACTGCGATGGCGAGATAGACGAACACTTTGTCGCCGAGCATACTGTGTGTGGAGCGGGCCCATGCGCTTCGACAGGCGTTACTTCGTGTATTGACCACGTTTTCAGCGATAGCTGCTCGGAAGGTATCCCGGCTCACGACGATTCGGTCTGCAACAACGCCGATGACGATTGCGACGGCTATACCGACGAAGATTACGTTTCAACGCCCACCGTCTGCGGCGTGGGCGACTGTTTGGCAGAAGGCGCAATCGACTGTATCGGCGGCCGGGTGATCGATACGTGCTCTACGCCGTGCGAAGGCGACTGCTCTGACGGTCAAGACAACGATGGCGATTACCTCGTTGACTGCGAAGATACGGATTGTGGCGAAAACAGAGAATGTGCTCCTTTCTGGGTCGGCCTTCCGTGCGGTAATAGCATCGATTGCCGGGCAGTAGGATACACGTGCATCGGCGCTAACGCCGATACAAATGCGGGCGACTACTTCGGCGGTTCCGTTTCGGCGGATGGTGATTACGCTATCGTTGGCGCCTACGGAGATGACGACCAGGGTTCAGTTTCCGGCTCCGCCTATATTTTTACCTACGAAAGCGCGAGAGCAGTCTGGATTTTACAGACCAAGCTTCTGGCAGCCGACGGAGATTACGGCGACCGATTCGGCTATTCCGTCGCCATTAGCGGCGACTACGCAATCGCGGGTGCGCCGTATGACGAGGAAAGTGGCGCGACTTCCGGTTCGGCTTATATTTTTCGACGGGACGGCGCGAGTTGGAGCCAGCAGGCGAAGCTTCGGGCGAGCGATGGGGCCGCTTCCGACTATTTTGGTCACTCCGTTTCTATCGGCGGCGACTACGCGATCGTAGGCGCGTATGGAGACGATGACTACGGCTCGTCATCGGGTTCGGCATATGTATTTATGCGTAACGGCGAAAACTGGATTCAGCAGGCGAAACTTCAGGCGAGTGATGCCGCCGGTGCCGGCCTTTTTGGTTACTCCGTTTCCATCAATGGCGACTACGCGGTCGTAGGCGCGTATGGAGGCGATGCCTACGGCTCGTCATCGGGTTCGGCATATGTTTTCGAACGCGACGAATCAAACTGGGTCCAGCAAGCCAAGCTACGCGCAGACGACGGGTATCGTTACGATAGATTCGGGACTTCGGTTTCCATCAGCGGGGACTACGCATTAGTGGGCGCAGACGGCGACTACTACATTGATTCTCATTCAGGCTCGGCATACGTCTTTAAGCGCGACGGCGAGAGTTGGAGCCAGCAGGCGAAGCTTCAAGCGAGCGACGCGGACTCAAGCGACTATTTTGGTATTTCAGTCTCCATCAGCGGGGACTACGCAATTTTGGGAGCCTATGGGAACGACGAAAAGGGCTTCGGATCGGGGTCGGCATACGTTTTCGAGCGAAACGGTACGAGCTGGATCGAACAAATAAGCATGGTACCGCTCGATGGCGCGGCAAACGACCGGTTCGGACATTCGGTCGCTATTTCAGGAGGGCGGGCGATCGTCGGAGCTGTCTATGACGACGATTGGGGTGATAGTTCTGGCTCGGCCTACTACTACTCCGCTGGCGCCGGATGGAATAATGAGCGAAGGCTCGAAGCCATTTGGCCCGGCGAGTGCGCTCCAAACTGTATTCAGGATACTGATTGCCTGAACCAAGACTGCAACGAACAGCTCGCCTACTGCGACTGTTGGGCTACCCCTGACTCGGTTTGCGACGGAATAGACAACGACTGCGACGGCGGGACAGATGAACATTTCGTTACAGAAGTAAACACCTGCGGAACCGGTGCGTGTTTTTCGGAAGGGGAGCTTTTTTGTGTGGATGGACAGTTAATAGACACGTGCACGCCGGGCGATGCGGCTTCTGACGATTCGTCGTGCAACGCCGTGGACGACGACTGCGATGGAGCAACCGACGAGGAGTACGATGAAGTTCCGACTTCCTGTGTAGTAAATGGCTGTTACTCCACGGGGCAGTACGTGTGCATCGACGGCGTGGAGACGGACACCTGTCCAATAGACCCGGTGTGCGTGTCCGAGGTAACCTGCGGAGATAACGCTGACAACGACGGCGACGGACTAACGGACTGCGCCGACGAGCAGGACTGCGCCGAGGCGGCCAATTGCCAGACGCTTCCGGCCGACCCAGCGCTGGTAGCGCCTCCGCTCGACCCCGGGGTGCCGAACGGAGTCTACGAGATAGGAAGTTTTCTGTTCGAGGGGAGCGATCCCATCCAGAGGGGAGTCGTGCCGGGCACCATAGATCCGGAGAGGATAGCCCTTCTGAACGGACACGTGGAAACTAGAGACGGCTCTCCGCTTCCCGGTGTCCGAGTCACCGTCCTGAAGCATCCTGAGCTCGGTAGCACACGCACCCGGGTTGACGGAGATTTCGACATGGCAGTCAACGGGGGAGGGGATCTTGTCGTCGATTTCAGAAAAGAGGGCTATATCCCGGTGCAGCGGCGCGTAAACGTCGGGTGGGAGGATTCGGGCACCATACCCGACGTGGTAATGATTCAACGCGATCCGGTCGGCACCGCCGTCGACCTCACGGAAATCGAGGTCTACCAGGTCGCCTCGAGCAGCGTGGTTTCTGACAACGACGGAACGCGTCAAGCGCACCTGGTAATCCCTCCGGGAACTGCAGCAGAGATGTACTGGCCCGACGGCTCGACAGTACCCTTGACGCAAGCGACCATCAGGATCACCGAGTTCACGGTGGGCGAAAACGGCCCCGAGGCTATGCCGCTGCCATTGCCCAGTACGAGTCTCTATACCTACGCGTTCGAGGTTACGGCGGACGAGGTAGTGCAGGGCGGGGTAAAGATAGGCGGCAAGGACCTTTTGTTGAACCAGAACGTTTATTACTACGTCGACAACTTTCTCGGCTTTGCCGTCGGCACCAGGCTTCCCAGCGGATACCTGGACGAGGACGCCGGTGCCTGGAAGGTGATGGACGACCCGAGCACACAACCGGAAAACGAGTGCGGCGACCTGTATAGCGATCCCAACAACTGGAAGGCCATGGACAACGGGGTCGTGCTGGCGGTTGTGAGTGTGACCGGGGGGCTCGCGGACATCGATGCGGACGGCGACGGCGTGACGGAAAGCGAGTCTGTGTTGAGCGAGATCGGTATCACGGACGGCGAGCGGGAGACCCTGGCCGGGCTGTACTCGCCAGGAGATACGGTATGGCGCGTGGTATTGCCGCATCTAACCACGGTCGACACCAACCAGGGCCCGCTGCCGCCTGAGGGCGCAGACACTCCCGGACCCGATGCTCCGACGTTCTTTGATCCGGACTGTGAACCGAACTGCTGCTACGGGAGCGGCTGCACTATCGGATTCAAGCGCCGGGTGATGGGCGAGAGCATACCGGTTACCGGCACGCCTTATTCGCTACATTACCAGAGCGACCGCGTGGAGGGCTGGAAGGCCTCCAGGAATCTCCTGATCCGGCTGAAATGGGATAATTACAACGACACCCCTATCTCGAACGTAGTTGCGCGGATCAAACCCAGAGGCGACCACGCCGAGCAGTTTCGCTGGGACAAGGCGAGCGCCCCGGAATACTTCCAGTGGCAGTGGGACGGCGTTGACCTGGCAGGGCGGCCTATCAGAGGCCGGATACCTGTCGATGTCGAGGTCGCCTACGAGTACGAATGTGACTACAACGAGCCCTACCGGTTTGCCGACTACGGCAAGGGGTCGCAGGTCGCCTGGACCGGAACCCGGGAAGCGTGCCGCATCGAGTTATTCCGAGAGTACGCGAGCTACGTGGAACAGTGGTACAGCGAGCCTTTGGGTCTCGGAGGCTGGAGCCTTAGCCATCAGCACGGACTTGACCTAGAACGTAAGGACCCCGTGGTAATGTACGGCAACGGACGTCGCGGAACGGGTCTTAGCGAGGCGATAGAGAAGCTCGTCACGTCCGGCGGGTCCTATAGCGGCGTGGTCTCCGGAGTGCCGGTGGAGCAGTTCAGCCTGGGCGCTCACAGCACCCGCCAGTCGATAGCGGTCGCTCCTGACGGCACGATATTCTTCGTAGGCGGAGGTTCTGTTATCCAGAAAATCACACCCGACGGCCTGGTCAGTACCGTGGCGGGTGCCGGATGGGATTTTGTAGATTCTCCGATCATCGACGGTTGGCCGGCGTTCTCGGTCCGCTTTGGGGCGGCCGCGATCAAAAGCATCGCGACCGCGCCGAACGGCGACGTTTACGTGGCCTACCAATCGCGGATTGCGCGGATAGACGGGCAAGGAAAGATCTACAACGCGGCCAATACCGCCAACACACCGGGCTTTTGCGGTGACGGGGGGCTGGCCGTGGAGGCGAGCATTCAAGGTCCTAGCGCCATCGCCATCGGCCCCACGGGCCGGGTGTATTTCTCCGACTCGGGGAACCATCGGATACGTATGATAGACACCGACGGGATAATCACTACCGTGGCCGGAAACGGCAGTGGTAATAGCTCGTCCAACAATCACCCGGGCCCGATGGTGGCGACCGAGTTTCCTTACGCTGGTTCTGAAGGACTGGCGGTCAACGATAAGGGAGAGCTCTTTTTCGACGATTGGAACTGGCATTCTAACAGCACCATGATACGAAAGGTGGATGCCGAGGGGATGATGACCCTGGTCCGTCGGGACCCATGGAGCCAATACGCTATTAACCGCAACTGGACATCGGTGGCGATAAACCGCGCCGGCGACGTATTTGTGGGCCGGGAAAGAGGGTTAGAGGGGGTTTACAAGCTGGTGTTCGAGTCCGGGCAGACAACGGCGCAACTCGAGATGGTGGCGGGTAACCCTTCTTTCCCCGGTCTATGCCGGCACGATGTCTACCCAGCCTCGATGGGATACGTATACGGCTTGGCCTTTGGCCCGGATGACACGCTGTACGTAGCTGAAGGTTGCGCAATATATTCCTACATTACCACTCGAATAGTAGCCAAGAAGCTGGCGGTAAAGGACGCGATCTCGGAAGACGGCCGTCAAGTATTTCGCTTTGCACAGAACGGCCTCAGAGCGGATGGCAGGCACCGGTTTACGTATCATGCGCTGACAGGCGGGCTATTGTATGAGCTGGGGTACGACGCGACCGGCCTCCTGTCGGCTATCACCGACGGCGATGGCAACGTTACCAATATCGAGCGAAATGCCGCGGGTGAACCCCTGGCCATCGTCTCACCCTTCGGGCAGCGGACCGAGCTAACGTTGGACGTAGACGGTTACCTGCAAACCATAAAGACCGACCCCGCTTCGCCGGCCCACCAGTTCACCTACGCCGACGGCGGGCTTCTTCAAACCCACACCGATCCGCGAGGCTACACGAACAACTACGGCTATGACGTGCTCGGCAGACTGGAAATCGACAGCGACCCTGTGTCAGGCAGCACCGCGCTCAGCACGGAGCGGTCAGCCGGCTATCACCGGGTTACGGTAACGACGGCCGAAGGGAGAACGACGCAGCACATATCGCAGGACAATCCGGACAGCACACAAACGATGACCGTCGTATTCCCGGACCTTACTCAGAACCAGTCGGTGATAAACGACTACGTCGGAACACAGACCACCGTTCTGGCCGACGGCACCCAAACCGTTACCAAATCTCGCCCCGACCCTCTATACGGCCTTCAGTACCCCATCACAAACACTACCGTCACCACCCCCAGCATCTTACAAATGGTACAAACCTCCACGCGCACGGTATCGCTTTCCGACCCAACCGATCCCCTGTCCGTGACCGCGTGGAACGAGACCACATCGGTAAACGGTAAGACCGCCTCCACGGCGTACAACGCCGCTACGCGCACTTTCACCGAAGTCACCCCCACAGGACGCACCTCCACCCGCACCATCGACGGTGTGCTTCCGGCAGGCGTGCAAGAGGCGGGAATTCGGGCCGGGGCGCCGGCG
>CAYVFC010000032.1:0-63678 GCA_964450715.1 uncultured Sandaracinaceae bacterium | reverse complement strand
TCGGCGAGAAGATCGGCGAAAAATGTGACTAATGGTGAGGCCTTGCGCCCGCCCTCCTCAGACCGAGATCCCTAGGAAATTTGACCGGATGGAGGGGAAACCGAGACAATTTAGCCTATGTGGGGAAAGGTAAGCGAATCCCCTGCGTCGTACTCGTTCGGCCGGCTGCTCGGATACGGCGCCCTGTTCCTGGTAGGCGCTTTGGCCGGGCTGTTGCTTGTGCCCGACCAGGAGGCCTTTGCCACCGGCTACGTCCCTGTCCTGGTCGCTGGCCAAGAGGTTGAACGCGCGCAGGACGCGGAAGCGGTAGCCGTTACAGCGGCGACGCGCTTTGTCGCGGAGCGGTTCGCCATCGCGGCGGACGCCGAACGCGTCGAGCTGCCGCGTTCGGCCCTGGGCACGCGGGTGGACGTCGAGCGCCTGGCCGCGCTCATCGAGCAAGCGCGCAACCCGCGCTCCGCCCTGCGGCGCGTTCACCGGCAGGTTGGAAAGGCTGGACCGATAAAGCTGCCGTTACCGGTCGAGACCGATCCCTGGCGAATACGACCCGCGGTCGTCCGGCTGAAAGACGCGTTCGAGCAATCTGCCCGCCCCGGCAATAACGGAAAGGCGAAGCGCTCGCCGCACGCCCTGCTCCTCGATGTGCACGGGACCATCGATGCGGTCGAGGCCGCGCTAACCGCGGGGCGGTCGAGCGCACGCGCACGTCTGGTCCGTCTACCGGGAGCGGCGAAAGATGCCGTACGTGAAGAGATCGACGTCAGCGAAGTGGTCGGGGTGTTCGAGACTCGATTCGATCCGGACCGCACCTCTCGACAGAGCCTTTTTAGCCTTCGCTCGACAGCCGAGGCGATAGACGGACGGGTCCTGCGCGAAGGAGAGGTCTTCGATTTCAACCGCGTCGCGATCCGCCGCTCGCGTCCCAACCGGAAAACAGGCCGCGATACGGACGCCGGTGGCGCCCCGGACCCGGCAATCAGCCAGGCCGCCGGTACCCTGCACGGCGCCGCCCTGTTCTCCGGCCTGCCCATACTCGAGCGCCACCCGCATAAGCACACGCCCGAACAGATCAAGCTGGGGCTGGACGCGGCCGCGGGCCGAGAAGGCCTCAACCTCAGGTTCCGCAACGACCTACCTTTCCCCATCGTGGTGGGAATGACGGTCGAGCGGGGAACCGTACGCGCGGAGCTGCGCGGCGCGCGGCGCAGCCGCACCGTCACCCTGGAGCGCTCCGTCGTCTCGGCGATACCCTTCAAGCGACGCTTCCGCGAGGACCACCGCCTTCCGCAGGGGATCCGCATTCTTTCCCGGCGCGGCGTGCCGGGCTTCATCGTGAAGAGCGTCAAGACCGTGAAGCACGGGTCTGGCGCGGCCGGGCGGGAGCGGCGCGAGAGCGTTCGCGACGTCTACCGACCGGTGACCGAGCGATGGCTGGTGGGAACCGGCCCCCTGGATATCCCGGTCGAGCGGTTGCCGGAGAACGACACGCGTCCCGAGTTCCTGCAGGACGAATACCTGGTCGCTACCCAGGGTCCCGGCATCCGGGGGTTCGACGTGCGCCGCGTTCCCGGGATCACCGGCGCGCACGGTTGGACCAGCCGCGACGGGTTCGCCAAGAACTGACCCTACGGGCAGCGCGCTATCCGCACGGCCAAGGGGTACAGGTGGCGCCCAGGCAACAGAAGAACGGACAGTTGGTACCGCAGGAGCCGCAGTTCTCTTTGGTATTTAGTCTCGCCTCGCAGCCATTGGCCGGGCTGCCGTCGCAGTTGCCGTAGCCCGGATCGCACTGGATCGCTTCGACGCATGCGCCGTTCTCGCAAGCGACGATCGACGTGGCGGTCGAGCCCTGGCACGTCCTACCGCACTGCCCACAGTCGCTGAGGGTGTCGAGCGAGGTCTCGCAACCGTCCCCGGTGTCGTCGTTGCAGTCGCCCCAGCCATCGACACATTCGGCGAACGCGCACTGGCCCGTGGCGCACGAGGCGGTAGCGTTGGGAATGTTACAGGCCTCCCCGCATTGCCCGCAGTTCAGGCTATCCCTGAGCTCGCTCTCGCAGCCGTTCAGCGGATCCCCGTCGCAGTCGAAGAATCCTGGATCGCACTGCTCGATCTCGCACACGCCCCTCTCGCAGGTGACCGGCATCCCCCCTATGGGCTCGCATTCGGCGTTGCAGAAGCCGCAATCGTCCAAAGTATTAAGCGCGGTCTCGCAACCGTTGGAGCCGTCCCCGTCGCAGTCGGCCCACCCGTCGTCGCACTGCTGGGCCGTACAGGCCCCTCCGGCGCAGGAACCGCGCGAGCACGCCAGCCCGCAACGACCGCAATCGCTCTGAGTATCGAGCTTGGTCTCGCAGCCGTCCCCCTTCTCGTCGTTGCAGTCGCCGAACCCGGTCTTGCAATCGACGAGCTCGCACGAGCCGCTCTCGCAGCTCGAAAAAGCGTTCTCGAACTCGCAGCCCTTGCCGCAGATCACGCAGTCGGTGGAGGTGTTGAGCGCGGTCTCGCAGCCATTGTCCGGATTCCGGTCGCAGTCGGCTAACCCGGCCTCGCACTCCTCATCCGAGCAGAAGCCGCCGGCGCACGAGGCGCGCTGGCAATCGACATCGCATCCCCCGCAGTTGTCCAGGGTATTCAGTATCACCTCGCAGCCGTTGCCCGCTTCGTCGTCGCAGTCCCCGTAACCGAGCTCGCACCTGCCCGCCGCGCAGACGCCCCCCTCGCAGGTGGTCTCCAGCACGTGCGCTCCCCGTTCGCAGGCAGTGCCGCAGGCGCCGCAATCGTCCAGGGTATCGAGCCTCTTCTCGCAGCCGTCGTCGGGGCTTTCGTTACAGTTGCCGTAGCCGGTCTCGCAGGTATCCACCACGCACCGGCCGGCCACACACCTGGCGGTGGCGCGTTCCAATATGCACCAGTCCTCCGCGCCCTGCTCGTCCACCCGCCCGTCGCAATCGTTGTCCTCGCCGTCGCAGATCTCCGGGCAGATCTCGGGGCAGTCGTCGTCGCCCGGGTTGGGCTCGCACTCGGTAATATCTCCCGCGTCAGCGCCTCCGCCCCCGCCGGAGTCGCCCCCGCCGCTCCCGCTACCGCTTGCGCCCGATGAGCCGCCCCTGCCGCCGATATTGGGGCCGAAGTCGAGCAGGCTCGGATCGTAGACCTTACAGCCGGCCAGCACGCATACCAGTACGAGCGACGTAGGGAGAAACGAACTCGAAAGCCGGCCTGATCCGCGAAACACCAATACCTCGCGCAGTAATTCTATTCTACCTCGACGGCGACTCGGCGGCGACTCCTCAACACCCCCAGAAACAGGACCCGCTGGAGCAGCACCCCATGCCAAGTGTGCAGCGGTTGCCACAACTGCCGCAGTTGTTGTCGCTGGTGAGCGAGGTCTCGCAGCCGTTGGATTCGTCGCCGTCGCAATTACCCGTATTGGAGGGGCAGGGGGTTTCCAGGCAATCGCCGTCGGTGCAGGAAACGATGGTCGATTCCGTGGAGGCCGCACAGGAACGGCCGCAGATGCCGCAGTCGCTCTTGGTGGTCAGCGGGATCTCGCAGCCGTCCGCCAGGTCGGTGTCGCAGTCTCCCCACCCGGCGCTACAGGCGATGAACTCGCACTGGCCGGTCGAGCAGGAGGCGTTGGCATTGGTATAGCCGCAAGGCGTCCCGCACTCGCCGCAGTTCTGGCTGTCCTTGAGCATGCTCTCGCAACCCGTCAAGGGGTCGTCGTCGCAGTCCTCGTACCCCTGCTCGCAATCCAGCACGTCGCAGAACCCCTCGTCGCAGGTCACCTCCAGGTTGGGATAAGGGCCGCAGGGCTGACCGCACACCCCGCAATCGTCCAGCGTCCGCAGCGACGTCTCGCAGCCGTTCCCGATCTCGCTGTCGCAATCGGCAAAGCCGTCGGCGCAGGAAGCCGCCGTGCAGATGCCGCCCGCGCAGGAGGGCTCGCCTCCCTGCACCGTGCACACCTTCTCGCATTCGCCGCAGTCCGAGAGCGTGCTGAGCGAGGTCTCGCAGCCGTTCGCCTTGTTCCCGTCGCAGTCGTCGAATCCCGGCTTGCACTGCACGAACTCGCACTCGCCCTCGTTGCACACGGCCGTGGCGTTGGCCGTGGCACAGGCGTTGCCGCAGGCGCCGCAGTCGGTCACCGAGCTCAGCGATACCTCGCAGCCGTTGCCCACGTCGCCGTCGCAGTCGGCCAGCCCATCCCCGCAGTCGAGCTGAGAACAGATGCCGCCCGCGCAGGAGGAGCCCGTGCACTCGATGTGGCAGCCCCCGCAGTGCTCGAGCGTATTGAGCGTCGCCTCGCAACCGTTTCCCGGCTCTCCGTCGCAGCTGTCGAACCCGGGCTCGCAGACCAGCGGGCTACAGACCCCTTGCAGGCAGCCCACCTCGGCCGCGTGGTCGAGCTCGCCGCACCGTTCGCCGCATCCCCCGCAATTATCGTCGCTGTCCAGCAGTCTCTCGCATCCGTTCACCGGGTCGTCGTCGCAGTCGCCGTAAAGCCCCTCGCACCCCAAAACCACGCAGACCGCTTCCACACAACCGGCCATCGCGCGGGGCAGCTCGCAGGACTCGGCGGCCTCTTGCTCGTCCGTATCGCCGTCGCAGTCGTTGTCCTCGCCATCACAGCGCTCGGGGCAGATCTCGGGACAGGTTCCGTCATCGTTCGGATTGGGAAAACAGGCCTGGATCGGGGTGTCACCCGCGTCCTCGTCATCACCGGCGTCGGTGTCATCCTCTGCCTTGCCCGCATCCGCGCGCCGGACGGCGCCGTCCATGCCTGAGTCCACGGCGCCCAACGGAGACCACTGGATGCGGCTCGGATCGTACGGATTACAGCAGACGAATAGTAGTGCCGCGAACGGCAGCAGAACCGAGCTGAATGCATTTCTGTCGAAGGAAAGCACTGTAGGACATCCAGGCCTTTGGTAGACGGCTACCCGTCCGCCCCGATCGGAGGATCAGACCCGAGCAGATCAATAATTGTACACGAAACCCTTCGTCCGAACCACTACCGTCAGTCTGTGGCCCTCTGGTCCGATATCGGTCGAAATTCCTGTATCATTCCCTTGTATTTTCCAGAAACCCGCAGAGCGAAGGTGCCAGAAAAGCGCGAAAAGGCCGAACCGGCAGAGCTGAGGTTGGACAAGTGGCTCTGGGCGGCCCGTTTTTTCAAGACCCGCAGCAGCGCCATCAAGGCGGTCAGCGGCGGACGGGTGCAGCTCGGCGGCCAGCGGGTCAAGCCGGCCCGGCAGGTGCGGGTAGGCGACGAGCTGAGGATCCGCCGCGGCCCCTTCGAATACGTCGTTACCGTGCTGCGCCTGAACGACAAGCGTAGGCCCGCGCCCGAGGCCAGGCTCCTGTACGAGGAGGCCGAGCAGAGCATTGCCCGCAGGGAGTTGCTCCGCATTCAGCTGGCGGCGGAAAGAGCCGGGCGGCCCGATCCACGCTCGGAGGGCAGGCCCAACAAGAAGGAGCGCCGCCAGATCACCCGGTTCACCGGCCGTTCTTCCGACTAAACGGTGCCCGAGACGACGGCGGCCAATCCATCCCGAAAAACCGGCTTTCAGGAGCCGACCAGGTATGGCGAGTACTTCCCGACCACGAGCCTGGCCAGGACGACTACCAGCAAGCTGCCCGCGACCCCCGCGCTCCAGGCTCCGACCGAGTGCGGGGCGGAAAAATCCCAGGTCAGCTGAGGGAAAAGGCCCTGGAAGCCGCGCACGAAGGGCAGATGGATGAGAAACACGCCGTAGGTATTGCGGCTCAGGAACTCCACGGCCGGCCGGAGGGGGAATCCCACGATGCCCACGACCAGCAACAGGACGATCATGAGCACCACGTGAAGCTGGATAAGCAGCTGCACGGGGGAGAAGCCCGAGGCTCGGATGAGCGCGTACAGCACGACGACATCGGCAACGGCGGCCAGCACCAGCACCGCGACCGCTCGCCTTTGCAGAAACGCCCGTATCGAGGCGTAGCTCAGGGAGAAGACCCAGCCCGATAGGTAGAAAACCGCGTAGACGAAAGGATGACGCATGATCACGAAGAAGAAGTCCTCCGGCTTGGGCGGCGCGAGTCGATAGAGGTAGTCGGGCAAGAAGAGAAAGGGATTCAGGTAGAACAGCAGCGTCAGCAGCACGAAGGCCAGCCATAACCCCCAGGCGAAGCCGGCCCGACAAAACCGCAGGAGGAAAGAAAACGCATAGAGGTAGCCGATGAGGAATACGAAGTAGAAAATGCTCACCGCGTGACCGGTGAGCAGATCGTAGCCCACCTGCCCGAGGCTCATGCGCGCTAGGGAGGGACGGGTATCGGACAGCCCCAGGGCCAGGATGGTCAGGGACCATACCAGGTAGGGGGGGACGATCCGCTGCAACAACTTGACCGAGAGCCGCCCGCTGCCGATCTCCGACTTGCGGAAGAGAAAGCCCGCGGCGAAGAGCAGCCCCGGCACGGCGAAACGCGTCCAGTGCCCCAGAAACTCCCCCAGCGGGTGGCGGGCCGCCATCGAGGTGCTGATGGAGTGGATATAGACCACCGCCAGGATGCAGAAGGCCTTGAGAACATCGATCTCGTACCACCTACCCCTAGAGTCCATTTCGAACCCCCGGACCGAGCATTTCGGAGCGCGGCGGCGCGGGCTGCGCCGGTGGCTGACCGACCGAGTCCGGTCTTGTTGCGAGCGCGATTCGGAGCCGCGGACCGCGCCGCCCCGCCCAAACGAAAGCGGGAGGGGGTTCAAAATGGGCTCTTTCGTCATGCATGTTCTGTTCGTACAACGGATTGGATTCCGGCGGAACCGCCTTCATGCAACGGGCGAACCGGTTTCCGCGACAACCCGCTCTCGTAAATCGTCGCTTTAGACGCTACGCTACGCTCCACCATGTCCGCTCGCCCCGTGCCATTGGCCGTCGCCCTTCTACTGCTGCTGGCCCTGCTCACCGCGCCCGGTTGCGAGGATGCGAAACAGCAGTGCGCGCAGGCCCAGCAGCAGGCGGAGGCTGCCTGGCAGGCCTATGTCACCGCGCTCGAGTCCGCTCACGCCGAGGCGAAGAAGACCCAGCGCAACACCGCGGCCGCGCTGGCGCTCGACATGGAGAAGCGCGTCTCCGACATCGCCAAGGTCAAGGCCGACCAGCGCTACGACCGCGGCAGCGGCGCCTGGCAGCGCGCCTACCAGTACGCCTACGACCAGGCCTGTCGCGAGGACGAGGAGTGCAGGGCCGTCAAGTTCGACAACGCCCAGTCGAGAAAGGACGCCTCGGAGCTGGAGGAAAAGCTGCAAGCGGCCCGCCGCGCGCGGGATGCTGCCCGGGAAACGGCGGCCAAGGCCCGGCTCGCCGCCGACATGGTCCCGGACGACTACGCCAACCGCGAGCTGGTCAAGGCCGCGCGACAGGCCAGCGAGGGCGCTTCTCTGGCCTGCCGCAAGGTCAAGCCGTAACGCGACGAGGCGGAGCCCCGGGCGAGCTTCCGCCGCGCGATCCCGACCGGGCAGGGCCCGGTTCTCAACCTAAATAGAGTGCTTATCCCCTTGATCTCACCTCTCCTGTTCTCCGCCGCGGCAGCGGTCACGCTCGCCAGCAGCCAGCCCGAAGCCGGACCGCCGGTCGCGGAGCAACTGCGCGAAGCACCGCCGCTGGCGCCGCCCGAAGCCGAAAGCTGCCGCGACTCGCTCGAGCTGCGCATCTTCCACTCCCCCCGCCGCCCCCACACGAGGGGGTTCTTGCGGGTGATCGCCACCGGCTCGCGGGATCCGAGGCCCGCCGGGCTGCGCCTCTTCGATCCGAGCGGAAAGGCCGTATCCGCGAAGGAACGCGCGCTGGGAGGCCCGCCCTTCACCAGGTGGACACGGGTGGACGAGCCGAGCAAAGGCGTGTGGACCGCAGTGCTGGGCGACGGAAGCCGTATCCTGGCCTGCAAGAAGATCCGGGTACGGGATGCAAAGGTAGCGGAAGCGCGGGACGACGTGGCCGACGGAACACCGCCGTCCGGCAATCCCGTTTGGGACAACCGGTGGGCCTGGGAGCGCGATACCGAGAATCTCTGGTCCGCCTTCGTCGAGCAGCTCTTCGATTATCCGGCCGACGACGAGCGCACCTGGACCAACCTACACGACGTGCTGCGCGATGCGGAGCGAAACCTGCTCCACGGCCACCTGGGTTTGGACGAGGAGAGCGCCATCGAGCTGTCGCCGGACTGTGCCGACCTGCCCTATACGCTGCGTGCCTACTTCGCCTGGAAGCTGCGGCTGCCCTTTGCCTTCCGCCGCTGCTCCCGCGGGCGCAAGAACCGGCCTCCGACCTGCGGCGATCTCAACAGCAACCTGGACCAGGCCCGCAAGCCGGACGAGATCCCGGCCTTCGCCTACTTCGCGGGCCGTAGGGTGGCCTCGGGCGTCCACTCCTCCAGCGGCCGAACCCACCCGGAGGACGATAATACCGATCTGTATCCGGTAGGCCTGGAACGCGCCTCGCTGGCACCCGGTACCGTCTTCGCCGATCCGTACGGCCACATCATGGTCGTCACCCGCTGGTATCCGCAACCGCGCGACCAGCGGCAGGGCTACGGGATCCTGATGGCGGCCGAGGCCCAGCCCGACGGAACGGTGGGCCGCCGCCGGTTCTGGCGCGGCTCGTTTCTCTTCGATCCGAGCACGCGGGACGTGGGGGCCGGTTTCAAGCATTTCCGCCCCCTGGTATACGACCGTCAAAGTGGGCAGCTCACCGCGCTCAGCAACCGCGAGCTCGGGGACCACGCCGAGTTCGCCCCCTTCAGCTTGCAGCAGTACCGCGGCGGCCGCGAGGAGTTCTACGACCGGGTGGAGGCCATCATCAATCCCAGGCCCCTGGATCCGTTCCTGCGCCTGGTCAGCCTGGTCGACGCCCTACAGGAGACCGTCAACCGGAGGGTGATCGCGGTGGGCAACGGCGTGCGCTACGTGGCGGAGAGCGGATTTGCGCCGGTGCAGATGCCCGAGGGATATGCCATCTTCGAGACCAAGGGACCGTGGGAGGATTATTCGACGCCGTCGCGGGACATGCGTCTTTTGATCTCCATAGACACGGTGGTCGGTTTCCCGGACAAGGTCGCCAGACGACCGGAGGCCTACGGGCTGAAGAAGAGCGCGACGGCGGAGACGACCGGGGCGCTACGGCAAAAGCTGGCCAAGGAGCTCGGTTCCCGCTTCCTCACCTATCTCCGCAGCGACGGCTCCGAGCAGAAGCTCAGCCTGCAACAGGTCTGCGACCGGGCCGAGGCGCTGGAGGTCGGCTATCACCCCAACGACTGCATCGAGGTACGCTGGGGCGCGCCCGAGGGCTCGAAGGAACGGGCCACCTGCAAGCGCCGCGCGAAGGCGGCCGACCGCGAGCGCATGAAGCGCTACCGCCCCTGGTTCAAGACGCGCACTCGACCCCCGCGGGGCACCAAGTAAGGCTTCCAGCGTTGAGCGCCGTGGAGGGGGTGACCCCGCACATTTTTCCATATCTCCCTTCCGAGGGGGCGTACGCGGGGTCACCGGAACCGCGCGCAGGTGACGTTCCAGACGCGGGTGCCGGGTGAAACGTCGCCTGATAATCCCGGGCGCGCGGTTCCGGTGACCCGGAGGGGGCACGAGGGGGGGCACAAGGGGGTTAGGGGGAGGAGAGGGAGGCGCCGATGCTGACGACTTCCATGGGGTCGAACTCGCAGCGCGGCAGCTTGTCGAAATACTGGTGCACCCCCTTGCGCACGGCCGGCATCAGGGTGGCGCCACCCGCCAGAAAAACGGCGTCGATGTCGCCGGCCGAAAGCGAAGAGGCGCGCAACACCTGGTCGCAGATGGCAAAGGTGCGCTTGACCAGGTCGCGGCTCAGTTCCTCCAGCGTGTCCCGCGTCAGCACCACGCTGCTGCCCGCCATGGGCGCCGCCGGATCGATCTGGGAGAGCTCGATGCGCGTCTGCGCGGCGAAGCAGAGGCGGATCTTGGCGCGTTCGCACTGCACCGTCAGCCGATCCATCACCTCCGCGTCGGTCCGCATGTCCCAGCCGAACCGCTCCACGATCTCGCCCGCCGCCCAGTCGGCCACCGTCTGGTCGATATCGTCGCCGCCCAGGTAGGGATCGCCCTCGTGGCAGATGACCTGCACGGGATCGGTCGAGCAGTCGATGATGGCGATATCGAAGGTGCCCCCGCCCAGATCGTAGATCGCCACGTGCCGGTGGCTCTCGCTGCGCATGGTGATGTAGGCCCTGGCCGTGGCCACCGGCTCCTCCACGGTGACCACGCGGTTCAGACCGGCGCGCCGTCCCGCGTCGACCGTCGCCTCCCTGGCCTCCTGCTCAAAGGCCGCCGGCACGGTGATCACCGCGTTGAACTGGGTCGGATCGATGGCATGAATCCCGAACATATACCCCATCACCCTGGAGCCGATCTCGGCCGGCGAGAAGGTGCCGGCGCGGGTGCGAAACGCGGGGCAGTCGTCCACCTCTACCAGATCGAAGGGATACTGCTTGCGAAACCTGGAGGTGAGATAGGAGTGCCAGCGCTGTCCCATCAGGCGCTTGGAGGAGAACACGGTGTTGCGCGGATCGATGGCCCTCCTGACCTTAGCGCTCTTGCCCACCAGGATGGCCCCGCTGGGGGGAAAGGCTACCACCGAGGGCACGATCGACGAGCTCCCGGCGTCGGACGCGTGGTGGATGACGTTGGCGTCGACCGCCATCACCGTGTTCGTCGTCCCGAGATCGATGCCTATGGTTTTCATCGAGTACCTCGCGCGGCGCCGCGCGCCGTTGGCTATCCTCCCAGTCCTCCCAGTTGCTCCTTCACATACTGGCGCACCATCTCCCTTTGGTGGTCGGCCAAGTCGAGGAACTCCACCGCGTAGTGCAGGCGCACCTCGTCCATGACAGTCCGCACCACGCCGGTTACCGATACGCGCTCCGAGCTACCCGGCAGGAAGAAGTTGAGCTGCCCGCGCGCCCCGACCCGGAACGCCACCTTGGTCTCCAACAGCATTCCGTTCTCGCTGATATTGATGCTGCTGGCCAGCGAGTCGTCTTGCCCGGAAGCGGACTCCGCGAATCCCTCGGCGCGGACCAGCACCTCCAGTCCGGCTCGCGGCGCCCGTCGCTCGCGTACGTCGAGCAGGGTGGCTATGGTGTGCAGCAACTGCCGGGGCTCCACCGGGCTGATGAGGTGCGCGTCGTACCCGGCCCCTTCCGCGTGCTGAGCTTCATCGCCGATCGTGTCGGTCAGCATAAGAAGCCGAGTCTCCTCGTTCCGACACCTCGCCCGTACCTCTCGGCAGAACTCGTGCATGGAGATATCCCCCAGGTCGCTCTTGAAAAGGACCAGGGAGGGACGCCATAGATCGGCCATCTGTAGCGCTTCGCCGGCAGAGCTGGCCATCCGTACAGTGAACGATCCCCGGTCCAGAAACGATTCCCTCATTTCACCGGTCAGGACATCGTCTGGAACGAGCAGAAGTACCTTCTTCAACTGCGCCTCCAACGCGGGCGGGCTACCGAGCCCTCGAGCGCGCCTTATTTCGCGCCTCGATGATAGCGGATCGGCAGACCCGCGTGTACACGAAACCGACAACCAACGGATCCAGGATTGGCTCGAAATGATAAGGATTCGGCACAGATCGAATTGCGTAACTGCGGTACACTTCTGTATAAGAATGGACGATTTTCGCAAGCGGAGCGACAGGGGAGAAGCAGGAGGTAACATCAGTGTACGCCGGTAGAATTCAATACGGGCTTTTCTTCATCGCTGGCGGCGCGCTGGCGTTTCTCGCGGCCTGCGGAGGCGACGATGACGACGGCAGCAGCGGTTCGGGCGGCGGATCGGCCACCGAGCGCTGCGGCACCTATACGGGGCAGGAAACCTGCCTCTGCCCCGGCGGCGGACTGGGCACGCGCCTGTGCCAGAGCGACGGATTCTACTCCGAGTGCAGTGGCTGCCCGGTGCCGACAATGGCCGGAACCGGAGGCGCCGGCTGGGGCGGCGTGAGCGGCGCCGGAATGGGCGGCGCGGGCGTGAGCGGCGGCGGCGCCGGAGCGCCTGCGGCCGCGGTCTGCGGAAACAACATGATCGAACCGCCCGAGCAGTGCGACAACCTCAATCTTGCCGCCAATACCTGCATCACCCGGGGGTATCTGGGTGGAGGCACCCTGACCTGCGATCCGGTCAGCTGCACGTTCAACGAGTCGGGGTGTTTGAGACAGACGATGGACGCGGGGACCGTGGACAGCGGCGGGCTCGCCGGGATGGGCGGCGGCGGCGGCACTGCCGGCGCTGCCGGAACTGCTGGAGCCGGCGGGATCTGATCACCCCTGCCGCAGGCGCTCCAGGTACTCGCCCACGACCTTTTCCAGGCCGACGAAGATGGCCCGGCTGATGACGGCGTGTCCGATAGACACCTCGTCCAGATAGGGCAGCCGGCGAAACATCTTCAGGTTTTCCAGGTCCAGGTCGTGTCCGGCATTGACACCCAGACCGAGCTGATGGGCGAGCTCGGCGCTCTTCACGTACCGCTCGAAGCTCTTCTCGGCCTCGTCCGGACCGCGCAGGCAGTGCTCGGCAAAGGGACCGGTATAGAGCTCGATGCGATCGGCGCCCATCTGTCCGGCCCAGCGGATGGGCTCGGGCTCGGCGTCCACGAAGAGGCTGACCCGTATGCCGAGCCTCTTCAGATCTTCCACCTTCTTCTTCATGCTCGCGGCATCGGTCTTTTCGTCCCAGCCGGCCTCGCTGGTCTTCTCACCAGGCCTGACCGGAACCAGGGTGGCCTGGTGCGGCTTGACCTGCTGGACCAGCTCCAGCCAGTCGGGTCGCGGATCGCCCTCGATGTTGAGCTCCACCCTGTCGCGCAACGGGGCCAGCACCCGGGCGATCTCGGTCACGTCGGTACGGGTGATGTGCCGCTGGTCCTCTCGCGGATGAACGGTGATGCCCTCAGCGCCGGCCCGCAAGCAGGCGTCCACGGCATCCAGCACGCTGGGCACCGAGCCGCCGCGCGAGTTGCGAACCACGGCCACCTTGTTCACGTTGACGCTGAGCCTGATCACGCGCGCGCTTTTATCACCGCCGGGCACCCCTGTCACGCTCCGAACGCCCCCGCCTGCCGGTCCCGGACTTCCCGCGCCCGGCAGGCGTCGTGTGTTCAACCGGAAAGCGCAGTCGCTTCTGTAAGTGACCAGGTGGTAGACGAACCGCCGCCCGGCAGCTATGAAAGAGCTGAGAGAGCTGACATGCAGTTGTTTCTTTTCATCATCAATGCCCTGGAGCTGCTGATCATCGCGGACGTGGTGCTGAGCTGGATCATGCCCGACAAGGAGCGGTTTCCGCGCAGCCTGACCACCTCGATTACCGATCCCCTCTACGCACCCATACATGCCGTGCTCAAACCGGAAAAGACCGGCGGCCTCGATCTCTCGCCGCTGATCATCCTGATGTTGCTCTTCTTCTTCGAGAACTTGCTGAAGGGCGGGACGACCGGGGCCTATTAGCTCTCCCTTACACTCCCTACCCGGCCTCGATCGCGGTCAGCGGTACGGCCTGGCTGGTGCCGACGGTGAACATCAGCTCGAATCCGGCCCGGTCCAGCGGCACGCCCAGATCGAAGCGAAACGGGTAGCGGTTGAACTGCGGGAAGACCAGGCGCAGGCCGACGCCGGCGGCGTGGTGCGCCTCGATCTCCTTCACGCGCAGGTAGAGCGCGCCGGCATCGTAGAAGAGAATCGCCCCCACCTGCACGGATCGCCACAGCAGGGGGAGGGTACGGTACTCCAGGTTGCCCCGGAGCAGGCTGGCGCCGGGTAGCTGGAAGAACTGGCTCTTGTATCCGCGCAGCCCGCTGTCGCCGCCCAGGCTCACCGCCTGCTGGCTGGTATCCCTGCGCCTGCCCTGCCACACCCCGCGCAGCACCAGGCGGCCCAGCAGCCAGGGGGGCGTGGCGCCGCGTACCTCGGCCAGCAGCACCTGGTCGACCACTCTGCCGTTTTCCAGCCGTGCAGAAGGCTCGACCGCGACGTCCAGCAGCGCGTCGCCTCGAGCCCAGGTATAGCCCAGCCCGCCGGAAGCCACCAAGGAGTCGCTGCTGGAGCCGAAGGCCCCGAGTGGAAGCTCGAACAGCGCGGCTGCCGCCGGTCCGGTGCGCACCGACTCGCTCTGCCCAAAGGTAGCCAGGTTTTCGAAGACCGCGTAGCGCGGCAGGTACAGCTGGTAGTGCAGGTAGGGGAAGACCTCTCGCCGCACCCGCGGCAGCACCTCGCGCGCGAAGGCCCTCTGCTGCTCGGGCCGCAGCCCGGTCTCCTGGTTGCTGCCGACGGCCCGATCGCGGAAACCGGCCCCGGCGGTAAAGACCTGCTTGTAGAGTGAGCCGCGCCGGTAGCTGCCGCTCGCTCGCAACGAGAGGGAACGGTCGTCGTAGATCACGGGTACGGCTTCGCACTCGCTCGTCTCCTCGAAGTCGACGTGAACCACCCGACCATTGCGGATGCGCCTGGCGATCGCGTCGCTGTAGGCAGCCGATACCCCGAAGGACCAGCGCTGGGCCAGATCGTAGTAGGGCCGGCTAATGCTCAGCGAACCGGTCGATCCCTCCACCTCGCCGCTCTCGCGGTTGAAGATCAGATCCAGGGACTGGCTCGCGGACAGCTGCTGGCCGAAGAGCCGGTGATCCGAGTAGCTCTCGCCCAGGCTGTAGGTGAGGGGAAGCAGCTGGAAACGGACCCCGACCTGCACGTTCCTCCCGAACAGGTTCCGCTCGATGAGCTGCAGATAGAGGAAATCGAGGTTCGACCCGGTGAACTGGAAGTCCTGCTCCAGACGCAGGCTCCACAGGTCACGGGTGTGGACCACCACGCCGATTCGGTCCGGCCGGTCGCCCTTCACCGCCACGATCGAGACCAGGGCGAAGACCCCCAGATCGCGCAGGTTGCGCATGGTCTCCTGTACGGCGCTCTCGCTGTAGCGGTCTCCCTTTTCGAAGAGAAGCTCTCGTTCGATGACCGACTCGCGCGTCAGGGTATGAAAGACGTTGAACCAGACGGGCCACGGCTCCTGCTGGACAAAAACATCGTCTCTGACGACTCGTATGAAGGAAATGGTCTTTCCCTCGGGTTCGGGCTCGCGCTCGAGCCCGAGCCGTTGTAGAGCCAGCGCGATCCGCTCCCGCTCGTAAGTATCGATTACGTCGCGAGCGCGGGCAGCGACGACCGGGATCAATCCGAGGGCGAGCGCACAGCCGACAACCGCAAAAACCGCAAAAAAACGTGACATTACCCGTGTTTACCTGCCCGATCCCGCGCAGCACATACCCGGTTGCATGCAGGAATGAATAAGTACATTCTATGCGCGTCTTTTTGCTGAACCCCTTTTTTTACCAGGTGAAATCCATGACCCGAATGTTGATCGCTCCCATTCTCATCACCTTGCTCGGACTGGCCCTTCCGGGCGGAACCGAGACGGCACAGGCCGCGAAAGGCAACACCATCCGGCTGGCCATGATCGCCCCGCGGGGCAGCGTGGTCCACCGCGAGTTCAAGCGGATGGACAAAGAGATCAAGAAAGTCACCGGGGGGGAGTGGAATGTCAGGGTCTACCCGAGCGGCATGGCCGGCGACGACACCGACGTCGTGCGCAAGATGCGGGTGGGGCAGCTGGACGGCGGCATCCTCACCACCACCGGGCTCAGCCATATCGTCCGTCAGGTAGCGGTTCTGGACGCTCCGGGAACCGTCAACAACTACAAGCAGCTCGAGGCCGTCCAGAAGGAGCTGAGCGGCGAGTGGGACGGCATGTTCCTCAAGGCCAATACCAAGCTGGTGGCCTGGTGGGAAGCGGGCCGCTACCGGCTCTTCTCCAAGGGCCCGACCCGCAACCTGGAGGAAGCCAGAAAGCACCGGGCCTGGCTCTGGCCCGACAGCCAGGTGATGAAAGAGCTATGGCGCGCCATGGGCGTGACGGGCGTTCCCCTGAGCCTGAACGACGTGTTCGGAGCTCTGCAGACCGGCATGGTCGACCTGGTTGTAAACACCCCGGTGGCGCTGGTCGCCCTGCGCTGGCACCTCAACCTGGACCACGTCTCGCAGCGAGAAGCCGGCGTGCTGCTGCTGGGCTGGGTGATGAACAAGTCGACCTGGGACAAGATGCCCGAATCCGCCCGCAAGGAGATCGAGAAGCTGGTCGAGGAGAGCGCCGTCAGGTACAAGAAGGAAGCGCGCATGGAGGACCGCAAGTCATTCAAGATCCTGCTCAAGCGCGGCTTCACGGCCACCAAGCTGACGCCCAAGGACGCGAAGCGATTCGACGAGATCGAGGCCGAGGTTCGCAAGCGGCTGACCGGACGCGTCTACCCCGCCTCGCTGCTCAAGCGGGTGATGACGGTGGCCGGTAAGGCCAAATAGCCCCATAGCTCAATGCCCCGCGCCGTACTGCACGCACTGCTGATCGCCGCCGCCGTCGTTCTCGCCGGCGGCGGCTTTTCCGGTGCGCGGGGGCAGAAGCCGAATCAACTGCGCATCGCCACCCTGGCGCCGCGCAGCTGCGCGCTCGGCAAGGAGCTCAAGAAGCTCGGCAAGGCGCTTCGCAAGCCGTCGGGCGGCGGTGTGGGGCTGCGGGTCTATCCCAGCGGCGTGGCTGGCGACGAGAAAGACGTCATCCAGAAGATCCGCGAGGGGCAGATGGAAGGCGCCCTGCTCACGGCCGCCGGGCTGAGCCGGATCGTCCCCGAAATCGGCGTGCTGGACACCCCCGGGCTCATCACCAGCCACCGGCAGCTCCAGGCCGTGCTGGCGAAGCTCGCGCCCGAGTGGGAGAAGAAGCTTCTGGCCAAGGGCTACGCCGTACTGGCCTGGGGCGAGGGGGGACGCTACCGCATCTTCTCTAAAAAACCGGTTACCGGCCCGGCGGACCTGAAGAACGCGCGGGCGTGGCTCTGGCCTTCGAGCGCCCCTCTACAGGCGTTCTGGCAAGCCGTGGGCGCTCGCCCGGCCGCGCTGGGCGCCCCCCGCGTATATGGCGAGCTGCAGGCCGGCTCTCTGGACGCCTTGGTCGCCACCTCGCTCACCGCTCGTACCATGCAGTGGTACTCCAGGCTCGATCACGTCACCGGCCAGACTTTTGGCGTGCTGGCCGGTGCGCTGGTGGTGGAGAAGAGAGCCTGGGGAGCGCTTCCCGAAGCCGCCAGAGAGACCGTCAAGGGCGCCCTGGCCTCGAGCGCGCTCAACGACTCGAAAGGGATGAGCCGGGCGGACGACGAGGCTTTCCGCGAGCTGCTCGACCGGGATTACAAGGTTACCCCCGAGACCCCGCAGAGCCGGCACCAGTGGGAAACGGTATTCGGGCAGGTACGCGCGCAGCTGACCGGCAAGACCTTCCCCGCGGCGCTCGTAGCCCGGATCGAAGCGGCCGCCGGTCGTTAGCGGTTAGCGTTTGGTACGCGTCCCCTTGTCGATGCTCATCGAGCAGAAGTCCGGGCCGCACATCGAGCAATAGGGAGCGGTCTTCGCCTCGCTCTCGGGCAGCGTCTGTTCGCGAAAGGCCCGGGCGCGGGGCGGATCGAGCGAGAGGTTGTACTGGTCCTGCCAGCGGAACTCGCGACGGGCGCGGCTGATGGCGTCGTCGCGCTCCCGCGCGCCCGGATGACCCTTGGCCAGGTCGGCGGCGTGCGCCGCGATCTTGCAGGCGATGACCCCCTCCTTGACGTCCTGCCGGTCGGGCAGTCCCAGGTGCTCCTTGGGGGTCACGTAGCAGAGCATGGCGCAGCCGTACCACCCGATCAGGGCGCCGCCGATGCCGGAGGTGATGTGGTCGTAACCCGGAGCGATGTCGGTGACCAGCGGCCCCAGGGTATAGAACGGCGCGCCGTGGCAGGCCTCGAGCTGTCTCTCCATGTTCTGCTTGATCTTGTCCATGGGCACGTGGCCCGGCCCCTCGATCATGACCTGCACGTCGTGGGCCCACGCCACCCGGGTAAGCTCCCCCAGGGTCTGTAGCTCGGCGAACTGCGCCTCGTCGTTTGCATCTGCTATACAACCGGGCCTGAGCCCGTCGCCCAGGGAGAAGGCCACGTCGTACCTCTTCATCACCTGGCAGATGCGCTCGAACTCGGTGTACAGGAAGCTCTCCCGCCGGTGGTGCTCGCACCACCTGGCCATGATCGAGCCCCCGCGGGAGACGATGCCGAGCAGCCGCTGCCGCGCCGCGGGCAGGTGGGCGAGCCGCACGCCGGCGTGGATGGTGAAGTAGTCGACTCCCTGCTCGGCCTGTTCCTCGATGGTCTGCAGGAAGACCTCGATGTTCAGCTCCTCGGCCTTACCGCCCGCCTTGTCCAGCGCCTCGTAGATGGGGACCGTACCCACGGGAACCGGCGAGCTGCGTATGATCCGCTCCCGGGTGGCGGGGATCTGCGGCCCGGTCGAGAGATCCATCACCGTGTCCGCGCCCCAGCGCACGGCCCAGCGCATCTTCTCCACCTCCTGGTCGGGCGAGGAAGAGAGGGCCGAGCTGCCGATATTGGCGTTGATCTTCACCAGGAAGGCACGGCCGATGATCATGGGCTCGAGCTCGGTGTGCTTGATATTGGCCGGGATGATGGCGCGGCCGGCAGCCACCTCCGAGCGCACGAATTCGGCGTCCATGCCCTCGCGAAGCGCCGCGAATCGCATCTCCTCGGTCACCACGCCCCGGCGGGCGTGGTGCATCTGGGTGTTGTTGCCGTCGCCGCCCGGCAGCCGCTTCTCGATCCATTCCCGGCGACGCTCGGGAAGGCCTGCTTTGGCCGAACGCTCGGACGGTCCGGTGGTATCGTAAACCTCCAGCGCCGGTGCGCCGCCACCGACCTCGATGACGCGAAACGGAACCTTCTGGTCGCCCTTTGTCATCTTGCGGGAACTCGGGAAGCAGCGCGATACGTTCGGAGCCTTCACCCGGTCGACAGCCGCCGATCTCTTCCGCCCGGTATTTTTCGCGCCTTTCGCTGCTGGCATGCCTTTCACCGATCCTGCTCTGTTTTCAAACCACTTCTAGGACAAACCATCGACGGGCGCTACTGCTCATGGGCGGACTGGATCGATCGAGCGCGCTGGCCGTCCGGACCGGAAGCAACACCGCGGGAGCTACTTCGCGGCGCGAAATGAGCGCCGCGGGGTGACCGCACCCTTGACTCCCGGCGAACCGCGCTTAATTTGCAGCCGCGCGGCACCGCTCCGGCCGCTGATTATTCGAACTCGGAGCCGGACTTTACGATTTGGAGGAATGGCAGATGACGATTCGGCCCCTGCAAGACCGCGTCCTGGTCAAGCGCCTGCAAGAGGTGGAGAAGACCAAGGGCGGCATTATCATCCCGGATACCGCAAAAGAGAAGCCGATCGAGGGCAAAGTGGTAGCCGCCGGCAAAGGATACGTGCAGAAGGACGGCAAGGTCAGAGCGCTGGAAGTGAAAGAGGGCGATCGAATCCTCTTCGGAAGGTACAGCGGGACCGAGGTCCAGATCGACGGCGAAGAGCACCTGATCATGCGCGAGGACGACATCCTGGCGATCGTCGAAGCTTGAGAACCAACCACAAACCCCTGAGACAAACCCCCTGAGACAGAGGTGAAGATATGTCCGCTAAGCAAATCACGTTTTCCCAGTCAGCCCGCGACAGCCTGCGCAAGGGCGTCGACTACCTCGCGGATGCCGTCAAAGTGACCCTGGGCCCCCGCGGCCGCAACGTGGTGCTGGAGAAGAGCTTCGGCGCGCCGACCGTGACCAAGGACGGCGTCACCGTGGCCAAGGAGATAGAGCTCGAAGACAAGCTGGAGAACATGGGAGCGCAGATGGTGCGCGAGGTGGCTTCCAAGACCAGCGACGTGGCCGGCGACGGCACCACCACCGCCACGGTCTTGGCGCAGGCCATCTTTCACGAGGGCTCCAAGCTGATCGCGGCCGGGCACAGCCCCATGGCCATCAAGCGCGGCATCGACCGGGGCGTAGCGGCGGTGGTCGACAAGCTCGCCTCCATCGCCAAGCAGACCAAGGACGCCAGGGAGATCGCCCAGGTCGGCACCGTGTCGGCCAATAACGACGAGACCATCGGCAAGATCATCGCCGACGCCATGGAGAAGGTGGGCAAGGAGGGCGTGATCACGGTCGAGGAGGCCAAGGGGTTGGAGACCACCCTGGAGGTGGTCGAGGGGATGCAGTTCGACCGCGGCTATCTCTCCGCTTACTTCGTCACCGACCAGGAGCGCATGGAAGCCGTGCTCGAGGAGGGATACATCCTGCTGTCGGAGAAGAAGATATCCAACATGAAGGATCTGCTGCCCGTGCTGGAAGCCGTGGCGCGGGCGCAGAAGCCCTTGCTCATCCTGGCCGAGGACATCGAGGGGGAGGCGCTGGCCACCTTGGTGGTGAACAAGCTGCGCGGAACCCTGAGCGTGGTGGCGGTCAAGGCGCCCGGATTCGGCGACCGCCGCAAGGAGATGCTCAAGGACATCGCCGTGCTGACCGGCGGCACGGTGGTGAGCGAGGACCTGGGCATCAAGCTGGAGAACGTGACGCTGAGCGATCTGGGCCAGGCCAAACGTATCAGCGTGGACAAGGAGAACACCACCATCGTGGACGGCATGGGCAAGAAGGCGGACATCAAGGGACGCATCGAGACCATCCGCCGCCAGATCGAGGAGACCACCAGCGACTACGACCGCGAGAAGCTGCAGGAGCGTCTGGCCAAGCTGGTCGGCGGCGTGGCGGTCATCAACGTGGGCGCGGCCACCGAGGTGGAGATGAAGGAGAAGAAGGCGCGGGTCGAGGACGCGCTCAACGCCACCCGGGCGGCGGTCGAGGAGGGCATCGTGGCCGGCGGCGGCGTGGCGCTGCTGCGCAGCCAGCCCGAGCTGGACAAGCTGCAGCTGGACGAGTCGGAGATGGTAGGCGTCAAGGTGCTGCGCAGGGCGCTGCAGGAGCCGTTGCGCCAGATCGCCAGCAACGCCGGGCTGGAGGGCGCGGTGGTGGTCGACGCCGTCTCCAAGGAGAAAGGCAACTACGGCTACAACGCGGCCACCGGCAAGTACGGCGACCTGGTCAAGGATGGCGTCATCGATCCGGTCAAGGTGGTCCGCAGCGCGCTGCAGAACGCCGGGTCGGTGGCCGGTCTGATGCTAACCACCGAGGCCATGATCGCCGACAAGCCCCAGAAGGAAGACGCTGCGCCGATGATGCCTCCCGGCGGCATGGGCGGCATGGGCGGCATGGGCGGTATGGGCGGCATGGGGTTCTAACCCGTCCCTCGGAACGTACTGAGTACGAACCCGCGGCCCGTCTACTCTCTCGACCTTACGGAGACCCGGACTACTCGCTGCAAAGACCGTAGGGACGGCTCGGGAAGAGAACGCAGGAGTTGCTATCGCACTCCAGACAATCGTAGCAAAAGGGAAGACATGCCTTGATCGTCGGGGTGTAGCGATGGCAGGTCATCCTGTCATCGTCGCAACTGCGCTGCGCATTACACGGCAGCTTGCAGATACCTTGATGGTAGACCATGCCGTACTGCTGGCAGCAGTTGGTACCGTTGGGGCAGGTAATGGTGCAGTAGCCGTCTACGTAACCCCATTCCGACTCCTTGGCGCAGTAGGCCGTATCGCCAAGGCCCATGCATTCGAGATTGGACTCGCACGGATCTCCGAACTCGACCGGAGCTACCTGACACTCCGGCGCCTCGGCGCAGTCGATGTCATCGCAATCCGCCTCGCCGTCGCCGTCGTTGTCCTCGCCGTCGTCGCACGCCGTCTCGGCGATGCAAACCGGGTCGGTCGGGCAGGTGTCGACCTCAACGCCGTCCACGCACTGCATGGAGCCCACGGCCATGCATCCACCCACCTCGCACATGGTCTCCTCGGCGAAGTAGTCCTCGTCCACCGCCCCGTCGAAGTCGTCATCCAGGCCGTTGCAGATGTTGACGCCGTTCGCATCGCTGCCGTCCGGGGGAACGCAGAGGCCGCCGGGAAGGATGCACCAGTAACCGTCAGCGCAGTCTCCGTGGACCTCGCATCCGGAAGCAGCGTTCGCCTCGCAGCCCGGGCCGAAGCAGGCATCGTAGCCATCTTCACCGTTGGTGAAGTCCCAGCCGCGGCCGCCGATGATCACGTCGTGCCCTGCCCCACCCCAGAGCCGATCGCTGCCCCTGCCGCCATCGATCAGGTCGTTGCCCTCTCCGCCGAAGGCTCGGTCCCTGCCATTGCCTACCCGGATGATATCGTCGCCCGGGCCCCCGTATATCTGCGTATCGCTGCCCCGACCGCCGTCGATGACGTCGTCGCCCGCTCCGCCGTCTACGTAGCCGTCGCGACCGTTGCCGACCATGATCGTATCGTCGCCCTCGCCGCCGAGCACCTGGTCGCGGCCGTTGCCGGTATCGACCCAGTCTCATCACCCGGACCCGCCAGCACGATATCGTTCCCGTTGCCCGCGCGGATGATGTCGTTGCCGCCGTAGGCCACGATGCAGTCGCGCTTGCAGGTTCCCTCGATCACGTCATCGCCCTCGGTGCCCTCGATGACGTTATACCCGACGGGGCATGAATCTACTCCCATATCCTCTAGCGCCTGGACGATCTTCGCCTCGTCGCCCACCTCGGCTGCTAGGCAGCCCAAAGCGAGCAACGAGAACAAAGCGGTGGAGAATATAAAGATCAAACGAATGGCGGCCGGGCGCGAGAGCCTCATCGTTTCCTCTCCTTTTCTGCCGTTTTGCGGATCGGTATTCATACCCTACCGTGTCGTCCGTCGAAGCTTGCGATTCCGTCTTTTCCGTCTTGCTATAATATAATAATAAAGCGACAGTGGCCCTTTTTACAACGCTTTTTACATATTTTATCTTTACTGTCGCTATTTTAGTCGGATGTCGTGGTTACATGTACTATCTCTGACACAAGGTATCTTCGTGGAGCACCGAGTGCCACCTATCGCGCAAGGTGCTACGTGTAGGCAAAAGCAGCGTAGCGAAAAGAATTAGTCTATCGTTTCTATTTTGTAGCCCGGATAGGCTATTCGATGTAACCCTACCCTCCCCCCTGTTCCGGTGCCGGTGTATTTCCAGCGAAGACGGACGGAACGAGCGCTGAAAATTTCAGCACAAAGGAATTGCGTCTACGCTGTACAAAATGGCGCTGAATTCGTTCCAGCCACGGTGCAAATCCAGTCAGGGCGTATCGGCCGACACCGCTTCTCGTCCTCCCGGCAGAGGGCCGCGTATCCACCGCAGGGCGCAACAGCGTCGAAACCGACCGGCCGACCGGTCGGATCATCCCGAGCAGCGCCCCGCCTTTGCCAGCAGGCGCGAATCGGCGCTAGTGTTACCGCCGTGCGCGGCGAGCTCGATATCCGGCAGGAGGTGCCCCTGGCGCCTCTCTGCTCCCTGGAGCTGGGCGGACCTGCCCGCTACCTGGTTACGGCCAAAGACGAGCAGACGGTGTGGGATGCCCTGGAATGGGCAAAAAACCTAAGAATTTCAACTGCTTTTGTTGGTAGCGGCACGAACCTGGTGATCAGCGACGCGGGCTTCGACGGGCTGGTAGTGCTCATGCGCCAGCAGGGGACCGCGATCGCTTCCGAGCAGGGACGGGCGCGGTTGACGGCCATGGCGGGACAGAGCTGGGACGACGTGGTCGAGCAGGCCGTGGCAGAGCGGTTGACCGGGATCGAATGCCTGTCGGGCGTCCCGGGAAGCGCGGGTGCCACCGTGGTGCAGAACGTCGGGGCCTACGGACAGGAGGTGGCCGACACCATCGAGTCGGTGCGCGTACTGGACAGGCGGGCACTGGTTATCAGGGAGCTACCGGCGTCGGTCTGCGGATTCGCCTACCGGCAGAGCGCTTTCAAGCGCGACCCCGAGGCAGCGGTGGTGCTCGCGGTTACCTTCGGCTTGAAACCGGGAGCCGCACCCGTGCTGCGCTACCCGGAGCTCAGAAAGGAGCTGGGCGCGGGCGCCGCGCCCGATCTGGCCCGGGTGCGCGAGACCGTACTGGCGCTCCGGCGCGGCAAGTCCATGCTCCTGGAAGCAGGGGACGAAAACCGGCGCAGCGCGGGCTCCTTTTTCCTCAACCCGGTGCTGGAGGCTGCCCGAGCCGCGGAAGTAGTCCGCCGGGCGCTGCAGACCGGAGCGGCCGACCGCGCCGAGGAGGTGCCGCGCTGGACCGACGAAGCGGGCCGCGTCAAGCTGGCCGCCGCCTGGCTGATCGAAAAGTCGGGCTTCGCCAGAGGCCATCGCGCAGGACCGGTGGGCATATCCTCGCGACACGCGCTGGCGCTGGTGCACCACGGAGGAGGCAGCACGGCCGAGCTGCTGGCGCTCGGCCGGCAGATACGCGACGCAGTGCTGGAGAAGTTCGGGGTGCGGTTGCATCCCGAGCCGGCGTTTCTGGGCTTTCCGGAGCCGCCGTTGTGAATGATATGGAAGGAGAAGCGATGAGCCCCACCGAGCTGCCCCAGTGGAAAGCGCTGCAAGAGCACTACCGGCAGGTCAAGGACCTTCACCTCAGGGAGCTATTCCGCCAGGACGCGGAGCGGGGCTTTCGGTTCACCGTGGACCGGATGGGTCTGTACCTGGACTACTCGAAGAACCGGATCACGCCCCGGACGCTCGAGCTGCTGGTCGACCTGGCGAACGCCGTCGGGCTGCGCGCGGCCATCGACGCCATGTTCGGCGGCGAGAAGATCAATTTCACCGAGAACCGGGCGGTGCTGCACGTCGCCCTGCGCAACCGCTCCGGCCGGCCGATGCTGGTAGACGGCCGCGACGTGATGCCCGAGGTGAACGCGGTGCTCGAACAGATGGCCGCCTTCTGCCGCCGGGTACGTTCCGGGGAATGGAAGGGGCACACCGGCAAGCCGGTCAAGAACGTGATCAACATCGGTATCGGCGGCTCGGATCTGGGACCGGCCATGATCTGCGAGGCCCTGCGCCCCTACGCCAGGCGCGATCTGAGCATGGGATTCGTCTCCAACGTGGATGGAACGCATATCGCCGAAACCCTGCGCGACCGGGACCCGGCCGAGACCCTGTTCATCGTCTCTTCCAAGACCTTTACCACCCAGGAGACCATGACCAACGCGCATACCGCTCGGCGGTGGCTGGTCGAGGGGCTCGGCGACGAGCGGGCGGTGGCCTCGCACTTCGTCGCGGTATCCACCAACGAGCCCGAGGTGGCGCGCTTCGGCATCGGCCCGGATAATATCTTCAAATTCTGGGACTGGGTGGGCGGGCGCTACTCCAGCCCCTCGGCCATCGGCCTTTCGGTGATGATCTGCATCGGCCCCGAGGACTTTTTCCGGCTGCTCAGCGGCTACCACGCCATGGATGAGCACTTTTACCGGGCGCCCTTCGGGGAAAACATCCCGGTTATCCTGGCCCTGCTGGGCGTCTGGTACCACAACTTCTTCGGCGTCTCGAGCCACGCCGTACTGCCCTACGACCAGTACCTGAGCCGACTACCGGCCTACCTGCAGCAAGCCGACATGGAGAGCAACGGCAAGTCCGTGGACAGGCAGGGAGAACGGGTGAGCTACCAGACCGGCCCCATCATCTGGGGAGAGCCGGGCACCAACGGGCAGCACGCCTTTTACCAGCTCATCCATCAGGGCACCCGGCTGGTACCGGCGGACTTCATCGGCTTCTGCCAGTCCCACAACCCGACCGGCGATCACCATCGCATCCTGATGGCGAACTTCCTGGCCCAGACCGAAGCGCTCGCTTTTGGCAAGAGCCGGGAAGAGGTCCTAGCGGAAGAGAAGGACCAGAGGCTGGTCCCCTTCAAGGTATTCGAAGGCAACCGGCCCACCACTACCATCATGGCCCAGAAGCTGACGCCGGATACGCTCGGCAAGCTCATCGCCATGTACGAGCATAAGATCTTCACCCAGTCCGTCATCTGGAACATCAACGCCTTCGACCAATGGGGGGTTCAGCTCGGCAAGGTCCTAGCCTCGGCCATCCTGCCCGAGCTCGAGGCCGGAGCGGATTCTCCGACCGGGCACGACAGCTCCACCGAGGCGCTGATCCGGCGTTTCCGGCAGTGGGCTTAGTCGCTGGTACGTTTATAGCGTCTCGGTGGGGCGCGGGTAGGCCGGGGCCAGTCGGCGGGGGTCGCGCGGCTTGCATTGGCCCGCCCGACGGAGTCATTTGCACTAGCGGGCCGCAAGCCGCGCTCGACCCTCGTGCCAACCGTAGGTCTCGGTCAATGCGCGGTTGGCACGAGGGTAGCCCCCGCCGACTGGCCCCGGCCTACCCGCGCCCGGCAGGCGTCGTGTCGTTCGCCGGAAAGCACCATCGCTTTTACCAGTGACCGGGTGGTATCAGAGCTTCTCCGCAATGACTGGAACCAAATAACGTAACAGACCGTAATTCTATTCCCCGAGAACCGACTTCAACATTGCGGTATATTTGGGGAAAATGGACAGAAGGCAGGAGCAGAGGTGAGACGGTTCTTGACGCTGACCGACCCGGTCGTTCCCATGCACCATCCGCGGTTGCTGGTGGAGACGGCGGTCGAGCAGGGAGCGGCGCTAGAGGCAGTGCTGCGGGGCAGCGAGGTCAGCCAGTTGATGCTCTCGAGCCCGGACGCTCGCATCTCCTACGTCCAGTTCGGAGCCATCGTCGACAACGCGCTACGCCTGACAGGCAACTCGGGGCTCGGCATCGACTTCGGCCAGCGCATCAATCCGTCCAACCTGGGAATGCTGGGGGTGGCGGTCACCAACAGCCCGGACCTCGGGTCTGCCCTGCAGATCGGTCTCAAGTACTCCCGCCTGCTGGCCCCGGCCTGGGATCTGAGCTTGACCATCGGGGAAGAGCGAGGCGTGTTGACCGCGCGCGACTCGATCGCGCTCAATCCCTTCAAGGCATTCGCTACCGAGGCGCTGCTGGTTGCCATCGATTCCCTGGTCCGCGCCATACGGGGCCGTCCCGTGCCAGTGATCGAGGCGCGGCTGGACTACCCAGAGCCTCCGCACTCGGCTCGTTACCCGGAGTTCTGCACGGCACCGGTATACTTCGATCAAGCGGTCACCGAGATCGTCTTCGAGCCCGCGGACCTGGACGAGCCCATCTCCACGGCCGATCCGCTGACCGCCCAGCTGGCGGAGCGATTCTGCGCCGGCCAGATGCCCAGCACGGTCCCGGTCTCCGGGCTGGTAGGCGAGGTTCGCCGGCTGCTGTACGCCGCTTCGGGCGGTTATCTGGGCCCGGACGAGATCGCCAAGGTGCTGCGAACCAGCCCGCGTTCGCTCCGCAGGGGCTTGCGGGAGATGGGCACCTCGTACCGCGAGCTGCTGGACGAGGCTCGCCGCGCTCACGCGGTCGAGTACGTGCTGTGTACCGAGATGCGATCGGAGCGCATCGCGAGCCTGCTCGGCTTCAGCGACGTCAGGAGCTTCCGCCGGGCCTTCCGGCGCTGGACCGGCAATACGCCGGCCGGTTATCGGACCGCGGAGACGGGGCAGGCGCGCGAAGCGTAAAAAAGGCCGAAAAAGACAGCCGTTTTGGCCTCGACCGTCCTTGAGGCCGCCCCCCCGCCTTGCATCTTTTTTGGCGTGGCACCCGCGGTTCGAAACCATCTTTGTCGCTGTGCCCTGGTTGACCGAGGCTGGCTCGACCGGCATCGCGGTCCGGTGACCAGAGGTCAATCCTCCTGCAAGGCGGCGCGCGCTTCGTAGAATAGCTCTCTGACCGCTCGACGGAGCTGCTCGTCGGTTCGGTCGATGAAGGCCCGGTCATCCGCGTCGCCCGCAATGCGCCCTTCGACCGCGTTGACCGGCTCGCCCACCACGATACGCCAGCGGCCGGGAAGGGGTAGGATCCCGAGCCCGTCCGGAAAGGCGAACCGCTGCAAGAAAGGCGGAATCTGAATCCCCAGCGCGGCCTGTAGCTCCCGCGCCCGGTCCAGCAACGGATAGGAATCCTCCTCGCTCACCATGGCGACTGGCACTAGAGGCGCCCCCGCGCCCACGGCTAGCTCGACGTGCGCGAAATGGGGCAGCGGCTCCCCGGCATCGCCGGGCGGCCGTGTCTCATCTCCATCCCCGAGATCCTCGGGAAACACCGCGAGCACCTCGCCGGCCGAAAGCACCTGCTCGGCGTTCCCACGACGCGCCGGCACCGCTCCGAAACGCCGGAGAAACGGCCCAATGAACGGCAGGCTCAAGACCGGGGGCTGAACCAGCCAGCGCGGATCAGACCTCGCGCACTTCTCGACCTGCATGGCCGTACCGAGAATGACTCCGTCCCAGCAGACCGGTCCGGCGTGGTTGCAGACCAGCACCACCGGGCCAGAGGGCGGGATCTTCTCCAGCCCGAAAGCTCGAACCTCGAAGTACTTCCTGTAGAGAAGCTCGAGCAGCGGCGCCATCCTCGAAGCCCACGCCGGATCGCTCCAGAGGTCTCCATCCGGTTCGGTTTCGTACGCGTCGCCAGCCCGCTCGGGCCCGTTGCCGGATGCGCATTCGGCGGCCGGCTCTTTAGACCCGGGAGGCGGCGGCGAAGCCTGTTCCTCCCCCTTCGCCCTCGCGTCGGCCGCGCTATCCCGACAAGGGCGCGCCCCCGGCGGCTGGGACGAAGAGGCCCGGGAAGGCTTGCGCGGCCGGCCGACGACCCGCTTACCCGTCCTCTTCTTCTGCGAGCCTTGCGGCGTTCGATACCGGGGTTCCGCCCCGTCGGGCGCTGGCGGCGTCTCGGCGGAAACGGAGCTCGGCGGGGCGTCGGGCCGGATGCTCCGTCTGGCCGAAGGACGACGTCGCGTTCTGTTCTTTGGCGTCGAATCGGACATCTGCTCGCCTCGCGAAAGTGAAGTGTCTTCCGTTCTGCCTTTTCCCGCAGCCGGGGGTCCTACCGCAACCCCCCAATCCGTAAGCGAGATGTAAGTTTGTGACCTACATGAAAATGGCGCCGACCATCGGCGTCTCAACTATAGAAGAGTAGAGTATAGAAGAGCCCCAAAACCCAGCCGTCCAATACGGAGTTTGGTAGCTAGCTTGCGTAGCGCAAAGCTGGTGACTATGTTGAACCCTGATTGAAGAAAAACAACCCTACCGGCCGCAGGAGCCATCCAACCGGCGATCGTTATGGACGAAGACGGTAAGAACAAGAAACCGGAAGCTGAAGCGCAACCCGTCGATATCGGTGACGTTTTGCCGCTGTTGCCGATACGTAACGCCGTACTTTTCCCCGGCGCGGTCGCTCCGTTCGAAGTCGGGCGGGAGAAATCCGTGGCCCTGGTCGAGGATCTGGAAGGGGAGAACCAGCCGGTCATCGCCATCTTCGCGCAAAAGGACCCGGCCACGGACGATCCGGGACAGGAGCACCTCTATACGGTGGGCGTGGCGGCGCGGGTGCTCAAGGCGCTGCGACACTCCTCGGGCAACTACAGCCTCATCCTGCAGGGTCTGACCCGCATCTTCATGGAAGAGCTGATGGAAGACGGCCGCTACCTGCGGGTCCGGATATCGAGGATAGCCGAAGCGGAAAGAGACGACGTGGAGAGCGAAGCGCTGGCGATGAGTTTGAGGGACATCGCCAAGCAGGTCATCCAGCTGATGCCGGAGCTGCCCCGCGAAGCCGGCTCGCTGATAGATTCCATCCAGGAACCGGGCCAGTTGGCCGACCTGGTCGCCTCCAACCTGGACGCGCCCGTGGACGAGAAGGCGGTGTTGCTGGAGACCGCCGACGTTAAAGAGCGTATCCGCAAGGTGCTGCGGTTGCTCACTCGTCAGCTAGAGATCCTGAAGATGCGCGAGCGCATCAACTCTCAGATCAAAGAGGAGATGGGCAAAAACCAGCGCGAGTACGTGTTGCGACAGCAGCTCAAGGCCATCAAGGAGGAGCTGGGCGAGGACGAGGGGGAGCAGAGCGACACGGACCTGCTCAAGGAGCGAATCGCCAAGGCGGACCTGACCAGCGAGGCTCGCAGCGTAGCCCTCAAGCAGCTCAAGCGGCTGGGGAACATGCAGGTGGGCTCGGCCGAGTACACGGTAGTACGCACCTATATCGACTGGATCCTGGACATCCCCTGGACCAAGCAGACCCGGGATATCGGAGATATCCCCAAGGTCAGACAGGTCCTGGACGAGGATCACTCCGGGCTGGAGAAGATCAAAAAGCGCATCGTCGAGTACCTGGCGGTGCGTAAGCTGAAGAAAGACAAGAAGGGGCCCATCCTCTGCCTGGTGGGACCTCCCGGGGTGGGCAAGACCTCTCTCGGACGCTCCATCGCGCGGGCGCTGGGACGCAAGTTCATGCGCAATTCGCTGGGAGGCGTCCACGACGAGGCCGCCATCCGCGGCCATCGCCGGACCTACGTGGGCGCGCTTCCCGGCCAGATCATCCAAGGGATGAAGAAAGCCGGTACCGTCAACCCGGTGTACATGCTGGACGAGATCGACAAGATCGGCCACGACTTTCGCGGCGACCCGGCGGCGGCCCTGCTCGAGGTGCTCGATCCGGAGCAGAACGATTCCTTCTCCGATCACTACCTGGAGATCCCCTACGATCTATCCAAGGTGATGTTCATCGCAACCGCCAACGTGACCGATACCATTCCCCCGGCGCTCAAGGACCGCATGGAGGTACTGGAGATCCCGGGCTACACGCGCAGGGAAAAGGCCGCCATCGCTCGCCACCACCTCATTCCGAAGCAACTGGAAGAGCACGGGATCGGAGAGAAAACGCTGAGCATCGGCGACGAGGCCATCGAGATCATCATCGACCGCTACACGCGCGAAGCCGGAGTGAGAAACCTCGAGCGCAATATCGCGGGCGTGATTCGCAATACCGCGGTCAAGGTCGCCGAGGGCGAAGCGGGTCCCTACCAGGTCGATTCGGAGGACGACCTGCGTCCAGCGCTGGGCGCGCCCAAGTTCACCTCGGAGGTGGCCGAGCGCATGGACGAACCGGGCGTGGCCACCGGGCTGGCCTGGACCTCGGTGGGAGGCGAGATCCTCTTCGTCGAGGGCACGCGCATGGTCGGTACCGGCAAGATCCAGCTCACCGGACAGCTGGGCGATGTGATGAAGGAGTCGGCGCAGGCCGCCCTGAGTTACGTGAGAACGCACGCGCCGGAGCTACACATACCCGAGGACTTCCTCGAGAAGAGCGACGTACACATCCACATCCCCACGGGCGGCGTGCCCAAGGACGGTCCGAGCGCGGGTCTGACCATGATGACCGCCCTGGTATCGCTGCTGACGGGTATCCGGGTCCGACACGACGTGGCCATGACCGGTGAAATCACCCTGCGCGGCAAGGTACTACCGGTGGGCGGAATCAAGGAAAAGATCCTGGCGGCCCATCGCGCGGGCATCAAGCGGGTGATCATCCCCGAGCGAAACCTGGTCGATCTGGAGGAGGTACCGCAGGAGGTCCGCGAGACGCTGCAGTTCGTCTCCGTCTCGAAGATGGACGAGGTGCTGGCGGAAGCCCTGGAAACTCCGGAAAAAATCGACCTGGGACAGAGTAAACCTCCGGAGCCCAAGAAGAAAAAGTCCGGTTCCAAGACCGACCCTTCCCGACCCGACCAGATAGCCGGCTCGTCGTCCACGGCGTCGTAGACGCCCTTCCCCCGCCGAACGGTTGCCGCAATTGACCGCCCGGCTGCGGGGTGATGTACTAGAGCGCGCTCCGAAACACTCGGTCCGCATTTCCGAGACATTCTCTACCGCATCTCCGTCATGAGTGGATGGCGCTTCAAGTTCGTTTATCTGTTCCTCTTGCCGGCCATCGTTGTAGCCAGCGGTGTGCTCGGCTACTACAGCTACCGAACGGCCGACCAGTTGCGGAGCCTGGGGGAGAAATCGATCGCTCACTCTATACTGCTACTGGCGGAAGACCGGGTCGACAGGCTGGAGAAGTTGATCATCGCCGCGGACAACGCCGTTTTTAGTAGGATCGATCTCGACCATCCGAGGCGGGTGGGCAAGCAGTGGAAACCCATTGCCAAGAGAATATCGCCGAGCGTGATGGCCGTGGTCGTGCTCGACTCGGAGCGAAAGATCCTCGGATACGCCGCGCGGACGAGAAGGGACGAGCAGCGGAAGTTTCTGCGGCGCTTCAAGGACAAGATCCTCCCCGATCTCGAGTTGGAGGAGTTGCGGCGCGGACGGCTCAAGCACCTGCATCGCGAGTATGACCGGCGCAGCCATCTGATATCCTACAAGACGGTCGATCACGGCAATCGGCGCTACTACCTGGCCGCGTACCACGATACGCGCTACCTGGTGCGGAAGGTCTTCCCCGACATTTTCGCGAGCGAGACGGGCAAGCAGGTCTACAACGTGGAGAACGAGGATAACCAGCTGGTATTCGGACCATCGCTGGCGCGCGCCGGCGACTACGTGGTCGGACGGCGCTTTCCCTCCACCCTGTACGCCTGGCGGCTGCAGGTCGCACCTCGGGAAGCGCCGCTGTTGCATTCCAAAGAGCGCACCAGCAACGTTTACCAAGCGGCGCTGATCGGGCTGTCGCTGGGCATTATCCTACTGGGAACCATCTTCGTCGTATTCGCGGCCGACAAGGAACGAAGGCTCAACGAGCTCAAGAGCGAGTTCATCGCCAACGTCTCGCACGAGCTCAAGACCCCCCTCTCGGTCATCCGTATGTTCAGCGAGGTGCTACTGACCGGACGCGTGCGCGATCAGCAGAAGCAGCAACGATATCTGGAGAGCATCTGCAGCGAATCGGAGCGCCTTTCCGGTCTGATCGAGAACGTGCTCGATCTCGCCATCATCGACCGGGGCAGGTTTCGCTACCAGATGCAGGAATGCGACCTCTACGAGCTGGCGGAAAGGGCCGTCGATACCTGCCGCTACCGTTTCGAACGAGACGGCGCCAGCGTCTCGCTGCGACGTATCGGAGATACACCGCTGGCCCGCGTGGACGAGCAGGCGATCGTACTGGCCGTGATCAACCTGCTGGACAACGCGATAAAATATGGAGAAGCGTCGCCGGTAGAGGTCACGGTGGAACGGATCGAAAAGGAGGTGCAAGTTCGGATTCGCGACCACGGTCCGGGGATTCCCCCGCGCGACTTCCGCCGGGTATTCGAGCGTTTCTACCGCGCGCGAAAGGACCCGCACACGCGCGGCACCGGGATCGGCTTGACCCTGGTCAAGCAGATCGCGGAGGACCACAACGGCAGGGCCTGGGCGGAAAACGCCCAGGACGGCGGGGCGCTGGTGGCCTTCGCCGTACCGCTATCGCCCCTGGCCTCCTCCTCGGAGCCGGCGGGCCAGACGCTATCCGACCCGTTGAAGGCGACCGCCTAGGAGGAAGATAGGCTGTGCAGGCACCCTCGCCCCAGAAGATACTGCTCGTAGAGGACGACCCGGCCCTGGCCATGGGTCTCTGCGACTCGCTGGAGTTCGAGGGATTTCAGGTACTACACGCGGAGAATGGGCAGGAAGGGATCCAGCGCGCGTTAGCCGAACATCCCGATTGCATCATCCTGGATTTGATGCTGCCGGATATCAATGGCTATATGGTCTGCGAACAGGTAAGAACGGTCGATGCCGCGGTTCCCATCATCATTCTTACGGCTCGTAGCCAGGAAGCCGACAAGATCCGCGGGCTCGACGCCGGGGCCGACGACTACGTCACCAAGCCCTTTTCCTTGGGCGAGTTGGTGGCGCGAATCCGGGCCATACTCCGACGCGGCGCGCGAATGATGCCCGCCGCGCCCAGGTTTCCCATCGGAGACGTGCTGGTGGACACGGCCACCCATTGTCTCGAACGCGGTGAGGAGAAGATCCAACTCTCGTTTTACGAGGTCGAGCTGCTCAAGCTGCTGCGCGAGCGGATCGGACAGCCGGTATCCCGGGACGAGATCCTCGACCGGGTATGGGGAGTCGCCGCTACGCCCAACAACCGTACGGTCGACAACTTCGTGGTCAAGCTGCGCAAGAAGATCGAGCCGGATCGGGACAAGCCGCGGCACATCCTCACCGTGCACCGCTACGGCTACAAGCTCGTCAACCTGGAATCGACTGCCGGAACGGGAAGCGGAACCGGTGAATAGCCGACAGCCCCAGAAGGAGCCGCAGCGACCCGCGGAGGCCTCCCAGCGCTACCGCGCGGCCGTCATCGGCCGACGGCTGGGAATCCTCGTGTACTGGCTTCTGTTGACCTTTGTCGTCTCCGCCAGCGCCCTTTCCATCATCCCCGAGGCTTTCGGCATCGGCCCCGGCGGTCCGGAGGTCGACGAGGAGTTCTGTGCCCGAGAAATCGAGGCGCTCAAGGCAGATTTGCTCGGGCAGGCAGGCGTGCTAATTAGCAGCGACCCGAAGACTCGGGCCGACCGGCTAGAACGGTGGGACGCACGGTTCCGGGAGCTGGACACCGGCTGCGGCGTACTGGAACGGGCGCGAACCGATCTGGAAACCCTCCGCTCGAATCTGGCGGCGGCATCGGCTCGTTTTTTTCGCAGCCAGGGAAAGCTGATCAAGAGGATCGACAACGCGGTCGGTCGATACGCCCGCGGCCAAACCATACAACCTCCGGAAGAGCCTTAGATGAACACAGAGCAAATCCCTTTGGAAGCGGGGCGAGACGAACCCGAGGAACTTACTTTCGAGGCGTGGTCCCTGTCGGATGACGTCCGACGCGCCCTGGAAGAAATGGGGTATACAAAGCCTACCGCGGTACAACAGGCGGTCTACCAAACTGCCGTCGATCGCAAGGATATCATCGTCCAGTCGCGGACGGGCACGGGAAAGACCGCCGCGTTCGGCATCCCCATCGTCGAGAAGATCGTTCGGCGCGAGCCGGGCCTGCAGGTAATCGTACTGGCGCCGACGCGCGAGCTGGCCCTGCAGACGGCCCGGGAGCTGCAACGGCTGGGCAAACATCTAGATATCCGGACCACCTCGGTCTACGGCGGGGCGCCCATGGGCAGGCAGATCGACGACCTGGCCGCCGGAGCCCAGATCGTTTCCGGAACGCCCGGGCGGGTGCTCGATCACCTGAAGCGCAAGACAATGGATCCATCCGGGCTACGCCTGCTGGTGTTGGACGAGATGGACGAGATGTTGTCGATGGGATTCGCCAAGGAGCTCAACGCCATCCTCGAGCAACTCCCGGAAAGACGCCAGACGATGTGCTTTTCCGCGACGGTGGACGATCAGATGCGTCAGATCGCGGAAAGGCACATGAAGGATCCTGAGTTCGTATCTCTATCTTCCGACGCGATCTCGCCGGAAGAGGTGACCCACTACGTGTACATGGTCAGCGGTACCAACCGCACCGGCGACCTGATCAAGATCCTCGAGGTAGAGGATCCAGATAATGCGCTCATCTTCTGCAATCAGAAGGCCGAGACCGAGCGGGTCGCGTACGAGCTTCAACAGGCGGGCTTCAACGCGGACTGGCTCAACGGCGACCTTCCCCAGAGCGAGAGGGAGCGCGTAATGGGGCTCACCCGCCAGGGCAAGCTGCGCTACCTGGTGGCCACCGACGTAGCCGCGCGCGGGATCGACATCTCCCACCTCACGCATATCATCAACTACACCTTTCCGGAGTCGGCCACCAGTTACGTCCATCGTACGGGCAGGACCGGACGCGCCGGAAAGGCGGGGACGGCGGTCTCTCTGGTCAGCCCGCACGACCTCGGCGAGCTGTACTACGTGCGCCTGGAGCACAAGATCTTCCCCATCGAGCGGTCGCTTCCCAGCAGCGGCGAGATCAAGACCCGCCAGGAAGCCGACCGCATCGAGCTGCTGAGCCAGGCCTTTGACAAGGAACCGACCGGGACGGATCTCTCCCTGACTCGCCGCCTGCTCACGCACCCGGAAGCGGAGCGGATCGTGAATGGCCTGCTTCAAGGTTTCTTCGGCGCGCAGGGCGGGGATGCCGACGAGCTAGCGGCGGCCGCGCGGCGCTCTCGCAAACCCGCGCCCGCGCCCGCTTCCGGGCGGAGCGAAAACGAAATGCCGGAGGGCAAACGCCGGCGGCAGGAGCACCGGCCGGCGGAAGCCGGACAGCCGAGACGGCGCCGCGAGAGGGGACCGAAAACCGTGGAGGAAGCCGGTTTCGACGAGACGACCGACGAGCGGGATGAGGGAAACGGAAACGCCGAGAATCTCGGCGGCACGCTCTTCTTGAACCTCGGTAGAAAAGACGGGCTGAGGGTGGGCGAGGTCTCGCGGGTGCTGCGCGAGCGCTGTTCGCTGAAGCGAAACGAGATCGGCAAGATCCGCATACGAGATCGCTACACCTTCGTCGACGTTCCGGGCGAACGGTTAGACGATATCATCACCGCTCTGGAGGGAACCGAGCTCCGGGACAAGCAGCTGGCGCCCGAACGCGCCAAGGTGAGCTAGAGGCAGAAGGGGGGTGAACAGAGTGCTCTACGCGTTGATACTGTTGGTGGTATGTATCTGTTCCCTGGGTTGCGACCGGCTTGGTTGCGAAAGGAATCAGCTCAACCCGACGCCGGTCATCCGCCGGGCGACGGGAAGCGACGAGACACCGGGGTCCGGGGTTGCGGCGCAGAAACGCGCCGAGACGGCCGAGCAGGCCGAGAAGCGGCGCGAGCTAGCGCAGAAGGCGCTGGCTGCGGGGCCGTTAGAGCAAAAAATGCCTGAATCGGAAGGGGAAAAGGAGCGAGACCTGGAAGGCGAGCTTAAACGGCTGGTAGGTAACCCCTCCGCCTGCCTGAAAACTCGCTCCCAGAGCGAGGGCCCGAAGACGATTTACATATCGGTCCGGGCCACCGTGATGGCCACGGGTTCCATTTCGCGAGCCGAGGTCTCCTCCTCGAGCCTGGACGAAGAAGAGCGAAAATGCATCGATCGGAGGGTGACGGCCTCGCGGTTCGCCGGACCGGTGGAAGAAGCCCCGCGCACGGTCCAGACGACCATCGAGATCCGTCAAGCCGGCCTGTAGGATGATGTAGGACGCGCACCGCAACCTTGACCCATCATTATTACTTGAAGCAGCACCCCCGGCTCCAATATCCTTGGTCACCATGCCGGACGAAACCGCATCCCCGCAGCAGGACGCACCAGCCGAACCGATTCCGGCCGGAACCATCGTCGGTGGGCGTATTCGGATCGAAAGGAGCGTCGCGGTCGACTCTTTTGGCACGCTGCTGTTCGCCCGCGACAGCAAGTCCAACAAGTCGATAGCGCTCAGGGTGCTCTCGCCCAGCGTCGTCGAGAACGAGGAGCAGTTCGCGGCGGTTCGCTCCGCGGTAAAGACCGCCGCCAAGTTCAAGCATCGCAACATCGCCGCCACCTTTGGCGTCGGCACCTACGGCACCCATCACTTCGTGGCCGGCGAATGGGTCGAGGGCTCGACGCTCGCGGGATTCGTGCAGGAGCGGCTGAAGTCCGGGGAGACGGTTTCCATGCGCGGCGCCTACAACGTGGTCGCGCACCTCTGCAAGGCCCTGGAGAAAGCGCACGAGACCACCTTCCACGGGGCATTGCGTCCGAGCTCGGTATGGATCACCAAGTCCGGACGGGTCAAGGTCGCCGACTTCGGCATCGGGCTGGCTCTGGTAACGTCCGACAGATGGACGAAGCTGGAAGAAAGCGAACAGGCCTATCTGGCGCCGGAGATCAAGGCGGGTGGAGAGGTCGACAAACGCTGCGATGTCTTCGGGATCGGGGCGCTGCTCTACGTACTGCTGACGGGCAGGTCCCCGATCGAGCAATTCGTCTCTCCCTCGCAGGCCCATCCGGATGCCACGCCCGAGATAGACGCCATCTTGATGAAGTGCCTGGCGTCTGATGCAAAAGACCGTTACGAAACACCTGCTGAAGTGGCTCGCGCGTTGCTATCGCTGGTAGCCGACACCCAGGAGCCCGAGAAGAACGAGTTCGGCGTGGAGATGGAGCTCGATGTGGACATCGCCATCTCGCTGGCGCCGCCCGCGCCGGACAAGCCATCCGACCGCAAGGCCCCCTCTCCGGTGGTTATGGACCCGCTGGGGGTAGCGGCGGTCGCCGCGCCCACCGCGGCGGACGAGGCGGCGAAGGCAAGCTCGGAGGGAGAGGTTGAAGAGGCGGACGAGCCGCAGGCCCGTCAGTCAGACGTCGACCTGGGCAACCTGCTCAAGAAGATCACGGACAAGGACGCGCATCGCTGGATGGTCGTCAAGGACAAGCTCGACCACGGCCCCTTTTCCGGCCGCGAGCTGGTGCAGCTCATCGTCAGCGGCGAGGTGCTCGCCGACCACGGTCTGCTCAACATGGACACCGGCGAGCGGAAGAAGGTACGCGAATTCGAGGAGTTCATCGAGTTCCTCGAACAGCACAGGATTCGCAAGTCGGAGGAGGAGTTCCAGGAGGCGCTGGAGCGGACCACCAAGGCGGAAAAGCGCTCTAACGTCACCAAATTTCTGATCGCGGCCGCGGCGGTGGGCGTGCTGGCCACGGTAGGTACGGGTTACCTGATCACGCGCCAGGCCCTGAGCAAGGAGGAGACCGAGCAAGCAGACCTGGCCGCGATGTTCGAGACCGGACAGGTGAAGATCACGGGAACGGCCGGCATCCTCAAGTACCGTAGGGGGAGGGGCAGGCGGTCGAGCGGCGGGGGCGCCGCGCCCGGCGGCTTCATGTCCTACGAGCAGGCCATGAACCAGGCCGTCGATCTCGGCGACGTGAGCGGCGGGGGAGGTGAGCGGCAGCTGACCAGCCGCGATGTCGCCGGGGTGATGAACCGCAAGCTGAATTCGCTCTTCGGTTGTGTATCTCAAGAGCTGCGGCGAGGGGGGCGGCTGGGCAGCGTGAAGATGGACCTGGCCATCGCCGGCTCGGGGAGGGTACAGGGTGTATCCGTCAATACCGGAAGCCCTGCCTTCAAGGGGTGTATCGCTGGCAAGGTGAAGCACATCAGGTTCCCCTCCTTTCCCGCGCCGCGCATGGGCGCCCGCTACAGCTTCAACGTCGACTGAAGCGAGCGACTGAAGCGAGCGACTGAACTGAGGTAACTGAAACGAACTGAGTAACTGAAGTAACTGATGAGGACTGAGTGAGACTGAGGGGTCGGACTTAACAATTTAACTTTTTGCGGACTGAGGACTGAGGGAACTGAGGGGTCGGACTTAACAATTTAACTTTTTGCCGTTTTGGGGAGTAACAGCGAAAGGGAATCCCTTGGGCAATTCGCCGAGGTTGCGAACCGAAAAAGTTAAATTGTTAAGTCCGACCCCGCTGATCCACCGCTGATCCCGTTGTTAAGTCCGACCCCGCTGATCCAACCGAAAAAGTTAAATTGTTAAGTCCGACCCCGCTGATTCCGCTGATCTTGCTAGCGCTCTGGGGATGCGGCGCCGAGGTGGCGACGCGGCTGACCGAGGAGCAAGCCAACCGCGTTGTGGTCGTTCTTGCAGAGAGCGGCATCGCCGCCGACAAGATCAGGGAGACCGGCGGCGGGCCCGAGGCGCGGTACAGGATCGAAGTGGACATGGGCAGCCTGGGACGCGCGCTTTCGGTGCTACGGGAAGACGGGACGCCCGGCGAGCGGGAGCCGGGATGGGAGCGGATCCTGGAACGACCCGGTCTGGTGCCCACCGCGGGCGAGGAGCAGGCGCGGCTTGCGGCTGCCATGAGCGGCGAGCTCGCCCGTTCCATCGAGGCCGTCGACGGCGTGGTCGACGCGCGCGTACACCTCTCTCTGCCCGGGGGGCGGAATACCGACCTGGACCGGTCCCCGAACCCGTCCCGGGCTTCGGTCCTGGTCCGGTACCGGAGCACTGCTCCGCCCGTCGGCGAGGACGACGTCCGCCGACTGGTGGCGGGGGCGGTCCCCGGCCTGGCCCAAGAGCAAGTCGCCGTGGTGATGGTCCGCAGCGCCCCCGTACGCGGAGGTCCGGCACGCCTGGTCCGGATCGGGCCGGTCGCGGTCAGCGAGGAAAGCGCGATCGCTCTCAAGTTGCTGCTCGGGGGCCTGCTCTCTCTGGTCGCGATCCTGTCCGCGACCTTGATCTGGCTGCTCTACCGCTCGCGGAAGGGGAGATACCCCGATTCCGGGACGAAAGCGGCGTGACGGCTACGGTTTTACGGAAGATTGACAGCTAGGTTCGGCGCCGCTAGATTTTTAGGCGGTTTCGGCCCTCTCGCTAGCTCCCCCCCCGGGATACATCGAGAAGCGGTCCAGCCGAAGGGATGCGGAGCGCCGAACGGGAGGCCCGAGCCGACGGAGAAGCCCTATCATGAGCGAACGGGAAGATTCAGTTCTGACCAATCTCAAGGAGTTGATGGACCTCGAGGACGAGCGCATCGGCAAGGAAGAGCTCGCCGCCAGGCAACGAGCCGAGGAAGAGGCGCGCAAGAAGGCCGAGGAAGAAGCGCGCAAGAAGGCCGAGGAAGAAGCGCGCGTCCTGGCCGAAGAGCAGGCGCGACTCGACGCGGAACGCCGAGTACGAGAGGAAGAAGAGCGTAAAGTCCGCGAGAAGGAAGAGGGGGAGCTGCGCCTTCGCCTGGAGATGGAGCAGAAGGCGCGGGCCGAGGAGCAGGCCCGTATACTCGCCCACGAGTCCAAGCTCAAGGAGATAGAGGCGACACGCAGAAAGGGTATCCATCCGGCGGTTTTCGTGGGCATGGCTGTCCTGGTTCTGGGCGGAGGCGCCTACGGCTACTTCGGCGTCTACGAGCCGGCCCGCAAGGAGGCCGCCGCGAAAGCAGCGGAAGCCCTGAGGCAGGCCGAGATCCAGGCGGCCGAGAAGCGTCGCATCGAAGAGCAACTGCTGGCGATGCAGGAGGAAGAGAAGAAGCTCAAGAAGATGCTTGACGACGCTATCAGCAGCCAGAACCAGGCGGCGGTCGACAAGGCGGAAGAGGAGATCCAAAAGCTTCGCGATCGGCGCAGCCGGGTCCGAAGAAGGCCGAGCAGGAGCTCCTCGTCGTCGAGCGAAAAGAAGGACGGTCTGAGCGGAGGAGGCGACGACGACGATCCGCTCAAGGGTCTGGAAGGCTTCTGAGCCCGCCCGGGAGCGGGACTTGCGCTCCAGGATCATCGCCGGCCCCCGCGCGGTCCTGGAGGCGTTGAGTCGCGGGGGCGAAGGCGTGCAGGTCGTCTTCGTCGGGGCCGGGGAGGCGCCGGGCCGGAAGCTCGGCGCGGTGATCGACGCGGCCAGTACGCGAAACATAAGGCTGGAGCGGATCGAAGGGGGCGATCTGCAGGCGCTGGCCGGCGAGCTCCGCCACCAAGGCGTGATCGCGGTCACGGGCACCTACCCCTATGTCGATCTGGAAAACGTGCTGCACAAAGCGCTTCCCCGCCCCTTGCTGCTGGCCCTCGATCAGATCACCGACCCGCATAATTTCGGCGCCATGGTGCGTAGCGCGGTCGCCTTTGGCGTCGACGGCGTGATCACGCTCAAGAAGCGCGCCTGCCCGGTCACGCCGGCCGTGGTGCGCGCCTCGACCGGCGCCACCGAGCACGCCCGTATCGCGCGGGTGACCAACCTGTCGCGGACCCTTTCCGAGCTGCGCGACCGGGGCTTGCAGGTAGTGGGCCTGGACGAGAGGTCCGAAACGTTGATCGGAGCCCTCGCATACCCGGCGGAAGGCCGGGTACTGGTCGTCGGGTCGGAAGGGGCCGGCCTGCGCCGCCTGGTAAGAGCCGGCTGTGACGCGCTCGCCCGCATCGAGCTCCGGGGGCCGATCTCCTCGCTCAACGCGTCGGTAGCAGCGGGCATCGCCATCTACGAGAGCGCGAGGCAGCGGGGCCGCGCCTGAAAAAAGTAAGCGTTCAGGCCTTGGGCAGCGCGGCGGCCAAGGCGCCCGAAAAAGCTGGGCGCCCAGCCGGGCCGGTGAGGATTGTACTCACGTACCTGACGGTTGTCGGTGGATTCGTGCGAAGCGGAGGGGACGACAGTCCGCGGAGCTGCACGAATCCAGCGGCAATACACAGGGGCCGCAGGCCCCGAGTACACCGGCCCGAGGACGCCCGGGTGATTGCACAGAATCGCCCCAGTTCTGGCGCCGGTCTTTCCGGATGCATTGGCCGCCGTCGTTTCAGATACCGACTACCCCCACTGAACGGTTACTGAAAAAAGGGCGTACCCGGCGCAAGAAGGGGTATATTTCCGGCATGTCCAAGACCGCCGCGGCCCTGATCATCGGCGACGAGATCCTCACCGGAAAGGTCCAGGAACGCAACCTGGCCTATCTGGCGCAGGAGCTATTCGCCCTCGGCATCGCGCTCAGACGCGCGGTCATTTGCCCGGACGAGGTCGAGATCATCGCGGAAGATGTCAACCGGCTGCGTAGAACCCATGACATGGTGTTCACCAGCGGGGGCGTGGGGCCCACCCACGACGACGTGACGATCCCGGCGGTAGCCCGGGCCTTCGGCCGCAAGGTGGTCCGCTCGTCGGAGATCGAGGAGCTGATACGAGAGTACTACCGCTCGCGGCTCACGGAAGCCCATCTGCGCATGGCCGATATCCCAGAAGGCGGCCGGCTGGTGAGCAACCCCGAGATGCGGCTTCCCACGGTCGCTATCGAGAACGTCTATATCTTTCCCGGCATTCCCGAGCTGTTCCGCATGAAGTTCCCGGTGCTGCGCGAGATGCTAGGAGGAGATGCGGCGATCAGCAGCCGCGCGGTCTACCTCCGCAGCGAGGAGGGGCAGATCGCGGCTCCGCTCTCCGAGGTGGTGGAGCGCCACCCCGGGGTGAAGATCGGCAGCTACCCGCGATGGGGCGACACCGAGTACCGGGTGAAGGTGACCTTTGACGGGACCGACTCGGAAGCGATCGAGAGCGCGCTGCAGGCGTTCCTGCGGCAAATGCCCGCCGACGAGGTGGTCAAAGTAGACGAGTAACCGTTCAGGGGGGAACGGGCCTGAGCTCGATCTCGATGAGCGTGGTTCCGGGGGGGAGCTCGACCCGCAGGTCGTGCGGAAAGTAGCCGGGCGCCTTGAAGGTGATGAACTTCACCCCCGATTTCATGGGCTCGGGCTTGACCGCCAGCACACGGGCGGTTCCCACGAAGCGGTCGTTCACGTATACGCTGGTATTCTCCGGCTCGGCCTTGACCTGCAGGGCGGCCATGCGGGTCGGAGCGGCCGTCTGGTAACAGGCGGCGACCGTGAAAGCAGAAAAGGCGAACGCGAAGAGTAACGCGATCGGCGATAGCGGGGAGATGCGGGTCATCTGCTCATTCCCACTCGATGGTAGCCGGCGGCTTGGAGGAGATATCGTAGGCCACCCGGTTGCACCCCCTGACCTCGTTGATGATACGGGAGGAGATGGTGGCGAGCAGCTCGTAGGGAAGCCGGGCCCAGTCCGCCGTCATGGCGTCGCCCGAGGTGACCGCGCGCACCGCGATGGCGTTCTCGTAGGTGCGGTCGTCGCCCATCACGCCCACCGTGTTCACCGGCAGGATCACGCAGAACGACTGCCAGAGCTGCTCGTACAGGCCGGCGGCCCGTATCTCCTCGTCGAGCACCGCGTCGGCGTCCCGTAGCACCCGCAGCTTCTCCGGCGTGACCTCGCCCAGGCAGCGAACCGCCAGGCCGGGACCGGGAAAGGGCTGCCGCATCAGGATGTTGCGCGGCATACCCAGCTCCGCACCCACGCGGCGCACCTCGTCCTTGAAAAGCTCGCGCAACGGCTCCACCAGCAAGAGCTTCATGCGCTCGGGGAGCCCCCCCACATTATGGTGGGTCTTGATCACAGCGCTCGGCCCCTTGAAGGAGACGCTCTCGATTACGTCCGGGTAGAGCGTTCCCTGGACCAGGTAGGAGATCTCGCCGAGCTTCGCAGACTCGCTCTCGAATACGTCGATGAATAGCCCGCCGATGATCTTGCGTTTCCTCTCCGGATCGGTGACCCCGCGCAGCTCCCGCAGGAAGGTTTCCGAGGCGTCCGCGTGTATCAGCTCCAGCCCCAGCTGCCCGCGCATGGCCTCGACCACCTCCTCGGCCTCGTTGCGGCGCAACAGCCCGTTGTCCACGAAGATGCAGGTCAGCCTCTCCCCGATGGCTCGCGAGACCAGCACCGCCGCCACCGCGGAATCCACGCCGCCGGACAGGGCACAGACCGCGCGCGCCTCTCCGATCTGCTCTCGGATCCGCTCCACGCTCTCCTCGATGAAGGAGCGCGGCGTCCAGTTCGGCTGCAGGCCGGCGACGTCGAAGAGGAAGGCCGCCAGGATCTCGCTTCCGCGCTCGGTATGCGCGACCTCGGGATGGAACTGGACGCCGTAGATCTTGCGCTCCGGGTCGGCCACCGCGGCGTAGGGGGCGTTGTCGGTACGAGCCAGCACGACGAAACCGTCCGGCAGCCCGGCCACCCGGTCGCCGTGACTCATCCAGACCGGGGTCTTCTCTCCCTGCCCCAGCTTGGCCAGGATGCCCTGGGGCTGCTCCACCTCGATCACGGCCGGGCCGTACTCGCGTTCCGAGGCCTTTTCTACTCGCCCGCCCAGCAGCCGGCAAAAGAGCTGCAATCCGTAGCAGATCCCGAGCATCGGCACGCCCAGCTCGAAAAGCCCCGGATCGACCGTGGGCGACGATTCCTCCAGGGTGCTGGACGGGCTTCCGGAGAGCACGATGGCGCTCGGCTCCATGGCGCGAACCTGCGACAGGGAGACGGTACAGGGGTGGATTTCGCAGTAGACCTTGTGCTCGCGAATGCGGCGGGCGATGAGCTGGGTATACTGGGACCCGAAGTCGAGGATGAGGACCAGTTCGCGTTGCATGGCATGACCGATTATCACAGCCGGGTCGACCGGTCGACAGTGGACGGGTAGGAAGCCGTTTCGTAAATGCGGACCGAGTATTTCGGAGCGCGGCGGCCCCAGGTGCAAGGAGTGACGACGAGGAATAGTGGTACTATTTCGAGGAGGAGCGACGCCGCAGAGGGGGCCGCCCCGCCAGAAAGACGACAGGAGTATTTACGAAACGGCTTCTAAGATGGTGCTGCGCCGACTCTGGAAGCTGCTGAAAGGCGATGGCGCCCGGGCGGACCGGGAGGACCCGGCTGCGCCGACGGTCCGGGACGGCCCCGACCCGGACCAGACCGACGGAGAAGACGAGGACCGGTGGATCGAGGGCGAGCCGGTCGAGCTTCCCATCGACGGGGTTCTCGATCTGCACACCTTCAAGCCCGCCGAGGTCAAGGACCTGGTGCCAGAGTACCTCCGCGCCTGCCGCGAGCGGGGTATCTACCAGGTGCGGATAATCCATGGAAAGGGCAAGGGGGTGCTGAGGCGAACGGTCCACGCGCAGCTGGAGCGGATGCCGGAGGTCTCGGGATTCCGGTTGGCCGAGCCGCATTCGGGCGGCTGGGGCGCCACCCTGGTCGACCTGCACCGTATGTCAGGGGACGACAACGGCGTCTGAAACGACGGCGGCCAATCCATCCCGAAAAACGAGAGGGGGGATCAGTAGGCCCGGTAGTTGGGTGCTTCCTGGGTCACCACCACGCCGTGCACGTGGCCCTCGCGCAGCCCCTGGGGCGACTGCCGGACGAAACAGGCCTTGGTGCGGAGCTCCTGGATGTTCCTGCACCCCGTATACCCCATTCCTGCGCGCAGCCCGCCGATGAGCTGGTAGATCACGGGACCTGCCGGCCCGCGGTAGGGAACCCGTCCCTCGATGCCCTCGGGCACCAGCTTCTCGAGCTCCTCGATGTCGCCCTGCGAGTAGCGGTCCTTGGACCCGCGCTTCATGGCGCCGAGCGAGCCCATGCCCCGGTGAACCTTGTAGGTCCGCCCCTCGAACAGCACCCGGGCTCCCGGCGCCTCGTCGGTCCCGGCCAGCAGCGCCCCGATCATGACGCAGTCGGCACCTGCGGCCAGGGCCTTGACGATGTCTCCGGAATACTTGATTCCGCCGTCCGCGATCACCGGGATGTCGTACTTGGCGGCGACCCGGGAGCACTCGGACACGGCTGTAATCTGCGGAATGCCAACGCCGGCCACCATGCGGGTGGTGCAGATGGAACCGGGCCCGATGCCCACCTTGATAGCATCCACGCCCGCCTCGGCCAGCGCCTCGGCCCCTTCGGCGGTGGCCACGTTGCCGGCGACGAGCGTCACGTTCGCATGCTCGGCACGGGTGTGCTTCACCGCATCGATCACGTTCTTGCTGTGGCCGTGCGCGGTGTCGATGACCAGGACGTCAACGCCCGCGGCCATCAGAGCGGCAGCCCGCTCCTCGCGGTCGGGACCCACACCGATGGCCGCCCCCACCTTCAACCGGCTCATACCGTCCTTGACCGCGTTGGGATTCCGCTCGGCCTGAACCAGATCCTTGACCGTGATCAACCCCACCAGCGTCCCCTTATCGTTGACCACCAGCAGCTTCTCGATCCGGTACTGGTGCAGCATCTCCCGCGCCTTGTCCTGGGTGACGTTGGGCGGGACGGTGACCAGCTTCTTGGTCATCAGGCGCTCAACCGGCTGGTTAAGGTTCTTCTCGAAACGGATATCGCGGCTGGTGAGGATGCCCACCGGACGATCCCCGTCCACCACGGGCAGGCCCGTGATGTTACGGCTGCGCATGAGCTCCAGCCCCTCCTGCAGGCTCTGCGAGGGGTGGATGGTGACCGGATCGACGACCATCCCGCTCTCGGCCCGTTTTACCTTTGCCACCTCCCGGGCCTGCTCCTCGACGCTCAGGTTCTTGTGCAGCACCCCCAAGCCCCCTTCGCGGGCCAGAGTGATGGCCATGCGGTGCTCGGTGACCGTGTCCATGGCACTAGAGACGATAGGGATGTTGATGTCGAGACCGCGCGCCAGCCGGGTCCGGGTTTCAGCGTCACCCGGGATGAAATCGGAGTACCCGGGGACCAGGAGCACGTCGTCAAAGGTTAGCGAATCGGAAATGACCTGCGCGACCACCTCGGTACCTCCCGTGAAGGCCGAGGAGTATAGCGGGGTTTTGGCAAAGGACTACCCCTTTAACCGCTCTTAACGCTGTAGACGTCTCGGAGGGGCGCGGGTGAGCCGGGGCCGGTCGGCGTGGTGCGCTTGGCAGGATGTGTGGGGGAGTCCTTAGCCAGGTGATGGAGTGGTTTGAAGGACTGAAGAGAACTAGGTATTCGCTATTTTTTCTCGGTCCCCTCGACCACCTGGAGATCGGAACGGGCCTTGGCGCTGCCCTGTAGGGAGACCGAGACCTCGAGCCGCCCGTTGCCAGAGCCGGGGGTGAGGCGGACCTTAAGCAAGTCGTCGCGCACCGAGCTGACCTCCAGCGGATGTCCGCCGAGGGTAACCTTCACCGTTCCGGCGTTAGAGCCGAATCCGTCGCCCCGGATCTCGATCTCGTCACCGATCGCCGCCTTGCCCGGTGAGAATCCGTCGATACGCGGGGGTACGGTGACGACGAAGGGCTCGGGGCTCTCGGCGGTGCCGCTTCCCCGCACGCTCACCGCGATAGGGCCTCCGGATCCGGGCGAGACCCGTACCACGAGCTTGGTGGAACCGGCCGAGATGACTTGCAGCGGTCGATCGGCCAGCGTGACCCTGTTACGTGCGCTCGAGCTGGAAAAACCGGTGCCCCGGAGGGTGACCGAGCTTCCGGCCGGGCCAGAGCTCGGCTCGATACCCGTGACGCTCAGCGGGGCGAGCACGCCGAAGGTATTCTTCGAAGAGGCCGGACCCACACCGTTGACGGTGACGGAGAGCTTGCCGTCAGCGGCGCCCTCTCCGACGACGAACGTCAGACGGATGTCGCTCGCCTCACGCACCTCGAGAGGAAGCTCCCCCAGCCGCACCTCGACCGCCTGCGGATTGTTTCCGAAGTTCGTCCCTCTCAGGGTGACCACGGCGCCGGGTGGACCGGCGGGCGGCGAGAAACCGACCACGGTCGGGGGATACTGAACCGTGAATATCTCCCGCTTGGTGTCCGCACGTCCCGCTCCCTTCACATCCACCAGCAGTGGCCCGCTCGACGCCTTTTTCGGTATCTCGACCACCAGCTTGGATCCGTCAGCCTCGATGACGCGCACGCGCTCGTTGTTAAGAAAGACACGGTTGTCCTGAGGCCGGGTGGAAAAACCGGAGCCCGATAGGGTCACCCGGGTACCCGGTCCGCCCCGCCTGGGCTGGAAGTCGAAGACCCGGGTCGCCTCGCTGACCTCAAACGCTTCTTGGCTCTTTGCCACGCCCGCATTCGTCACCTCGACGGTGATCGGGCCGGTGCGGGCAGATTCCGGAACGATGACCTGTAGCTCCACCGGCGAGGCATATCGCACGACCACCGGATGCTCGCCGATCATTACGATATTGCGCGGTAGGCGCGCGGCAAAGTTACGGCCCCGGATGGTTACCTGGGTACCTGGCGGCCCGTTGAGCGGCTCGAATCCGGTGATCTCGGGAGCGGGCAAAGGCTCGTCCACGCGGAAGGCAATCGGGGAGCTCTTCCCCGCCGGGGTCTTCACCGTGATACGGCCGGAAGCCGCCCCTTCCGGGATACGGACGGTGATTCGGTTGGGAAGGCTGCGTTCGATGGGCAGAACTGTCTCCCCTAGACGGACCTCGATCTTGCCGCGAAAGTGGCGACCTGTGATATCCACCTGGGTACCCGGCGGCCCGGAGGTGGGCCGAACCTGCTGGATCAGAGGCTCTTTCTGGCCCTGGGCCGGCGGCGCGGCCAAGAACACCAACATCGCGACCGCGCAAAAAAGCCCCGGAATGCGAATTCGCTCTCGCCTCATCTCTCGACCTCCTGGCCTATCCGAGCATCAAAGCGGCACAAATACAATTCGGATCGACGTTTCTCGCTCCGCTGCATTCTACGGGGATACGACCGCGACGGGGTCAGACGGGGGCGATACACCGCGGCGAATCGTTACCCGGGCTGTTCACCAGCGTCGAAACCTCGAACGCCTCCAGCTCGCCGCCAGGAAAAGGGGCGAGAAGCGGGGCGAGCGAGGCCGGTTCCGCGGGCTGCGGCTGGAGCCACTTCTCACGGGCGTCGGCGGGCAGGATGGCCGGCATCCGGTTGTGGATGGACGCGAGAAGCTCGTTGGGCTCGACCGTGATGATGGTGAAGGTCCGCAACGGCCCGCCGTCCGGCCGCTTCCAGCTCTCCCACAGGCCGGCCAGGCAGAGCAGCCCGCCCCCTCGCCTCCGGATGAAATACGGGGTTTTGCGCCCGCCTTGCCGACGCCATTCGAAGAAACCGTCTGCCAGGACCAGACAGCGCCGCCGTCGGATGGCGGAGCGAAAGGCGGGCTTTGCCGCCAAGGTTTCCGCCCGCGCGTTTATCATCCGGTTGCCGATCTTCTCCTCCTTCGCCCAGTGCGGAACCAGCCCCCAGCGTAGGGCGCTCACCACCGGTCGCTCGAGGTTGACGACCACCGGGGCCGTCCGGCCCGGCGCCAGGTTGTAGCTGGACTGCCAGGGGAGATCCTCCTCCAGAGGCCAGGCGACCCCGGAGTCGGGCCACTGTTCTGTCTCGGTGTACAAGGCGTATCTGCCGCACATGGCACTCTCCGGTCACCATCCGGTCGGGGCGGGCCTTGCGCCCGCACGTGTCTTCGCGTTCGCATACGATCCGTAGGAGCAGGCCTTGCGCCCGCCCCTTAATGCGTACACAACAGGGTACGGCAGGGGGCAAGCCCCTCCCCTACTGTATCACCACGCGGTGCAGGACGACCGGCGAACCGTCCTCGTCTTCGGCCACCACGTTGGCCGGCGTCGAGATCGACTCGAAGGCGACCGCGGCGCCTCCGGTGACGTATCTCTCGGGAACCCCCAGCGTGATCTGGTCGCTCGGATCGGTAACGGTGAGCGTACCGCCCGCCGCTCTACGGACCGCCTCCGCGGAGAACATCTGCCCGGGCTGCAGGACCTGGTAGGTTCCCCCGTTGTCGCCGCCGAGCCCCTCGAAGAGGACGACCACGCCGCCCTGGCGCAGGAAATCGACCAGCGCGTTTCCCCACTGTTCCCCGAGCTTGCGCAGAACGCTGTCGCCCGCATTCTGCTGGGCGCAGATGACGAAAACGTCGGCCTCTCCCAGCTGGTAGGTCACTAGGCCCTCGATACCGGCCGTCCGCTCCCAGGTACGGCCGTCGGCTTCCGATACGTATTCGATCGCACCATCGGTCCCCGCAATCGCGGCTGCCGGCGCCCCGTCCTCGTATACCAGCACCCGTACCGGAGAGCCCCGGGCCAGGAACACGGCGTTGCCGGCAATGCGCTGCATCACCGGCCCGGCGCTGGCCAGGTCGTGTCCGATCACCACCAGGTGACCGGCGGTCACGTCGGCGCAGGTTCCGTTCTCGCAGATCCCGCTGACGCACTTGCGCCCGCACCCGCCGCAGTTCGACGGATCGGACGAGACGTCTAAACAGGCGTTGCCGCACAGCACCAGCGGCTCCTCGCACGCCTCCTCGCATACACCCTGCACGCAGTACTCGTTGGGACGGCACCGGTTGCCGCACTCTCCGCAGTGGTTATTGTTCGTGTCGATGCGAACGCACTGACCATCGCATTGCAGCGCCCCCAGCGAACAGCCGGAAAGGCCCGAATCCAAGGGCAGGGCGCCGTCAGGCGCGGCCGGTGCCGCATCCGCACCGGCGTCCTGCCGGGGAACGCTCGAGCACTGACCGTCGATACACATGAAGGAGCCGCAATGGTTGTCGCAGCTGCCGCAGTGCTCGAAGCTGTTCAGGCTGACGCAGCGTCCGTCGCAGAGCTGGAATCCCGCCTGGCACTCCGCGCCCACGATGGGATCGGCGCACGCGGCTAGAAAGAGCAGAGCCATCGCAACCATGGCCGGCCGGCCCGATCCCCGGCGTCTGCTCTCGCGGTCCGCTCGCACGCCGAGCGGCCGTACATCGAACTCGAAACGTGTACGACTCGTCATCGATCCCTTCCCCCGTCTTTATTCTCCGGTCCGGCAGGCCGCTTCTGCTCGGCGGACGGGTCGGCCGCCGCGTCCTTTTCCGGCATCGCGTCGCCCGGTTCCGCCGGACGGCGCGCCATTACCACGAACTCTACCCGGCGGTTTCTCTGGTTGGCCTCCGGCGTGTTGCGCGGGTCGCGAAGGTTCATCGAGCCGTAGCCCACCGCGTCAATCATGTCGGCCGGTATCCCCATCTTGACCAGGATCCTGCGCACGTTGGCCGCGCGGCGCGCGCTCAGGCACTGGTTGTACTCCGGGCTGCCCTGCGCATCCGTGTGCCCCTCCACGCGCAACGAGATCCATTCCGTGTGCTGCTTCTGCATCTCGGCGATGGCGCGCAGCACGGGCATGGCTTCCGACCTGACGCGCGAGCGCTCCAGGTCGAAGAGCACGCGGTCGTCGAGCACGATGCGGTCGTCGATCATCTGCACCAGGCCCTCGTCCGGGCAACCGTCGAAGTCCTCGTTCCCGTTGACGGTTTCGGGCTGATCGGGACAGGCGTCGCGCTGGTCCGGAAAGGAATCGCCGTCGTTGTCGGGATCCGGGCAGCCGTCAGCGTCCTCGAAGCCATCCACGTCCTCCGGGTCCACCGGGCAGGCATCCGCCTCGTCGCTGATGCCGTCCGCGTCGTTGTCCGTCTCGGGACACCCGTCCGCGTCTTCGAAACCGTCGATGTCCTCAGCTTCCTCCGGACACTCGTCCGACTCGTCCGGCACCCCGTCGCCGTCCCGGTCCGGGGGCGGCACCTCGACCGCTGGCGGCGGCGACGGGCGTGCATCCAGAAAGGTGAGCTCCACCCCGGCCAGCAACAAGCGGGCGTCCCGATCCTCGAGCGCGTCCCGCGGTTGCAGGACCTGCACGTAGCGCACCGCCGGCGCGACGTTCAACGCTCCCGCCGCGATCCCCCAGCCGATGGCAGCTTCCAGCATGACGCGCTCGAGCTCTCCGGTCAGCGCACCGCCGCCCCCGACCTCGAGGAACGGGCCGGTACCGCGGCTCTGCCCCTCGTCCTCGCCGATGGACAACGGCCGCAAGCGCACGGACGCGCCCAGGGTCGCCAGCCCGCCCATGCCGGGATCGGCCAGGTTTTCCCCGGGGGCCTCGCCATCCAACAGCAGTCCCAGCCGCAGCCTCGCTCCCATAAGCAGAGGGGGAAAAACCGGATACATGACGCCGCCAGCCAGCGCTCCCCCGGGGCCGAAGCGCTCGTTCTGCGGTTCGGTCAGCGGCAGGGCGCCCGACGCTTCCAGGCTCACCAGCACGGGCTCCGCCCGTGCGGGCCGAACAAGACAGAACGCCGCGAGAAACGCGACCTTTACCGGTAGCCTTCTCTTCATCGGTAAAACGGGATTACCGCCGGGGCCTGCGCTCCAGACGGGAACTGGCTTCGATCTGGAATTCTTACAGTGTCTTCTGAATATTACAAATTTCCAGCTGCCGAACGCGTATCCCCCATTATCATTGCGAACCGTACCTCGCCGCGTAGGTGTCGAACCTCCTTTCCTCCAACGCCCCCTTCAGGAAGGCGAGCGCCCGGTCGAGGTTCTCGGTAGCACCTGGGGAGAGCGACTCGCTAAAGTGGTCGAATCGATAGCCGCGGATGGCCAGGACATACCCGGCGACCCGGCTGCCGAACAGCTTCTCGGCCAGCGCCAGCAGCAGCTCGGCGGTCAGGCCGTGCGTGCCTGCGGAAGCCCCGTTCCGCTGCCCTATGCGCACGAATCGAAAGGGCTCCGCGCCGCAGCGGTCCGCGTCGACGAATATCACCACATCGTGCTCGGCCACCAGCGCCGCATCGTCGGGGCGGAGCTGGTGCTCGCACTGCACCCGGGTAGCGGAAGGCTCGCTCCGCCGTAGCGCGGAAGCCAGCGCCGGCCCCAGCCCGTCGTCCCCGCGCACGGGATTCCCGTAGGCGAGCACCAGCACGCGACCCGCGCTCGCGGTCACGGCGCCCCACCCCCTTCGAGAGGATGCGCTGCGCAAGACCGAAGCGGCGACGTTTCCCGAGCGGCCGAACGATGAAGATACGCGATGTAAGCCAGCCACCGCTTGGCTCCGGTCCGGATCGGACCCGCGTACCCCCGAACGGGTTTACCCTGCGTAACCGTATTCACTTGACAACCTGTTGAAAACCAGTAGTAAAGTCGATGCAAAATTTCAAGGACAACAGAAGATTCGACTACCCCTGCGGAAAACGAGTTTACGGCTGGGAACGCGGGGGCTTGTGGAACGAGAAGGAAGAACCATGGCCAAGACCGCAACGCTGACGCTCGACGACAAGAGCTTCGATCTGCCGATTATCGAGGGAACCGAGGGCGAGCGCGCGATCGATATCTCCAAGCTGCGCAGCCAGACCGGTTTCATCACCCTGGACAACGGGCTGGGCAACACGGGAGCCTGTCAGAGCGACATCACCTTCGTCGATGGAGAGAAAGGCATCCTGCGCTATCGCGGCTATGCCATCGAGGAGCTCGCCGAGAAGTCGTCTTTTATCGAGGCTGCCTACCTGCTCATCTACGGCGAGTTGCCCACAGCGGCCCAGCTGGAGCATTTCTCCTCGCTGCTCAACGCCTCGTCGCTCATCCACGAGGACATGCGCCACTTTTTCATCGCCTTTCCCAAGCGGGCGCACCCCATGGCCATCCTGACGGCCATGGTCGCCTCGCTCTCCGCCTTCTACCCGGTTCCGGACAAGCTCAAGCCCGAGGAGGAAGAGCGGGTCATCGCCAGTATCATCTCGCAGGTGCGCACCATCGCAGCCTTCTCCTACAAGAAGTTCGCCGGCGAGCCGGTGGTCTACCCCTCGTTCCGGCTGCTCTACGTGGAGAACTTCCTCAATATGCTCTTCTCCTCGCCGGTGAAGAACTACCTGCAGGATCCCGACATCGTGCGGGCGGTGGAGCTGGTGCTGCTGCTGCACGGCGACCACGAGCAGAACTGCTCCACCTCGACCGTGCGCACGGTGGGCTCCAGCCTGGCCAATGTCTACGCGGTCATCTCGGCGGGCATCAGTGCGCTCTGGGGCAAGCGGCACGGCGGCGCCAACCAGGAGGTGATCGAGATGCTGGAGCGCATCCAAGCCTCCGGCGGAGACGGCACTGAGTTCGTCGCCCGGGCCAAGCGCAGGCGGGCTCGTATGAGCGGTTTCGGACACCGCGTCTACAAGTCCTACGACCCGCGGGCCAAAATCTTGAAAACCTTCTGCCACAAGCTTCTCTCCAAGCCGGGCATGCACGATCCGCTTTTCGACATCGCGCTGCGCCTGGAGGAGATCGCGCTGAAGGATGAGTACTTCGTCTCCCGCAACCTCTACCCGAACGTGGACTTCTACTCGGGATTGATACTGAAAGCGGTGGGAATACCGAATGATATGTTCACTGTTCTATTCGCCATCGGCCGGGTCCCCGGCTGGCTGGCTCACTGGCGGGAAATGTACCACGGGCCGGACTTCCGCATCGCCCGGCCGCGGCAGGTCTATAGCGGGCATGCTCCCCGGCGCTACATCGACATAGACAGGCGCAAGGAGTGAGGTCTACTCGAAGCAAGCCAGCGGATTGATCTCCGTGCTCTTCGAGCTTATGGGCCAGACGATGCTCCGGGTCCGGTCCCGGGCCAGGTCCATGGCCAGCCCCTCGATGGCGTTTCCCGAAGTGTCCACGATGATCTTCACCAGCGGCTGTTCGCACTGCTCGAGGCTCGCCGGCTTCTTGACCACTCCCACCTCCCCGGTGTTCAGCAGCACCAGCGATCCCGACGGGTAGAGCCCGACGGTTTCCAGCAGGAGCAAGGCCAGCGGGATCTCCTCCGCGCCCTGGACCGACTCCATCAGCATCAGCATGGCGGCGTGCGGATTCATCCCTTGCCGCTCCGCGCGCGCCCAGCCGTAGGTGGCGTAGCGGCTGCAGAGCGAGATGATGCGGGACAGCAGGCAGAGCCCGCGCCGCTCGTGCTGCTCCGGATAGAGGTCCTCGCGCCCGAATTCGAGCTGCGACTCGAATATCACCACCAGCCTGGCCAGCAACTCGTCGCTGAAGCCCCCGCTCTCCACCATGCGCTGCAGGACTTTCAGCCAGTGTTGCTCCACCCGCTGGCGGTCCTCCTCCCCCATGGATCCGCTCTCCTCCAGGCGGTTCAGGGTAGGCTCCTTCAGCCCGGTCTTGGGCAGGTCGTGGAAAACCGCCGCCGTGCCCAGCGCCATCAACTCCCGGCGGCCGAATCCCAGCCGTTGCCCCATCAGCAGCGCGAGCACCGCCGTGTTGACCAGGTGCGCGGCCAGCTCGCGGTTGACCTCCCAATGGCAGGTCGCGGCTAAAAACAGCCCCTGGTGCTCCCGCATCAGGTCCACCACTACCTGCAGCGCGCGCTTGATACGGATCATGGGCGGCCTTCGGCCCTGCCGCAGATCGGCGAGCATCCGCCGTACCAGGACCAGCAACCCGCTATAGGCCCGCAAGGCGTACTCGTGACCGGTCCAGCGCTTCGGCGAGGTTTCGCTCTGCTGCAAGCCTCCCAGCCGAACGCAGCCCAGGGCCTTGACGAACAGGTAGGGAACCATGCTCCGGTCCTGAAGGGCCGCCATCAGCGAGCGGGCGAAGACGGAGAGCGATTCCACGGTCGCCGCGTCCTCGAAACAGATCTCGCCGATTCCCAATCCGTGCCAGGACTCCATCAACTGCTGCGCCTTGCGGTAGTGGTTAAAATCCATCCGCACCAGGCGCCGGTTCACGAAAACGCTGTGATCGCCCAGCGTGAGGGTCATCCCCTCGCCGGTCAGCTGTGCGAAGCGATTGGCCGTGGCAGCCATCTCCTGCAACACCTGACGCACCATGTCGTTGTTGATCTCGTAGAAGCGGGTGGCCTGCTCCAGGCCGCAGAGCTGTACGATCAGATCGGTGGCCAGCTGTTCCTGCACGGCGAACGCGCGGTCCCCGTCGCCGAAGACGTCCACCCCCATCGAGGTAACGTCCTTCATCTTCTTCACGACGCCCCGCCCTTCACCGCTTGCAGGGCCTGTTCGATGCTCTCCCGAACCTTCTTTCCCGTGCGCTCCTGCAGGCAGGCCGACAGCAGCTTCCGGGCCCTCTGCCCGCCGTGCCGGCTCACCGCTGCCAGCATTCGTCCCCGCTGATTCTCCACGGCCGACCGCCGGAAGGGGTTCTTGGCGGTCAGGGTCGAGACGATGAACTGCTCGGTCTGCTCGCCGCCCCAGCGAACCAACAGGTCGAGCCCCCGCCGCTGGTGCTCGGGGCTCCAACTCTCGTCGAGATTGGTACGGAAGGTGGCCAGCAACCGCTCTGCGTGCTTCGAGTTGCCGACCCGCTCCAGCCTGGCCAGGCAGAGCTCCCTCAGCTCGGGATGGTCCAGGCGCAGCGACTCGATCAAGCGCGAGACCAGGCTCTCGCCCACGTTTTCGCCCAGCGCTCGAAACGCCTCCAGGCGCACCGCGGGGTTCGCGTGATTGGTGACCGCCTTGAGCGCCGCAACGGCGCTGCCGCTGCCGATCGTCCTTAGGTCGCGGATGGCGCCCAACACCTGTTCCGGGTCCGCGCTGCGCAACCGCTGCCGGAAGAAATCGGTGAGATCGATGCCCCGCTCGGACAGGAGCACGAGCATCCGCTCCTGACTCTCTCCCGCCGGCAATCGGCGCAGCAGCAGCAACAGCTGCCCGTCGGCCGTCCGCGGCAATAGACGGACGAACTCGGCGATGCTCGAGAACTCGGGCCCGGAGCAGGACGACAACGGCTCGTGCAGCGCCAGCAGCTTGTTGTCCGCGCAGAGCTCTCCCAGGGCCTGGTCGAGCTTCCGCCCTAACTCTTCTTCCCCTTTGTCCCTGCACAGGGCCAGGTGCTCGCTCAGGATCTGGCAGGCCGCCTGCAGCGGCTCCCAGCGTCCGGCGAGCATGAGCTGCTCGATGACTTGCACCAGCAGCGCGGTCGCGGCCGATCCCTCGCCGGTCAGAAGCCTGGTGATCAGAGTCATGGAGCGACGCCACAGATCGGTGGGCATTTCCTCGCGCTGCTTCTCGATCGTCTCCAGGGCGCTCTGCAGATCCGCCCCGTCCCTTAACCGGGAGACCGAGGCGGAGCGCTTCTCCCCGGCCTGCTCCACGATCTCCGATCCGATCCTCTCCAGCAGCTGGCGCGCCGCGCTCACCCGACGCTGCCGGTGCAGCGGCTTGCTCAGCATGGTGACCAGCGCGTCCATCTGCTCCTGCAGGTCGTCGGACGCGCCTCCGAGCGAGCCGTCCAGGAAGTAGTCGACCGCCTCGTACCGTACCCCGGCGAAGCCCTGCTCCCAGAACAGGGTGACCGAATCATCCTCGCCGCCGGTCTGTCGCACGGCGCGGAGAATATCTAGCAAGGCCAGAAACTCGCCGCGATCGATGGTGGGCAGCAGGTCGATCTTGCGAATGCCGTCGCGGAAGAGCCGGTAGGTGATCCCGCTTCGATCCTCCTGGGTCGCATAGACGCGCTGCCGGCCCAGGTAAAGCTCGAACGGCCTTACCGAGACCCCGATCTCGCCGTATCGCCTGACGGTCAACGCCAGGTGCTCGAAGGCCTTGCCCACGGCCATCTCGCAGCTCTCACCCTTCCCCTCGTAGAGGTTCAGGGTTTTGACCGCCATCTCAACGAGCTGGAACAGCTCCTTGACGGCCGAGAGCTTGTCCTGCGGCTGCTCTCTCCGTACGTCCTCTGGCAATTCGCCTTTCCTTGTTCCCGGGCCGGCCTGATCCCGTCAAGCGCCGGAAACGCCAATGCGATGCACGATACTTAAATATATCGGAAAACCGGCGAACAGGGACGGTTTTCGGGAACTCGGTTTCCCCGCTGCTTCGAGGCACCCCCAGGTCGCGCTAGTGTTTTGCACTGTGAGAATGGCCATGTCGACGATCCTGGTGCCGTGTTTTTTGAGCTTCTTCTCGATGGCGGCCTTCTCTCTGGTATTCGCCATCTTCGGATTCCTGCGCATGGCCTCCAGCTCGAAGATGTCGATGTCGCTTGGCTGAGCGCCTTCATCGATTCCCGCTCCGAGTGAAAACCTCTCGGGGGCGTTTTTCCAGCCATGGTGTAAAACGGCGGGGGGGTTGTCGGAAAGCGCGGTATTGCCTCATACTAACCATCAAACGAGTATCTTGGGTAAAAGACTGGCGAGATCGATGCAAGGGAGAATAGACATGATACGAGCTACTTTGCTTGGAATGAGCGCGGTTGTTCTACTGTCGTCGGCCGCTTGGGCGCAGGCGGCGGAAGAGCTGACCGAGGAAGCGGCCCCTACCGATGCGACGTCCACCGACGAAGAAGCCTCTCAGGAGGTCGCTCCACCAGGCGCCGCCCCGGCAGACGCGTCGGACGCAAGCGCGACTAGCGCAGGCGGGGGCGACGGAGTTCGGTTTCGCTTCGGAATTGCCGCGGGAGGCGGGCTTCTCTCCGCCGAAGACGACTTTGGCAACACTGCGTCGGGCGAGTACTTCGGCCTGGACCTGCGTTTTGGCGCGCAGATCAATGACCTGATCGGCGTGTACGCCGTGCCTCAACTCGGGGGCTACAGCCTCGACGTCGGAGAGCTCACCGGATTCGGCGGGCTCGTCGGTGTATCCGCAGTGGTCGATTTTACCTTTATCGATCGTATCTTCGTGGGTGCTGGGGCGGGCTTTGGCGTTCTCAACAATCCATCGGGCGCCGAGCTTCACTTTCGCGCCGGCGGGTACCCGATTATCTCCAGGAGCAGCGAGAAGATCCGCCGTAAAGCATTGATGCTCGGGATCGACTTTCGCGTTCACTTAGTAGAGGGAATCACCGCCCTCGCTCCGACATTCAATGTCGGCTACGAATCGTTCTAGAGCACCGAACGGGTTGAAACGCCTTTGAGTTCGCGGGCTAGAGGTCCGTCCAGTCCCGGGAAGCGCGGTCGGCGATGGCCCTGCGGGCCAGCTGGTCGGCCCGCTCGTTGCCCTCGTGTCCCGCGTGTCCGGGTACGTAGACCAGCCGGACCTTCGGCAGGCGGGCGAGCGCGCGCTTGACCGCGGCCACCAGCTCGGTGTTGGCCTTCGCCTTCCAGCCGCGGGTCAGAACACCGATACTATATTGACTATCGGTGTGGATGCGAACCGGACGGCTGGTCCCGGCAACTGCCTCGACCGCGTACCGTATCGCGGTCAGCTCGGCTATATTGTTCGTGCCCTGCCCCAGGTAGATCGATAGCTCTCTACGTCCGGAACCGTCATCCATCACCACGCCCAGACCGGCGGGTCCCGGATTGCCGGCGCAGGCGCCATCGGTGTAGATGTCGATGGCCGTTCCCTGCGCCCCGGGGCCGGGCTCGGTTCCGGGCTCGCTCTCGCTCTGGTTTCCCCCGCCCGCTCTCGCAGAAGAACCGGCGCGGGCCCCGCTGCTGGCTCGCTTGCGCTTACCGCCGCGCGGGGCTTGCTCGGCGACGACTATACAGGTTTCATCGGGCAGGATCTCTGCGTCCGGATCCAGGATCAGGTTCCCGGGCGACGCGCGGTAGGCGCGTCGATCGCCCGGTCGATACCGGATCTCCACTCGGCCCTTCTCGATCGCGAGCGCCCCCACCTCGTCGCAGCGAGCCAGGATGCGGGCGTCGCGTAGCGTGGCGCGCCGCCAGCTCATTTCTTCCTGCCGTCGGTCCGGGACGAGCCCAGGTCGCGGGCGAGCGCCTTCAGGAAGCGGTCCGCGTCCGGCAGGGGTACGCCGACCAAGCGCAAGCCGCTACCCCCCTCTACCCGGATATCCAGGCCAACGCGGCTCGCGCCACCGGGTACCAGGATATCGAGGAGCAGATCGAGCCCTGCCCCGACCAAGACCAGAGACGACATGACCAGCAGGGTCCAGTCCCCGAAGCGAAGCGCATCCCAGGCGAACAGGCCGCCGACGAGCACTCCCACGGCCAGCGAGAAGGCGCCGACCGCCAGGTGAAGCGTCGGATAGCGTGCCTGCCGGCTAGCGGCCAGCACGCTACCGAGCGAACGCTTCTCCTCGGACTCGCGGACGACCCTACCGCGGAAAGCGGTGACGCGGCGGATGGACAGGACGCCGTCCGACAGCTCCACGCTGACCTCGCGTCGCCACCCGAGAGCGAAGAACAGCAACCGGCCGGCCCAGCTCAGCAAGGCCCAGCCGCTAAGCCAGCGTAGCAACGCCAGGGGGCCGGAACGGGCGATCCGCCCTTCGCGCCCGGAAACCGCCGCAGGCGAACCGGCCGCGGCCGCCGGGGAGCCGGTTGTATCGCCGTGGGAGCGTTCCGCCGGGTGATCGGCCGCCCGCTCGGATTGCTCCGGATTCGACCCGTTTCTCTGCATTTTCCGCCAGCCCTCGACCTCGGTCTACCCGAAACGGCCTGTATCAGGCGCAGTGCTCGCCCTTGCCTCACCGGACGGCCCGCCCGACTCCGCGGTATCGGCCGGCGGCGTGCCCTGCCCCGCCTTGCCGGACGCCGAACCCTCCCCGACGCCACCCGGCGGTGCGCTCGCCTTCGCCCCAGCGGGCGGCGCTCCGGCGACCGGCCCGGCAATCGCCGCGTCCGCCGCCTCTGCCGCCGGCGAGCGCGGCGGCTCGTCCTGTTGCTGCGGCCGCTCCCCTCCGGTGTACATCCGGCTCTGCTTGTATCGTTGCAACCCGCGCACCACCGCCACCTTGACCACGGCCGTGGCCGGAAGCGCCAGCAGCACGCCGACGAAGCCGAAGAGATTGCCTCCGGCCATCAGGCCGAGCAACACCCAGACCGGCGCCAATCCCAGCTTGTCCCCCACGATGCGCGGGGTGATGACGAAGCCCTCCAGTACCTGGATCAACCCGTACACCGCGACCAGCCACCCGACCTGTACCCAGCCGGTCCAGTGCAGCGCCACCATCAGCAGGGCCAGGCCAAAGGCCGCCGCTCCCCCCAGATAGGGAATGAAGGAGAGCAGCCCCGCCACGATACCGATGGGTACGGCCAGGCGTACGCCGATGATCGAGTACCCGACGGCATATAGCAGAGCCAGGATGGCCATCACCATGAGCTGGCCGCGGAGGAATTGACCCAGCACCTGATCGACCTCGCGGACGATATCGGTCACCGTATTGCGGGATCCGGACGGGATCAGATCGCGAGCGCCGGCGATCAGCGGGTCGAAATCCTTCAGCAGATAGAAGGAGAGGATCGGTACCATAATGGCGCCTGCCAGGACGTTCAGGAAGGAGGCGGTGTTGCCCAGCACGGCCTTTGCCACCTCGCCGAGCGCGCCCGCCGCTCCCGCGGGCAGCTCCGACATGAGCTGCTGCACGCGACCGAGCGCTTCGTCCGAAGTGCTCGGCACCTCGATGCCATACTGCGCCAGAAAGGGCGCGGCCAGCTCGAACAGGCGCCGGGCCGCCGCCGGAAGCTCGCGGGCAAGCGCGACCAGATCGCTGATGATCGCGGGCAGGAGCAATAGGGCGAAGGCACCGATAGCGCCCAGCACGCCGCCCAACAGCAGCGTGATGCCAAGCGCGCGGGACACGCGCCGCTGCTCGAAGCGCGCCACTACGGGATTGAGCACGTAGGCGAGCAGGAAGGCGAAGAAGACCGGGGCGAGCACCGCACGCAGCAGGTAGATGAGCGCCCCGACCGCGATAACGGCAGCGGCGACCGGCACCCACCTCATGGCTGAAGCTCGGCTCTCCATTCGACCCCTTTTACCACACCCCCTCAGCGCTCGAAGCAATCCTTTGCGATCCCCAGCCGGGCGCGCAGCTGCTGGCTCTGCTCCACAAAGGCCCGCGTAACCGGATCGTGGTAACCGCTCACCCGGCCGAGCGAGGGATCGTGCTCCTGGTAGAAACGGTTATGCCGCTCCATGACCACCTCGCGCAGGTACTTGCCGAGCATGGAGGCCATGCCGACCGGTAGGTGATGCGCGTCGGCGTCCACTTCGAAGGCCACCTCTCCCAGCCCGTCCACGCGGTACCTGCAGAGCGAGCGTCCCTCCTGGAGCCGCTGCACCGCGCGGCTGCCGAGCTCCTGGAAGTAGTCCGGGTAGCGGCGCAGGCCGCCGACCATGCCGCAGAAGGCGCTCAGATCCTCGTTCACCGCGGCGCGCGCGTGCAGTAGCAGCCTCTCGAACAGCAGAAGGTCTACGGCCAGCTTGGAGCCCAGCCGCTGGCGTTCCCGGTTGAGCTCGGCCGCACAGGCGACCGACGAGTGAGCGGCGAGCAAGCGAACGCCCACCTCTTCGAGGGCGTCGAGCGCCCGCCGCCCGCGAGCCGCATCACCGCGAAAGGCGGGCAGGGAGACCCGGGCCGACCAGCATTGCGGCGCGCACGCACCCGGGCAGGCGGTTTTCAGGTCGGAGGGAGCTACCAGTGAGACCTGCTCGAGCAGCTCGTCGGCATCGGCCGGCGGCCGGCCGTGGAGACGCTCCAGCAGCGCCAGCGCCAGGCTCTCTGCCGCCGCCATCTTGCCGAAACCCGATGCCTGTTTGCTGTCCTTGACGCCCAGCTCCTCGCCGAGCCGGTAGAGATCCCGGCACTCGTATCGCTCTACCCGCAGCACCACCGCGGTCGCGACCAGCGGACCCAGTCGGGGTCCCAGCCCGTTCTCGTCCACGCCTGCAACCAGCACGGGCAGAGGCTAGCACGGGAGGAGGCCGATATGGATCCGCGCCCGCTTTTGAGCTATATCGTAAGTGTTCGGCTAGCGAAGAATGGACAAGACACCTTCGACCGGGGCCAAGAATCCAGACCCGAGCTCTGTCGACCGCAACCCCATGGACCAGTTTTCCGCGCACCTGGATCGCGGCTGGGACCTGGTCAATCGGGGTGACTTCTTCGGAGCGCGCCTGTCGGCGGAAAAGAGCCTGGAGCTGGATTCCAACTCCCCCGAGCCCTACAACCTACTGGGCTACATCCACGCCGCGCAGGGCGATCCCGAGGAAGCGCTCGACAACTACCGGCAGGCACTGGCCATCGACGACACCTTCTTCGAGGCCATGCTCAACGCGGCCGAGGTGCTCATCCATCCCCTTTGCCAGTTCGAGGACGCCGTGAACATGGTGGACGAGGCCCTGGACCTGGCCCGGGGCGACGACGAGGTGGCCGACGCGCTGTTGCTCAAGTTCGACGCGCACATGCAGCGAGCCGATCGCGAGGCCTCGGCCCGGGTGGCGGCGATCATGCCCTCGGGTCCCTTCGAGAACGCTCAGCTGGACTTCATGGTGGGAAGGGCGAAGTTCGAGGTCGATGACCTGGAAACCTCGGAAGCGCTACTGCAGAGCGCGGTCCAGCGCAGCCCGGAAAACGGAGACGCCTACTACTACCTCGGCCTGGTCCACGAGGCCCGGGGCGACAGAACCGGGGCCATCGCGGACTTCATCAAGACGCGCGAGCTGGACTTGCGCGCGCCCGCGCCCGGCTGGTCGCTCGGTCCCGAGCAGTTCGAGCAACGTATCCGCCGAGCGGTACAAAGCCTGCCCGAGGCCGTGGCCCGGACGCTTCAGGGCGCGCTGGTCATCATCGGAGATCTCCCCGGCATCGAAGTGATAGCGGATGGAGTCGATCCCAGGGTTGAGGTCCTGATCGAAGAGATGAGCCAGGAGGGCGATCCGCCGGCCATCGGGCGGCTCTTCATCTATCAGCGCAATATCGAGCGGGCGGCGAGCGGACCGTTGAACGTGGAGGAAGAGGTCGTCCGCTGCATCTCCCAGGAGCTGATCGCCCTGTTTCCGGATCTGCTCGAGGCGGAGATCGAGAATAGTGGCGAGCCGCCATCTCGAGCGTAGCGAGAGAGGCGAACCGCTTAATTCTGCGGCGTGACTCGGCATCGGCGCGGGCGGGCCGGCGCGCGTCGGTGGGGGCGTCCCGAA
>CAYVFC010000031.1:0-64572 GCA_964450715.1 uncultured Sandaracinaceae bacterium | reverse complement strand
CCCCCCCCCCCCCCCCCCCCCCCCCCCCCCCCCCCCCCCCCCCCCCCCCCCGCTACCAGTGCCCCTCCCTTTACAGAGGCCTCAGCAATCATCGAGCAATCTCGTTTGTTAACTATTTCTCTGCAATACAGAAACTTAGCGGTTGCCGCGATACCATCCAACTAATTGATATTATTACTATATAACTGTTCTATTAGATTCATTTTGAATACTATTTGTATTCACTTTTTGTCTATTACCCCTTGCCCTCCCCGCTCGTCCCCCTCATCCTGGACTTATGAGCCGAAGCAAGGGCATCGACGTTTTCGAATACCGCGACTTCCGGGCCTTCCTGAACGCCTACTACCGCCGGGGCAAAGCGAACGGAAAGCTGTCACTGCGAAGCTTTTCCCAGCGTGCCGGCCTGCGCTCGCCCAACTACCTCAAGCTGGTCATGGACGGGGAGCGCAACCTGACCCCCGAAACCGCTGCCCAGTTCGCCAAGGCCTGCGGTCTCAAGGGCGAGGCGGCCGACTACTTCTGCGAGCTGGTGAGCTTCAACCAGGCGCGCTCGGCAGCGGAAAAGGAGCGCCACTACGAGCGGCTGAGCCGCTTCCGTCGCTACCGCCGCATCCACCGGCTGGACGGCGCGCAGGATCGATACCACTCGCGCTGGTACATCCCGGCCATCCGCGAGCTGGCGGCTCGGCCCGACTTTTCCGAAGACCCGAAATGGATCGCTCGCACGCTCCTCCCCGCCATCTCCCCGCGGGAGGCCTCCTCCGCTATCAAGGTGCTGTGCGATCTCGGTCTTCTGGTGCGCGACCAGAGCGGTCGTCTGGGGCAGGCCGACCCTCTGGTCAGCACGGCCGACGGCCCGCTCGGCCACCAGCTCGCGGCCTATCACCGGACCATGATGGAGCGGGCGGGCGAGGCCCTGGACCGGGTGCCGCATGAAGATCGCGACATCGCGGCCATCACCCTCTGCATCAGCCAGAAAAAGCTGCAGGCGCTCAAGGCGCACCTGGAGCGCTTCCGCTTCGAATTGCTCGATCTATACGAGCCGGACGACAACCCCGAGCGCGTCGTCCAGATCAACTTCCAGATGTTTCCCCTGACGGTAAAAGAGGAAACGGAAAAAGAGGAAGAGGAGGGATAGTCATGTCGCGTCCGTTCTACCAAGCAATGATCATAATGATCACGGCGCTGCTCGCGTTCGGGTATGCGGCCGGCTGCAACGGTACCCATTCCGGCAACCCGGTCGACGGCGAGCCCGAGGTGCGCATCGGCGACCCGCTGAAGAAGATCAGCAAGGTGGACATCCTCTTCGTGATGGACAACTCCGGCTCCATGCAAGAGGAACAGGAGGCCATGCAGCGCCTGGTCGAGGTGCTGGTGACCGGCGACCGCGACGGTGACGGCGACCCGGAGTTCGAGCCGGCCGACAGCCTGCACCTGGGCGTGGTCTCCACCGATCTCGGGTTGCCCGAGATCGAGATGTCCCTCGATCCCGAGGGCAAGTGCCACGGTATCGGAGACGACGGTCTGCTACAGCATGAAGGGGAGCAGCCATCGCCTTGTGGAAACGGGACGATCGAAGGAGGCGAGGAGTGCGACGGCGACGACCTGGGCGGGGAGACCTGCCAGAGCTTGGGCGAGGGCGGGGGTATACTAGGATGCGATCCCCTCGGATGCTATTTCGACGCTTCGCAGTGTTACGACCGGGAAAGAGATTGCGGCAACGGCGTCATCGAGGCCATCGAGCAGTGCGAGGGAGAAGACCTAAACGGAGAGACCTGCGAAAGCCGAGGCATGGGTGAGGGAACGCTGGTGTGCGATCCGGATACCTGTCGGCTCGATGTGTCCGGTTGCGAGAATTTATGTGGAAACGGCGTGGTCGACGGCGAGGAGCAGTGCGATGGCGACGACCTGGGCGGAAAGACCTGCGAATCGCTAAACCTGGGCGACGGTACGCTCAGATGCATTCCGGACACCTGCAGTTTCGATACCGCCTCGTGCTTCCTTCCCTGCGGCAACGGGACCATCGACGATCTCGAGGAGTGCGATGGCGACGACCTGGGCGGGGAAACCTGCCAGAGCCTGGACATGGGAGAGGGCACGCTCAGATGCTTTCCCCTGGTCTGCACCTTCGATACCGCCTCGTGTTACGATCCTTCACTCGTACCCATTCCGCCTGTTCCGCCAGTCGAAGAAACCGGCCCTGTCTGTAAAGAGAGCTATCCTCTCTTCCTCGACCACGAATCGGATTCGGGCGACGCTGGACAGACCGCCGAAGATTTCACCTGCATGCTCCAGCTGGGCACCAGCGGCTGCGGGCTGGAGCAACCGCTGGAAGCCGGGCTCAAGGCGCTCTGGCCCTCGGCGGACGACAGCGTCACCTTCTTCGGTCCTAGCGCCCTCGGCCACGGCGACGCGGAAAACGCTGGGTTCTTGCGCGAGGACTCGCTGCTGGCCGTGATCGTGGTCAGCGACGAGGACGACTGCTCGGCCCAGGATATCCATATCTTCGAGCATCCCGAAACAGCAGAGCCCGAAATCGCGGAGCAGCCTCCGAACCTGCGCTGCTACCACAACCCGGACCGGCTCTACCCGATCGAACGCTACCTGGACAACCTCAAAGCCCTGCGGCCGGGCATGGAGGAACGCATCATCTTCGGCCTGGTCGCGGGCGTGCCGCCCGAGTTGGTCAATAGCGAGTCCGATCTGCCGACGCACATCCTGGGCAAGGTGGAGGCCGACCCGGCAGAGATCGACGACTACTACCAGCAGATCCTGGATGCTCCGGAGATGGAGCAGAAAATCCGCTCAGACGGCCAGAACCTGGAGCCCTCCTGTACGGTAGCTAACCCCTTATATAACCCGGACGACCCTTCCAGCGATCCGTACTTCACCAAGGCCTACCCGCCGCGACGGCTGGTGGAGGTGGCCCGGGGCTTCGGGGTCAACGGGGTGGTGCAATCCATCTGCGACGAGAGCTTCCTCTCCCCGATCGAGACCCTGATCCTGGCCGTGACCAACCGCATGATCGAGGCCGAGCAGCAGGCCGAGAGTAGCGAGCAGTGACGCCGGGATTGCCCGGATAAACCGGTCATCCGTTGCCCCAACGGAACGCGTTCGAAACTCGTAGGGGAGGGGCTTGCCCCCCTCCCGCTCTCCACCCCTACGGGGTTATGGTGGCCAAACCGGGGACGGGCGGGCTCTAGGCCCGCCCCTACGGAACCGAACGGATGGTATCACTCGCAGCAACACATCACCGACTGCACGACCAGGGCCCCGGCGGCGTCGTGGAAGAGGTTCTGGGAGCAGCCGTTGTAGGCGGTGGTGATCTGGCCCTGACAGAAAGCATCGTTCTTCCAGCCGATGGCCGTGTACCGGCTGCCGCGCCTGTCACCGCTGCATAGGTAGTCCTCCGCGTGGTCGGAGGGGCAGCCGCACTCCACGCAGGCGCGCGAGATACTGGCGCAGTACTCGTCGCAGGAGGCAATGCCCTGGTCCGGCGTGACGCAGCCGCCGAAACCGCCGGCCTCGCCTGTCGGCTCCTGCACGGTCGAGCACGCTTGCAGGGCGACAACGAGCGCCCACGCCGTTACGAACCCGGACACGCTACGAAGATACGTGATTGGCACGATTCCCTCCTGAAGGCGCTCGCGCGCTCCGGCGATCAGACGCGTCCATCTTAACCGAATTGCCAGCTTCGCGCATTCACAGGTTGAGGACACCTATGGCGTCCAGGTCGAAGCCGGCGCTGGTGGTGGTGGGGTGGGGATCGTAGATGGGCCGGCCGAAGCTGTCGTTCTGACTGCCATCGCCCACCACGTCGATGATCTTCACGTATTCGATACGGCCCAGGTCCACGCTGCCGTCGATCACCTCGGGCTTGTTGGCCAGTATTTCCAGGTCAAAGGGCGTCCCCCAGCCGGCCTGGTACTTGCCGGCCAGCGAACCGATGAGAGCGGTATCGTGGGTGCCGAAGTCCGAGACGGGCTGTTCGCCCAGGTAAGCTTGGTCGAAACCGACGAAGGTCTGGCCGTCGCTGCTCACCTCTACCAGGCCCAGCTCCAGAAAACCCTCCATGGAGGCGTTCTCGAACACGGCGAAATCGTACCCTTCGCCGTTCCTGATACCGGATTCAAAGGTCAGCACGATGCTGCCGCCCCTTCCCAGCGAGACCACGTCGTCGGCCTGGCCGGTGGCCGCACCCAGCGCGCGCTCGGGCGTCTGCCACTTCTCCGCCACATCTTCCCCGTATGCCACCGGCTCCACGAAACCAGTGGCCCAGGCCCCGATGGCCGGATCGTCCATGGCCACTGCCGTCGAGTCCGGCTCGCCCCCGGCCGGTGGATAGGCGTCACTGACCCGGTAGAGGTGGCCGAATACCGGACCGGCGGTACAGCGATCCGATACTACGCGAGCGAACAGCTTGATCTCGTAGGGGGGATCGGTTTCGCTCAGGTCGAAGCTGCTCCGGTCCTGCCAGCCGTCCGGCGAGTCGGCCTCGGGATCGTCCGATTTCCCGACCTGTATCTCGTCCTCCGGGAAGCACTCGGCGGTGAACTCGAGCCGGGCGGGGTGAATGAGATCCAGCGCCGGCGCCTGCGGGACCGGGCAGACCTCAACAGGAGCGCAGCCCGCGTCCTCTTGCTCGCCTTGCCCGTTTTGCCCGCTGCCGCAGGCAAAGGCACCGAGCGACAGAAAAAAAATGAAACGTAGGGGCGGGCCTTGCGCCCGCCCGTCGAAAGGTATTTCGCGGGAGGGGGCAAGCACCTCACCTACGGCGATAGCTTCCAAAACTTGCCGGGAGGGGGCAAGCACCTCACCTACGGGATTCCGCGCGACCATGTTCAGACCTCCGGCACGAAACAGATGGCAAAGGGGGGAAGGCCGACGTCGATGGGCTCGTCGGTGAGCTCTTCGTCGTCCTTTACATCGAATATTCGAATACCCGGATCCTCCCGGGTGCGATCGGCCAGCCATAGCTCTCGGCCGTCGGGTGAGAGCTCCAGCGAGGCGTAGTCCCAGCGCTCGGCCGAGAGCAAGGGCTCGCTCGCCTCGCCGGTCGATGGGTCAAAGCTTATCAGCACCGTGCGCGAGCCGCTCTCGGCCGGGCGGCCCACGATGGCGTATCCCTTATCTTCGGAGACCAGCACGGCGTCCACCGCGTCGCCGCCGAGTTGCTCTTCGGTAACCAGCAGGCCGCTCAGGCTGTTATCGGCAGGGTAGAAGAGCTCGATTCCACCGTCCTTCTCCTGCCAGTCGCCGCTCTCGCAGAGCACGACGCCTCCCGAGACCGGATCCGGACGCGGCCGGCCGAAGGGATTGGTGGACGATAACCGGACCTCCTCTTCTATCTCTCCGCTCGGGCCGTCGATCACCAGCAGCGAGCTGTAGTCCACGGGGTACTGGCCGTCGTCCAGCCGCGCCAGCACCAGGTACAGCTTGCCCCCGAGCATCAGCATCCAGCTCGCCTCGGGGATCCCGTCCCCGTCCGCGTAAGCCGAGAGGTCGACGGTTTCCAGCACCTCGCCTTCGCCGGGATTCACCACCAACAGGTCGGAGGCGTTGAAGCGGCTCACGTAGGCGCGATCGTCGGAAAAAGCCGCGAAGTCCTGGGGGTTGGTCCTCTCCTCGCCGGCCTCCACCGAGTACTCGGTCCGCACCGTCCAATGGTCCGCCGGATCGACGATGTCCACCGCGTCGGCGCCCAGCCGGGCGATGATGACCGGCAACCCGACGACCGGATCGAAACGGCAGGTCGCGTCCTGGTGGATGGCCTCGATGTTCCTGGCCACGGCCCGATCGCTCAGCCGTACGGCGGAATAGGACCCGGCGCTATAGTCCGTGGTCACGACCAGCGCGGCCGGCAGCGATAGCTCGGACGGATCGAGCGAAGGCCCCTGGTCCGACCGCGGCCTCTGGCAGCCGGTGAAAAAGACCAGGCTCGCCGTCAATATGAACAACGGCCCCGCATTGCGCCGCCTGACAACGGTTTCAACTCTCGTATGCCATCGCTCCATACCGTTTCTCCGCTCAGGTCAGCTCCGCCAATGCAGAGTCGTGTAGATGCTCCTACCGGGAAGGGGGAATCCCCGAATGTCCCTGATCGGCCAAAGCTGGCCGTCCGCGTCCTCTATATACAATGTATCCAGCAGGTTGGTTATCTCGACGGTAAAGGTCAATCCCTCGGCGGGGCGCTCCACCCGCACCCCCAGCCCCAGTAGCAAGCGGTGCACGGCGGAATCGTTGTTGGCCGGATCCAGAAAGGTTTCAGCCGCGTAGTCCCCGTCGATCCAGGCCTTGCAGCTCCAGCCCGCGAAGCCTTGCACCACGCTCAGCTTACCATAGGCCTCGTGCTCGGGCCGGCCCGGCAGGCTTCTGCCGTAGTAGTAGCTCGCCGACGACCGGTTCACGGTATGGAGGTAGGTATAGTTGCTCTGCAGCCGCACCACGCCGAGCAGGGCCAGGCGCAAGGCGCTCTCCACCCCCAGGATCTCGGCTGCGTCCAGGTTCGCGGGCCCGATAGTGTCCTGAGAGTTCTGCACGTAGACGATAAGATCATCGGTACGGGAGCCGAAAACCGCGGCATCCAGTCGTACCGCGGACAGAGGGCCGAGCTCCGGAATGGCGTAACTGAACCCGGCGTCGGCGTTCACACCCGTTTCCGGCGTCAGCTCGGAGTTCCCCTGCACCATTCCCCGCTCCCCGAACAGCTCGGTTATACCCGGGACGCGGGCGTATCGCCCCAGGTTGGCGCGCAGCACCAGCCCGGGCAGCGCCTCCCAGCGGGTACCGAAGGAGGGCGAGAGGAACAGGTCGTTCACGGTCGATGCCGGCGCCGGTATCTCATCGCGATCCAGACAGGACGCCCGCCCGCCGCCAAAGCTGGAATGGTCGATCTCGACCTCCAGTGCCGGCACCAAAGATAGCGCGGGCCAGGGACGCCACTGGTGCTCGGTACCCGCGGTGCCCTGTAGACGCGTGCGCGGCTCGGCCTCTATCGCCTCCAGCTGCTCGCGGCAGGCGAAGCGCTCGACACGGCCGTCCACGCGTAGCCGGCCGGTGTGTTGCTCGCTGTACTCGATCTGCAGCAACGATCCGACCGAGAGCGCGTCGATGTCCGTACGGGTCCTCTGAGGACCCACGCCGATCTCGTTGGACGCGTCGTCGAAATAGTCGCGCAGCAGCAGGTGACCCGCGTCCAGGTCGAGCGTAACCGAGCTGCCCAGCGAACCTCCCACTGCCAGCGTCAGGTGGTTGCGCAGCGTGCTCAGGTTGGCCAAGCGGGTGGGCGATCCCTGTATTCCCGGCAATCCCTGCCACTGGTTGTGCAGGTTCTCGCCCAGCTTCCATTGCCAGCCGTCGAGGGGTCCCTTCAGCTTCAACAGCGCACTGCCACTGCGGGACTGGTTGTTGCGGCGCGGCAAGAAACGGTCGTCCGAGGTGTCGAAGCGCGTGCCCTGGGTATTAAAATGGACGAAGTCGCCGGACGAGTAGTGGCCGCTCAACAGCAGCAGCGTATCCACCGGACCCAGGCGATCGCCATGCGCGGAGAGCGCCCGCATGGTGTTCCAGGAGCCCTGGCTGTAGGCCACCTCGGAGACCGGCTCGTCGTATTCGCGCGTCTTCAAGGAGAGCGCGCCGCCGATACCGCTCGGGCCCAGCGAGCGCGGGCTGCTGCCCCGGTAGATCTCCACGCTCTGCAGGGTGTCGAGCGAGAGCTGGCCCAGATCCACGGCGGAGAAACCGCCCGCGTTGAGCTGCATCCCGTCCAAATAGACCGGGACCTGGCTCGGGGTTGAACCGCGTATGCTCACCTCTCCGTACGAGCCGAGGCCTCCGGTTCGGCGCACCTGCACGCCGGAGGCCTCGGAGATCACCTCGGATACGGTGCTCATGGTAGCGGCGTGCTCGCTGACGTCGATGGTCTCGCCGAAACCGGTGCTCTGGTCGGTAGGCGCGATGCGGTAGCCGCGAATGATGATCTCTTCCTCGTCTTCGGAAGCCGCGGTGGTCTCGGGCGGCGCAGCGCCGATCTCCAGCTCCTGCTCGACCGCGGGCTCGACCGCGGGCTCGACCTGCGCCAGCTCCTCCGCGGTCGCGGTAGCCGGTTGCGGCTCGCTGGCGGAAACCGACCCGGAGAGGGCCAGGCAGAGCCAGGCGAACGCCCCCGGCGCTACCGCCCGCGCCGATGCTCTCCGGCGCTTTCGTTTCCAGCTACTGAACGGTTTCCACATCCGCAAACCTACCCTCTGACGCGAAGAGCGGTCTCGCGCGGCCGGTTCCCTCGGGGCACCGGCCCGGGCTCGCGCCTTTGCCTACGGCGATTTCGCGCGAGTCCCGAAAAACGCGGCCAGGTTTCCTGGCTTCCGGATGCGAGCTGGAGGCTCGCTCCCGCCCCCGCCTTCCCGGCTCGCCGCAAGAGCCAGTGGCTGCCGGACAAGCGCGATGCGCTACCGGCCGGGGGCGGAAGGGTCCGGTTCACAGTGGCGCGACCGCGCCGGTCTCTCACCGGCTTCCCTGTTCCGCGTTGGTACGACTCTCCGAGTTTCAAAGCTCGTGGGACGGATGGGGATTACTGGCGAAGCCCCATGTTGTCAAATCCCGGTGCGTGTTCACGGTCCTGGGAGGCGGAAGACCGAACGGGAGGGGGAAAGACCGAACGGGAGGGGGAAAGACCGAACGGGAGGGGGAAAGACCGAACGGGAGGGGGAAAGACCGAACGGGAAGGGGAAAGACCGAACGGGAAGGGGAAAGACCTTCCCCTCGGTTGATGGCGACAAGCGTCTATAGGGGCGGACCTTGCGGCTAATCATTCTACACATCTAGTTACGCTCTTTACTTTCGGCGTTTCGATGTGGGTGCGGGCAGTCCGCGCCCGGCCGGCATCGCGCTGCTATCCGGGAAATGGTGCCTGCAGAGCAGAGCCGCATTTCACCCGGTGCGGGCCTTGCGCCAGCCCGACCGTACCCACCCTTGACCGGACCCGAGCCCTGGACTATGCAGGCGGTCGGATAGCGCTACAGGAATCCGGTGAAAGGCCGGTACTGCCCCCGCAACTGTAACCGGGGACGAACCCTGAAAATACCACTGGCGAGCAAGAGCGCCGGGAAGGTCAGGGGGAGAGAGATCCGGGAGTCAGGAAACTGAGCGATATCCGCTGGCGCAAACCGTTTCGGGCGGATGCGGATGCGGCCAATCCCGCCGAGCTCACCGCGGTGCGTCAAGCGAGAAGGCTGCTTCCCATCCGGATCGAACTCCGGAGAAAGGAAGGCTTTTTCGCTATGAAACCCCTCAATATCTTTATCACTGGTTTAATCCTGTCATTCGCTATCACGGCAGCGGTGGGCTGCGGCGATGATGACGACGACGGCGGCCAGTCGCAGGCCGGAGAAGGCGGCGCCGGGGACCCGGACCCGTTCGAGATCGCGGGAAGCTACACCGACGACTTCGCCACCTCCCACCAGATCACCGGCGACACCTGGACCCAGGTAGCCGACTACGGCACCAGCGTCTTCGAGATCTCGCAGCACTCCAACGAGGACGGCTACGTCATCGCCCAGAACGCAGCGGATAACGACTACAACCCCGAGCTCTGGAGCCGATTCGACTTCGTCGAGAAGGACGGCGTGCTCTATTTCTGTCAGAGCGCCTTCGACGCCGAGAGCGAGCAGGATGCGCTCGACGCCGAGCCAGCCGACGGCTCCGACCCGGCCAACGGCGGCTGCGGAGGGCCCGACTTCGCCTGGTCCGAGCTCACCCCCGAATAGCCGGGCCCGGACCAGCAGTACCGGAATACCTTGAAGACGGTCTTCGACATCTCCGCCGGACGCCTGTTGCTGTCGCTGCTGCTGCCGATGCTCTATTCGGCAGCGGCGGGATGTGAGAAGGAGGCGCCGCCCGCCCCCGCGCCCGGCGGCGAGTCGAGAATCATCAGCCTCTCCCCGGCGCTGACCGACATCCTCTTCGACATGGGCCTGGGGGACCGGGTAGTGGGGGTCAGCAGGTACTGCCAGCTGCCGCCCGGTCAGAAACGCAGGGTGGTAGGGAGCATGGTGGATGCCGATACCGAAATGTTGCTCTCGGTCAAGCCCACCCACCTGCTCTTCCAAGGGCCGGAGACGCACTTCGCCAACATCGCCCGGCTTGATCCGTCTATCCGGCTGGAGGGCTTCCGCGTCGAGACGCTGGACGGGATCGGCGAGGCGGTGGAGCGCATCGGCCGGCTGGCGGGACGCCCCGAGCTCGCCCGCAAGACGTTGGCCGACTTCACCCGCAAGATCGAAACGGCGCGCAACCTGACCCGCGGCTCGCGGCCGGTGCGGGTCATCTTCCTAATGGACTCCCAACGCATGGGCTTCATGGCCGCGGGCCCGGACAATTTCATAGACGACCTCATCATCCTCAGCAGCGCCATCAACCTGGGTCGCTTCCTGCCCGGATCCGGGCCTTGGCGCAAAACCGAGTTGGAAACCCTGCTCGCCGCCGGGCCCGAGCTCATCATCTGCCAGGTGGACCCGGACGAGCCGGAACGGATGGAGCGAGCGCGCAAGAAGTGGTCCCGCTACCTGGGCCAGCCGGGCATAGCGCTCGAACGGGTGGAAGTGGTAGATGATCCCCGTTGGACCTTTCCCTCCACCGGGCTCGCGGATCTGGCCGAGAAGATGGCGGTACTCATCCACCCGGAGCTGAAGAGCGACAGATAATAGACGATGACGGTCCCCACCAACCCGGTCTCTGGCGCGCGGCTGGCGGGCCTCGCACTGCTGCTCGGCCTGCTGACCGCGGCCGTGGGGATGCTCTGCAGCTTCTCCGGGCCCATCCCCGTGCTGGAGACCGCCGGGTGGGAGTTTCATCGCAACGCCATCTGGCAGGATCGCATCACCCGCATCGCCGCCGCGGCGCTGGCCGGGGGCGGGCTCTCCCTGGCCGGGCTGGCGCTGCAGGCGCTGCTCAGAAACCCGCTGGCCGACCCCTACATCCTGGGCGTCTCCTCCGGGGCCGGGTTGGGCGTGATCCTGGGGCTGGCCCTGGCCGCGCGTACCGCGCTGCCCGTCTTCGCCGCCACCCCCTCCCTGGCCTTTGCCGGCGCTATCGCCACCTGCTTCCTGGTCTACGCGGTGGCGCAGCAGCGCGGGCGGCTCGATCCCTTCTCGCTCATCCTCTCCGGGGTGATGGTGAACGCCATGAACGGCGCGCTCATCCTGGCCGTCTACCTGTTCATCGATCCGCACACCCTCACCGCCTTCGTGGGCTGGGCCATGGGACAGGTCCCCGACTCGGTGGCGGTTTCCCTGCTGCTGGTCTGCGGCGGTTGCATCTGCCTGGCCGGGCTCTGGGCGCTGCTGCGAGGAGCGGCCTTCAACGCGCTGGCCCTGGGCGAGACGGTGGCCGCCTCCACCGGCGTGGCGGTGGCCGGGCTGCGGGTGGAGACCTTCGTAGCGGCCGGGCTCACCACCGCCTGCGCCGTGGCCCTGGTGGGCCCCATCGGTTTCATCGGTCTATTCGTACCGCACGTCTGCCGCTTGCTGCTCGGCCCGGATCACCGCCGGCTGGCGGTGGTCTGCGGCTTTGCCGGCGCCATCTTCCTGGTGGCCAGTGACACCTTCTGCCGCTTTCTAGGCAACGCCGTCAACCTGGGCCGCTTTCCGGTGGGCATCGTCACCGCCCTGATCGGCGGCCCCTTCTTCATCTGGTTGCTGCGCAACCGTTACCGGGCGGGGGAGCCATGAGCGACGCCGTTTCGCAGCCGGCAGCCGCGCGCGCCGACGAAAACAGGGGAATGGTCCGGGCGGAAACGCTCGCCTTCGCCTACCGGCCCGGAATCGAGGTCTTGCGGGAGGCCAGCCTCTGCGCGCAGGTGCGGGAGCTAACCTGCATCCTGGGCCCCAACGGATGCGGCAAGACTACTCTGCTCAAGTGCCTGATGAACCGCCTGCAACCGCGCTCGGGAACGGTGCGGATCGACGGCAAGCCCGTGGCCGGCTACGCGCCGCGCGAGCTGGCGCGGCTTCTAGCCTACGTCCCGCAGATCCCGGAGACCACCTTTGCCTTCACCGTGACCGAGATCGTGCTGATGGGGCGCTTCGCCCACGTCGGCCTGCTGGGCATTGCCGAGGAAAAGGACCTGGCCATCGCCGCCGAGGCCATGCGCATGACCCGCACGGACGCGCTCGCCTCCCGCACTCTGGACGAGCTGTCCGGAGGCGAGGCGCAGCGGGTGATGATCGCGCGCGCGCTGGCCCAGCAGCCCGCGGTCATGCTGCTGGACGAGCCCACCAGCCACCTGGATATCCGCAACCAGCTGATGATCCACTCCATGCTCCGGCGGGTGGCCCACGACTGGCCCATGTGCGTGATCTGCGTGAGCCACGACATCAATCTGGCCGCCCGCTTCTCCGATCGGCTGCTCATCATGCGCGAGGGCCGGACGGTGGGCGCGGGCGCGCCCGGCGAGGTCATTAAAAAGGATATCCTGCAGGACGCCTACCAGGTGCAGATCGAGTTGATCGACGCCGGCGGCCCGGTGCCCATCGTGGTGGCGGTTTAAAGCCGATATCAAGACCTCCCGTGGCCCGATCACCGGGGTACGATCAGCGAGATCTCGAAGTAGGCGATCCGCTTGCGCTCCACGATCCGGTACCCCTCGGTCATCGGCTCCACCCACCTCCCCTTCTGCACGGGACGGGTATAGACCATCCAGAGACGCTGGTTGCGTTTGCCGTCCAGCTTTGGCCGCTTCTGGCAGGAGTGTTTTGCCAGCCCCTTGAACCGCGCGCAGCTGGGCCCGGCGCAGGGAGGGCAGAGCACCACGCGGTCCCCCTTCTGCCACCGCTGCACCACGTAGTCGCGCGCATCGGCCATCAAGCTGTCGAAGGAGGGCTGAAAGAGCAGGCCGGCCACGACCACCACCGCGACCAGAGCCAGCGGTCCGCCCACGGCCACCGCTCCTGCGGCTTTTGCCGACAGCCTCGCCGGCTCCCTCCGGCTGGGCGAGAGGGCGACCTCGCGCCCGAAGAGCAGCGCGGCCAGGCAGCCGAGCGCTCCCAGCAGTGCCAGGAGAAGGCCCGCGGTCAGGCCCGGCGGCCAGAAGTCGACCACGACCCGCGCCCGGCCGGGCGGCAGCGCCACCGCCAGCCGGCCGTACTGCGAGACGACCCGCCCGCGGGATGTCCGCCATCCGCGGTAGTGGTTCTGGTTGATGACCAGCCGGGCGCTTTGCCTCAGGTCGACGTTGAACTCGAGCCGGTTGGGGCTCCAGTAGCGCTGTTCCACCGTTCCCGCCCGACGCCGTGAGAGCCGATATTGGGGAACATCTCCCGTGCGGATCTTGGGGGATCGGGGAATGGGATTGGGCTCGTGGGCACCCACGCTTCCCAAGTTCACCCGCGTACGCAGGTAGGAGCCGTAACGGCCGCTCTTCACCTGTTGGAAGCTGCCGAAGGAGGCGCGGGCGGAGGGTTTTTCCTCCGTCCAGAAACGCTTCTTCAACCAGCGCCGGTTCTGCCGCGCGATGTCGCCCGCAAGGGCCAGGGCCAGGAGCGGAACCAGGAGGGCTGACACCGCCAGCCGCAGCCCGCGCGGGGAGAGGCGTCCGGCGGCCTCGGCCAGGTCGCGCAGGCCAAAAGCGACGATGAGAATCAGGTGCAACCAGACCAGAAAGCCGAAGCGAGTCGGTACCCTCAGGTTGCCGTAGACCGGCAGCGAGGAGAGCAGCTCGAAGGGCGACCAGGGACCGTGGTTGCCCAGCATGAGCAGGAAGAAGAGCAGACAGAAGATGCAGAGTGCCGCATAGCGACGAAAACGCAGGGCCGCCGTCCCCGCGGCCACGGCCAGAGCCAGCTCGCCGATGAAGTGCGAGTACTCGCCCCACCACCCGTAACTCTGGGAGGTCAACAAGGGCCAGTCATGGCCGACGCGCCGGCTGGTGAACAGCTCCCAGGCCATCCAGAGCGGGATCTGATCGTAACAATCCACCTTGCGTGGGTTTCCCAGCACGTAGACGAGCTGGGGAAGCAGCTTGGGGCTGGCCAGCAACAGGCCCAGACCGAACATGGCGACCATCACCAATAGGGGCCGGAAAGAGGGGCGGGGGTGGGCGGGACCGCGGTGGGGAAACCCGCCGAAGCAGGCGGAGACGGCATAGAAAGCGAAGAGGACCAGCAGATAGGGAAAGGGATAAATCCCACCCTCCAGCACGGTCAGCGAGATGAGAAAGGCGGGAAAAGCAATCCAGGCCAGACGGGTGCAGGCCAGCCGAAAGCCCAGGACAATCCCCGGGTAATAGACGAAGGGAATCGCCCAGGCGTGTCCGCCGGCGATCTGCGCGATGATGAAGGTACAGCAGGCGAAGAGCGAGGCCGGAAAAAGCGCCCAGGCCCGGCCGAGCCCTAGATCCCTTGCCAACCAGAACATCAGCAGGAAGCCGATCCAGAGCTGCACGGCAATGGCCAGCTTGGTGCCCAGCGCCGTGCCCCAGATCAGCTTGAGGGGAAAGAAAGGGCTCAGGTTGTTCGGGCTGGACGAGGCCAGGTAGGGCAGCCCGCCCCGGGTATAGGGGGACCAAAGCGGAATCTGGCCGAAATGCTGGATAGAGGTGATGGCTACCTGATCGTGCGAATGGTACTGCTGCCAGTCGCCCCGGCCGTAGCGGTTGGATTTGGCGAAGATGGGGGCTGCTAAGAAGCCGACCACCAGCGCTCCGCAGACCGCGACCAGAGCACATCTGAAAAAAGCGGACCGAGTATTTCGGAGCGCGGCGACCCTAGATGCAGGGAACGACGAGGCAGGAACAGCAGAGCTGTTGCGAGCAGGAGTGACGCCGCAGATGGAGTCGCCCCGCCCAAAAGACGACGGAAGCTTTTTGAAGATGCGCTCCCGCAACCAGTAGACGAAGCGTCGTTTGGCAGATTCCACGATCTTTACCGTTCCCGCCGATGGCCGCGCGCCGGTCGGCGGTCGGCGGCACCCCCCGGAAGTGAAGTCAGGTCGACAGGGGACCGTTTGAGTGACATAACTTCAGCGGCTTTTCAAAGGGGGTCGGTCTTGAAAGAGGTAGATCCCAGGCGATGTTCAAGCAACCCCGACTCGAGGAAGTGGTCCATTCCCTGGCGCCTGGAGGATTCCGCGCCCCGCTGGACAAAGAGGTCCGCACCATCCGGCGCAGGGCGGTGGCCGTGGGCACGCTCTTTTTGCTTTGCGCCCTGGTAGGGGTGATCGCCGGGGTAGGCGCGGCCGGTTTTCACTTCCTTCTGGAGCTGTCGCAGAACGTATTCCTGGACGGGCTGGCGGGTTTCCGGCAGCCGGTGCCGCTGGGAGAGGTGCCCCTGTTCGCGCCCACCGACCGCCCCTTTTCGCGCTGGATCCTCTTCCTGCTGCCCGCGGCCGGCGGCCTGCTCAGCGGCATTCTCATCTACAAGCTGGCGCCGGAGGCCGAAGGGCACGGCACCGACTCGGTCATCGACGCCTTTCACAACCGGGACGGCGCCATCCGCCTGCGCGTGCCCTTCGTCAAGATCGTGGCCTCGGCCATCACCATCGGCACCGGCGGATCGGCGGGCCGCGAGGGCCCCATCGCCCAGATCGGTGCCGGGCTCGGCTCGAACATCGCCCGCTGGCTCGGGCTGACGCCTGCGCAGTGCCGGGTCATCATGGCGGCCGGGCTGGGGGCGGGGATCGGCGCCATCTTTCGCGCGCCGCTGGCCGGAGCCCTGTTCGCCGCCGAGGTGCTCTACCGCGACATGGAGTTCGAGTACGAGGTGATCGCACCGGCCATTCTCTCCTCGATCATCGCCTACAGCACCTTCGGCATGTTTTTCGGCTGGGATCCGCTCTTTTATACGCCGGACTTCGTGCTCTCCACCCCCTTCGAGCTGGCTCCCTACCTGATCCTGGCCGTGGTGGTGGCCATGGGCGGACGCCTCTACGTGCAGGTCTTCTACGGGTTTCGGGATCTCTTCCGCAAGATCCCCATCCCGGTCTGGACCAAGCCGGCGCTGGGCGGGTTCTTCGTGGGCTGCATCGGCCTGTTCTATCCCCAAGTGCTCTCCACCGGATTCGGCGTGGTGCAGAACGCCATCCAGGGCACGGAAGGCGCGACATTGCTGCTGATTGTGGCAGTGGCCAAAATCTTCGCCACCTCGCTAACCGTTGCCACCGGCGGCAGCGGCGGCGTGTTCGGCCCGGCCGTGGTCATCGGCGGTTGCCTGGGAGGAGCGGTGGGGCTGTACGCGCACGACTGGATGCCCGGCCTGGTTCCCCAGCCGGGCGCCTTCGCCATGGTGGGCATGGCGGGCTTCTTCGCGGCGGCGGCCGCCGTCCCCGTCTCGACCGTTATCATGGTGAGCGAGATGACCGGCAACTACCAGCTGCTGGTGCCCACCATGCTGGTCTGCATGCTGGGCGTGCTGCTGGTCCGTAAGCACACCATTTACGAGAACCAGCTGCGCACGCGGGCCGACTCTCCGCTGGTCCGGCGCGCCATGCTGCGCTCGGTCATGGAGAGGCTGCGCGTTTCCGACCTGCTGCACGCGGACAAGGGCGAGGTCCCCGGGCCGCTGGACGAGAACGCCCCGCTGACCGTGGTACTGGAGCGGCTCGCCAGCACCGAGCACACCTGTCTGCCGGTGCTGGACGCGACGGGCAAGGTGTCCGGGTCGGTCACCCTGGACCGGGTGACCCACGCGCTGGGTAGCTCGCTGAACAGTCACGACGTCAAGGCCCGCGATCTTGCCGTGCCGGCCGTCTCCGTGCGACCGGACCAGAGCCTGCTGGAGGCCATCCACGAGATGGTAACCCACCACCGGCATGAGGTACTGGTGGTGAGCGAGCAGCCCGCGCCGGCCATCGTCGGAGTGCTCACCAGCGACGATATCAACGTCGTATACGAGCAGTGCCACGAGCCGGACGAGGCTGTCGAGAACGTCTACCGGCAGCTGCTCGGCACCAGGCGGAAACGCCGGGTGAAGGCCGTCGGCGGATAGCGGCTAGAGCAGCGAACGGGTTGAAACGTCTTTGAGTTCGCGAGGATAGAGGGGCCAGATGTGGCGTCGGCCCGACGAAGGACTGGCAGAGCCACTTCGAGGAGGGACGGCGCCGCAGATGGCCCCTCTAGACCGCGAAATCATGGCGTTTTCAAACCGGTCGCTGTTCTAGAGCACCTCCGAACGGGTTGAAAACTCTTTGAGTTCGTGTGTTTAGAGGGTGTCAGATTCGGTGCTTGGCCCGACGAAGCAGTGGTAGTCGATGAGGCGCGTCTGGAGATGCCGTAGATGATAGAGGACCGGCATACCGATCAACAGAATAATTAATGCGAAAGAATAAAGATAGCGAATCCATAGCTTGCCGGAAGCGGAAGAATAAATTCGACTAGAAGCCATTTCATAAATACGGACCGAGTATTTCGGAGCGCGGCGATGCGGGATGTGGTTCCGCCGAACCGAGGAAATGCGGTGCATTTTCGAGCGTGATGCGGGGCCGCAGACCGCGTCGCCCCGCCCGAAAGACGACGGGAGTATTTATGAAATGGCTTCTACTCGCCAGAGCCAGAGAATACGAAACGGCAACCGCTAGACAGGGGCCGAGATTGACGAAGATATAGGGAAATTTGGCGGTGTGGTGCGCGTACAACCCTAAAAGAACCAGTGTCCGCAGGCCGAGGGCCAGAAGCGCTCCTTGGTCTTCGCGGGCATCTGGATCCGATATCGAAGAAACGTTACCGCCTTCCCGGTTTCGACGAAACCGAACGAGTCGGCGCAGAAGGAATACGACGCCGATTAATGCCGCCGCCCAGAAACCTGGATTCCGAGAGAATGACTGCCAGATGAAGATCGTGGTGTACTGATACTATTTTGCCTGGAGACCAACGTAGTAGCCCTGGAAGAGGCAGCCGCGAAGGAAGGGGGCGAAGACCCCGGAAAGATAGGCCCACAGTAACAACACCGAAACGGTGGCGAAAAAGCCTAACGACGCGATCGATGAAAGAAAGATGAACCGTCGCAAAATTCGGGTTCGATCTGTCGGTCCGAAGAAATGGCGGCCCGCGAGGGCGACGGTAAAAGCGAGCACGAAGTAAACGGCCTTCTGAGTCGCCGCCACCGATGCCCCGAGAACCGCACCTGCGATAAACAGGCGGCCGGCCGAAACGACGGGAGAGGTAACCAGATAAAGTGCGGTAAGCGATAGGGTGGTCGATACCAGATCCGTTCTAACGGTAATCGAGTGATCAAGGAATGATGAGAATCCGCAAAGTAAAAGGAGGGATAACGCCGCTACCCGGGAGCCGAAAATGCTTTTTGCGGTAAGGTAGGTCCCGATAAATATAACGAACGTGCCTACCCACATTATTTTGGGCGGAGACGAGCGCCGCAAAGGAGCCATCGCTCGGATCGAGCAAATGGTCGATGAAAAGGGTCATTAGGGGAGTTCGCCCCCAGGGGTGATCTGGATACAGGCGAAGCCCTTTCCCGACTTGTATTCCTATCTGAGTATCGACTTGGTTGGCATTCGGCTGAGTAAGGCTGAATAACGCCGGAAAATGCTCCGAACCCGATCCTGGAGCGGCGTCCGAACCGTCACGCCCGACTGCGCGTCAGGGAAGGCGTGCTCATGGATTTTTGGCGTCTAGCCGTAAAAAGTTACCATAGCTGGTTGTCGCCTTCATAGACAGATTGGAGACCATTTCGTAAATATGGACCCCCAAAACCGACCGAGCCTCGCGCCGCGCCACTGGGTCGCCCTGCGAGCATCTGATATAATTGATCTCTAATGACCGACGGCAAGAGCGACGCGATACGGAAGGGCCGATCGTCAGGCGAGAGCAGTCGCCTTACTGGTCTCGCGCGAGGAGCCGGGCCGAGGTTGGTACAAACGGTCCTCAACGAGGCTCTGAATCTCGCCATCGACGGGCGATACGGCGAGGCGGCCGAGCGTCTGCTAGACGACGTGGGTGTCAAGCCGAGCGAGTTTTCCATGCTCGGCAAGGAAAAGCGCCGGATGGTCTACCTGGCCGCCAATTACCTCACCAAGGCCAATGACAAACGGTCGGCCGCCGAGCTGTACAGGGCGCTCGGTGAGTACCGGCGGGCCGCCGCATTGATGGAAGAGATCGGCGACCCGGAGAGCCCCGAGGACTCGGAACAGAAGCCGATCGTGCCCGTTGCGGGTACCAGCGCCGTCTCCGGCACGGCCGCTGAAAAGACCGAGGCCGTTCCCGGCGGCGCCGAACAGCAGGTCGAGGCCGTTTCCTATACGTTAGGGCAGGCCACGGCTTACGAGCGCGAGGGAAAGCTGGAATCGGCCGTGACCGCTTACGAGCAGAACGGAGCGTTCCTGGAGGCGGGGAGGATTCTGGCGAAGCTCGGGCGACCGATAGACGCCGCCGACATCTGCGCTCGCGGCGGGCACGACTACGAGGCGGCTACCCTCTATCTGAAATCGGGCGATCTGGAAAAGGGGGTGGGTCATCTGTTGCGGGTCTCTAGCGACCACGAGCGGTACCGCTCGGCCGCTACCCTGGCGATCCTCATCTCGGCTCGAGCCGATCTGCTCTCCTCCCCGCTGGATGCCTTCGTCGAGCGCTTCGTGTCCTGTGTGCCGCGCGACGACCAGGAGGAAAAGGCGTTTCGGGCGCTACGCGACCTCTACGAGAGGTACGGATTGTTCGACAAGGCGATGGAATTGCAGAAGTCGATCGATGCCTTTGGAAAGGAACCGAACCCCGCGGTTGCGCAGAGCGAGGAAAGGATATCTCAGTTGTCGCCCGCGGACATCGTGGAGACGGTACTCCCGCTCGGCGACCAGGCCGATTCCGAGGGACTCGACGCGGCTCCCGTAGCCTCCACCGACCCCGCGCCTGCGGCCTCCTTCGAGGTCGGTACGCTAATCGACGGGCGCTATCGGCTCGATTCGGTCATCGGCCGAGGCGGCGCAGCTACCGTTTATGAAGCCTATGATACGGAGCTGGAAGAGCGGATTGGACTCAAAGTGTTCGAGCGAGCGTTCGACGATCCGCACGCGTTGAAGGTTAGCCTGGAGCGTTTCAAGCAGGAGGTTAAGCTAAACCGCCGCCTCAGGCACCGGAACATCATTCAACTCTACCATTTCGGCTCCTTTCGCCACCGCCGATACATCACCATGGAGCTATTGAGGGGATGTACCCTCACCGATCTGCTAGATAGGCCAATGGACTATAAGACGGGAATCGAGTATTTGATTCAAATCTGTGCCGGCTTGCAGGCCGCACACCACAAGAACGTCATTCATCGAGACATCAAACCCGACAATCTGTTTGTCGTCGATAACGGCGAAGTGAAGATCATGGATTTCGGCGTCGCCAAGCATAAGGATTCGCCCGGGCTCACCGTTACCGGCGTGCTGGGCGGCACGCCCGCTTACATGGCGCCGGAACAGGTAAAGGATTTCGGCAAGGTGACCAGCGCCGTTGACCAGTACAGCCTCGGCGTCGTCGCTTACCAGATGTTCACCGCCACGCTTCCCTTCCAGCATAGAGAGATGCTGCCCCTTTTGATCATGCACGTGCAGAACTCGCCGCCACCGCCGAGCCAGTACGCTCCGGATATACCGCAGTCGCTCGAAAAGGTCGTCCTGCGTATGCTATCCAAAAAGCCCTCCGATCGATTCCCCAGCTGTCTCGAGACGTCGCGTGCGCTCCGTCAGGTGCTGAAAGATCTCCCCTAGGCGGTGGGCCGATTCCGGTAAAATACCGCGGATCCCGCCCAGCGCGACCGGAATCGGTCCCACCGAGCAGGACGGTCCCGCCCTCGCCCCTGCAAACTGTGATAGAATTGCGCTTCCGCTTCTAGTAGAATTTCTCTTTTTGGGACCTCTCCATAGAGAGCCACGGGAGCCACTTACCATGAGCGAAAGAAAAAAGATCTTGATCGTCGATGACATGGTCAGCATGCGAATGCTGGTTAGCATGCTGCTCAAGTACGAAGATTTCGAGCTCGACGAAGCGCCGGACGGCCAGGTCGCACTGGAGAAATGTCAGGGCGATTCCCCGCCCGATCTCGTACTGTTGGACGTCATGATGCCGAAACTTTCCGGCGTCGAGTGCTGTCAATTGCTCAAGTCGTCCGAAAAGACAAAGGACATACCGGTGATCATCGTGACGACGCGCGGCGAGGAGAGCCAGAAGGAAGAGGCCTTCGCCGCCGGTTGTGACGACTACTCGACCAAGCCGATCAACAAGCAAGAACTCGTAAAGAAGATACGCCGATTGCTGGCCCGGCGGCCCTAACCCCTAGTTCAACCCGACAACCTGCCTACCGATTGAGGATAACGATATGAGTGAAGAAGAACGCGACTGGGGCAGATTCTTCAAGCAGATGTTCAAAGAGGGCGAGAAGTTCACAGAAGAGCTTTTGAATGAAAACCAGCGGCTTCGACAACGCGTCGGCTTGCTCGAGCATGAGCTCGCTCAGTCTGCCATCGGCTCGCAGGCCGAGGGCGTCGTCTCCGTTCGAGAACACTACGCCGTGACCGAGGAAAGAAACCGACTAAGGGAGGAGCTGACCGAGCTCAAGCGTCGAATCGCGTTGATCGAAAAGGAGAGCGCCGATATCGCTTCGCAGTACGCCGAGATAGAGCGGCAGAATTCTAGCTTCGCTAGCCTCTACGTTGCGAGCTACCAGCTTCACTCGACGCTCGATTTCGATCGGGTCGTGCAGATCATCAAGGAAGTCGTCATCAACCTCATCGGGGCGGAGTGCTTCGGGATCTACATCTTCGAAGCCGCCAGGAAGCGCTTCACACTTGTCGGAGGCGAGAGGCTGGACAGCAACCGCGGACAAACGATACCGCTGGGCGACAATCTCCTCACCAGGGTTGCGCGCTCCGGGGAGCTCTACCTGGACGCGGACGTTACCGAGCCCGGCGACGTCGACCGTCCCATCGCGGTAATGCCGTTGATATCCTCGGATGAGCTGGTCGGGGTCCTGGCGATCCACAAACTGTTCATACAGAAGGACGGATTCGAGCCGATCGATATGGAACTCTTCGATCTGCTCGGCGGCCACGCCAGTACCGCGCTCATGGCCGCACAGATGTACTCCCGGACCGAACGCAAGGCGATGACGCTGGAAGGGGTAATTCGAGCGCTGAAGGGCGACGACGGTCTTCCGCCGACCGGAGGAGCGGAATGAACCCATGAAGCCTCTTTCGGGAAGGCTCGAGGACCTCTCCTTCATCGATATTCTCCAGTTGTTGAGCGTATCGGGTAAAACCGGGGTACTCAAGATAGACGGGAACGACAAGAAAGCCAGAATCGGCCTACTCGACGGTCGGATCTTCTCCGCCAGGCTCGAACCCCGTTTGACCTATATGGTCGATCTCCTGATAGAAAGGGGAGACATCAACCTCGAGACCCTTCATCGCGCTTTACGCTTACAGAGGCGCCTTTCGAGGCGGGAAAGGAGGCCGATTGGAGCGATTCTCGTCGAAATGGAGGCCTTAAAGCTCGACCAGATCGAAGAGGCGCTGAGGGTTTACATCCAGAACATCATCAACGAAGTGGCATCGTGGATCGAGGGCGTCTTTTCCTTCGACGCTGACGAGGTCGAACCGGTGGATTCCCTGAGTTTTTTGCCGGATTCGGTGGCCCCGAGCCGGGGATTTCGTATCCAGGAGATCATACTGGAGGCGGTCCGGATATCCGAAGAGGCCAGGGACCGAGACCAGCGCATGAGAACCAAGCTTACCGCGGAGGGGGTCATCGACGAGACCTCTACCATGGAAAGGGTCATGCGGGACCTGAAGGCCGATGAAAGACGCAGGCCGGTCGTACTCTTTAGCTCGGATGACATCATCCGCTATTCGCTGAGAGAACGCTTGCAGCGCTCCGACATCAGCGTCTTAACTCCCGTATCGGATCGCGACGCATTCGACCTACTGGAAGAGAATCGCGCGCGACGGCCGTTCTTCGTGGTCGATACGGATGCGACCGAGGAAGGCCTGATCGAATCGAATAGCGGCGTAGAGATGATGAAAATCGCCCGCAAACGAGTACCGGATATCGACATGGTTTCGTTCGGAATAGTCGTCGATCCAGAGGTGTTCGCAGAGGCGGTATCGGCGGGGGCGATGTTTCACGCACCAAAGCCCTCGCCCTACGCCGCGGACGAGGTCGAGGTCGTCAGAACCTTCTCCCATGCGCTCGCCGACGTCGTCGAGCGGCAAGTCGCGAGAAGCCGGACCACCGGGTTGGCGGAGACGAACGCGGATGGTTCGCTGAGCTACCTGGGGGTTCTCTATCGCAACATGACCGATCTCAGAAGCACCATTCGCTCTCCGGTGGTTTCGCTCGGTATGCTTCGCTACATGGCGCAGTACCTGGAGCGGGCGATCCTGTTCGTGATCGACCGCAAGCAGCTGATGGGCATCGGGCTTTTCGGCGTCAAGCAGAGAGGCGCTGGTTCCGGCAAGAACGCGGTCAACCTGCGCCTCGACATCGACAGCGGGCCGGCATTCAAGAGAGCGGTAGAGGAAAAGAAGATCCAGACGGTCGTCGATCTGGAAGACGATCCGGCGTTGCAGGAGCTTTATATGACTTTCGGTGCGCCGATCCGGAGTGAGGCCTATGTCCTGCCATTAGTGATTCGAAATCGAACCGCGTCATTGGTTTACGCTGACAACGGGCGTAGCGACCTGCCGCTCTGTCCCGCCGAGCTGGTGGGCGCATTGATGGAGTACACCGGGTTGATCCTCGAAAACCTGTTGTTGCGAAGAAAGGCTCAGAAGGCAGCAAAAGCGCCGGACAAGCCGCGAGCGAAATCGACGCGATCTCCGGAACGGGGAAATAAGAAGGAAGGCTCTCGATGAAAGGAACCGCGAGAGGGACTACCCTTGTAAGTAAACGTACTCGAACCAAGCGACTGAAGCGTGAGAGGAACGCGCGGTTGTACGGTAACGGCTCTACGGTACGGCGTCTCGTCATAAAGCCGATCCACGAATCGCTATTCGGGTCCGACTCTTGAGCACTTCGGAAGATCGCCTGTTGATAGTCGATGACGATCCGTACTTTCGTACGGCGTTGGAAAGAACGCTTTCCAGGCAGAACGACTGGACGGTCGAAAGCGTCGAGACATCCCGAGAGGCGATCGAGAGGTGGCGCGCGGGGGAATACGACGTACTACTCGTCGACAAGAACTTGAAAGGAGAAAGCGGCGTTACTCTGGTTGACGAGATCCGAAAACAAGACCCCTTCGTCGGTATCGTCATGATAACCGGCTACGGTTCCCTGGAAAACGCCAAGGAGATGCTTCACATTGGCATCGATGGGTACGTCGAAAAGCCCATCGAGGACTTCGCGGAATTGGCGCTCTCGCTACGCGTAGTAATCGATCGTTCGAGGCGCCGCCGAAAGGCGGCGGAAAAGCTGGTCTTGTTCCGCGGCTCGCGTCCCGCACCGCGCATGAACGACCGAGAAGAAAACAGATCGCTCATGATCGTCTCGCCGACGAGCGGCGAGCGCGCGTGGATCGCCCGTCAGTTCGACGAGACGTATCGGATATGTTACGCGGGCTCGTCTGCCGAAGCGGTCAAGGTCATCCAGCAGTCTCCCCAGGATATTGTCTTGGTGGACGCCGCGGTTCGCAAACCCGACGTCTTCGAATTCGTTCGTCTGATCGGCAAGCGAGACGAAGGCACGGATATCGTCATCGTCTCCCACGTTCTGTCGATGGAAGAGATCAAACGCTTCATCGAGTTGAAAGTGACGGCGCTGATCGAAAGGCCGCTGTCCGAAGAGGTGTTCCGGAAGAAGATCGCGCACGTATTGTCGAAGGGCGCCCAGCGGAAGATGGCGGATTCGAGCTGATCTCGTTGACGTACAACGTGCAGCAACAGACCGTCCAGCGTACGGCCGAGCGGCACCAGGCCAAGCAACGCGCTCACCGGCAACGACCGGGTCTGGGCAAAGGGCAGGATCTCGGCCCACTGCCGCAGCCAGGCGGGGAAGAGGTCCAGCGGTACCAGGTATCCGGAAAAAGCCATGAAAGCAGCCAGCCAAACCTGAAAAATGCTCAGAGAGCGGTCCCAGTACAGGGCCAGGCAGCCCACGCAGAGCATGGAGGCCGGCGCCGCGCGTAGCAGGCGCGGCCCGGTCATGCGCCCTCCCCGGCTTTATCCCCGTCCTCTCCCGCACCGGGCGGGCGGCGAAACAGGTCGGCCAGCACCTCTTCCAGCGGGGCGTCGGTGGCCGTGAGATCGGAGACGGGCAGCTGCTGCAAGGCTCGCTCAACGGTCTGCTTCAACCGCACGCTGGCTACTCGCACCACCGCCCGTGCGTCCTCGTGCTCCACCACCTCTCCCAGCTCGGCCAGCTGCTCCGCCTCGACGCGCCTTTCCAGGCGGAGCTCCAGCCGCTTGTAGGGGCGCAAGCGCAGCCTGAGCTCGGGCAGCGAGCCGTCGAAGCGCAGCCGCCCGCGATCGATGGCGATGATGCGCTCGCAGATCCCGGCCACGTCGGCCATGTTGTGGCTGGTCAGCAGTACCGTGGCGCCGTGCCGATCGCAATAAGAACGGACGAAGCGGCGGACCGTCGAGCGCAGGGCGGCCACCAGCCCGGGCGGCCGACTGGCCACCCGGTAGTGCTTGACCAGGTGATCGGCGACGATCATGGTCGACTGCGATACCATCGCGGCGGGGCCGGCGCCAACCGATACCTACAGCCCGGGCGATCTCGCCTATATCACCGATCGCGTACCGAGCGGGCGGATCTCGGAGCGCGGTCGCTGCGGCTGCGAACAGGCCCGAGGTAGCCCAATACTTCTATTGAACCGTCAGGCTCAACCCGCCGGCTTCGACGATGATCGAGTCGGCGTCGGCGTATTCGGGCGGGATGCCGATCTGCACCATTTCCGCGAAACTTTCCAGAAAGGGCTGTACGGCGTTGCGCAGCCTACCGTAACCGCGGGCATAGAAATATACCCCTCGATCGCCCGCCAGCGTCCGCAGCGCGTCGACATCGGCCATCAGGGCTCCGAGCATGATCACGAACACGCCTTGCTGTTCGATGGTGTTCAGTAACTGCGATTGCGTGTATTGCGTGGAGGCGTTTTCGGCGCCGTCGGTTCCCACGATCATGACCTTCACCGGTCGCTCGCGGGTTACCAGACTGTCAAGCGCGGTTCCCATACCGTCCAGTAGCGCGGTGGATGTTCTGTCATAACTATTGTCTCTGGCAACCGCGGCCAGTACAGCGTCGGCGTCCTCGCTGAACGGCAACTTCACGTCCACGGTTTCGGAAAAATAGGTCACCTCCGCCTCGTACAGCGGCGGGAAATAGCTGAACAGGTCGGTGTGTATCAATTCCATGTCGTCGAGATCGCCGTCGCGCATACTCGCGGAGTAATCGTTTACCACGGCTATCGAGAAGATGTCCGATGCAATGTCCACGACCACCGTGATCGATATATCCGCGGCCGCTAGGACAGTTGCCTCGCCGCCGATGTCGATCGACACCGTAGCCTCAGCCAGGGCCTCCGCCGTCAGGGCGGCGCCTTCGGTGTCCACGCCCTGTAGGTAAAGCAGACGCGACCCATCCTCGTCGACTCTTTCCCCGAGGACCAGCAACTTCCCCTCCGCGCTGTTTTGGGGATCGGGCAGCCATGATTCCAGCGCATCGCGGCAACTATCGCTGATCTCGTCGGCGGTCATCAGCTCCTCCAGGGTCTGATCTCCGCAGATCTCGATATCGCCCAGATTTCCTAGATCGTCCGGATCGGGCAAGCTGTTCTCGACACTCTCGGTGTCGATGTTGATGTTACACCCTCCGATCAATAAAGCGGTGAGCAAGGATACCGCTGCCGGCATCCACGACCGGATTGCAGATGCTATCTGTCTCGAAGTTCTCATTTCAAGCACCCTCCCGTTAAGTCATAGTTTACTGTGTCATATCGGCATCGCTCCTTCAACCAAGGCGGAAACTCGGATGCCGCATAAACAGTTCGCCGCGGAGGCGTGAAGGTAGTGCCGCGACCAGTAGACTTTGACCGGTGTGCGGCGCTCTTCGGCGCCGAATGGCGGCTTCGCTCCTCCTCGAAATAATCCTCTCGACCGCGGGGAGAGATCTCCTCGTCGTCTCCCGGGCTCCTCGACCGCAGAAGCCGCCTCCCCTACCATTCCGTATTGGACGGAGCGGGAGGCGGCTTTGGGCAAGAAGAACAAAAGGAAGAAGAAAAGGGAGAGGGAACGGGACTACGACGTCGCCGGCCGATTCGAGCCCCGTGCCGAGCCAGCGCCTTACCGGCAATGGGGCGACGGGCTGGAGGCGGGGGCCGTACAACAGATGGTCAACGCCTGCTCGCTCCCGGTCTCGGTGGCCGGGGCGCTGATGCCGGACGCACACCAGGGTTATGGGCTGCCCATCGGCGGGGTACTGGCCACCCGCGATGCGGTCATCCCCTATGCCGTGGGGGTGGACATCGCCTGCCGCATGCGCATGACGGTCATGGACTGGCCGGTCGAGGCCCTGCACAAGAAGCGCGAGGCGCTGAAGCAGGCCATCGCCCAAGAAACGCGTTTCGGCGTGGGCGCGGTCTTCCGCAGGCGCCGGCACCACCCGGTAATGGACCAGGACTGGGGCGTGACCGGGGTGACCTCCCATCTCAAGGACAAGGCCCACAGCCAGCTCGGCACCAGCGGCAGCGGCAACCACTTCGTGGAGTTCGGCTTGCTGACCCTGGAACAAGAGGGGCTCGGGCTGCAGGCCGGCGTCTACCTGGCGCTGCTCAGCCACAGCGGCAGCCGAGGCACGGGGGCCGCAGTGGCGCAGCACTTCAGCCAGCTAGCCATGAGGATACACCGCGAGCTTCCCCGGCACCTCCGCCACCTGGCCTGGCTGGAGATGAAGAGCGAAGAGGGCCAGCAGTACTGGAGCGCCATGCAGCTGATGGGCGCCTATGCGGCGGCCAACCACGAGCTCATCCACCGACACCTCCTGCGCAACCTGGGCGCGCGGGCGCTGGCCGAGGTGGAGAACCATCACAACTTCGCCTGGCGGGAGCGCCACCTGGGCCGCGACGTCATCGTGCACCGCAAGGGCGCCACCCCGGCCGGAGACGGCGTGCTGGGCATCATTCCGGGCTCCATGGGCGCGCCCGGTTTCGTGGCCTGCGGCAAGGGCAATCCGGACGCGCTCTGCTCGGCCGCGCACGGCGCGGGCCGCCGCATGAGCCGCAAGGCCGCCCTGCAGCGCTATCGCTGGTCCGACGCCCGCCAGATCCTGGAGCGCATGGGCGTGGAGGTGATCTCGGCCGGGCTGGACGAGGTGCCCATGGCCTACAAGGACATCGAACAGGTGATGGCCGCGCAGACCGACCTGGTCCAGCCCATCGCCCGCTTCGAGCCCAGGCTGGTAAAGATGGCGGCGGCCGGAGAGAAGCCGGAGGACTAGAAGACGGAGGACTAGTGCCGCAAATTCCGCGGCCCAGCCGGGGACGGTTGAAGTACGCGCGCGGCTTTGCTATCCAGGCGGAGAAGCGGAGAACGGAGGAGGAAGGGAGAGAGCATGAAAAAGTTATTGCTTTTCGTATCCGTCATCGCCATCGGCCTGGCTGCCTGCGGCGATCCCTACCAGGAGAAGATGCCCTCCGATCCGGCCGACAAGGGCGCGCTGCTCTCCCTTATCCGCTATCTGGAAAGCGACGAGCAGAAAGTCTTGCTGGCCTACCAGGAGCGGATCGCCAAGCAGAAGGCGTCGGGCGGGGCGGGCTACCCGGCGGGGATGACGGTCCGGCAGGCGATCGACGAGCAGCGGCGCTGGGCCGAGGAAGAAGGCGCGCGGCTGGAGCGGGAGCGCGCGGAGGCCAGGCGCAAGATCGAGGAGGAGGAGAGGCGAAAGCAGGAAGAAGCCGAGAAGGCATTGAAGCAGATGCTCGAAATCTGCACGGTGGAGATGGTAAAGAAGAAGGTGGTCAAGAAGGGCTCGGGCTCCATGACCTTCGAGGCCTTTGACATCGATCTGCGCTTCCACAACAAGGGTAAGAAGGATCTCTCGCTGATCATCGGAACTATCGAGATGCGTGACGAGAGCGGCAAGCTGCTGAAGGAGATGAAGATCCCCTACCGCAAGAGGCTCAAGGCGGGCCAGACGGCCACCTTCGGGGGCAAGTCGCGCTACGATCCGTCCAAGGAAAAAGACGTCGCGCTGGCCAACATCCCAATGAGCAAGTTGCAGGTAAAGTGGGTGCCCAGCGTGTACAAGTTCGAGGACGGAACCCGCATCGGCACCGAACCCGAGCCGGAAAAGCTGCGGCGGCCGTAAGCGTCCGTGACAAGACGACTCGCCCGTTTTTCGGGCGGGGGGTAAGAACCGGAGCCGTACCCGGCCGCGACCGCTCGTCACTCCTGTTCGGCCGGAACCGGCGGTGCGCCCATCGAGCCGCGGAAGTCCCGCGAGGGAGCGGACGGGTCGTCGTCTGCCGAGGAGGAGGAGGCGTTGCCGGGGTCGCCGTCAGCCTTGCTGCCCGGCGAGCTGTCCCGCGCTTCCCGTCCGGGACAGGCCGAGAGGAAGAGCCCCAGGCAGAGAGCGAAGAGCATCGAGCCCCTGAAAGCCCGCGGCAAGACCGGCCCCCTCAAGAACAGCTTCCGTCGTGTGAGGTGCTCTCGCACCCGTTGCTCGGTTCCGCGTCGCAATCCTGGTAGCCCTCCTCGCACTGCTCGATTACGCACTCGCCCCGCCTACAATCCTCGCTCGCGACCCGGGGCAGGCCCTGGCAGCTACTGCCGCAGCGACCGCAGTGCTCGACGCTATCCAGATCGGCCTCACAACCGTTGTACACGTCTCCGTCGCAGTTGCCCCAGCCGGAATCGCAGGAGCCGAAACGGCATTGCCCCGTACCGTCGCAAGAGGCCGAGGCGTGGGGCATCTCGCAGGCCTCGCCGCAGGCGCCGCAGTTGGCCGCGGTGGTGAGCACGGTCTCGCATCCGTTCTCCGAGTCTCCGTCGCAGTCGCCGAACAGCTCATCGCAAGTCTCGACCGCGCAGAGCCCGTCCGTGCAGACCGCGACCGCGTGGCCGAGGCGGCACTCCTGGTCAGCCTCGCCCTCGTCGATCACTCCGTCGCAATCGTTGTCCACGCCGTCGCAGCTCTCCGGACAGATCTCCGGGCAGTCATCCGGGTCGGGACCGGACCGGCAGCCCCTCTCGTCGGGCTCGGAGCCATTACCCCCCGGTTCGTCTCCGCCCGACCCACCCGTGGTCCCGTTCGACGCGCCCGGTTCTCTCCCGGTCCGATCCGGGGCGGTATCCACGGTACATGCGGCCGAGTGCTGCGCGACCAGCAGTGACAGGGCCAAGGGAAGAAAACGAGCGAATCGGATCCCTGATGGTATGAGCACTTTCGACATCCTTATCCGCTATTGAATAGCAACGCCGGCTCCGACCGGCAAGCGACCTCGGACGAGCAGTGCCCCGCTTGTCCGCCGAAGCACCGGTTTGTCCGGAACGCGACCCGGCCGGTCACTGCGGATAGGCGAAGCGGGTGATCTCCACCGGTTCGTAGTACGACGCCGTAGCCATATCGTCCGAGGAGAAGCGCCCCTCGTACATCCACACGTCGCCGCGGTCCAGTATCATGGTAACGCGGTAGTGCGTCTCCAGCCCGGCCGCAAAGGTCTCGCAGTCACTCCAGAGATGGACCTCGATCAGGTATTCGCCGGCCGACGCTCCTCCGGCGGGCCAGAAGACGTTCTCGTTTCCGCGACCGGTCTCACCATAGATGGGGCAGGCCCTGTAGCTATCCAGATCCAGCTCGCCTCCGCTGGCAGAGGTCATCTCGCCGTAGTAGATCTCCTCGTCGTTCGGATCGGTGACGTGCAGGTTGAGATCGGCCACGGTATCCCAGTTGAGATTGATCTGGATATCGTCGCTTCCCACCTCGATCAGCTCGAAATCGACCGTGTGGACGTTACCGACCATCAGCTCCTCGGGCGGGGCCGAGCCGTCGTCTATGGCTAAGGAGGCACCGCAAAATAAACGATCCGGTTGCGGCCGCGTGGGCGGGCGCACTCGCGGCTTTCGTCCTCGGAAAAATCCTCGAAATAGCGCTGCTATTCCTGCGGTTTTTCCTCCGGGCGCGCTCGCGATTGCGCTCCACCGACGCGCCCGGTCTCGTATCGTTAATTTTGCGGTGCCTCCTAAGTTGAGCTGGTACCCCCTCCGCGGGCGTCGAAGTCGAAGTAGAGAAGGATATCAAATCGGCTCCGGGGCGGCAAACAAAGGCTAGTTACTGCCCGAACCAGTAGTAATTGCGCTTCAGAATCCAGTGCGATCGGAAGTGCCTCTCTCGCGCGTCGATCAGGGGCGCCAGGTCGGGGCGGGCGTTTCTCGCCATCTCGAAGGGAGCAAAGGGGGCCTCGCCCCGCCGAAAGGCGGCCAGGTCCCCGAAGACCAGCCCGGCATGACGGCGGTCGAAGTAAGCTTGTGCCTCCTCGATCTGTAGCCTGCCCAGAAAGGCGCGCACGTGCCAGTCCGCGTGGAACTCCAGCTGGTTGACTCGTGTATTCAACCAGACCTGCGCTGCTACGACGGTGGCCAGCAGGCAGAGGGCCACGCCCCCCCGCACCTGCTGCCGGTTGTCGACTATCCAGTCCAGGGCCGGCAGCGCCATCAAGCCCAGAAGCGGCAGGACGAAGAGCAGGTAACGGGGCCCCAGGCACCAGCCGCCGTGGGGTTCCTGCTGTGCGGATACAAAGAGTAAGAAAACGACGAAGCAGAGCGAGGCGAAGAGCAGCTCCAGGCGATGGCTCCGCCAAAAGCGCCCGACTCCGAACGCCGCCGGGATCAGCCAGGGGAAGTAGAGGAAGGCGCTGCGGCTGGGCAGGAGCAGCAGCTGGTAGAGACCGCTCGGGATCAGCTCGGCCGCAAAACGGTTGCCCTTGAACCCCCCGCCTCCCTCGGCCTGGAAGTAGCCGAAGTCGAAGAAGGCGCCAAAGGTGAGCCGGTTCTGCAACAGCACCAGGCCGGCCGCCAGCAGGGCCGGGGCGCCGAGGTAGAGCGCGTCTCGAGCCGCGCTGCGAAGATCGAATCCGTCCCTGCTCGAAAACTGCATCCCGAGCCAGGCCAGGGGAAACACCAGGCCGTAGTATGGCTTGGTGAGGGTGAGCAGCGCCCCGTAAAGCGCGCAGGCGCCGAGCTGTCCCCAACCTCGGGGGCTGCCGCGGTCGCCGTCGACCCAGCGAAACAGGTGGTAGCCCATACCGAGGAAGAACCAGAGCTGGAAGATCTCGGTCGACTGCGCTCGCAGGTAGTACCAGACGAAGCTGGCGTACAGGCAGCAGAGAACCAAGCCGAGCGCCACCAGCGGCCGCCGGGTAAAACGACCGGCCAGCAGCAGTAGGTATACGGCGACCAGAAGGCTGACCGCGAGGTTGTTGACGTTCAGCCAGAAGACCACCTCGCGCGGTCGCTGGCCGATCTTCAAATCGCCGTGGTCGAGGTGCGCCGCCCACATGGCGGGCAGGTAGAGCAGAGACTGCAGCACCCCGTACTTCGAGTAATAACGCCCTCGGGCGTCGTTTTCGTAGAAGTACTGCCCGCGGTTGCGCACAAATCCCTCCGGCACCCCCTCCGGCTGGTCGTAGGGAATGCCAAACGAGCCGTGCAGGATGAGCTGACTGGTGGCCATGCGGGCCGCGTTGGCGTCACCGCGATAGACGCGGGCGGGCATGGACAGCAGGCCCAGCAGCAGCACCGCGCCGAGCAGTCCGGTCAGGCTGGCGCGGAGACGGGGCGCCGGACGCTGCTCGGGCGACGACGAGGGAGCGGCGGGCTTCTCGGCTCGCTCCGCGATTGGGGCCGGCTCGACCGCCTGCTCGACCCGGTGACCGGGCGCCTGTTTCGCCCGGGAACGGCGCTTTTTCTCTCGCTTTTTCGCCATCGCCTGCCCGCGCCCGCTCAGGCGCTATACTTGCCCGGTTTCGCATCCAGCAATACCAGAGCGAGAAGCGGCATGCGAGAGATACGCCTGCGCGGTGCGCGCACCAACAACCTCCGGGGCCTGGACCTCGACATCGCCCCGGGCACGCTGTTGGTGCTGGCCGGGCCCTCGGGATCGGGCAAGTCCTCGCTCGCCTTCGGCACCCTGTACGCCGAGGGCCGGCGCCGATACGTGGAGAGCTTCAGCGCCTATGCCAGACAGTTTCTGGAGCGCTTGAAGCGACCGCCGGTACAGAGCCTGGATCCGGTTCCGGCTGCCGTGGCCGTAGACCGGCAGTCGCCGGTCAAGAGCAGCCGCGCCACCGTGGGCACGCTGACGGAGATCACCGGCTACGCCCGCGAGCTCTGGTCGGTCTCGGCGGTGCTGCACTGCCCGACCTGCGGCAACCGGATCGAGCCCGATACGCCGGCCTCGGCCGCCGAGCGCCTGCTCGGGGAAGCGGGCGGGCGGCGGGCGGTGGTGACCTACGAGGTGCCGGTGCAGGACGCGGAGCACTTCCTGAGCGTGCGCGAGGCCCTGGTGGGCGAAGGCTACCGGCGCGTCTGGCACGGCCGGCAGGTGCACGATTTGGACCGGGTCCCGCCCAGCCGGGTGCTGACCGAGCGGGCCACCGCGGGGGGACGGCGGGGCGAAGCGGGCCGGGCGACTCTCCAGGTAGTGGTCGACCGCACCGCGATCGAGCCGGGCGAACGGCACCGGCTGGCGGAAGCCATCGAGACCAGCTTCGAGCGCGGCGGGGGCGCGGCGCGGGTCTGGCTCGACAAGGGCGACTACCGCTTCTCTCGGCAACTACACTGCCCAACCTGCAACCGCGACTTTCACCGCCCTACCCTGGGCGCCTTCTCCTTCAACAACCCGCTGGGCGCCTGCGACAGCTGCCGCGGCTTCGGCCGCACCATCGAGATCGACTGGGACAAGGTGATCCCGGACTGGAGCAAGTCCCTCGAACAGGGCGCCATCAAGGCCTGGTCGGGAAAGGCGGCGGCTCGGGAGAGGCGCAAGCTGCTCCGTCACTGCGTAGAAGAGGGCGTTCCGGTGGACCGGCCCTATGCCGAGCTGAACGCCGAGCAGCGGCGCTTCATCATCGAGGGGGATGGGGGCCGGGGCCGGCAGAGATGGTACGGCCTTCGCCGCTGGTTCAAGTGGATCGAGAAGAAGTCCTACAAGATGCATGTTCGGGTCTTTCTGGCCCGCTATCGCAAGTACGAGACCTGCCCCTCCTGCCAGGGCGCGCGCCTGAAGCCCGAGGCGCTCTGGTGGCGGATCGAAGGGCGATCGCTGGCTGATTTCTATTCTCTATCCATCGACCATGCGCTCTCGTTTTTGCTGCGGATCGACGGCGAGGGCCGCTACCAGGCCGCGCGCCCGCTGCTCGATGCCTGCCGGGACCGGCTTACCACCCTCTGCCGGGTGGGCCTGCCCTACCTGACGCTGGACCGGGCCGCCCGCACCCTGTCCGGCGGCGAGCTACAGCGCGTATCGCTGGTCAGCGCTCTGGGCGCCTCGCTCACCGACGCCCTGTTCGTGCTGGACGAGCCCACGGTGGGGCTTCATCCGGCCGATGTACGACGCCTGCTTCCGGTGGTGCAGAGCCTGAAGGCGGGCGGCAACGCGGTGGTGGTGGTCGAGCACGACCCGGTCTTCCTCAGGGGAGCCGACCGGGTGGTTCGGCTGGGACCGGGAGCCGGCGCGCGCGGAGGCCGTATCGTGTTCGACGGCCCGCCCGACCGGCTGGATGGATCGGACGTGACCTGGTGCGCGGCCCTGGGCGCGCGGCCAGCGCAAAGACGAAGGCGGCGCGCGGCCAGCGGGCGGCTGGTGCTGCGAGGCGCCCGCGGACATAACTTGAAGGGGATAGACCTAGACCTGCCCCTGGGGGTGCTCACCTGCGTGACCGGGGTTAGCGGCTCGGGCAAGAGCACGCTCTTGCTGGAGACGCTGCTTCCGGCCATGGCGCGGGACCGGGGCGACCTCTCGCACCCCGCCCTTCCCTTTGATTCGCTCCAGGGCCAGCGCGCGGTCAGCGACTTTCTGGCGGTGGACCAGTCGCCCCTGGGCCGTACCTCGCGCGGCAACCCGGCCACCTATCTCGGCGCCTGGCAGGTGCTGCGCAAACGGCTGGCCGCCACCCCGCTGGCCCGACAGCGCGGATGGGGGCCGGGTATGTTCTCCTTCAACACGGCGGGCGGCCGCTGCGAGGCCTGCCGGGGCGAGGGCTCGGAAACGGTGGAGATGCAGTTTTTGGCCGACGTCACCTTCACCTGTCCCGAGTGTGGGGGACGGCGCTTTACCCCTTCGCTGCTCGAGGTGCGGCTGCGCGGCAAGTCGGCGGCAGACTTGCTGGAGCTCACGGTCGACGAGGCGCTCGAGCTGTTCGCCGACGATCGGGAGCTTTCGGCCGCGCTCGGACCGCTCGGCGAGGTGGGCGCCGGATATCTGACCCTGGGCCAACCGCTGAACACGCTCAGCGGGGGCGAGGCCCAGCGGTTGAAGCTGGCCGCGGCCCTGGGCAAGGTCGGCCGCCGGGCGCTTCTGGTGCTGGACGAGCCCACCGCCGGGCTGGCCGCCTGCGACCTGGAGCCGCTGCTGAGCTCCCTCGACAGGTTGGTACAGCGGGGAAACACGGTGGTGGTGATCGAGCACGATATGATGGTGGCGGCCGCTGCGGACCACGTGATCGACCTGGGGCCGGGCGCGGGCGAACGAGGGGGCCGCATCGCCGCGCAGGGCACGCCGGAGCAGGTGGCCGGCGCAACCGAGAGCCGCACCGCGCCCTTTCTGGCGGCCGAGTTGGCCCTGCGCGCAGAGGCGCCGGTACTGGCGAGCGCCACCCCGACCGGCGGCGCGGAAGGCGACCCGGTCATCGAGGTATGCGGCGCGCGCGAGCACAACCTGAAGAACATCGAGGTACGGGTGCCGCGCGACCGGCTGGTGGTGGTGACCGGCCCCAGCGGCAGCGGCAAGAGCACGCTGGTCTTCGACACCATCTTTGCCGAGGGGCAGCGCCGCTACCTGGAGAGCCTCTCGCCCTATGCCCGGCAATATCTGCCGCTGCTGCCCCGGCCGGCCGCAGACCGGGTCAGCGGGGTGCCGCCCGCCATGTCGCTCGGGCAGCGATCAGCCGCCGGCGCCTTCAACTCCACGGTAGCCACGCTCACCGAGATCGCCCACTATTTGCGCTTGCTATTCGCCCGGGTCGGCCTGTTGCGCTGCCCGACCTGCGGCGAGCCGATCGCGGCCCGGCAGCCCGGAGCGCTGGCTACCGACGTCCGCCGGCGTTTCGGCGAGCGCACCGTGGCCGTGCTCGCGCCCGTGGTCCGCGCCGCCAAGGGGACGCACCGCGAGCTGCTGGACCGCGCGCTTACCGGGGGCATCGCCCGCGCGCGCATCGACGGTCGCTGGGTAAGCCTTGAGCCGGGGCTCGGCCTGGAGCGCTACCGCGAGCACGATGTCGAGCTGCTGGTCGGCCGGCAGAGCGCCGGCTCGCAGGCGCTGGGCCCGCTCATCGAGAGGGCGCTCGAGCTCGGCGGTGGCGCGGTGACCATCCGCTCCGGAAAGCAGCAGCTGCTGCTGGGTAGCAAACGGGCCTGTCCGCGCTGCGGCAGCGGATTTCCGGAGCTGGATCCCAGGCTATTCTCTTTCAATACCCGCCAGGGCGCCTGCCCCACCTGCGAGGGAGCGGGCTTCGTACAGGTGACCGCGGGGCGCGGCCGCCATGCCCAAAGCCAGCGGGAGATCTGCCCCGAGTGCGAGGGCGGGCGCCTGGGCGGGCTCGGGCTGCACGTCACCGTGGCCGGTCACACCATCTCGGATCTACTCGCCCTCGGCGTCGAGCAGGCGCGCAAGCGCATCCGCTCGCTCCGGCTAACGGGCAGCGACCGAATCCTGGGAGAGCCGTTGCTACGCGAGATCGAAGCGCGCCTTGTTTTCCTCTCCCGAGTCGGGCTCGACTATCTCAGCCTGGACCGCGCGGCCTGGACGCTTTCCAGCGGGGAGCTGCAGCGGGTGCGGTTGACCTCGCAGCTGGGCAGCGGGCTGACCGGCATCCTCTACGTGCTGGACGAGCCCACCATCGGGCTTCACCCGCGCGATACCGGCAAGCTGCTGGACGCGTTAACCGGGCTGGTCGAGCAGGGTTGCTCGGTGCTGGTCGCCGAGCACGACGCCGACACCATCCGTGCGGCCGATCACCTGATCGACATGGGGCCCGGAGGCGGCTCCGAGGGAGGCCGCGTGCTGGCCTCGGGTCCTCCCGACTCGGTTCTTTCCAGTCCGAGCTCGGTCACCGGCCGCTCGCTCGGCGGCCCTCCGCCGCTCGGCGCAGGGCGCCGAGTGGCCCGCGGTGCGCGGCGGTTGGTGCTGCGCGGCGCCTCGGAGCACAACTTGCGCATCCCGCGGGTAGCGATCCCGCTGGGCCGGCTGGTGGCCGTGACCGGGGTGAGCGGCTCCGGAAAGAGCACGCTGGTGCGGCAGACCCTGCTGCGCGCCGCCCGCCGGGCGCTGGGGCTGCAGAGCGATCCGCCCGGCGCCTTCGAGGCGATCGAAGGGGCCGAACACCTGCGCCGCGCGGTGGAGGTCGACCAGCAGCCTATCGGCCGCACCCCGCGCTCGGTGCCGGCCACCTACGTGGGGGTCTGGGACGAGATCCGCAAGCTGCTGGCGGCCACCCCGGCGGCCCGGGCGCGCGGCTACACGGCCTCGCGTTTCAGCTTCAACGTGGAGGGCGGCCGCTGCCCGGCCTGCGCGGGCCAGGGGGTGATCGCCACCGAGATGTCCTTCCTGCCCCAGGTCTTCTCCCCCTGCGAGGCCTGCGACGGCCTGCGCTACGGACCCGAGACCCTGGAGGTCGCCCTGCACGGCCTGAACGCCGGCCAGCTGCTCGGGCTGACGGTGGACCAGGCGGCCGAGCTGTTTCGCGCGGTGCCCGCGGTCCGCGGCCCGCTGGGCCTGCTCTCCGACCTGGGCCTCGGCTACCTCACCCTGGGCCAGCCCTCCAACACCCTGAGCGGCGGCGAGGCGCAGCGTTTGAAGCTGGTAGCCGAGATGGGGCTCTCCACCGCCTCGGGCACCCTGTACGTGATGGACGAGCCCACCACCGGGCTTCACCGCGAGGACGTGCGGCGATTGCTGGCAGTGCTGGACCGCATGGTCGAACGCGGCGACAGCGTGCTGGTCATCGAGCACCATCCGGACGTCATTTTAGCCGCCGACTGGGTGATCGATCTCGGCCCCGAGGGAGGGACGCGCGGCGGCCGCATCGTGGCCCAGGGCCCTCCGCAGAAGATCATGCGGAGCAAGACCAGTCACACGGGCGCCGCCCTGCGGCGGCCGGGCTAGAACGCCGGTTCGCATACTTCGGTAAACCCCCACGTTGCATAAATACCTACAAAAGATAGCCGAAAAAGCTTACGGGGCCTATGAGAAAGGAGTATAGGGTCGTCCATTCTGGGGTGCGGACCAATACCTGTCCGGTTTTTTTCGCGGACAGGAGGTAAGTAGCAGGAATTACCTGCTTCGCTCTCACTACGCTCGCGCCGAACAGGAGAGCAGAACGTTGTTGCACGATCTGTTCGCTTGCTCTGGAGACATCTCGGTCGCCCACGATGAGCTACGAATCACACTCGCGCCTCTCAGCTCTCCCCATCGTACCGAGACCGTCGGCCGTCCGAGTTCTTTTAAGACGCGAGCCATGTTCATGTAAGCGCCAAAGTGATCGGCATCGATTTCTAGCGCCTTTCGATAAGCCGTAAGAGCCTCCTCGTAACGTTCGAGACGCGAAAGAGCATTCCCTTTATTATTGAAAGCTCCGGCGTCTTTTCCGCCCAAGCTCTCAGCCGTTTCGTACGCTGATAAAGCCGCCACCCAGTGGAGCAAAGGCTCTGGCTCTACGTCGAGGACGTGGACGGTCGAGCGCGCAGATCGGGGGCGCAACGGGAGGTCCGCAAGACCAGGCAAAAAGCAGGTTGGCCGTAGAAAGTTGAAAAGGTTAGGTCGGTCCCTTGACGGCGGCCCTTCGTGGTTACAGATTTTTTACGGCGCCGTGCTTTCGCGCTCGCGCGCAAATCCTGCCGGGCGGTTGGAGAAGTGGTCGAGACAACTGTCGGCGGTGCTCTTCATTGGGTAGGGGGTGTCACGTGGCTACGAGGAAGCAGAACGGTAGGACAGCACCGGACAGCCTGGAACGGAGCCCTTCAGCGCCGGCCATCAGGGAGCAGCTGGAGCGGATTCTGAGCAGCGCGGACTTCGTCGCCTCCAAGAGATTAAGGGGGTTCCTTCGATTCGTGGTCGAGGAAACCCTTAGCGGGAACAGCCATACCCTGAAGGGCTACACCATCGCAACTAAGGTCTTCGGTCGAGGTGAGGACTTCGATGGTAACGTGGATCCTGTCGTCCGTATCGAGGCTGGAAGGTTACGCCGGTTGATCGAGCGGTACTACCTCGTAGACGGTCGGCAAGACCGAATAGGCATCGAGATCCCCAAGGGAGGGTACGTCCCGACCTTTACCGAGCGAACAGGGGAGCCAGTAGAGGTTTCTGGCGGCGAGGAAGACGACGCGCCACGCTCCGAGGCGCTTTGGCCTTCGATAGTGGTGCAGCCCTTCCGGTGCCTGCCGAACGATCCGGAGGTTGCCTACATCGGTATTGGTCTGGCGACGGAGATCGCTCTGGAGATCGCCCGGTTCCAGGAAGTCAGGGTGGTGCTCGATACGTCCCAGGGGGGAGACGCCATCAAAGGCGATGCTCGCTTCCTCCTCGGGGGGCACATCTTCAAGGACAGGACCTGGGTCAAGGTCAACGTGAATTTGACGGATCGTTCGACCGGCGAGCAGCTCTGGGCTGACACGCACCGGTCCGAAACCGACGCATCCCAGCTAGTCCCGTTCCAAGAGGAGGTCGCCCAGGTGGTGGCTGCAAAAACCACCGGCGCGCAGGGGATCATCATCAAGACCTTGTCCAAGGAATCGAGGTACAAGACGCCGTCCAAGTTGAGCACCTACCAAGCCATCCTGCGTTATCACGAATGTGATCTGAAGCTCACCCCCGATACCTTCGGACGAGCGATAAAGGCGTTGGAGTACGCCCTGAAAACCGAGCCGGATTGTGGTCAGGTGTGGTCCATGGCCGGACGCCTGTACGGGACCGCGTACGGCCTGGATGTGCCCGGCTTCGAGCGTGCGCTTCCTAAGGCGGTCGAATATGCGGAAACGGGGATCAAGCTGAATCCGGAGAGTCAGCGGGCCCGTTTCACGCTGGCCCTCATCCGCCTGTACAGTAGCGAATTGCCCTCTGGACTGATCGAGATCGAAAAGGCCCTCGCCCTGAATCCGAATTCTCTGTTCTTCATCGACGTAATCGGCTACGTGATGATGCTGCTGGGCGAGTGGGACCGCGGCAGGGCTCTCGTAGAGAGAGCCATTAAGCTCAACCCGTACTATAACCTCGTCATCCATGGAGGGCTCTGGATAGACTATATCCGGCAAGAGAACTACCAGCTGGCGTACCAGGAGGCACTCAACTACAAGAGACCCCACCTTTTCTGGACTCCACTGGGCATGGCGGTCACCCTCGCGCATCTGGGAGACCTCGAGTCGGGCAGGAAGGCCGCCGAGGAGCTCTTGAGGGTCAAACCAGACTTCCCGAGTCGCGGCCGCGACTTAATCCGACGCTATGTCAAGTTCGACATCATCCTCGACCGTATGGTCGAGGGCCTGAGCAAGGTAGGCCTCGAGCTGCAGTGAGCCGAGCCGTCCGCCCAAACCAGAGCGCGGTCCTCTCGCTTCACCCGGGCGGGGAACTTTCCGCCTTACGAGATCGGCGCAAAGATCGTTAACCATATCTTTGCCTCGTATTCCATCGATGCGAGACAGTTCAATGCCGTGGCGACCGTTCCGGCGGCGTTCGAGCAACCCGCCAGAGAGGCGACGGCGGCCGGATCGATTGCCAGGGGAAATACCGTCTACCAGAACACCGGCATTGGGATCTTCATCGTCGGCCAGGCCGACGACTCGGTGGTCGTGCACAACACGATTCACGGCAACACCACCGACGGGGTGAACATAGGCCCGGGCACCGTCGGCATCGATTTACGCAACAACATGATGAGCCAGAACGGGGGCTGGGGGCTCAATGCCAACGAGGGTTACTTTCTGGTCCACGACTAGACGGTCCTGCTTAATTGCCTAACGCACCTACGATAAAGCAATCAATTAAGCAGGACCGTCCCCTTGTTCCCTTGTTCTTGTTCCGATTCGTGCACAAGGCACGGCGGTGGGGGTGTCCGCCGCATCCCGTGCCCTGGGTGTGCTCAGCCGCTTGCTGCCGGTCCCGACGTTTACCAGCGCCGCTAGCCCGAACACACGGCGCTTCACCGCGTGCTGGGGCAGCACTGGCCGGTACCGCCGCGCTGCCGAGTACGCACGCACCCACGAGGGATTCGAGCCCGCGAGTATCGATTACTACCTGGACTCAGCCAATAAGCTCGACCCACCATCCGAGATCGAAACACACTAACTGGCTACCCGCTGCAGAAGAACGTGCGCGTCTCGGGCGGTTTACTGCAGAAGAGCGTGCGCGCTAACACCAGGCCTCTACGGCACGGAGATATTGCCTTCCGCTGTCCTGACTGCGTCGGCTCCCGCGATATCGGGACTTTCGGGGCTCAATTGCTCAGCCTACGCATTCGCTGTCTACGCTTCGCAGCCACGGTTACCCGTTGATGCACAGCCACGCAAGACTCGCTTCCAGCTGCTGGCCAGGCTTGACTGGGCGGGATTGCTTACCCGCAGGGATACTCCGAAAGGTTTCTGTCTTCTCAGCTGTGGACTTCCTCCTTTCCCAGGCTTGGCCTGGCGCAACAGGACCGTCCCCTTCCCCCCCGTCCCCTTCCCCCTAGCGTATCTATAACCTATTCGATGTCCATGGAGCTCTTTACCTGGTTTCGGCCGGCATGCTTCGCCAGGTAAAGGGCTCTATCTGCACGTCCGATCAAAGTGCTTATAGAGTCGACACCCGGTCCGAGGGAAGCCGCTCCTACGCTGACCGTGACGCGTAACCGAGCCTCGCCGCATCTGATCTCCGTAGATTCCACTGACTTCCTACACCGCTCCGCCACTACCAGAGCGTTGGCCTCTATCGTTTCCGGTAGCAAGACACCGAACTCCTCGCCACCATAGCGACCGACGGCGTCGTGTCGGCGGAGGGTAGAACGAACCGTGGTCGCTACTTCTTTTAGAACCTGGTCACCCGCTTGATGCCCGTGGCAATCGTTGACCTGCTTGAAGTGATCGATGTCCATCATCAACAAGCTGAGCGGGCGTTCGTATCGCAGGGCTCTCTGGATCTCCTCTTCGATGCAACTTTCGAAGAATCCCCGGTTCGCAATTTTGGTGAGCGGATCAATTCTGGATTGCCGCTTAAGCTCGTCGTTCAATGTTTCTAGTTCGGCATTGTTTCGTTGCAGCTGATCGCGAAGTTCCTTGATCTTCAGATGGACATCTATCCGCGACACGAGCTCCTCTTCTTCGAAAGGCTTGGTCAGGTAGTCAGAGGCTCCGCTCTTTAGGGCTCGTACTTTACTCGAGAGTTCTTCTTGCGCGGTCAAGACAATAACCGGAATCGATCCGGCGGAATCGATCCGTGACTTTCGCACCAGGAACTCGAAGCCATCAACATCTGGCATGCCAAGGTCACATAAGACGAGATCGACGGACTGGTCAGTCAATATCCGCAACCCCTCTTCGGCGTCGGCCGCGGTCAGCACCTCGGCAATACCATCGTGCTTCTTCAGCATGAGCCTGACGAGGTGGCGTAACGCAGGAGTATCGTCGATTACCAAGATGGTATAAGACATCGGTTCACCTCTCCTATCTGCGCTACGCTCCCGGAACCCGTTGTCTAACTAGTTGCCGGCTCTAAATGCGACTCTATTCGCCTCGCGAGCGGGGCGCGCGCGTCTGCTGCGTCGCTCCTCCTCGAAACAGCGCTGCTAGTCCGTCGTCGTCGCTCCTTGCAGCTACGCGCGACCCGCCCCCGAGGCTCGGTCCGCCATTTTGAGCCGGGATCCAACTAGAAAACCCTGGTCTGAACTCGCCTTGGCAGAGGTGATAATAGACCAGGAAGATCATATGCAATGGCCGCCTCGTGCATTTGTAGGTTGATCATCAATAAGTCGAAATTTCCCGATTAGCTTGATCCGAGAGCTATGTGGAGCGCCTTCAATTAATTGATTGTAATTGTACGACGGCCTGAAGCTGGTTTTAAGGCAATCGCGTGTCACCGCCGACGAAAGCGACGGGACGAAAGGACGAAAGGGGACGGTCCTGCTTCAAAAGAAGGAAAGGAAGGAAAGGGGACGGTCCTGCTTGAAGGAAAGGGAAGGAAAGGGGGAAGGAAAGGGGAAGGAAAGGGGACCAAGGAAAGGGCAAGGAAAGGGGACGGTCCTGCTTAATTGCCTAACGGAAAGGGCAAGGAAAGGGGACGGTCCTGCTTAATTGCCTAACGCACCTACGATAAAGCAATTAAGCAGGACCGTCCCCTTCTTAGTTAGTCAGTCACCGCCCGATAAGGACCGAGCGGGTGCCGAGCACCTGCCCGGTCTGCGTCTGCACGGTGCAGGAGTACTCGCCGTCGGGCTGGCGGCCGAAGTGGCTGATACGGCTGCGGGTCCGGTAGCCCTGGCGGCGGCCACCCACGATCTTGAGCTCTACCGTGGCGAGCGGTCGACCGTCCTTGCGCCAGACATGGAAGAGCCGGTCCTTGAGACCGAGCGGGGAGTAGATGGCCGTGGCGCAGTACAGGCGCCGCGGAGCCCGGTCCAGTTGCTCGACCGGATCGACCACCCATTTGTTCTCTATTCGGGTGCCCATCTCGGCCTTGACCAGCCGCAGCGGAGCGGCCGGGATGATGCGCGAGGCGCCGAGCAGGAGCGAGAGCGGCAGGGCGAGCGCTACCACGCCGCCGGCCACGGCGGCCAACCGACGCCGTTCCGGCGTGGCGGCGGCCGCGGTGAGCAGCGGCACGCCGATGCTGGAGAGCAGGGCGGCGAGCCAGAGGCTCACCCGGGTGGAGAGCCCGAACACGGGCAGCAGCGCGGCCAGCGCCACGAAGCTGCAGGTCGCCGGCAAAAGCGCCGAGAGGATGGGGGTCTCCAGTATCCATTCGGTCCAGGGGTCCCAGAGCGAGACCAGCGACAGCAAGCAGAGCCCGGCCAGAAAGGCGACGTGCCCGGCGTCGAGCGCGGCGGCCTGAAAGTAGAAGGGAAGCGCGAAGAAGAGCGTGAGCTGTACCAGCGACTGGGTGGCCATCAGCGAGGAGAAGCGCAGGACCCGCAGCAGGAAGCGCCGAAAACCGGTCACCTCCTGCCGAGTCGCTCGGGAGAACCACTGCAAGGCCACCAGCGTGAGCCAGACCGCAGCGGCGGCCGAGGCCGCTATCCAGGCCCGGTCCGGGCTGCGGTCCAGCATCAGCGCCGAGACCACACCGACCGCCAGCGATGCCCAGGGCAGCAGCAACCGGGTGCGGTCTACCAGCTTGCGGGCGAGCCCCGGAGGCGGCGCGACCTCGACGGGCTGTGCATCCGCCAAAGGGGGCGAGCCCTCCGCGGCGGTAGCTATCGCCTCCTCCGGTGCCTTCTCCGCTCCGCGCTCCCGCTCTTCCACGGCCGGGGAATAGCACGAAACCCGGGGCGCGATCATCCCCGTCGGCGGGGAGCTACCTTCCGAAGTCCTGGTTCATCCAGTAGACGCCGGGCGATACCTCGTAGAAACCGCAGGACATGACCGTGGTGGTGGTGCTGGTCATGTTGATATAGTGGCCGTGGTCCATGAAGCAGCCATAGTAGTCGGCGATGCACTGATCGCGCGGTATCGGCGGCTCGCCCTCGGCCCACATCGCGTCGAGACAATTGACGATCAGCTCCTCGATGGTCGAGCCGTTCCAGCCGAGGTTCCAGTTGGGGCAGGTGTTCTGACCGCCGAAGCCTGGGCAATCTCCCGCTGAGGAGTGCGCCGCGTTGTTCGCCCCGTCCTTCTCCGCCCCCTGATCCGAGCAAGCCTCCTGCGCCGGGGTGGCGCGGTTGTAAGGCTGAAGGCCCTGGGTGGCGCGCAGCTGGTTGGTATGCTCCACGCAGATCCGCCGTGCCTCGTCAAAGGGGTCGTTCGGGTTGGGCTGGCCGGTGTCCACCGCGGTGGCCGAGTCGGTGGGGGTAGCGGAGTCGGTCAGCGGCGGGTTGGTGCTCCCGTCGGCTATGCCGCCGTCAAAGGGATCGGGCGGCGTCTGCCCGCCGGTGCCGGCCTGCGTTCCGGCGCTGCCGGCGCTGCCGGCACTGCCGGCGCTGCCGCCCGCCCCGGCGGTCGACCCGGCGTCCAATGGAGGTGATCCGCCCCAGCCGCCGATGCCGCCCCAGCCTCCGCTACCGCCGAATCCGGCTGCCCCGTCCGTTCCGTCCGGACACACGCAGCCGCCGTAACCGCTCCCGTCGGGCAGACAGGTACGCGCGCCTATCGGTTGCCCGAGGCACTCGCAGGCGACGACCTGGTTGAAAACGCAGCGCCTACTGCCGACCGAGCTTTCGCCCGAGCATCCCGCCGACAAGCCGAGCACGACGAGCGCGACCGTCCCTGCGCGGACGAGCCGGTTTCTACCCCTGCAGAGCTGACGAAGCGACCATCCGGTCATGGCGGACCTCCCATTCGCTGGGCGTTTCGAGCCAACCAGTGCTGTACGAAAATGTAGCAGCAAACAGGCCCAGGTAAAGCGCCAAACGGGGACGGTTCGCGTCGCCCTACCCCTTGGCCCGGACGAAGCCGAGCTCGGCCTCGGTGGGCTGCTCGTCCGCCAGCAGATCGAAGCGCCCCTGCAGCACGGCCTGGCGGTAGAAACAGTAGGGGTTGTCGAAACGGTTCTTGGTGTGGCTGTAGGCCGTCCAGGCGCAGCCTCCCCGGCAGATGTCCCGGTAGCGGCAGACCGCGCAGAAGCCGTCGAGCTGCCCTTCGGTGAACTCGCGGTTGAAGGCGAAGGCGTCGGGCCGGTTCCAGAGCGAGGCCAGCGGTTCCTGCAAGAGATTACCCTCTATAAATCGATCGTTTCCGTGGCGCGCCGAGGGAAGCGAGAGGCAACCCTTGACGTTACCGTTACTCTCGATGCCGATTACCTGGCAGCCGGCGCGGCAGCCGATCCAAAAGGAGATCTCCACACCGCGATCCCTAATCGCTTTCTCGTAACGGCCGAAGTACCCCACGTTGTCCGCCGGAAAGATCAGAGGACGTTCCACGGCGTCGCTGCGCAGCTCGGCGATGAGCGGGACGAGGAAGAGCAGATCCTCGGGCTGGATGACCAGCTCCCGGTACTCGCTCATGGTGCCCGACGGATTGCCGAGCTGGATCTGCCAGGAAGCCAGCCCGTGCGCGCCCAGAAATTCGCGCAGCTCGGGCAGGCTCTGCTTGTTGAGCTGGTTGACGTGGGTAACCACGCTGACCGGCATTGCCTCGGCCACGCACATGTCGATCGCGTCGACCACGCGCCGGAAAGAGCCCTGGCGGCGAACGGTATCGTGCGCCTGCTCCAACCCGTCCAGGCTGAAGGCCACGTTGATCAAACCCGCGTCCTGGGCCTTGCGCAGGTGCTCCCGCGACCAGCTCCAACCGTTCGAGATGATGTTCACCAAAACGCCGCGGTCGCGGAGCCTGGCGCCCAGCTCGTGCCAGTGGGGGTGAAGCGTGGGCTCGCCCCCACCCAGGGTCAGCCGCTCGCAACGCATCTCGGCCAGCTGATCGACGACCCGCAGGCACTGCTCGTAGTCGAGCTCCTGGTCGCGCCTGGCCCCGGCATAGGAGCCGCAATGCCGGCAGCGCAGATCGCAGACCAGGGTCAGCTCCCATACGCAGAAGCGCGGGTAGTAACCGAGTCGCTGCAGCAGTTCGAGCATACGCTGAATGCGGTTGCTTTGGCCCGCGCCTACTTGGGCTGCGGAGCCATGTAGAGCGGGACCGCGTACACCGGTACCGGACCCGCGTCAGGTGCGGGCGCCATGTAATCGGGTTGCGGCCCGGCATCGGGCAACGGTGCCATGTAGGGCGGAAGCGGACCCGCGTCCGGAGGCGGCGCCATGTACTCCAGCACCGGCCCTCCGTCATACACGCCGGCATCGATGGGCCCGCCGCCCGCGACACCGCCGCCGTATCCAGCGCCACCGTACGAGCCGGCCTCGCCGCCTCCATATCCGCCGGTTACGACCCCACCGGTACCGCCGTACGAGCCGGCCTCGCCGCCCGTACCTGCCGCGCCTCCGGCCGAGCCGCTCGCTCCTGCTTCCCCCGCGGCTCCTCCCGTGGTGCCTGCCGCATTCGATCCCGCCGTTCCGCCACCCCGATCGTTGACGCCGTAACAGCCCGAAACCGCGAGCCCGACCCCCACCGCGGTGGGGATGACCACCCTACGCATGGTTTCGGTCGCGGCCCGCCGGGCGCGCTGGTCCAGATCCGCGCACACGGCGCGCACGATTTCTCGTATCTCCCGTTCCGACATATCGGCTCCGCTGATCAGGTGGTCCGGCTCTGAACGGACGTCGCTGCTCTTGTTATATTAATAAAGCATCATCCATGCCAGGGCGACCCTCCCCCATCTCGGTCGCCGATAGATCTTTATTTTCAAGCGCTTGGACCGCTGCTCGCCTCCGGCTCACCCGGCATCGCGCCCATGTGTCAGGTTGTGCCGAAGCGCAGTTTCCGGACGCGAATGTCACACCCTGCAAACGGGAGGTATACGGTACGACTCTTCAGGGAAGCGGACTGGCAATTCCCGCCGCGGCAAGCGTCTCCGCTGCCAGCCGCTTCAAGCGACGCACGGCGGCTTTGCGCACGTGCTGGCTCTCGTCCGATCCAGCGACCGCTGCCAGCACCACCCGATCATCCAACCGCTCGACTGCCGTTCGCCGCACCCAGAGCCGGGAATCGCTCCTGGCTACCCGGGCCAGCACTTCCCTGTCCGATAGCCTCTTGACCGCGGCCTCGCGGACGTCCTCGTCCCCATCCTCGAACGCGATACGGGATAGCTGTTGCTGATCGGCCAGCCGGGCAACCGCCATCTCGCGCACGGCGGGCGACGCGTCCCCGGTCGCGATCTCGCCTAGGGTCTCCTGGTCAACGAGCCTGGCGACCGCGGCCCGGCGGATCTGCCAGTCATCGGCCGTCCGGGCGACCTCGGCGAGAAGATCCTGATCCGCCATCCGCTCGACAGCTGCGCTACGGACCCGCTCGTAGCGATTCGTGATCGCGACGCGCGCGAGCAGGAGCTGGTCCTGCAGCTTGCTGACCGCCGCCTCCCGCACCTCTTCGCTCCTGTCCGCGCCGGCCGTCTCCGCCAACAGCCACGGGTCGCGCAGCTTGTGCACCGCGAAGAAGCGAACCCGCCAATCGGAAGCCTTGCGGACCAGACGTGCCAGCAGCTCCTGCCGGCTTACCATCTCGGTGGCGGCCAGACGGACCTGCCAAGCCTGGTCCCTGAGCGCGATACGCGTGAGAAGCCTCTCATCCCGCTGCCGTCTTACCGCGCGTAACCGGATTTCCCTGTCCGAATGCAGGTAGGCCGGTCTGAAAGCGTCAAGAAACGCCATATTTTCCCCGTATTCCCCGGGACCGCCGAGCGATGGCCGCCCGACACCCCCCCCTCTCGCCCGTACTTCGTCGCCATCGAGCCATACGTCATGGTGTCGTCGGCGCCCGCCGTTTTTTCCAGGGATCGGCCGCGCGGAATCAACGCGGTTCGTCGACCTGCGGAGGAGAGAGGCTCTTACTCCTCCGCTTGCAGCCGCCTCAACCGGCGCGCGGCCGCGGTTCGCACGTGCTGGCTAGCGTCCGACCTGGCGACCGCGGTCAGCACGGCCCGGTCGTCGAGCTTCTCCACCGCCGTCCTGCGCACCCAGATGCGGGAATCGTTCCTGGCCACCCGCGCCAGTACCTTCCGGTCCAGCAACCGCTGTACCGCTGCCTCGCGGACGTCTTCGTCCCGGTCGCTGGTCGCTATACGGGACAGCAATCCCTGGTCGTCCAGCCGAACCACGGCGCTCTCGCGCACCGCCGGCGAGCGGTCCGATACGGCGACGGCTCCCAGCTCTGCCTGGCCGACGAGCTTTGCGGCCGCGGCCCGGCGGACCTGCCAGTCCTCGGCGCTGCGAGCGGTCGCGGCCAGCAGGCGCTGGTCCGTTATGCGATCGATCGCGATCCTGCGTACCCGCTCGTGACGGTTTGTCTGAGCTATTTCGGCAAGGAGGTTTTCGTCTCCTATCCTCCCCACGGCCACCTCGCGGACCTCAGCGCTCGTGTCCGCGGCGGCCGCATCCGCCAACAACCGCGGGTCGTGTAATTTCTGGACGGCGGAAAGCCGGACCCGCCAGTCCGGCGCGGTCCGGACCAGGTCGGCCAGTAGATCGAACCGCCCCAACGTCTGTACCGCCGCGATGCGGACCTGCGGCTCCGGATCTGTCACGGCTATTCGCACGAGAAGCTCCTCGTTGTGCTGGTTTCGAACAGCGCGTAGCCGGACATTCCTGTCCGAGTGAAGATACTTAGGCCTGAAAGCGTCGAGAAACGCCATGGTTACCCCCTTTCCTCCGGAATACGGAGACCGAGTCTGATCCCTCTATCGTCGAGATGCAAGTGAATTTTATGTGTCGCCCGTTCGAGTAACGATCGAGTAACGATCGAAACCACCTGCCAAGGAAGCACCGCGAACTAGTTAAACGATACGAGACCGGGCGCGCCGGCGGAGCGCAATCGCGAGTGCGCCCCTCCCCGCGGCCGCAACCGGATCGGTTGTTTTGCGGTGCCTCCTAAGCGTCCGTGGGTCCGGATTCGACAGAGACGTTTCGCCGCGTCTTTTCGAGAGGTCGCTCGCGGACAAGGGGGGGGGATCAGAACAAGAACGACAGGCGTACGCCGGCGCCGAATAGCCATCCCTGGCTGGAGAAGCCCGGCCAGCCTGGATTATTTGTCTGTAGCCCTTCTCTCCCCGCGGCCGCCTGGTACTGGCCGGTAACCGGATCGATCTGTTGCCGATCCACCGCGTCGTCTGGCACCTCGTCGATGACCAGCTCGTCCGTGTCCAGTCGGGCGGCGGCGCGGTCGTCACCGTCCAGCTTACTTTGGCGGCGGGCGTCCAGCCGGTGTAGCTGCAGGTGCAGCCCGGCGCGGATGTCGGCCTCAAACAGCTCGAATCGGTAGTCCACGCCGCCTAAAAATCCCAGGCGATCGCTGTCCACGTAGTTGGTGCGACCGGTCTGGGTCGGCACAGGCGTGGGCACGTAGGTGAAGTCCAGCTGGCCCCGCAGGTCGTAAAGATCGTACCGCAACCCCACGCTGGGCGTCAGCGTCTGCGCCCACCGGTATCCCTCGGTGGGCCGCTCCCCGTGCCGATCTCGGTAGTCGCTCCAGTCGCAGAAGCTAAGCGTTCCCACCGCGCTCAGCCCCTGCTGGCGGGTTTCGGGCTGCGGCGGTTTAAGAAACCGCAAGAAGGCGCCTATCGAGGCGCTCCAGGGCAGGAAGCCGTGGACAAAGGTAAAGGTATTGCGCTGCTGCTGCCCGCTATTGAGCAGATACTCGACGTTGGTGTTGATCTCCATGCTCTGCGGAGTATGCACGGCGGCGGTCAGGCGCAGATCGGTCAGCGCGTCGAAGACTACGCCGAAGTGGGGGCTGACGGCGGTGGTCACGTCGATGCGGGAGTCGATGGCCGTCCGGTCCAGCCGGGCCGCGTCCGGCACGTAGGTGGGCGTGGTCGCCTCGTTGGTCAGGTTCAAGGTGAAGCTCAGACCCAGGGAGAGGCGCTCGTAGACGCGGCTGGCCACGCCAAAGGCCAGCTCGGCCGAGCTCAGCCGGTCGGCGTACAGCTCCGGATGCAGGCTGTTGCTGAAGAACTGCTCCCGCTCGTCGTTGTAGAAGGAAGTGGCCGCGGTGAAACCGCCCAGCGGGATCATGGCGTACAGGCCCAGCACCAGGCTCTGACCGAAGATGCGGTTCACCAGCCCTACGGTGGAGTAGGCGCGGATCTCGTCACTGCTCGGCGCACCCTGCCGGGGGTGGGGAACTCTGAGCGTTTCGCCTACCTGCACGCCCTGCTGCAACCAGACCGTGGGCGCGGGCACGGGCGACAGCCCGATTCCGTCCGGCCGCGCGTAGAAGCGCACGTCCTCGGGCACGTCGGCCGAGGGTGAAAGGCGGGCATCCGGGTCGATATCGATCCAATCGCCGAGTACGAACACTCCCAGCTCCAGCCCGGGATCGGCGTGCGCCAGCAGCGCGGGATTGAAGTAGGTCGAGGCGGCCGAGGCTCCAGTCGCGCGCCCGTTAAACCCTCCCATGCCCGAACCGCCGCCGGTCAGCTCGAAGAGGGGCCCGGCCTGCGCTCGGCCGGCGAGCAGCAGGACGATAGCGCTGGCCCCGATCGCGGTCGCGACCGCTGCGCGTCTGCCTATTACCGCCACCGCCACCGTTACCGGTTACCCTCGGGTAGCAGCTGATCCTTGAGCTCGCGCACCCTGGCGCAGATAGCGAGATCGTCCGCGTCCTCGGTCACGTCCCATTGCTCCAGACCGTCGACGCGGGCGAACCAGATGAAGTTTTCCTCGGGTTCGATCGAGGAGACGCTCTCGGCCGAGGGCATCTGCTCCGGGTCCCTACCCAGGGTGACCTGCTCCGTATTCCAGGTCACTACGACCTCGAACTTGTCCGCTCCCCGGGGCGTGGTTCCCTCGTACTCGTACCAGTCCCGCTGCGCCACGTACAGCGCCCCGCTGGCCAGCCCGGAAACCTTGAAGGTGACGCCGGGATGGCCGTCCCCGTCCCAGTCTTCCCAGCCGGGCGTGGTCTCGGTGGCCTGCGTCCGCGCTTGCTCCAGATCGACCGAGGGATCCATGAAGTGGTCCGCGGTCACTCCCCGCACCACGTACCGCCGCTCGATGTTCAAGAAGCACTCGTCGCCGGCCGTAGCTCCGTAGGTCGCGCGGCGGCCGTCGTTGTTGGTCCGCGTCGTCATCGCGTCCCAGATAGCCTGGCCCACGGTGACGTCGGTGGCAAAGGTGGTCGAGCGGCTGACCAGCTGAAAGCCGCAGCGCAGCCCCTTGACCACCACCGCCTCGACGCCGTCCTGCTCGAACTCCCAGTACTGCCAGTTGTGAGTGCTCTGCTGCACCCCCTCGATGCCCACCGCCGAGCTGAGGGTTCTGCGCACCGAGATCCACGTGCCGGTGAGATCGCACTCCGGGTGGGGCTCGACCTCGGACGCGGACGCCTCGCCCGCCTGTCCGCCGGAGCTGGCCTCTCCTCCGGAGCCGCCGGCGGCACCTGCGTCGTCCTCGGCCCTGGTGCTCTGATCCCCGTTCGAAGAATCGTCCTGCCCGCAGGCCGGGCAAAAAGACGCGACCGCGGCCAGAAACAGCGCGAAGGAGGACGACCGTAAACCAGGTAAATTTTCGTGTGCCATGACAACCCCTCGGGTTGCGCTGAGTCTACGTAACCGAGATCCGGTTGTCATGCGGAATGGAACCGGCGGTGCGCCCGCCAAGAGGCATTCCCGGGTAAGGAGAATTCCAAGTCAAGCTGTCGAGGCGCGAATAGGCCCCCGAAGGGTGTGCGTGCCAGGCGAGCGTTCGGGGGCGGACGGTTGCTCGCGCCATGCCCGTCCGCCCCGCTCGCTTGATCGTTCTATAACCTACAGCCAGTTGTAGCCGGCCGAGATAACGCCGAACAGCAAGCTCGGATCGCCGCCGATGAAGTCCGGACCCGTGGTGAACCAGGACTGGCTGATCGCCCCGTCCAGGGTAAAGCCCTCGTAGGCGAAGCCGATGCCGCCGGACCAGCCGAGGTCGCCGTCGGCCCGGCGACCCGAGTTGTCGTTCTCGTACGAGGTGCTGACGTACTGGAAGGAGTACTGCAGGCCGGCGCGGAAGAAGAACCAGTCCACCAGCCCGATGTCCGCGGCGACACGTATGGCCGGGACATAGATGGCCAGGTCGCTGTAGCTATCGTCGTTCTGCTCGTCATCTGGATCGGACGAAACAAAGGTCAAGCCCAGAAGCCCGTATCCGGCCACCTGGCTCAGCTCGGTGATGTGGAACACCGGGCCGGCGCCGCCCATCACGCCCACGCCGGTAGTGCTCATGGTAAATTCCTGCGACTCACCCGTTATCGGATCGACCACCGAGGGTGTGATGCCGATATTGGTCACCACGATGTTGCCGAGCAGGCCTACATCGATGTTGTCGGAATAAGGGATGTAGCCGCGCGCGGAAAGCGAGGCGCGGATCAGGGTGCTCGAGACCTCTTCGAAGTCGTAGCTGATCAGGCCGGGGAATACCAGGTTGGGCATGTTCTCTCCATTCTCGCCCGAACCCAGACCGAGCCCGATATTGAGTGAGGTGTCGAACCGCGCCCCGTCGGCAGGACCACCGCTCAGACCGGCCTCCAGGGTAATCAAGGTTTCGCCCAGACCTCTATCGGCCGGGTCCGCACCGTCGACCGTTCCAGCCGCGCCCCGGGTTCCGAAGCCCAGGCGCAGGCCAAAGGCGCCATCGCCGGCCGGGATGGCCAGAAATCCGTCGATAAGCGTAAACGGAGGCGCTCCCACGAAGTACTCGGCCGAAGAGGTGATGGAAAAGGGGTTGAAAGATCCGGTCGGGAATCGCAACGGATCGGCAGAGACCGGCCCCATGTACAGCGCGCTGGTCTCGTGGGTAATGAGGTCCGCGGCAACCGGGCCCGACATGGGGTTATAAGGAGCGGACTGCTCGGCCGACAGACCCAAACCCAGGTCATCCCACCCTCCCAGGAACAGCAGGCGTCCGGAACGGGAATCCATCCCCATGTCTAGGCTGAACAGGTTGCGGTAGTCCAGCAGACGCTGGGGATACTGATAGACGTCGTCTTTGTCCTCGATGAGCAGATTGTCCGTAAGCGAGATCCTGCGATTGGCCTGAGCGCTGGAAGCGAACAGCGCAAGGCACGCCAGGCCCAGTAGGGTTGCTTTGAAAATCGTCCAGTTGGTCCGCATTATGCCTCCTATGGCGCGCATTCCCCCGCATAGCGCAGGCTCTCACGCCGGTGAACGAAACGGAAAGAACCTAAGAAATCCGTCGAATAGTACGGTAACAAAGGCGTAATTGATCCGTGAAATTTCCTGCATGCGGAGAACCGAAAAACATTTATTTGTCTTTTCCAGCATTTGGCGCTCAAACCGCAGATTGCCCTCCGGTTGCGTCGCTGACGAATTCGCCGGCCGAATTGCGGTAACCACCCGCGCAGCTGCTCTCGATCACCAGGCGAGTGCTGCAAATTCAAGATGTTAGGTCCAGTCGTCCCGTATACTGAACAGATCGGGTTGCTTTTTTGTTGACGAAGATCTGCCCGGGGCTTAACAGAAAAGAAGTACTAGATGTTGTAGTTCATACACCTACCATTTACTACCCCTTGTGTGTAAATGGTGGATGAATTGAGGACGACTTGCGGGTTGGAGGGGTTACTCCGCGTTTTAAAAGGGCTGGAGGTGTGGTGTGGGCGTAGAAATCCATGCGGGAAAGACAACGAAGGCGGCGCGTGGAAAGATGGGCGTAAAACAGCTAAGTGATCGCAAACCGGGGATGAAACTCGATCGATACTTTACCAGGCCCGAGGTCGACCCGCTGGACGAGCCGGCCTACGAGCTTCGCGACAGCGTGATCCACAGCTCGGACGGCTCGGCCGTGTTCGAGCTCAAGGATGCCGAGGTTCCCTCGGACTGGTCGCAGCTCGCCTCGGATATCGCCGTCTCCAAGTACTTCCGCAAGGCGGGCATCAACGGCGACCCGCACCGCGGCGAACGTAGCGTTCGCGAGCTGGTCTCCCGCATCAGCTACACCGTACGCGAGGCCGGGGAGGAGCTCGGCGGCTACTTCGCCAGCGACCAGGACGCCCAGAGCTTCGAGGCCGAGCTGTCGCATCTGCTGATCAACCAGAAGGCGGCCTTCAACTCCCCGGTCTGGTTCAACTGCGGCCTGTACCAGCGCTACGGCATCACCGGCGGCGGCGGCAACTTCACCTGGAACCCGGAGAGTGACGCCATCGTCCAAACCCGGGAGGCCTACCAGAATCCCCAGTGCTCGGCCTGCTTCATCCAGAAGGTCGACGACGACCTGATGAGCATTTATGAACTGGTCAAGAACGAGGCGCGTCTGTTCAAGTACGGCTCGGGCACCGGCACCAACTTCAGCCCCATCCGCGGGCGGCAGGAGAAGCTTTCCGGGGGCGGCACCTCTTCCGGCCTGATGAGCTTCCTGGAGGTCTTCGACCGGGCGGCGGGCGCCACCAAATCGGGGGGCACCACTCGGCGGGCGGCCAAGATGGTTTGCCTGGACATGGATCACCCGGAGATCGTCGACTTCATCCAGTGGAAGCTGAAGGAGGAGAAAAAAGCGCGAGCGCTGATCCGCCAGGGGTATGGTTCGGACTTCAACGCCGAAGCCTATCACACGGTCTCCGGACAGAATTCCAACAACTCGGTCCGGGTGACCGACGCCTTCATGCGCGCGGTGGAGAAGGACGGGGAGTGGCGCACCTACCTGCGTACCACCAACCGGATCTGCGACACCTACAAGGCGAAAGAGCTGTGGCGGATGACCGTCGACAGCGCCTGGGCCTGCGCCGATCCGGGCATCCAGTACGACACCACCATCAACGAGTGGCACACCTGCCCCAACGCCGGTCGCATCAACGCCTCCAATCCCTGCTCGGAATACATGTTCGTGGACGACTCGGCCTGCAACTTGTCCTCGATCAACCTGGGCAAGTACGTGGACGAAAACGGCGACTTCGACGTCGAGGCCTTTCGCCATACGGTCCGCGTGTTGATCACGGCCCAGGAGATCCTCGTCGATTACTCCAGTTATCCCACCGAGCGGATCGCCGGCAACAGCCACGAGTTCCGGGCGCTGGGGCTGGGGTACGCCAATCTGGGCACGGTGCTCATGCGGCTGGGGATCCCTTATGACAGCGCGCAGGGCAGGGCCTACGCCAGCGCCATCACCGCCATCATGTCGGGCGAGGCCTACCGGACCTCGGCCGAGCTGGCCGCGGTCAAGGGGCCCTTCGCCGGGTTCGAGGCCAACCGGCAGCCCATGCTGCGGGTGATGCAGAAACACCGGGAGGCGGTCAACCGCATCGGCGAGATCGCCGGCTACGGCGCGGAGACCGACGAGCCTCGCCTGCCCGACTACCTGCTGGAGGCCTCTGCCGCCTGCTGGGACGAGGCCGTCTCGCTGGGCGAGAAGTACGGCTACCGGAACGCCCAGACCACCGTGCTGGCCCCCACCGGGACCATCGGCCTGTTGATGGACTGCGACACCACCGGCATCGAGCCCGACTTCGCGCTGGTCAAGTTCAAGAAGCTGGCCGGCGGCGGCCATTTCAAGATCGTCAACCAGAGCGTGCCGAGCGCGCTACAGCGGCTCGGGTACAGCGAGGCTCAGATCGCCGAGATCGTCTCCTATATCAGCGGCACCAATACCTTTGCCGGCGCGCCGCACGCATCGCGCAAGTGGCTGCAGGAGAAGGGGCTGACGCGTGAGGAGATCGACAGGGCCGAGCGAGCGTTGCGCGGCGTGTTCGAGGTCTCCGAAGCGCTGGTACCGAGGGTCATCGGCGCCGGCGCCTACAAGCGGATGGGCATCGAGCCCGAGGTCTACGAGAGATACGGTTTCAACCTGTTGCGGCACCTGGGGCTGACCGAGGAGCAGATCGACGAGCTAAACGACCTGGTGGTCGGCCGCATGACCATCGAGGGCGCACCCCACCTGCAACCGGAGCACCTGGCCATCTTCGACTGCGCGAACCGCTGCGGTAAGACCGGTGAGCGCTTCCTGGCCCCTATGGCGCACATCCGCATGATGGCCGCCGCGCAGCCCTTCCTCTCCGGGGCCATCTCCAAGACCGTCAACCTGCCCCACGACGCCAGCGTAGAAGACGTGGAGGAGATCTACCTGGCGGGGTGGAAGCTGGGGCTCAAGGCGGTGGCGGTCTACCGGGACGGCTGCAAATCCTCGCAGCCGCTCAATGCTTCAGCCAGCAAGGGCCAGGCGGATGCCGAGGCCGAGACCGTAGCCACCCAGCCCCAGCCCCCGGCGCAGCAGACCACGCCCTCCATGCCGGCGCCCTTCGTGGAGGGAGCCACGCCGCCGGCCACGGTCCGCCACCGCCTGCCGCGCAAACGCACGGGCTTCACCCAGGAGGCCCGGGTGGGTGGGCACAAGATCTTCCTGCGCACGGGTGAGTACAACGACGGGTCGCTGGGCGAGATCTTCGTCGACATGCACAAGGAGGGAGCGGCTTTCCGTTCGCTGATGAACTGTTTCGCCATCAGCCTCTCCATGGGGCTGCAGCACGGGGTACCGCTGCAGTCCTTTGTCAACCAGTTCACCTTTACCCGCTTCGAGCCCCAGGGTGTGGTCGAGGGGCATCCCAACGTCAAGTTCGCCACCTCCATCATCGACTACATCTTCCGGGTGCTGGGCGTGGAGTACCTGCACCGCTACGAGCTGGCGCAGAAGCCGCCGGAAGAGGTCCGCTCCGAGATCGAGAAGCCGACCGACGTCGACGCCGCTCACCGCGCGGAAGAGGCTGCCCGCGAGAGCAGCGCGGGCCTCTACCTGGTCCCCGAAGAGATGCCCGAGAGGCAAATCGAGCTGTTCGAGGCCGCCTCGGCCGCCGCGCCCGAACAGAACTCGCTCAACCGCCAGATGGGCGAGATGATGGGCGACGCCCCCATCTGCGACCGTTGCGGCCACATCACCGTCCGCAACGGCGCCTGCTACAAGTGCCTTAATTGCGGCAACAGCATGGGTTGTAGCTAACCCCCCTCCCCACGGACGCGTACAAAAAGCGAAAACGGGACTCGATACCGAGTCCCGTTTTCGCTTTTATGCGCATCCCCGTGCCCCCGTCCTTCGCGGTCGCCCGGTTGTAGAGCCTGGCTTTTTTCGGTACCAGAGAGGTCGTGAAGCCTCTCGAGCCTACGACACGCCGCCGGATCGGTATCGGAGAGTGGATCGCGGTTCTCGCCTGCCTCTACTCCGCGCCGCCGGCAGCCGCCGAAACTCCGCCTCGCGTGCCCTGCCCCGGGCTGGCCGAAGACGCTTCCCCTGCCCGGCACGCTCTCTGCTGGTTCGAAAGCGACGAGCGCGGCGATGCCCTCTGTAAGGGCGAGACAACCGACGAGGCACAAGCCGCAACCCCGGACGGTTCAACGGACGAGACCGGCGACGCTACCAGCGACAGAGCTGCGGGCGAAGCTCCGGTCCAGAAGGCGGGGATGAACCGGTGCATATCGAACGCCGTCGCCTGGTGCGCGGAGGCAGCGCTCGAGGAGCCACAGGTGGCCAACGCCTGTTCTCTGGTCCGTACGCGGGCCGGCCTGCCGGTCGAGGCAGCTGACGCGGCCCTTCCGGCGACAGAGACGGACGCCGAACCGTTGCCGAGCGCGGCTGCGCCCGAGGCCGAGGCCGCGCCGGAGCCCGAAGGCGCGACGCTGCAGGCCGAGGCCGACCCCGAAGGCGCCCTGCCCGAGCCCACTTACGGCAGCGACCAGCAACCCAGCGCCGAGACGCTAAAAGAAGCAGGCGTATCGGTTCCCGGGCTGGTGCTGACGAGCTTGGGCGCGGCCGGGATCATTACAGGGGGGGTCCTGTTCGCGATGGCTGCGTCGCAATCGGCCGATCTGGCCGATGCCGAGCCCGGTACAGAGTGGACCCGCCAGATGCAGGACGATCACGATCGCGTGACCGCTCTGCGCGTGGGCGGCGGGCTGGTCATGCAGGCCGGCGCCATCCTGGTCGGCGTGGGCGTGGTGCTGTTGCTAGGAGACGGATCCGGGGGGGACGAAGCGGATGTATCGCGGCTCGAGCTGAGCCCGCTCGGAAAGGGAGTCGACCTGAAATGGCGGTTCTAGTGCAACGCGATCGCTATTACGTTGCCGGCGTTTCGGAGGGGGCTCGGGTAGGGATAGAATACCGGCGCATCGCGTGCCGATTTTTGGCCGGCGCGTGGTTGATCTCTCTATTCGGATGCCTCGATCCGCTCCCGGAGGGGACCTTTGCCTGCAGCGAAGAGGGGCGCAACTCCGGCTGCCCGCGCGGCTGGTACTGCCGCTACGGCGACGAAGCCGAGAACGAGCTGCGCTGCTACAGCACGCCCGGAGAGCAGAGCGCTCCGCGGGCGGATGCCGCGATAGCCGGCGGCGATCCGGACGAGGACTCGGGCGTCGACGACGCGGACAGCGGCGCCGAGGACGGCGGGGCGGAGCGAAGCGAGAACGTCGATGGATCGGATGCGAGCGCCGAGGATGGCGGGATGGACGGGGGAACGGTTTAAATGTCCCCGTCCATGATGAGCTGGTTGTCAGGGTCCCGGCTCTCGCCCACGGAGCTACAGCGCACGCCCGCGCGGTCGGTGATGGGACAGCGCGCCTCGCAGGTGCCGCAGCCGGTGCAGCGCTTAAGATCCACCTGAGGGCGCTTGAGGGTCTTCTGGCTGCCGTCGCGCAGGGTGACCGTCTCCTTCTTGAAATAGATGGCCTTGGGCGAGGTGGGGCAGACCTCCTCGCAGACGATACACTCGATGTCGTAAGCCCAGGGCAGGCAGCGGCCCTTGTCGAACGAGGCCGACCCGATGCGAATCGGCTCCCGCTCCGGCCCGCTGCCCACCTTCTCGGCCACCGAGAGCTCGCGCACGGCCCCGGTAGGACAGACGTGGCCGCAGGCCACGCAGCTCTGCTCGCAGTATCCCAGGCGCGGGACCAGCAGCGGGGTCCACAGCCCCTCCAGGCCGGCCTCGGTCAGCGCCGGCTGCAGCCCTCCGGTCGGGCAGACCTTCATGCAGGCGCCGCACTTGAGGCAGCGTTCGAGAAACTCGCTCTCCCCGAGCGCGCCCGGCGGCCGGATGCGCCGCGGATCCGGTCTCGGATCCACCCCGGCCGAAGCGCGCAACAGCGGCACCGAGACCACGCCGCCCGCCAGCGCCGTTACCCAGCGCCTGCGGCCGAGGTCGGTGGCCGTACCGGTCAACGGCTCCGGCGGAACGAAGCTAACAGAGATGGCATCCCTGGGGCAGGCCTCGATGCAGTTCAGGCAGACCATGCACTCGGTCATCTGGGTCCCGGTGTCGGGCGAGGCCGCGCCCTGGCACTCGGCCGCGCACAGCCCGCAGTCGTTGCACTTGCTGGGCGTGCGGGCGACCCGGAAAAGCGAGAACTTGGAGAGCAGCCCCAGCAGCGCGCCCAGCGGGCAAAGCACCCGGCAATAGAAGCGCGGATAGATGAAGTTGAGCCCAAGCGCCGCCAGGAAAAGGATGCCGATCAGAGCGCCGAACTGAAAATGGCGCTCACCGTTATAAATGCCGAAGGTCGCGTTGCCCGCCGCCGGGACGAACACGGTGCTGAAGGCCCGCCAGGTAGTGGCGATGGGATCGAGCACGCCGATCTGCACGCTGCCCAGTGCCGCCAGGCCGAGCATCACCGCCAGTACCGCGAACTTCACCACGCGGCTGGGACGCATGCGGTTTTGCTCCATACGATCTTTGACCCTCCGCTTGCGCCCCATCCATCCCAGGACGTGGTGCATAACCCCCATGGGACAGATCCAGCCGCAGAAGAAGCGGCCGAACACCAGGGTCAAAACGATGAGGGGAACCGCCCAGAGCAGATGGTGATACAGCGAATGGGTCGACAGCGCGGTGGTGATGGCCACCAGCGGATCGGCCGCCAAAAAGAGATGAACCGGATGGCCGCCGAGAAAACGGGCGGTGGTCACGAACATCAAATAGAAGAATAGACCGGTGAATACGATCTGGTACGCGCGCCTGAGCCAGAGAAACACCGGCTAGCTCCCCATCTCCACCGGATCGAGCGACCGGTAGTCCGCGGTTCCCAGCCCCTTCTTCTCGGCCAGGCCGATAAAGGCGATCTCCTCGGGCTTTCGGCCCAGCAGCGTCACGCCGAAGGCGTCGATGGCGACCTCGTCGCTGCCGGCGGCCACCACGTCCATACGCTTGACGTCGTCCAGGCTGCCTCCGGAAGGGCCGTTGGCCATCAATACCCGCGTGCCGTCCAGCACGGTGAGCGTCGGCTTGACCATCGCCGCCAAGTCCACCACCGAACGGTGAATATCCTGGTGAAGCACCGCCCGGTGCCCGCCCAGCACCCCGTACCAGTTCTTCATGGCCAGGGTGGCGCCGGTCAGCCCGTGGTGCTTGGCCACCGGCAGGTTGATCACCCGGTCCGCCTCCAGCAAAGCGCGAAAGACCTGGGCCGTGCGCAAGGTCACACCGCCGACCTGGACGTGGCGGAAGTCGTTGCTGTCGGGCAGCAGCACGGATGCGCCGGCCGCGCGCGCGGCCTCGGCGATGCCCGACCGGGCGAAGCAGCGCTCGGCGTTGTTCACCGGCACGTCGAAGACCCAGATCTCGGAGGCGCCGGCCGCCTTGACCTCGCGGACCACGGCCGCCACCACCTCGGGATCGGTGTTGGCCGCCTGCTCGGGCAAGCGGTTCCAGCCCACGTTGGGCTTGATCGCCACGCGCTCGCCCTTGCCCACGAAGGCCTGCATCCCTCCCAGGGCCTCGATGGCGCGCCGCGCGTTCTCGGCCGGGCTCGGACCGCGGGCGATGGCCATCTTCGCCGCTCTCTCGGTTCCGGTCAGGCGGTGATCCGGCACCCTGCGCAACCGCTCTTCCCGACCCAGCGGCCGACCGCCGCGGTTGCGGTCGTAGAGAAAGCCCGCCCCGGCCACCGTCACCACACCCGCCGCCGCCGCGCCCAGAATCTGGCGCCGGGTATAGGCCGGATCGCGCTCCGGATCGGACGTTCGCTCGCCAGCTCTCTCGCGCTTCTCTGGCTTGCCCTCGTCCGAGCTCACTTCAGGCGCTCCCTGATCTCGCGCGCCACCGCTGGCAACGCGGCCTCGGCCGCGGCGTCAAAGGCGGTGAGCTTGACGTAGTAGCGCTCTTGCCGGAAGACGAAGGAGCGCGGCCCGCTGAGCGCCTCGGGCCAGTCGGGGACCTGTTCCGCGCTGTCCGAACGCTCCTGGTCGAAGATGGACCCGGCGTTCCCGGCCTCGCGCATATCGTAGACCTCGCCCGTGAGCTCACCGCCCGTTTGCAGGACCAGCTCGGCGGCCGCCAGCCGGCGAAAACCGCGTTCGATGTAGAGCGGGGCCGCCCCGTTGATGTAGTCGAACAGCCCCTTGTCGTCGTAGAGAGCGAGCTCGCCGTTGATCCGGGCGCCGGCCAGGGCCTCGGCGAACACGCCGCTAAGCAAGGCGTCTTCGTCCGGCGCCTCCGGTCTTACCGTCTCGGTCCCGTCTTCAGAAGCGGCGGTGGGAGCGGCCGCGCAATCGCAGCAGCCCTCCTCGCCCTCGCCCGGTCCCGGGGTTTGACCACTGCCGATCACCCAGCCTGCCAGCAGGCTGGGAATCGCCACCAGGATGGCGAAAACGATGTGTTTCATGCAATACCCTTATCAAAGCTTGGCGATCACGACGGTTGCGAAGGCCTCGGCATCTTCGCGCCCCTGTTCGTCGACCTGGTTGATCTTGCTCTCCACGATGTGCGCCCCGCTGCGGGCGTTCACCCAGAAGCTGGCGCCGGTATTGGCGATTCGCGCCTCCTGTCCGACTCCGTCGAGCGCTTCCCAGCTCGGAACCGAATAAATCGCGTCGTCGGTTGCCAGAAAACCGAAGAGCTCCCGCGCAACCGAGGCGTTGTTCATCTCCCAGACGCGCAGCTCGAGCGTCGCGTCTCCGCTGGCGTAGTACTCGATGCCCAGCGATACAAAGCCGGCCTCTACAAAGGGATCGGCCGAGCCGTTGATCATATCGATGGCTTCCTGATCGCTGTTGGCCAGGTCGACGCCCGCGCCCCCCTGGGAGGTATCTTCCATCCAACCCGCGACCTCGTCGTCAGCCGGAAAGAGCTGCTCAAAGGTCACCGGGCCGGTGGTGGACCCGGCATCGGCGTTGGTGTCGGTGTTATCGTCGTCGCCTCCGCAACCCAGAGCGACGGAAAGAAGGGTGCAGAGCACAATGATCGGCAGGCGCTTCATCTTTCTCTCCTGGTTGAACGGGACGGATCGGAAACAAACCGCCTCCATATTAACGAAGGACCGCGGCATGATCTAGACATCGGATTGGTCGCCCAAACGCCGTAGGTCATACTGTAACGAGCCCAGTCCCAATTCATGGCCGTTGACCAACCATTTCAGAATGGAAGGCTCCACGTCGGGCAGCCCCAATTGCTTGTCGGCTCGCAGCCGGTTGACCAGATCGACCGCGTAGCGATCCAGGGCCAGGGGATCGCGCGAGGCAATGATGCGCCCCGGGTAGGTGTCCGGCGGGGCGTCGGTGTTGCCGGTGGTGACCGCGATCAGGGCGTCGAGAATGGTCAGCCGGATATGGTTTCGAATCGGCGGCAGGTTGTACAGCTCGGGCAGCGCCAGGCTCAGGTTGGCGTGGTACTCGCCCGGGTTGTCGATGATCCCATAAATGTTCTTGAGCGCGGCGGTCACGCCCGAGACACCGTGCGTCTTGAGCACGGGGCAGTTGATGGTGACGTCCGTCATCTCGGTAAGGATGCGGCTGAGCCGCGGGGTCCGACCCGCCACCGCTCCACAGATCGGTTCCGAGTAACCCGGCCCTCCCGTGCCGCCGGCCGAGTTGACCGTTCCCACCACCCGTACGCCCAGCTCCTCGGCGTCGAAGAGCTTGCGCGGCGCCGGCGGGACCAGCTCGTCCAGGCGGCGATCCCAGACCAGGATCTGCTGGCCGTCGATGTCCAGGCTCTCGCGCAGGCTCTGAACCAGGGTCTTCACTAGCGCCACCGAGGTCGGCACCATCTCGTTGAGACAGTTGACCTTGATACCGATCCGCATGGACCGGTGAAAATCGGGAAGGATCACCCGCCAGGGATCGGCCGCGCCCTCGGTCAGCGACAGCAGCAGCTCGTCGAGCATGGGACGGACCACCTCGTCGTTCACCACCATCTTCACCGCGTCCGAGTCGTCGCCCCCCACGTCGACCACGCTGTCAGCTCTAAAGACCTCCACCACCCTCGAAGATGCTTCCGCTTCGACGCCGGCGTCGGACTGCTGGCAGGCGGCCTGTACCTCGGGCCAGCTGCCGCCTACGTCTGGAAAGCACCCGGAAATACCGGTGACCGCGGCCCCGGCGCCGACCCGGGCGACCGTGGTCAAGAACTCGCGACGCGATTTTCTCCGGCGACGACCCATCCGAGATCGATTAATAGTCATGCCTCTCGCCGCCGTGTCAAACCGGCCGGCCGTCCGAATACGGGATCCGCGTCCTCTAAAAAGGCCCTGCGCGGTGCGGTCGTTGCTGCAATAATGTCCCGTCGCTCACGTCCAACCCGATCATGGGACACGAACGAGGAGACGGTATGACACAGCTGACCCGCCGCGAGTTCATTGTTGGATCGGTCGCCATGGCCGCCAGCCTCCGCAGTAACCTGGTTCTGGCCGGCGGCGAGCCCGATATCGTGGAAGTACCACGCGTGTTCGCTTAAGCCGCCTAATCGCGCATAACCATTATTGAAAAAGGC
>CAYVFC010000030.1:4250-64617 GCA_964450715.1 uncultured Sandaracinaceae bacterium | reverse complement strand
AGCCGGTTTTTCGGGATGGATTGGCCGCCGTCGTCTCAGACAGCACTGCCCCCCCCTGAACGGTTACGTACGTTTCAAGGGCGCACCGCGGCTCGGTAACCATGCAAAGCGACGAACGGCAACAGCTCGGCAACTCCGTACACCGGGAAGGGAACCCGAATGCGCGGTCCCGCGCCAGCGCGATCCGCTCGCTGCTGCCCCGCCCCACCGTTGCGGCGGGCCTGTTGCTGGCCGCGGGCGGCATCGTTCTCTGCTTCCGCCCCCTTCCGGGTTGGTGGTTCGGCGGAGCGCTGCTTCTCGCCTGCCTGGTCGTGCTGCGCCAGGCCTGCGCCGATCGGCTCGCGCGCCTTGGCGAGAGGCTGCGGCAACCCCTGCGCCCCGGCCCGTTCGGCGGCTCTGCTGCCTCGCTGCTGCTCGAGGGCGGTTACCTCGCGCTCATCGTCTCGCTGGCCACCCTCATGCTGGGAAGGGTGGCGCTCGGCGACCGGCCGGTGATGCACGACCACGCCGTGCACTTCGTCAAGGCCTGGCAGATGCACGAGCACTTCCTGCCGCAGGGCAGGCTGATGGGGTGGAGCCAGCTCTGGTTCGCCGGCTACCCGGCGGGCTACCTCTATCCCATCGGTACCGACCTGTGGATCAACGCCGTGCACGCGCTCTTTCTCGGTCTGCTGAGCTTCGGGCAGGCCTACGCCGTGGCCTTCTGGCTGTCGCACGTGCTCACCGGCTACGCGAGCTACCGCTTCGGGCGGGTGGTCGGCGGTCCCCACGTAGGAGTGCTGGCCGCGGTGCTGGCGCTCACCGACATTTCCGAGTTCCGCTTCGGGGGCTGGGCCTACACCATCGTCTACGGCGTGTGGCCGCAGAGCCTGTCGCTCGCCTTCGCCTTGCTGGCGTTCAGCCGTTTGCCCGCCCTGGTCGGGCAGAGGCGGCTGCGGGATATCGCCGCTTTCGGCTTCTGGATGGGCCTGGCCCTGATCACCCACCCGGTTCACCTGCTGCTGCTGCCCATCATCTTTGCCGTGTGCGCCCTGGCCGCCGCCTTTGCCCGAGAGATCCGCGCGCCGGCCGCCATGCTCAGGCTGCTGCTCGGCAGCCTGCTCGCGCTCCTGATCGGCTCGGTCTGGCTGCTGCCCTTTCTGGCCAACCGCGCCTTCATCTTCCCCATGGGGGTCTGGTGGGACACCACCTACGAGATGGCCAAGGGGCTGCTGGACCTGGACGCGCTGCCCGGCACCCTGGGCTTCGTGCTGGCCTTCGGCGTGCTGGGAGCGGCGGTGGCGCTCAGCACCCGCCGCTTCGCCCTGCTGTTCACCGCGCTGATGGCGCTGCTGGTGCCGCTGCTCTGCAGCGCCACCTTCATCGACGAGCTGCACCTGCCCGAGCTGTTCCGCGCTTTCACCCGGGTGCAGTTCATCCGCGTGTCCACCATGGTCAAGCCCTTCTGGTTCACGCTGGCGGGCTACCTGGTGGTGGTGGTGGTGCGGCTGGCCCGCTCGCTCTCGCGCAGCGAGGCAGCGGCGCTGCCGGCTACCGAGGCTCCGCCGTCGGACCTCTGGGGGCGCTACCTGCAACCCGCCTGCAAGGCGCTGGTGGTGGGGTTCGCCATCACCGCGTTTCTAGTACCGCTGCTGCAGGCCTTCTGGGCCCGTCACCTGACCCGGCAGCTGGTGCTCGAGCCCGACCGGCCGCTCGGCGAGGAGCGCGAGCAGGTGGTCGCCTGGGCCAAGCGCAACCTGCCCGCCGGGGGCTTCTACCGCATAGGCTTGTTCACCGGGCACGAGCACGAGCTGATGGACCTGGCGCTGGACCTGGGCCGGCCCATCTACAAGCGCGGCTTCACCCCCTGCGAGAACTACCTCTACAAGATGCGAACCCGGGAGCCGGAGATCCTGGAGGCGCTCAACGTTCGCTACGCCGTCACCAAGAAGAACCTTCCCGAGGAGCAGTTCGATCTGCTGCAGCGCTTCGGCCGCCTGAAGATATATCGTTTCAAGGGCTATCGGCCCGATCCCTTTCGCGTCATCGACGGTCAGGGCGAGGTCACCCTGCGACGGTTCGACGACGAGGAGATCGTGCTCGAGGCGGCGCCCGGCTCTCGCGGTACGCTGCGCCTGAACGTCTCCTACTTCTCGCGCTGGTCCGCCTACCGGGACGGACAGACGCTGCCCATCGGCACCGTCTCGCTCGAGGCCGAGCCCGAAACCACCGGCTTCATGACCGTGCCCTTGGCGCCGGGGCGTTACCGCTTTGTCTTCGAGCGTACGCTGCTCGACGAGATGGGCCTGCCGCTCTCGCTGCTGGGGCTATTGCTGGCCTGTGCGCTCGCCCTGGCCGACCGCCGGCAGGGCCTGGAAGCGCTGCGCCGACCGCTGGAGGCGCTGACGGCCCGGGTCGAGCGCTGGTCCCATCCGGGTCCGCTGAGCGCGGCGCTGATCGGCTTCGGTACGCTCGCCCTGCTCGGCGCGGGTATCGGTCTCTCGGAGTGGACGCCGCCCCTTCGGTTGGAGGGGGCGGGGACGCCGCGGGTGCGCCGGGTGGTCTTCGACTTTCTGGAGGGTATCCGCCGCGCACGCGCCGGTGTCGAGTACCCGGAGATCAACCGCAGCTGCCCGCGCTTCGGCGACATGTTCGTCTGCCCGGACGAGAACGGGGATCCGGACATAAACAGCTACGTATCGGCCTACCCGGTCACCATCAAGGAGTACACCATGCGGCGCTGCATCCGCGCCCGCCCCATCGACGACGCGGTGCTCGGCGTGATCTACCCTCGCGTGCGGGTGGGAGACGCGCTGGTCGGCTACTTCGGCGTGGAGCACGAGGGGCGCCTGCTGCTCAAGCGCCGGCCGGTCAGCTTCTCCATCGTCATCGACGGCACCCGCGCCTATGCCGAGGACACGCACAAGGACACGGTGATGCACTGGTTCAACCTGCCCATCCGCCAACGGACCCGCAGCCGCCGGGTGGACGTCGCCTTCACCGTGAGCGCCAACAACGTCAGCAAACGCTACTTCTGCTTTTACGCGCAGATGGTGAATTTCTGACCCCCCTTGTCGGCGAGCGACCACTCGAAAAGACGCGGCGACGGCGGTTGCGGTAATAACGAGCGGTAAGCCCGGATTCGAACGAGACGGGTCGCCGCGTCTTTTCGAGAGATCGCCTCAGCGAGGCGTCCGTTGCTTTCGCGGACCGGGATGGTCGTACGCGGGGTCGCGGGAAGCGCGCGGCAGAGTCGTCCGGCTAGCCCGGGCAGCGTGAAACCTAGCGCGGATGCTAGAGCGCGCGCTTCCCGTGACCCGGAGAGGGCACGGGGGGCCAATGCAACCCGCGCGACCCCCCTCCGCCCGGCCCCCGGCCCTCTCGAGCCCCCGAGTTAACGTAAAAAGCGCTACAGCATCACCGCCACCAGAAAGGCGGCCAGAAACCCCACGATGGTGCTGAAGGCGGTGGCGCGCCCCCCCATCTCGAATGCCTCCGGCATCATGGTGTTGGCCAGCAGCGCCAGGATGCCGCCCGCGGCGAACGACTCGGCAAAGGCCAGCACCTGGGCCGAGGCGCCGGCCAGAAAGGCATTGCCCAGCGCGGCGGACAGCCCGGAGATGACGATCAGGCTGCCCCACATGGTCAGGATGCGCCGGGCGCCAAAGCCGGCGCGGGTCATGCCGCTGGCGCTGGACATGGCCTCGGGAAAGTTGGAGAGGAATACGGCGAACATGAAGGAGAGGCTGGGCATGGTCGCCCCCACCATGGTGGCGCCGATAACGATAGACTCGGGAACGCCGTCGACCAGCGCGCCGACGTAGATGGCCACCGGGGCCGAGGAGCCGGTGTGCTCCTGTAGCAGCGCCTTTTCCTCCGCGGCCGACATCTGCCGCGAGAGGTGCGCGCCGGCTACCCTGCGCCAGGTATCCGCATTCACCTGCTGCCCTACCTGCCGCCGCGCCTCGATGCGCTGCGCCAGCAGCTGCTGTACCGCGTCGGTCAGCAGCAGCGAGTGGGTCATCAGGTGGTTGAAGTCCTGCCGGGCGATGCGATAGAGCTCCAGCTTGCCGCGGGCGCTGACGGTGGCGTTGCGGGGCTCGCCGCTCAGCAGCGCCATTTCGCCGAAGGCCGAGCCCTTGCCCAGCCGCGCCACCTCCCGGCCCTCGTCGATAATAGCCGCCTCGCCCTCGGTGACCAGGTACAGCGCATCGCCCTCGTCGCCTTTCTGGAAGACGTCCTCGCCGTCTTCCACCACCCGCTCCTCCACGTAGGGAACCACCGCCTGCGCCTCGGCCGGCGGCAGCGCCCGGAACAGCTCGACCTCGGAGAGCCGCTTCAGGATCTCGTGGTCGCGCTCGTCCTTCTTCTGCTGCAGGTAGCGGGCCCGCGTCCCCTCGCGTCGCAGAAAGCCCCCCTTGGAGTCGACCAAGGCCTCGGCCGTCACGAAGAGAAAGCCCCCGGCCAGAAAGCCCGCGATCAGAATCACCGGGCCTCCCTTGTGAAAGGCCTCCTCGCACAGGTCGAAGGCCAGCGCGGCCAGCAGCGTGCCCGAGCCAAAGGCCATGATGCTGGCTACGATCCTCTGGCTGGGCTTGACCACCAGCCCCACCACCGCACCGATCAGCAAGCCGCTGGCGGCCAGCACGCCGAATAGACCCGCCTTCATGGCCACCGCGATGTCCACGATTTCCCAGCTTATACCGATCCGGGGCCTCGGGAATAGGGTGACCTTACGATCAGGGCGTCTTTACGCAGACCAGCCCCTTGAGATAGCGCCCCTCGGGAAAGCTCAGCGCCACCGGATGGTCGGGCGGCTGCCCGAGCCGCCGGACGATCCGCGCGTCCGTGCCTGCGTCCAGTGCGGCCGAGAAGACGATCTTCTGGAACAGCTCGGCGTCGACCCCGCCCGAGCAGGAGAAGGTGACCAGCACCCCATCGGGCCGCAGCAGCTTGAAAGCCAGCAGGTTGATGTCCTTGTAGCCGCGCGCGGCCTTGCCCGCTCGCGCCGCGGTGGGCGCGAACTTCGGCGGGTCGAGCACGATCAGGTCGAAGCTCCGGCGCTGGTCGCGAAAGGTCCTGAGCGCGCGAAAGACATCCGCCTCCATCCACCCGAGGCGCTCGTCGGCGAGGCCGTTCTGCCGGGCGTTCTGCTGGCCCAGCCGAAGCGCCTCGGCCGAGCTGTCCAGGGCCAGCACCGAGCGGGCGCCGCCCGCCGCCGCGTTGAGCGCAAACCCGCCTGTGTAGCAGAAGCAGTCCAGCACCTCCCTGTCCGCGCCGAGCTCGCGTACCAGCCGGCGGTTCTCGCGCTGATCCAGGTACAAGCCGGTCTTGTGCCCGCGCTCGAGATTGACGGCGAAATCGAGGCCGTTCTCGGCGATGGTCGCCCGCGCCGGCGGCTGGCCGCGCAGCGCGCCGCCCGCTTCGCCGAGCCCCTCCAGCTCGCGCGCCTCGGCCGGCGAGCGTTCCAGGATGTCGCGCAAGGCGGTGAGCTCGAGCAGCAGGTCGGCAATGGTTTGCTTCCAGTATTCCACGCCCGCGGTCAGCGCCTGCAGGACCAGAGTATCGGCATAGCGATCCACGATCAGGCCCGGAAGCCCATCGGACTCGGCGTTGACTAGCCGGAGCGCGCCCCGTTCCGCCGCTGCCTTCGGATCGCCCGCCCAGGTGTTTTGGGAGGGGGCAAGCCCCTCCCCTACGGTTGGCGAACCGTTGGTCGTCCGGGCAAGCCCCTCCCCTACGGTTGGTGAATCGCCAGCCGTCGGGGCGGGCCTTGCGCCCGCCCGTTCTGCGCCCACCGGGATCAACCGCTTCCTCAACTGCAACGCCCCGGCGATGCGGCGTCGAAAAAACTCCGCATCGACCCGCTCGTCCCGATCGAAGGTCCAGATCCGCGCGCGTATCTGCGACCGCGGGCTATAAGCCGCCCGCGCCAGCCACTCTCCCTCGACCGAGAGCACCTCGACGCTCTCGCCCGGCGCCGCCTCTCCTCGCACCTGGTCGATGGCTCCGGAGAAGAGCCAGGGGTGGCGTCCCAGCACGGACCGCTCGCGCCGTTTTTTCAGGATGATCTCGGCCATGTCGGTCTTCCAGCATACCGCAAACGCAGGCTTCTTTCGTCGAGGTTCGTCGGGGAGGGGGCAAGCCCCTTCCCGACGTTTTCCCCTGGCAAGCGTTTTGAGAGGGGGCAAGCCCCTCGCCTACGGTTTCACCTCGCGAGCCCCTTCCGGGTCTTTCAGCTCCAGCCGCCGCACCCGCAGCCGGATGTCCTGCAGCAGCAGGCGATTGGTGCGCACCAGGTTGCCCAGCATACCGAAGATAAAGATCTGGGCGCCGACCAGCAGGCAGATCGCGGCCAGGATCAGCGACTGGATGTGGCCGGTGTAGCCGGCTTGCTGGAAGTAGAAGTAGAGGAAGCGCAGCCCGACGCCGATGCCGACCAGGAAGAAGGGCGCCGAGAGCCAGCCGAAGGTCTTCAGCGGGTTACGCATGGAGTAGCCCTGTACGATGATTTTAAAGGAGCGGTTCAGGTAGTCGGGGATGCCCTTGAACAGCCGGCTCTTGCGCCGGGCGGGATTGGTCTCGATGGGGATCTCCTCGATGGGCTGCCGGTTTTCCGCCGCGGTGAAGATGGTCTCCAGGGTGTAGGAGAAGGGATTGGTGAGATAGAGGGTCAGGGCGAACTGCCGCGACATGGCGCGGAAGCCGCTGGGCGCGTCGCTCACGCTGGAGCCGGTGGCGCTGCGCATCACGCCGTTGCCGAAGCGATACAGTAGCTTCTTGACGCCGGGCACCTTGGGATCGGTCTGCGTCTGCCGGTCTCCGATCACCAGATCGGCCTCGCCCCGCACCACCGGCGCGACCAGCCCGGGGATGTACTTGCCCGGGTACTGGTGATCGCCGTCCGTGTTGACGATGATATCCGCCCCCAGCTCCAGCGCGGCCTCGATCCCGGTGAGGAAGGATTGGGCCAGGCCGCGGTTGCCGCGGTGGCGGACCACCAGATCAGCGCCGTGCTCGCGGGCGACGCGCGCCGTCTCATCCGAGGAACCGTCGTCAACCACCAACACGGCGATCTCGTCCACGCCCTCGATGGAGCGCGGGATATCGGCCAGCACCTCGGGCAGGGTTTCGGCCTCGTTGAAGCAGGGGATCTGGACGATCAGTTTCATGAGATCGGTCGGCCCGGGCGCCCGGGGCCGGGATTGCGGACGGAGCGGGCCACGCGATTGCCGCCCGACAGGGGAGCAGTCTAGCAGCGGGCACCCGAAACCGAAATATCGCGTTCGGCCGGCCGCCTGTGCGGCGCGATGGCGCCGACCAGCCCGGGCCAGTCCGAGCTGATGGCCGCGATTTCGGCCACCAGCACGCTCTCGGCCGCGGCCTGGTCCGGCCGCACGCCCTCATCCTCGAGGCGTCGGGCGATGATCCTGGCCGCGGCCAGGCGCGTCGCGAGCTCGGCGCGCGCCGCGTCAAAGGGAGCCAGCAGAAGCCCGCGCAGCATCCAAAGCTCGTCGGCGACCCAGTCATTGAAGAGCGCTTCGGTCGAGCGCGGCGCGTTGCGGCTCGCTGCCGCCTTTTCGAAGGCCGCAGCCCAGGGCCTATCGCGTCGGGGCGGGCGGGTGCCCGCGCCCAGCTGCAGCAGCGCGTCGCCGAACCAGACCATGGCCTTCGCCCAGGCGCTGTCGTCCTCGAGCTCGACCAGCTCGCCGGCAAAGCCCTTCCAGGTAGGCCCGTTAAGCCGGGGCAACGGCTCGGCCGCCAGTACCAGCTCCGCCCTCTCCCCGGCCGCCAGGCGGCCGAGCATGGCGCTCTCCATCTCGGCGTATCGCCTGAAGCTGACGTAGCGATTGCCGCCCAGAGCCACCGGCTCCTCGATACGGTCATCGGCGATCAGGCCCCTGGCTCCTACCCGCAGGGAAGATTCGGCCTCGCCCAGATCGATACCCGAGTGCTCGCCCAGGGTGCGGCCCGGACAGCGGTGCTCGGTGGTCACCCTTCCGCCGACCGGCGTGGCGATGAGGCCATAGGGGAAGCGGCGGCACATAGAGGCCTTGGCCTCGGCCCCGAGCGCAGCGTGGATCCGGCAGCCGCTCTCGTTCAGGAAACGGCAGCGGCCATGCGGTGAGCAATCGATCGCCGGCCCCTCGGCCTCGGGATCGTAGCAGACGCTGCCCGGCTCGATGGCCTGAATGTGCCTGGCCTCGGAGCGGCTCATGGCTCCGAGCAAATGGATGTCGGTACAACAGAGACCGTGCCGGTCGCAGGTCCAGCTGGCGCCCGGACGGGATAGTAAAGGGCGTACGCGGGAAGGGTTCATCGCGAGATACCGTTCAAGGGGGAAAGCGATAGCCCTTTTCCAGCAATACTAACTAGACGTCAAGGTTTTCGCCGTCTCGAGCACCGGCTTGCCGTACGTCAGTGTTTTCACCGTCTCGCGTAACGCCTTCTCGGTAGTCGCAAAGTCGATGCAGGCGTCGGTGATACTCTGACCGTAGACCGGATTGGGGCTCCAAGGCCCCAGATCCTGCCGTCCGGCGACCAGGTTGCTCTCCATCATGAATCCCAGTATGTTGGGCGAGCCCTCGGCGACCTGCTCGGCCACGTTGGCCAGCACCGCGGGTTGGTTGCGCGGGTCGCTCCTGCTGTTGGCGTGGCTGCAGTCCACCAGCACGCGCTGGTTTAGCCCGGCCGAGGCCAGGGTCTCGACCGCGGCGGCGATCTTCTCCGGGCCGTAGTTGGGCCCGGAGCTTCCGCCGCGCAGCACCACGTGGCAGTAGGGATTGCCGGCCGTGCGCACCACGCTGACTCGACCCGAGCCGTCTACGCCCAGAAAACTGTGTCGCTGCCGGGCGGCTTTCATGGCGTTGACGGCCACCGTCAGCTCACCGTCGGTGGCGTTCTTGAAGCCCACCGGCATGGACAGGCCCGAGGCCATCTCGCGATGGGTCTGGCTCTCGGTGGTGCGCGCTCCTACCGCCGTCCAGGCGATGAGGTCGGCGATGTACTGCGGCGAGATGGGGTCGAGCAGCTCGGTAGCCGCCGGCACGCCCATCTCGCCGAGCTGCAGCAACAGCTTCCTGCCCCTTTTCAGCCCCTCGGCCATGTCGCAGGTCCCGTCCAGGTGCGGGTCGTTGATCAACCCCTTCCATCCCAGGGCGGTCCGCGGTTTCTCAAAATAGACCCGCATACAGACGAACAGGTGCGCCTCGTGCTCGGACTTCAGGCGGCAGAGCCGGGAAGCGAAGTCGAGCGCCGCGGTCGGATCGTGTATGGAGCAGGGGCCGATGATGGCTAGCAGGCGGCGGTCGTCGCCCCGCAACATGGCCTCGATCGTCTCCCTGGCCCGCGCCACGGTCTCCGCAGCCGCCGAAGTGATGGGAATCTCCTGCAGCAGCTCGTCCGGGGTGACGAGCGGTTTGTTCTCTACCACACGCAGATCGCTGGTTTTTCGCATCTCTCTCGCTCCAAAAAAAACCCCTGGTCGCCGGCGGCGACCAGGGGTTGTTGACCTTAGGGCATTTTCCTTTACAAGGCCGTTCCCGGGCGCCGCGCCTGTTGCCGCGCAAAATAATAGAACAGGAAATCGTACCGAACGGCCTTCGTCACCCCGTGAGTCTAGCCCTTACCGGGCGCCGCGCAAGCTTCTCCAGCTCCGAGCCGTTACTATTGGCGGTGCCACTCGGCGCAGAGCCCAGCGCTCCGTTGACCGTCACGCGCCCGGCCCGGCCGTGGGAGGGCCCCGGATCGCACCACCTGGCACTTTGTCGGGTTTTAGGGAGCGCTTGTGAGCGGTGGCGAAAAAAAATATTCTTGTAGGGTCCTCGGCTTGTTGCTTTCGCGCAGGCGTGTGCTATTGACGGGCCACTTCACCATGGATTCGGCTGACGACGGAGGAAGATGCGTTGAATACCAGGGGCCAACACCTACTCGTTGAATATACCGGCTGCGACGTGGGAGTGTTGGACGATTTAAAACGCATTGAGTCTCTGATGAACGAAGCCGCCCTGGCCGCCCGCACCAAGATCGTGGCGTCGGTGTTCAAGCCCTTCTTTCCCCAAGGCGTGAGCGGCGTGGTGGTGATCGAGGAGTCCCATCTCTCCATCCATACCTGGCCCGAGCACGGCTACGCCTCGGTGGACTTCTTCACCTGCGGCCAGGGCGAGCCGCTGTTCGCTCACGAGGTGCTCCGCGAGGGCCTCGGGGCGAAGCGCGTCGAGCTGATGATGATCGATCGCGGCACGATGGATGCCGAGAGCGGCATGAACCTGAGCTACCACCGGACCGAAGAGCCGAAGCGCTCGGTCGAGCGGCGGCGTCCGGCGCGGCAGGCCGCGGTTCGCGTTCAGCTATAGTCGGCGCTCGTCCGTCGAGCGGTCGAAACCGCGGCGGCACCTGCCGCCGAAGGAGGTCACCCGGCCATGCCCCTGTGGTTCTACGACACCTATCAAGAAGAGACGCGCTTTGGCCTTAGCGTGACCAAGAGCCTCTACCACGGCCGTAGCGAGTACCAGACGATCGACATCTTCGAGACCGATCTGTTCGGCAAGGTACTGGCGCTGGACGGCGTCTTCCAGACCAGCGCGGGCGACGAGTACTACTACCACGAGATGCTCGTGCATCCGGCGCTGACCACCGCGCCGCGCATCGAGAACGTGCTGGTGATCGGTGGAGGCGACGGCGGGACCGTGCGCGAGGTGTTGAGCTATCCCGAGGTCAAGCGGGTGACGATGGTGGAGATCGACCGCATGGTGGTCGAGGCCTGCCGCGAGCACCTCCCCGAGATCGGCAAGGCCTGGGACGACCCGCGGCTGACCGTGCTGTTCCAGGACGGTATCGCCTACGTCGAGAAGTACCAGGGCGAGCCGCTGGACGTGATCATCATCGACGGGCCCGATCCGGTCGGGCCCGCGGCCGGGCTTTTCGAGAGCGGTTTCTACGGCATCTGCCGCAAGCGATTGGGCGAGAGCGGGGTGCTGGTGCTGCAGAGCGAATCGCCGCACATCATGCAGGATGATTTCAGCCGCATCGTGCGCAACGTGCGGGCGGTCTTTCCCCGCGCGCGTCCCTACCTCTCCCCGGTTCCTATCTACGCCAGCGGGGGCTGGAGCTTTACCTATGCCAGCGACACCGTCGATCCGCTGGCCGTGGACGAGGAGCGGAGCCGGAGGGCGTCCGAGCGTTGCCGCTACTATAACCGCCAGATCCACCAAGCCGTATTCGCGCTGCCCAACAATATCCGCGCGCGTATAGGGTAGCCGTCACCCTGCCCGTCCGGCGTAACGGGCGATTTGACGCTACCGGTTCGCTTTCTGGGAGCAATCGACTCGTTCCGGCGTAACGGTTCGGCGGGTTGCGCGGAGTAAGGGGATGAGGAAGTGGACCGCGAACCCCTGGCCACCCGGCGGCCGGGGCGATCCGATCCCGCCATCCGATCGCCGCACGGCTTTACGCCCGGAGCTGCCCCAATAACCGCTTTTAACTGCGTCGGGCCGCGCGGCGTTCGGATGGCGGGGCCGGGGGAACGCAGGTGCCGCGCTTCCGGCACCGTTCGACGGACGGGCGCGAAGGCCTCGATCCTGATAGAGTACCGGCTGAGGTCTGGTGGCGGAGCAGGGGAACGAGAACCGGGCGTCGTCGATGAGAACGGGTCCCAGGTTTCGGACGGTTGAATACGGGATTTCCCGTAGTAGGTTGCGGTCTCGCCAGATGCCGGACGCGGGAACGATGCAGAGGATCTTTAGAGTCGGAGCCCCCGTAGCAGCCCTTTTCGCCCTGCTGCTCGCGTTCTCGCTGCCGGCGTGCGACGCCTACGACGAGGGATTGCTGCAGTGGGATGTCTCCGGCAGCGGCGGCAGCGGGGGGACCGGCGGGCAATCCGGAAACGGCGGCGGCGGCGGTGCTGGCCAGACCGGGGGCGAAGGCGGCGGCGGCGACAGCGGATCGGGCGGCTACCCGGACGGCGGCGTGTCGGACGCCGAGCCGGCCGACGGAGCCGGGCCGCCCGAGCCCGGATGCGTGCCCGGTATGAACGATGACTGCCCCTGGTCCTGCCCGGAGCGGTGCGATGGCGCGGACAACGACTGCGATGGCGATACCGACGAGGGTACCGGGGAAGAACTGTGCGATCTCGATAATGCCACCGCGCAATGCATCAAGGGCAGCTGCGTGATCGACGAGTGCATCGGGCTGTTCGACGACTGTGACAGCGAGGATGAGACCGGCTGCGAGACCGCGCTGGATACCTTGACCGATTGCGGGCAGTGCGAGACGCCGTGCCCGGGCAGCAGCTGCGAGGGCGGGGTCTGCGGTGCCACCGAGGGCTGCGATCCGGGCTGGGCCAACTGTAACGAGGCCGACAGCGACGGGTGCGAGATCGAGCTGGGAACGGACTCGGATTGCAGCGCTTGCGGGGACGACTGCTCGGCGCTCGACCACGTGCAGTCCGCCTCCTGCGTCTCGGACCAGTGCGTCATCAACGCCTGCGCGAGCGGGTGGGACGACTGCGACGGCGACCCGGACAACGGCTGCGAGCGCGATCTGGGCCTGGGCGGCTGCGATCCGGATATCGATATTTTCGTGGATGCGACCGCGAGCGGCGCTGATGACGGCACCAGCTGGGAGGATGCCTACACGGATCTGACGGCAGCCATCGCCGCGGCGGGCCCGGGGGCCAAGGTCGGCGCCAAGGAGGGCACTTATACCGGCGTACCCTACGCGCTCAAGAGCGGCGTACAGATCTACGGCGGCTTCAGCTCGGCTCTCACCGGTACCTATGGCTACATCGCCGGCCGGGATCTCGCCAACGACGTCACGGCTATCGACGGCGGCGACTCCAGCCGCTGCCTGAGCCCGGCGGACTACGGCCATCTGAACGGCTTTACCCTGCAGAATTGCCGCGCGGGCGGCGAGGGCGGGGTCATCTACATCAATGCCGCGGACATGACCTTCGAGAAGTGCGTGTTCAAGAACGGCCGCGCCACCGGTGCGGGCGGCGCCATGCGGGTGCTGACCGGCGGCAGCGGTCTGCAGGTCATCGACAGCCTGTTCGAAGGCAACCAGGGCACCTCGGGGGGAGCGATCTACAGCAGCACATCCATCTCCTTTACCAACTGCAGCTTCCGTAATAACTCGTCGACCGCGTCGCATGCCGGTGCGCTTCGCCTGACAGTCGGCGGCTCCACCTGCTCGAGATGCGTTTTCGCGGACAACACCGGGACTTTCGAAGGCGGCGCCGTCTACGTCACCGGAGCCATGACCTTTACCGACAGCGTTTTCACCGATAACGATTCGGGTGCGGCTTACGTGGGGGGCGCTCTGCGCGTGGTGGGCACGGGCCTGTCCTGCGCCAACTGCCTATTCGCCAACAATACGGGCTCGGGCGGGGGCGGGGTGTTCGCCGATTCGGGCGGCGATACCTACACGAACTGCACCTTCGCGGGCAACCGGGCCACCTCGACCTATGGCGGGGGTGTCTGGGGAGCGGCGACCACCAGCGTGGTGAACTCCATCTTCTGGGATAATACCGCTACCGCAGGTGATCCCCAGGTCTACCCCGCCACCGCGGGCGTGAACTCGACCGACATCCAGGCCGGCTGGGGCAGCGGCTCGGGCAATCTGGACGCTGATCCGCTCTTCGCCACCGGGCCCGACGGCGACTACTACCTGAGCGAGGACGCGGCCGGGCAGCCGGGCGACAGCCCTTGCATCGACGCGGGCAACGACACGGCCGCCAACTTGGGGCTGGAAAACCGGACTACCCGTACCGACAGTATTAATGATAGCGGCACGGTCGATCTGGGCTATCACTACTGAAGGGCATGGTTTTTCGCTCTCCGATAGCGGCGCAAAGAGGCGTTGCTCTCCTGCTGGCGCTGGCCTGCTGTGCGCTTCCCGGCGCCGGCGGGCAGGTGGCGCAGGCCGGCGAGAAGAAGCTCGTGCTCAAGTTCGCCACGCTGGTGCCCCCGTCGGGCAGGTCGAGGCGGCAGGCCAAGAAGGCCGTCAAGCGGCTTCAGGAGCGAACCGAGGGCCGGGTCACCGCCCGCGTCTACTGGAGCGGGGCGGCGGGCGACGAGAAGACCGTGCTGCGCAAGATGCGGGTGGGGCAGGTGGATGCCTCCTACATGGGGCTGGAGATCATCCGGCAGTTCGTGCCCCAGGCCATGGTGCTGGGAGCGCCCAACACCTTCACCACCTACAAGCAGATCGATGCAGTGCGGGACGAGCTCACGCCTGAATTCAACCAGATCGCCTACCAGAAGGGCTTCAAGATACTGGGGTGGGGGGATATCGGGACGCTGCGGATATTCTCTGTAAAGCCCATCCGCAGGATGAAGGACTTTCGGGCGCAGCGCCCCTGGGTCTACGTGGAGAGCCCGCTTCTCAAGGAGTTCTACAACATCGTGGGCTGCAAGGGGGTACCGGTGGGGCTGATCGACGTCTACTCGGCGCTGCAGACCGGGCTGATCGAGGTGGTCTGGGGCTCGGCGCTGACCGCCACCCTGCTGCGCTGGCACACGCATACCAAGTACGTCTCCCGGCCGGTCGGCCTGCTGCAGGGCGCCTTCATCCTGCGGCGGGGATTCTGGGATGCGCTGGACGCGCGGGACCGGCAGGCCATGTTGCAGATGGCCAAGGAGGACCGGACCGAGCTACAGGACTTCGCGCGGGATCTGGACGAGACCATCTATAAGCGGCTGCTGAAGCGGGGATTGGTACCGGTTCCCTTCGAGGACGTACCGTCCTGGTTGCAGGCGGGCAAAAAGCTGCGGGACAAGATGGTCGGCCGCCTCTACAGCCGGGAGCTTTTGACGCGCATGGAGGCGATCGTGCAGCGTTTTCCAGACGATCCGACCACCCCGGACGGGTTCCGCTGACCCGGTACTGCCGCGTAAAATCGCTGGCCCGCCGGCCGCGGGTCGTGGTAGCAATGGCCGCCCCTCAGGTGAGCGCCCATGGACCAGCAACGCGATCCGGACAAGCTCAGGCTCAAGCTCGAGCAGTTTGCGGCGAGCTTCCCCTTCTATCGGCTGTTCGGCTTCGAGCTGCTCGAGATCGAGCCCGGCCGCTCCATCTGCCGGGTGGTCTTTCGGCCCGATCTGGCCAACCCGGACGGGAGCGTGCACGGCGGGGTGATCGCTACCCTGATCGACGCCGGCATCACCCAGGCCCTGCTGATGACCGACTCCTACCAGCAGGTGCGCGAGACCAGGGGGACGCTTTCCTCGGTGGAGCTCAGGGTCAAGTACCTGAGGCCGCTCAGGCAGGGAGCGATGACCTGCCAGTCACGCATCACCCATCCGGGCAAGCGGATCATCCACGGCGAGAGCACGGTCAGCGACGAGCAGGGCAAGACCATCGCCACCGGTGACGCTATCTTCGTGCGTACGCTGGGCAAGCCCAACGAGAGTAGGGAATAGAATAGGCAAACGATACGAGGAAGAACATGCAGCTCAAGTACGGATGTAACCCCAACCAGAAGACGGCCTCGGCCGAGCCCATCGACCCGAAAAACCCGCCCTTCGAGGTGCGCAACGGCAAGCCGGGCTACATCAACCTGCTGGACGCGCTCAACGCCTGGCAGCTGGTCTCCGAGGTCAAGCAAGCGCTCGGGCTTCCGGCCGCCGCCAGCTTCAAGCACGTATCCCCGGCCGGAGCCGGGCTGGCCGTGCCGCTGAGCGAGGATCTGGCCCGCCTCTACGAGGTGCAGGGCGTGGAGCTCACTCCGGTGGCCACCGCCTATATCCGGGCGCGCGGGGCCGATCCCAAGAGCAGCTTCGGCGATTTCGTCGCCGTATCCGATCCGGTAGACGCGCCCACCGCCGAGTTCCTCAAGACCCTGGTCTCGGACGGCATCGTGGCCCCCGGCTATGATCCCGAGGCCTTCAAGATCCTGGCCGGCAAGAAGCGGGAGAGCTTCATCATTCTGCAGGCTTCCACCGAGTTCCGCCCACCCGAGGTCGAAAGCCGCGAGGTGTTCGGCATGAAGCTCAGCCAGAGCCGCAACAGCGAGGTGGTCAGGCAATCGCACCTGGAGAAGGTCGTCTGCGGCCAGCTCACCGAGGAGGCTAAGCGCGACCTGGTGCTGGCGCTCACCACCATCAAGTACACCCAGTCCAATTCGGTGGGATATGCCCTGGACGGCCAGATGATCGGTATCGGTGCCGGACAGCAGTCGCGGGTGGACTGCACCAAGCTGGCCGGGGGCAAGGCCGACGTCTGGCACCTGGGACGCCATCCCGGCGTGCTCGGTCTCAAGTTCAAGCCGGAGGTCAAGCGCCAGGAGCGGATCAACTTCCGCGTGCGCTACATCGAGGGCGACCTGGTGCCGCTGGAGCTGGAGGCCCTGCAAGCCGCGCTCGACCAGCCGCTTCAGCTGCTAGACGAGCAGGAGAAGAAGAAGTGGATCGCCGAGCGGCTGACCGGCGTCTGCATGGCCTCGGACGGCTTTCTGCCTTTCCGCGACAACATCGACCACGCGGCCAAGCACGGGGTGAAGTTCATCGCCCAGCCCGGCGGCTCGGTGCGCGACGACGACGTGACCCAGGCCTGCGAGCAGTACGGCATCAGCATGGCTCACACCGGCCTCAGGCTCTTCCACCACTGACCGCCCCTTCGTGCCCCCTCCGGGTCACCGGAACCGCGCGCCCGCGTCTCCTCCCGAGGCATTCCCGAGCGAGGGTTTCCCGAACGCGTCGATCGCGCGGTTCCGGTGACCCCGCGTACGACCATCCGCCGCGGTTTCGCTCCGCCGTTTTACCCGCCGGCCCCGAATCTCCGCTTCCGGTACTGCGACGGCGAGCAGCCCATGAGGCGCTTGAATACGCGGTGGAACTGGGCATAGCTCCCGAATCCGGCGTCGAGGGCCAGAGCGAGCAGGTTGCGCGGCTCACCCTCTCCCAGGTCGGCAAGCACCCGTTGCAGACGCTGGCGGTTGCGGAACTCCACCAGGGTCGTGCCCATCTGCTGCTTGAACAGGCGCGACAGCCGGTGGGCGCTCAGGCTCACCCGCGTTCCCAGCTCGGCGTTGCCGAGCTCGGTGTTGCCGTCGCGCAGCAGCCAGGCCGCCTTGCGTACCGCAGGGTGCAGCTCTGCCGAGGCAAAGCCGGGCTCGGCGCGCAAAAAGGCGAGCCAGGCGCGCGCCAGGGAGTAGCCCAGCCCGGCGTTGAACACGTCGCGGCCCTGGCCGACCGGCAGCGACTCGAACAGCCGGCACAGCGCCAGGTGCTCGGGGCGGGCGATGCGGCGCAGCAACAGCTCGCCCTCTCCCTGCTGTCGCAGCGGCGCGCTGGCGGTCGAGGTGCAGACCCGTCGTACCAGGCGCGGCCGAAAGGCGAGCACCCAGGCCAGGAAATCCCCGGAGGTGTCGATGACCAGCCGGTTCTGGCGCGGGCGCAGCCAGAGCATCTGCTGCGGCTCGACGGTGACGCGCTGCTCCCCGATCAAGATATGCGCGTGACCGCAGAGCGCCAGGCTCAGCTCCAGCTCGGCGCGGCTGTGCTCGGCCGCGCCGCGCGCCGCGCCCGGATCGCGCCCGACCGCGGAAAAACGGCTCACCCGCAGATCGGTGCGCACGGCGAATCCGTCGATGTAGGGCGGGACCAGCTCGCTCTGCAGCGGTAGCCTCATGGCGACACGAAATGATAACTCTGCTCAACCCGGAATGCGTAGCTTTTACCGCCCGGCGCGTGTATCCCGGTTAACGAGCTTCGCGATCCCCCCCTTTTTCTGGTGGCGGCGGGGTCGGGGCGGCCCACAGACCAGCGGAGGATACAAGCCATGGATTTCGACCATTCCGAACGCGCCCAGGCGCTCATCCCTGTGGTGGAGCGCTTCGTGCGCGAGCGCATCCGGCCCAACGAAAAGGTTTATTACGAGCAGCTGTCCCACAGCTCGGATTTCCGCCAGTGGCGCATCCCGCCCATCATGGAGGAGCTCAAGGCCGAGGCCAAGTCGCTGGGCTTGTGGAACCTCTTTTTACCCGAGAGCGACCTGGGGGCGGGGCTGGATAACCGCGACTACGCGCCGCTGGCCGAGATCATGGGACGCTGCTTCATCGCCCCGGAGGTCTTTAACTGCGCCGCGCCCGACACCGGCAACGCCGAGGTACTGGTGCGCTACGGCAGCGAGGAGCAGAAACAGAAGTGGCTGAAGCCATTGCTGGAAGGTGAGATCCGTTCCGGCTTTGCCATGACCGAGCCCGCGGTGGCCTCGAGCGACGCCACCAACATGCGCGCCACGGCCGAGGTGGTAGGCGACGAGGTAGTGCTGAACGGTCACAAGTGGTGGACCAGCGGGGCGGGCGATCCGCGCTGCAAGTTCGTCATCTTCATGGGCGTGACCGATCCCAACGCCGAGCGCCACAGCCGCCACTCCATGGTGCTGGTGCCGCTCGACACCCCCGGCGTCAAGATCCTGCGCATGGTCCCGGTCTTCGGCCACCTGGCCGAGCCGCACGGCCACGGCGAGATCCTGTTCGACGACGTGCACCTGCCGGCCAGCGCCTTCATCGCAGGTCCCGGTCGCGGCTTCGAGATAGCTCAAGGGCGGCTGGGGCCGGGCCGCATCCACCACTGCATGCGCACCATCGGCGCGGCCGAGGTGGCGCTGGAGCGGCTCTGCCGCCGGGCGGTGGACCGGGTGGCCTTTGGCAAGCCGCTGGCCAACCTGGGCGGCAACCGCGAGATCATCGCCAACTGCCGCATGGCCATCGAGCAGGCGCGCCTGTACACGCTCAAGGCGGCCTGGGCGCTGGACAAGCACGGCGTGTTCGGTGCGCTGTCCGACGTGTGCGCCATCAAGGTGGTGGCGCCCAACGTGCTGCAGATGGTGGTCGACGCGGCCATCCAGATCCACGGCGGCGAGGGCGTGGCCGACCCTGAGCTGAACATGTTGATGGCCATGGCCCGCGTGCTGCGCATCGCCGACGGCCCGGACGAGGTGCACCGCGGCGTGGTTGCGCGCATGGAGGTCAAGAAGTACCTCTGAGGATCGGATAGCGCGGCTCGCGTCGGGCGTTTCCGGGCGCGCGAGGCGGAAATGCCCTCGTAAAGAGGTGAAATAGATGAGCAGCGAACGGTTCGAACCCGTAGACCCCTCGGTCCCGCCGCCGCCCGGCGAGGAGCTGGACGCACAGCGGCTGCTGCAATACCTGCAGGGCGCCATCGACGGCGTCGAGGGCGAGATCGATATCCGCAAGTTCCCCAGCGGCTACTCCAACCTCACCTACCTGGTGACGGTGGGCGAGCGGGAGCTGGTGCTGCGCCGCCCGCCGCTGGGCAAGAAGGCGGCCACCGCTCACGACATGTCGCGCGAGCACCGGGTGCTGACCGCGCTCAGATCGGTCTTCCCCTATTGCCCGCGTGCGCTCTGCTTCTGCCAGGACGAGTCGGTGATGGGCAGCTCTTTCTTCGTGATGGAGCGCATGAACGGTATCATCCTGCACGAGGAGCTGCCGCCCGGGCTCACCCTCTCGCCCGAGCAGACGCGCCGGCTGAGCGAGAACCTGGTCAAGACCTTCTGCGAGCTACACGCCATCGACTATCGCGCGGTCGGGCTTCAGGGGTTCGGCAAGCCCGAGGGGTACGTGCGGCGCCAGGTTCAGGGCTGGAGCCGGCGCTATCGCGATGCCCGCACGCCCGACGTGCCCGATTTCGAGGACGTCATGAAATGGCTGGCCGACCGGATGCCGCCCGACAGCCCCCAGGGCGCGGTGATCCACAACGACTACAAGCTGGACAACGCCGTGCTCGACCCGGCCGACCCGCAGCGCATCATCGGCATCCTGGACTGGGAGATGGCCACCATCGGAGATCCGCTGATGGACCTGGGAAGCTCGCTGGCCTACTGGGTGCAGCCCGACGACCCGGACGAGGTGCAGCTGCTGCGCCGGATGCCCACCCACCTGCCGGGCATGCTCACCCGGGGCGAGCAGGTCGACCTATACGGGCAGATCACCGGCAGGGCCGTCGACGGTTTCGACTACTACTACTGCTTCGGCCTCTTCCGCCTGGCCGTGATCGCCCAGCAGATCTACTACCGCTACTACCACGGCCAGACCAAGGACGAGCGTTTCGGTTTGCTGGGTGGGGCGGTACAGCTGCTGGAGCAGATAGCGTCCGGGGTCGCGAGCGGTCAACGCTCGTACCGGTAACCCCCCCGACCTCTACTCCGGCATCCAGCCGAATTGAAGGCGATAACCGTAGGTACGCTCGAGCTTGCCGACCATGCGCTTGTTGTCCTCTTCGTATTCCGTCTCCACGATCAGCCAGTGCGAGCAGGTTCCGTCTTCTAGCTCGTATCTGGCATGTTTCGCGTCGCACTCGCCTGAATACTCCGCTGCCAAGACGAACCGCTGTCCCCTCTTGTGCGCGGGCCGCTTCGTGCCCAGACCGACCCGGATCGGCTCATCTTTCGCCACCACGGCCACGTCGAAGATCGTCGTCGGCCCGTGTCGGGTAAAATCGCGGTCGATCTGAGACGAGCTCGGCCGCTCGGTCGTCTTCTGGTAGGTAAAGACATCGCTGATATCGATGCCGGCCGGAATGACGATTACCATTCCGCCCCCGATATCGAAGACGGCGCCTCGGTCAGCTTCGACCAACTCCGTAACCTCTCCGTCTCCCGAGAAAACCGGCATCTTATCCTGTGCGACTAGCAACGAGGAACAACCTAGAACAAGAGCTCCGAGAAATACCGCTGGTGACTTTTTGTATGCCATCGTGACACCTCGTATTCACGGCGCGAACGCCGTCGTCACGCCCAACTCCGGATCAGGCTTGACGCTGGAACCGGAAAACCGAATTCCACCAAACAGGAGAGCGGTCGGCCTGCTTCGCCAGAGCGAGGGTCGGTTCGCGAAAAATTGGTAACTATATCTCTCTAACCGTGTACTACCGGGTAAGCTATGGTGCGCGGGATGCGCTCCTTTTCCGCTTAGGTGCGAATCCCGTCTAAAGGTGTGACGTCAAGACTGTTATACGCGCCAGCCTCTTCGTATTATTACAGAGCGGCCGGATCCTGGCAATTGTTTTTCGGAATAGATAGATAAAAAGTCTCTCTCTCGGTGGAGACGTGTGGGATGTTATCGGACAGCGGTCTACCCCGTGTTCGCTGCTGCGGCCTTCTGGCCGTGATCTCGCCAACGGCCAGAACCGGGGCGCCGGTTCTGCGGCACCGGGAGCCGGGGTGGGGCTGCCGGTACCGCTCGCCTCCCGGGTCGCGAGCGGCCGGCGTCCGAGCCGCAGAAAAAAGGGGTAGGGGCCGGTTGCGCGTCACGGAATCCGGAATACACTAACGCGCATGATGTCGAACCGCTCACATACCGTAGCCGGCTGCGCCAGTGCCCTGATTCCGATCTGGGGTACGTGGAAGCCGGTATCCCGTCTCGCGAGAGCGGGAGAAGGGCGGTTCGGTCCCTAACTAGACCTCAGCCACTGTCCTTCGACCGCGAACGCCGGCGGCGAAAGGACAGAGGCCCAGCCCGCTTGCTCCTTTCCCCCGGCCGGAGCGCAACCAGGAGCGAGCCATGCAAGTCCTCTCCAGTACCAACCCAGCCGGTAGAGCCGAACGGCTCGATGCGGCTCCCAGCAGTGCGTGCGAGCAGCCCCTGTTCACCGGGCGTTTCGTGCTGGTGCTGCTGGTGCAGCTCGCCTTTGGCTTCGGGTTCTCGACCTTCTTCATCCTGCCCAAGTTCATGGCCGTGGAGTTAGGCGCCGATGCCGGGACCATCGGCCAGGTCACGGCCATGTTCGGCCTGGTCAGCGTATGCGTGACTCCCATGGTCGGTGCCTATATCGACCGCTTCGGCCGCAAGCGTTTCGTGGCTTTGGGCACCGCGCTCATGTCGCTGAGCGCCCTGGCCTTTCTGCTGGTCGACCGGGTCGGGCCGCTGCTGTACCTGCTGCGCGGGTTGCAGGGGATCGCCTTTACCGTCGGCTTCAACGCCATGGCCACCCTGGTCGCGGACCTGGCTCCGCCCGCCCGCCTGGGCCGCGCGCTCGGCGTGTTCGGGGCCGCCATGCTCGTCACCAACGGGCTGGCTCCCAACCTGCTCGAGCCGGTGGCGGAGAGCAGCGGTTGGGCGCCGGTCTTTCTCTGCTCCGCGGCGGCCAGCGCGCTCTCCTTCGCGCTCGCTTTCGCGTTGGTCGAGCCCGGGTACCGCGACGATAGCGCGCCTGGCGCGGCCGAGCCCGCGGTCCTTCCGCTGCGGCGGCTGGCCCCGATACTGGTGGCAGCGACCATGGCCGGATCGGCCTTCGGGACCATCCTGACCTTTTACCAGCCCTTTGCGCTCTCGCTCGGCATCGACCGGGTGAGCGGCTTTTTCCTGGGCTTCACCGCCGCGGCGCTCGCGGCCCGCATCTTCCTGGGCGGGTTGGCCGACCGCTTCGGCCGGCTCAAGATCTCGGTGGTGGCGCTGGTGCTGTACGGCAGCGCGGCGGTGGCCATGGCCGGGCTGCGTCCGGGTATGCTGGAGGCGCTGGGCGTCGCCCTGGGGCTGGCGCACGGCCTCTTCTACCCGGCGCTGAACGCGCTGGCGGTCTCGGTGGCGCCCTCGGGTGCGCGCGGCCGGGTGATGAGCTTCTTCGGCGGCGCCTTCTCGGCAGGATTCGCCACGAGCGTCTGGGTGCTATCGCTGGCGGTCGGTCACACCGGCTACCCGGCCATCTTTATCGCGGCCGGATTGCTGGTGCACGCCTCGGCCACCCTGCTCGCCTTCAGCCGCGTAGACCTGCCCTGGAGCGCCTCGTATTAAGTATTAAGGGGACGTTGCTACAGTATTTACATTATTTGGAAGCGCCTGAAGCGGCGATCATCTCTCGAGCCCATCCGGGCAACGGATCGACCAGCTGGACCCATGCACCCTGTCGGAGGACGGCGACCTGTCGAAAGGGGTCGTCGCGCAGGGAGTTGTCTAGCAACCTGGCCTCGTCCGCCAGGAGTAGCGCGGCGGCTACGTTTTGCATGGTGCGGGGGATGCGCGAGCGGATCTTGTCGGGCGGCACGTCGTGACCTCCCTCGGAGACGCGCTGCCGTACCCGGGCCTGGTTGAGCTCGGGTGTTTGCAGGTGGAAGTAGACCAGGACCACCTGGTAGCCGAGAGCCTTGGCCGAGGCGACGAAATCGATCTTGGAGCGGTGGGAGAATACCGTCTCGAAGCAAAAGCTCGTCCCCTGACGCAGCAGCGCGGTCCGGATCTCCTCGACGATGGCGGCGGCCTGGTAACCCACGGCTTCGGGGTGACCCGGATCGATGAGCCGAGCGATGAGGTCGGCACTTACGAGCTTGATCCCCCTGGGAGCCAGCGCGGTCCGGTAGAAGGTCGACTTGCCGGAGCCGTTGCCGCCAGCCAGGAGCCAGAGCTGTTTATCCGGCATCGCTCATTCCGGGAGCACCTGGAAATCGCCGTTATGAAAACGCCCGGTGCGGCGCTCGCCCGTGGCTTTGTCGACCTGGTCGAGCAGACCGGGTCGCCTTTGGCTCGCCTCGTAGTAGACGGGCGCCCCGGTGACCTTTGCCGCCAGCGAGCCGTCGTTCCGGCTCTTTTCCAGGGCATCGAAGACCTCCTCCGGCCGGACGGAAACCGAGTCGACCGGCTCGACGCGGATCTTCTTCAGACCCTGGGTGACGGCATAGACATCGGCGTGATCGATGACTTTTTCCAGTGCCCGACCCAGGGTCGCCCAGAATTCGATCTGCTTGGGAACCGAGCGCTTCTGGACCAGCCCGGCCCTTTCTGCGGCCTCGACCAACTCAGCGCTGAGTCTCAGTGGACTTGCCATGCTGATTCCCCATTATCTTATTCATATTACTACAAATGTAGCATATAGCAGCAAAACTGTCAATAAATTCAGTTTTATCCCTGGATCTGGAGGTTTCTCAGGGTGACGGTTTTGTTGACAGCTGAACGTGTGTTTAGCATACTGGAGTGCTCGCCATGGCAGGCCAGGTGCTAAAGCTCGCTGCAAGCGTTCCCAGAGTACTTCACAGACCAGCGGTCGAGGCGCCGATCGACCTGGCCGAGCGGGTGGCAACCGCGGCTGTCGGCAGGCTGGTGGAGATCTCTGGGCAGGGCGATACGGCCGGGCTCACCCTGGCCGTGGATATCGTGCGCCAGGTCCAGGCCGAGGGCGAGACCGCGGCCTGGGTGCAGCCTGCGGGCGGGCCGCTGTTCCCGCCCGATCTGCACGACGCCCGGGTGGACCTGGACAGCCTGATCGTCATCCACGTGCCGGCCGGCGCGGGCCCCTACGGCGCGCCCCGGGCGGCGGAGTTGCTGCTGCGCTCGGGCGGCTTCGGGCTGGTGGTGCTCGACCTGATCGAGCCCGTTCCGACGGCGCCGGTGTCCCCTCTCGTTTCGAGCGCCTCCCCTGTCATTTCGAGCGCAGCGAGAAATCTCGAAGCGCGCGATGGTGTACGGAGATCTCTCCCTTCGGTCGAGATGACAGCAGCGGTCGAGATGACAGCAGCGGGTTATCGCCCCGCCGCTGTCACCCCCTGGCGTAGGGGCGCCTCCTGGCAGGGAAGGCTGCTGGGCCTGGCCCGCGAGCACCAGAGCCGCGTGGTCTGCCTCACCGGGACGCCCCCGGGCGGTGAGTCGCTGGGCCCCCTGGTCGCCTTGCGGGTGCAGCCCGCGCGCGTGCGGGTGGGCGAGGGGCTGTTCGCCATCAAGTCCCGCGTGTTGCGCAACAAGCCGGGGGTCGCGCTGGAGGGGGCCGGGCGGGGCCGGCGGGGCCCCTGGGGGCTGGAATAGATCGAGTAAAAGGCGATGGAACCGGGTCTTGCCAGGATCGGTTGTCTACGGGTGCCGGCTCTGCCCCTGCAGCTGGTGCTGCGCCAGAAGCCTGCCTGGCGCGAGCGCCCCCTGGTGGTGGCCGAGAGCGAGCGTCCCCTCTCGCTCGTGCTCCATCTCAACCGCCGCGCCCGCCGCGCGGGCATTCGCCGGGGCATGCGGCTGGGACAGGCCAGCAGTCTCTGCGACGATCTGCAGGCGGCGGCGGTTGCCGGGGAAGAGTTGCGCGCCGCGGTCGAGGAGATCTTCCAGGCGCTGCTCGGCTACTCGCCCGCGGTCGAGCCGGATGCCGGGCGCCCGGGCGTCTTCTGGCTCGACCCCTCTGGTCTGCAGGGGCTATTCTTCGACCACCAGCGCTGGGCGGAGCGCGTGCGCCGGGAGCTTCTCGGGCGCGGATGGGTGGTGGTGGTGGTGGTGGGCTTCAACCGCCTGCTGGCCCTGGCCCTGGCCGGCGGCGCCCGGCGCGTGCTGGTGCTGCGCGACCCCGAAGAGGAGAGGCGCCTGGCCGGCGGGGTCGGGTTGCGGAACCTGGAGCTCGAGCCGGAGCTGGCCGAGGAGCTGGCGCTGCTGGGTGTGGATACGCTGGATAAGTTATTGAAGCTGCGTCCCACCGATCTGCTGCTCCGCTACGGCCCCCAGGCCGCCCTGCTGCTGCAGGCGGCGGCCGGAGGGGAGCCGGGGCGGGTCGAGGGGCGCCAGCCGCCCGGGCCCATCCGGTTGCAGCGCGAGGTCGAGCCCCCCGACGACGACCGCAGCCGCTTGCTTTTCGCCGTCAGGGGCATGCTGCAGCAGCTGGTGGGCCAGCTCGGCGCGCAGGGCAGGGCCATCACGAACTTGCAGATCGTATTGCGGCTCGACCACGCGCCGCCGCTCGAGCAGCGGCTGCAGACCGCCGCGCCCACCCTGGACGTGGCCTTGGTGGTGGATCTGGTCCGCCTGCGCCTGCAGGATATCGAGCTGGGCGCGCCCGTGGAGCAGATCGAGATCGAGCTCGAGGCGATCGAGGTCCATCCCCGGCAGCTCGCTCTCGGGCTCGCCCCCGAGCGCCGGGACCTGGAAGCGGCCGCCCGGGCGCTCAGCCGGGTCCGGGCGGCCTTTGGCCCGGAGGCGGTCACCCGGGCGCGGCTTCGCAGCGCCCATCTTCCCGAGGCCGGCTTTGGCTGGGAGCCGGTGGCCGAGGTCCGCCCGCCCGGCTCGATGGTGCAGGGCGACGACATCCCGCTGGTGCGGCGGCTCTTCGGCCGGCGCATCGTGCTGCCCGCGCGCCGGGGCGCCAGGGGAGAGCTGCTGCTGGGAAGTCACGGCATCGCCGATCGCATGTTCGGCCCCTATCGGCTGGCCGGGGGCTGGTGGCACCGCCGGGTGCAGCGTGACTACTACTTCGTGGAAACCGCGGCCGGGGAGATCCTCTGGCTCTACCACGACGCTCCGCGGCGCTGCTGGGTGCTACAGGGAACGGTGGGGTGACCTGGTGGCCTTCTTTCCGCGAAGGCGTCAGTCATTGCGTAGGGGAGGGGCTTGCCCCCTCCCTTGTACGGCATATCGATCATGGCGGGCGCAAGACTCGCCCCTATGTACCGGAGGGGGGCCGTGATGCAACGTGGCTACGTGCCGCTCTGGGTCAATTCGAACTTCAGCTTTCTGCGGGGGGCCAGCCACCCGGAGGAGCTGGTCGACCAGGCCCACGCCCTAGCCCTGCCGGGCCTGGCGCTCACCGATCGCGACGGCGTGTACGGCCTGGTTCAGGCCCACGCACGCGCGCGGCAGCTCGGCATGAAGCTCCTGCTCGGCGCCGAGCTTACCCTGGGCGAGCTCGAACGGGCCGATACGCCGGACAGACGGCTGCTGCTGCTGGCCGCGGACCGCGAGGGGTACGGCAACCTCTGCCGCCTGATCAGCATCGGGCGGCTCAGGTGCGAGAAGGGTAGCTCGCTGTTGACCCTGCAAGAGGTCTGCAGCAGCGGCCGGGGCCTGCTGGCGCTCAGCCCGCACCCCGAGCTGTTGCCCGGTCTGCTGGAATCGTTCGGCGACCGGCTTTACGCCATTTATACCCGCCACTTGCTCGCCGAGGAACGGCCGGCGGAAGAAGCGCTGCGCCAGCGGGCCTGCCGGCTGGGCGTGCCCACCGTGGCCGGCAACCGCGTGCTCTACCATCGGCCCGAGCGGCAGGATCTGCACGACGTGCTCTGCTGCATCCGCCGCGGCACCACGCTGTCGGCCATCGGCAGGCACCTCCGTCCCAATGCCGAGCATGCGCTCAAGCCGCTGGCGGCCATGCGGCGGCTCTTTGCGGACGACCCGGCCTCGCTCGGCCGCACGCTGGAGGTGGCCGCGCGCTGCGATTTCTCGCTCTGCTCCCTCCGCTATCGCTATCCGGCCGAGGGTCGCCCCGGCGGTAAGAGCGAGAGCGACTGGCTGCGCGAGCTTACCCTGCAGGGTGCCCGCCAGCGCTACGACGGTCAGATCCCGGCCGGCGTGCTCGGCCAGCTCGAGAGGGAGCTGGAGCTCATTCACGAGCTGGACTACGGCGGCTACTTCCTGACCATCTGGGAGATCGTGCAGTTCTGCCGGCAGCAGAACATCCTCTGCCAGGGGCGCGGCAGCGCGGCCAACAGCGCCGTCTGCTACTGTTTGGGCATCACCGCCGTGGACCCGGTCAAGCTCGACCTGCTCTTCGAGCGCTTTATCAGCCGCGAGCGCGCCGAGCCGCCCGACATCGATCTGGACATCGAGCACCGCCGCCGCGAGGAGGTCATCCAGTTCGTTTACAAGAGATATGGAAGGCGCCACGCGGCCATGGTGGCCAACTTCGTCCGCTACCGCACCCGCTCGGCTGTCAGGGAAGTAGGCAAGGCGCTGGGCCTGCCGCCCGGCACCCTGGACCGGCTCTCCGGGCTGCTGGGCAGCTACCTGGTAGACTTTGACGAATCTATGCTGAAACAGGCCGGCTTCGACACCGGGGCAAAGGCCTTCCGCCATCTGTTGCGCCTGGCCGGCGAGATCCGCCGCTTCCCCCGCCACCTCTCCATCCATCCGGGCGGCTTTTTGCTGGGGCACGAGCCGGTGGACAGCATCGTGCCCATCGAGCCGGCGACCATGCCCGACCGCACCGTCATCCAGTGGGACAAGTACGCCATCGAGGAGCTGGGGCTGTTCAAGGTGGACCTCTTGGGCCTGGGGGCGCTGAGCCAGGTCCACCAGTGCCTGGATCTGGTGCGGGAGCACCAGGGCGTGGATCTGCAGCTGGGCACCATCCCCCAGGAGGACCCGGAGACCTACCGCATGATCTCCGCCGCCGACACCGTGGGCGTCTTCCAGATCGAGTCCCGCGCCCAGATGAGCATGCTGCCGCGCCTGAAACCCGCCACCTTCTACGACCTGGTGATGGAGGTGGCCATCGTGCGCCCCGGTCCCATCCAGGGCGACATGGTCCACCCCTACCTGAACCGGCGCAACCGCCTGCAACAGGTCGAGTACCCCCACCCCAGCCTGGAGCGCATCCTGAAGAAGACTCTGGGGGTGCCCATCTTTCAGGAGCAGGTGATGAAGATCGCGGTGGTGGCCGCTGACTATACCCCGGGCGAGGCCGACCAGCTGCGCCGCGACATGTCGGCCTGGCGCAGCTCGGGCCGCATCGAGCAGCATCGCGAGCGGCTGATCCAGCGCATGGCGGCCAAGGGCATACCGATCGAATTTGCAGAGCGTATTTTCTCCCAGATCCGGGGCTTCGGCGAGTACGGCTTCCCGGAGAGCCACGCCGCCAGCTTCGCCGTCATCGTCTACGCCACCGCCTGGCTCAAGCGCCACCACCCGGCCGCCTTCACCTGCGCGCTGCTCAACTGCCAGCCCATGGGTTTCTACTCGCCCGCCACCATCGTGGAGAACGCCCGGCGGGGAGGCGTGGAAGTGCGGCCCATCGACGCGCAGCAGAGCGGCTGGCACTGCAGCCTGGAGCCGCTGGATGCAGCCGGCGGCTGCGGCCGGCGGCGCGCGCACGCGGTGCGGCTGGGCCTGGGATACGTCAAGGGGATGAGCGTCCACGACCAGCAGGCCCTGGAACGGGCGCCCGGTCCGGGTCGTTACCGGGATCTGGAGGACTTCGCGCGCCGCTCGGGCCTCGGGGCCCGCTCGCTCGGCCGCCTGGCCCAGGCCGGCGCCTTTGACTGCTTCGGCTTGCCGCGCCGCGACGCGCTGTTCGAGGTGCGGGCCCTCGCCCGGCGGCTTGGGGACACCCTGCCGCTGTCCCCGCCCCGCACGGAACAGCAGCCGCCCGGTTTTCCCCAACTCCGGCTCCCCGAGCAGATCTTCTGGGACTACCGCACCAGCCGCTGCTCCACCCGGGGGCATCCGCTTCAGCTCATCCGCGGCGAGCTCAGCCGCCGCGGCATACCAGATGCAAAGACCCTCAACTCCCTGCCCGACGCCTCTACCGCCCGCTACGTGGGGCTGGTCATCTGCCGTCAGCAGCCCGCCACCAAGAGCCGGGTAACCTTCTACACGCTGGAGGACGAGACCGGCTTCGTGAACCTGGTGGTCTGGCACCCCACCTTCAAGCGCAACAGCGTGCTCTGCCGCACCGCGTTGTTGCTGGGTGTCAGCGGCAGGATCCAGTCGCCCCAGCCCGGCGTGGTCTATCTGATCGCCGACCGGCTCTGGGACCCCCGCCTGGCCTTCCCCCTGCAAAGCGCCGAGGTGCACAGCTTCCGGTAACGCCGGGTCTACCACGAGTAGCGACGATTGCCCCGTACGGCGTCGAAGTGCGGGTCGCGGCTGACTACGGCCAGTTCGTGCTGCCGGGCGAGTGCGGCGATCCAGATGTCGTTCTCCGGGATGGGATGTCCCCCGACTTTCAGCTCGTGACGGATCGAGGCGTAGTGGTGCGCCGTTGTCTCGTCGACATCGAGCAATGCGCTCTCCGAGACTAGACAGTCGAAGAGCGTCTGCAACCGGACGCGTCTCCTTCCCAGGCCGATCAGGCCGAACCGGTACTCCCCGACCACGATGACGGGAAGCTCGTGCCGTTTCGCGGATCCGAGAATCGACGCGAGCCCCGCGTCGCCGGCCAGGATGCCGGACACGGCATTCGTGTCCAGGATCACGCCCAGTCCTCCGGACGGATCCTCGAAAACTCCCTGTCGATCTCGGATTGCAGCGCCGCCACGTCTTTCGTGTCGCCCTTGCCGAAGACCGCTCGCCACCCCGGCTCGGTCCTGCTCCCCCGGGATTCCGACGCCAGTCTGGCCTTGATCGCGTCCAGGAAGAAGCTCCTGACGGTCTGTCCCCTAAGCGCCGCCCGCGCCTTGATCTGCCGGTAGATGGCGTCCGGAATCTCGATGGTCGTCTTCATCCCGTTAACCATAAAACCATATTTACGGTCAGGCAAGTTGCAGGTGCGGCGAACCGCGAAGGCCTTCTCGTCTATCTGTTTCATTACGTACCTGGGTACGCTCCTCGGCGGCTCTGCGGGCGCGCTCGGTTTTCGGGCGCCTTGGCCGCCGCATGGTCCCGGGCCTGAACGTTTACGCGAATTCGATCGCCTTTCTCGTTTTCTGCTATGCCCCCCCCATGACGACACGCGAAAAAACCTGGCTCTGCTGGAGCAGCGGCAAGGACTCGGCCTGGACGCTCCACCAGCTGCGGCAGAAGAACGAGGTCGAGGTGGTGGCGCTGCTCAGCACCCTGAACCGAGCGGCCGAGCGGGTGGCCATGCACGCTGTGCGCGAGCAACTGGTACAAGAGCAAGCCGCGGCCGCCGGGCTACCGCTGGTCGAGGTGTGGATCCCCAGCCCCTGCTCCGACGAGCAATACCAGGCGGCCATGGCCGAGGCCGTGAGCCGCGCCAGAGCCGAGGGTGTCACCTGCATGGCCTTCGGCGACCTGTACCTGGAGGAGGTACGGCGCTACCGCGAGGACAAGCTCGCCGGCACCGGCATCGAGCCCATCTTTCCCCTCTGGGGCCAGAAGACCGATGAGCTATGCCGGCAGATGGTCGAGGCCGGGCTTGAAGCGCGTATCACCTGCGTCGATCCCCGCAAGCTCGACCGCGCTTTTGCCGGGCGCAGCTATGACGCGGCCTTGCTCGACGAGCTTCCCGCGGGCGTCGATCCCTGCGGCGAGAACGGCGAGTTTCACAGCTTCGTCCACGCCGGCCCCATGTTCGATCGGTCCATTCCCATCCGCATGGGCGAGGTGGTGGAGCGGGACGGCTTCGTCTTCGCGGATGTCCTCCCCTTTTAGGGTTCGTGACAAAATAACTCATCCATCTTTCGGGCGGGACGGCCCCGGCTGCTGCGTGTACTCGGGTCCTTCGGACCCTGCGTATTGCCGCCGGAAACGTACAGCTTCGCGGACTAGCGCCCGCTCCGCGTTGTACGTTTCCGACGACAACGTCTCCGATTTTCTAATATACCCAATATTTCTCGTCGTCGCGCCTTGCATCCGGGGCCGTCGCGCTCCGAAATCTGATCGAGTTATTTTGTCACGTACCCGCCACCGAACCGTAAGAGGGTGTCTAAAAAGCGACTCCTGTCGTCTTTCGGGCGGGACGGCCCAATCCACGGCGTTGCTCCTCCTCGAAATAGCGCTCTCGACCGCAGGGAGAGATCTCTGCGGTTTTTCCTGCGGGCGCGCTCGCGATTGCGCTCCGCCGACGCGCCCGGTCTCGTCTCGTTTATTTTGCGGTGAGTCCTAAGAGATCGTAAGGCCAACCGCTCTTCCGTTTACTTCGCCGCCGTTCCCGCCGATAATCTACCGGGGCTATGAACCGTAACGCTTCGGCATTGGCGAAAGCGGCTCTGGTGGCGGTGCTGCTGGGTTGCGGCGGAGACGACCGCGATCCGTACGGCGGGACAGGGAACGGTGGAAACGGCCGGGGCGACGGCGGCGGGCCGGCTGGCTCGGCAGGGTACCAGCCGCCCGAATCCACCTGCGGCAACGGTATCGTGGAGGGGAACGAGAGTTGCGACGGCCTCTGTCCCACCGACTGCGACGACTCCGATCCCTGCACCGACGACGTGCTGCACGGCAGCGCCGATACCTGCGACGCCTTCTGCGGCAACTCGGACAAGGAGCCGGCCGACGACGACGGCTGTTGCTCCATCTATTCGAACGCCAACATCGATAACGACTGCGAGCCCATCTGCGGCAACCTGGTGCTCGAAGAGGGCGAGAGCTGCGACGACGGTAACACGGACGACGGAGACGATTGCAGTTCCGATTGCGCCTTCAGCAGCGTATGCCCCCAGGGCGTGACCGCCGGCGGGTTCACGGTGAACGACGAGCGCGATTTGAGGCGCTTGACCGGATGCCTGCGGGTGAGCGGAGACCTGGTCATCGAGGCGCCGAACCTCGAGAAGCTCCAGCCGCTGGTCCGCCTGCAAGAGGTAGGGGGCGATCTGAGGCTGTTCGGCAATGCTTGGCTCGGCTCGCTCTCCGGTCTGGAGAGCCTGACCGCCGTCGAGGGCAGCCTGGAGGTCATCACCAATCAGGAGATCGCGAGCCTGTCCGGGTTGAACGGTCTTCGGGAAGTGGGAGGCGACCTCTATCTGGACAACAACCTGCTCTTGAGCGACCTGTCCGCGCTCGCTTCTCTCGCTACCCTGGGCGGCGGTCTGCGCATCTTCAACAGCCCGGGGCTCGACCGGCTGCAGGGCTTGAACGCGCTGACCGCGGTCGGCGGCGACCTGGAGATCCGCGCCAACGAGTGGCTGAGCGACCTCGAGGGCCTCGACGGCCTGACCACGGTCAACGGATTCGTGCTGCTCTACGAGAACCCGAGGCTGGTCAACCTGCACGCGCTGGGATCGCTCTGCTCGGTGGGCGGGAATTTTACCGTGTCGGACAACCAGGGGCTTGCACGCTGCGAGGCCGAGTGGCTGCTGGACTCCGTCGGCCCGGAGAACATCGGCGGGCTGATCGCCGTCGGCGGCAACGATCCGACCGGGGTATGCCCGTAAGGGTCCGTGACAAAATAACTCGATCAGATTTCGGAGCGCGACGACCCCGGATGCAAGGCGCGACGACGAGAAATATTGGGTATATTAAAAATCGGAGACGTTGTCGTCGGAAACTTACAACGCGGAGCGGGCGCTAGTCCGCGAAGCTGTACGTTTCCGGCGGCAATACGCAGGGTCCGAAGGACCCGAGTACACGCAGCAGCCGGGGCCGTCCCGCCCGAAAGATGGATGAGTTATTTTGTCACGGACCCTAGCCATCGTTCGTCAGGGCTTGCAGATTAGGGGACGCGGTTAGCTTTTTAGCTTTTGTACGGTTGGTATACGCTTCGGCCCCCCCCAACCGCGGCTGGCAAGAGTAGTGGCACAAAAGCTAAAAAGCTAACCGCGTCCCCCGATGATCCGGGTCAGTCTGTCGTGCAGCCAGAAGAGTGTCTCCAACTCCTCGCCCTCTGTTTCCTTGATATGTGCCAGCTGGTCGCGCTCGATGCTCCCCGATAGCTTCTCGCAGAGGAAGTTGACGCAGATGACGTGGCGCGCCCGCAAGAGGCAACCGGTCCGGGTGAGGAAGTAGCAGCGCGCCCGGAGCAGGCGCTGCTCCGGAAGCTCGACCCCTAGCAGGCGGTTGATGAGTAGCAGTCTCGCGTCGTAGCGGTCTTCCAGCCCCTCCCCGCAGCAGGATCCACCCTCCTCGAGCTCGCAAGCGCCGCAGATCTGGCCCATGCGGGTTTCCGCCGCCGCCCGGCTTGACCGCTCGAGCGCCCTCGACAGCCGCTCGAGCAGATCGGCGGCGCGGCCGTCGCTGCCCACCCGGGCGGCGAGACCCTGGTGGGCCTGGTTTGCCCAGCGGATCTTCTCCTGGATGGGGCTCTGCAGCGGGGGCTCCGGGGGGCTCATGGCAGCGGCGGGGGCGGGGCCGGGATTCGCCTGGTTTCTACCAGAATTTGCCGGTATCGCGAGTGAAATACCCGCCCCCTCTCGTTTGTTGCGTATGCGATGCAGCGCGTTATAAAGCGGCTCGGGTCCGGGCGCGGCGCCCGGGCGGGTCGTCACAGCGGCTTGCGAGGAGCATATGTACAGCGACGTCAGGGTCATAAACGAGTTGGTGGAGAAGGAAAGCGCATTCGTGGACGCCGTCACCCGCGAGGTGGGCAAGGTCATCGTGGGCCAGGGCGAGATGATAGAGCGCCTGCTGGTGGGGCTGCTGACCGGAGGGCACGTGCTGCTGGAAGGCGTGCCCGGCCTGGCCAAGACGCTGGCGGTGAGCACCCTTTGCGATACCATCAGCGCCCGGTTCCAGCGCATCCAGTTCACGCCCGACCTGCTGCCGGCGGATCTGATGGGCACGGTCATCTACCACCAGCAGACCGGCGAGTTCCGGGCCAAGAAGGGGCCCATCTTCGCCAACCTGGTGCTGGCCGACGAGATCAACCGGGCGCCGGCCAAGGTGCAGAGCGCGCTGCTAGAGGCCATGCAGGAGCGGCAGGTGACCATCGGTGAGGAGACCTTCCCCCTCGGGCAGCCCTTCATGGTCATGGCCACCCAGAACCCCATCGAGCACGAGGGCACCTATCCGCTGCCCGAGGCGCAGGTCGACCGCTTCATGCTGCACGTCAAGGTGAGCTATCCGGCGCCGGAGGAGGAGCGCCGGATCATGGAGCGCATGGCCGGTCACCTGCTCAAGCAGGCATCGGGAGGCGACGCGGCGGATAGCGGGGTCAAGGCGGACAAGGTGATCACCCCGGAAGCGCTGCTGCTGGCGCGTAAAGTGGTGGCCCAGGTCTACGTGGACGAGCGCATTAAGGACTACATCCTGCAGATCGTGCTGGCCACACGCGATCCGCGGCAGGCGGGCCTTCAGGACCTGTCCGACATGGTGGCGCACGGCGCCTCCCCGCGCGCCACCATCGCGCTCAACCTGGCGGCGCGCGCTCACGCCTTCCTCAAGCACCGCGGCTTCGTCACCCCCGAGGACATCAAGGCCGTGGGGCCGGACGTGCTGCGCCACCGCCTCATCCGCACCTACGAGGCCGAGGCCGAGGAGGTTACCAGCGAACAGATCATCCGGCGCATCTTCGAGGCGGTGGAGGTGCCGTAGCCGGTTTTCGGCTCTCGGGACGACTTCACGTCCCTTCTCCGACAACCGGCAAGCGAGGATCCTTGACGGGTAGAAAACCATGATACCGCGGGAGATCGTCAAGAAGCTGCGCAAGATCGAGATCTTCACCGCGCGGCTCGCCAACGAGCAGCTGGCCGGCGGCTACCAGTCGGTCTTCAAGGGTCGCGGCATGGCCTTCAGCGAGGTGCGGCAGTACCAGCCGGGCGACGACGTGCGCTTCATCGACTGGAACGTAAGCGCCCGCATGAACGATACATACGTCAAGGTATTCACCGAGGAACGCGAGATGACGGTGATGCTGCTGGTGGATCTGTCCGCCAGCCAGAGCTTCGGCTCGGCCGCGCAGAGCAAGAACGAGACCGCCGCCGAGGTAGCCGCGCTGCTCGCCTTCAGCGCCATCAAGAACAACGACCGGGTGGGGCTCATCCTCTTTACCGACCGCATCGAGCGCTTCGTGCCTCCCAAGAAGGGTAGCGGCCACGTCATGCGGGTGGTGGCCGAGATCCTCAACCCGCGGCCGGCCAGCCGGGGCACGGACCTGGGTTGCGCCCTTCGACTTCTGGGAAACGTCACCCGGCGACGGGTGGTAGCCTTCCTGCTCAGCGATTTCGTGGCGGACGGCTACGAGCATCAGCTCAAGGTGGCCGCTCGCAAGCACGATCTCATTCCCGTGCAGATCATCGATCCGCGCGAGGAGCAGCTGGCCGACACCGGCCTGGTGCTGGTGGAGGACCTGGAGAGCGGGGAGCTCTGCGAGGTGGACACTGGAGACGCGCGCACGCGAGAGCAGTACGCGCTGATGATCGCCCGGCAGCGCGCCGCGCGCGAGCAGCTCTTTCGCCGCCTCAGGCTCGACCACCTGGCCGTTCATACCGACCGTCCCTACGTCAAGCCCATCGCCGATCTGTTCCGGTTACGGCAGAAGCGGTTGCAGAGGTACGGAGCATGATCGGGTCCGTGCGAAAGGCTGGCGAACGGACCGTAGGGGAGGGTCTTGCCCCCTCCCGAGAAGTGGTTGGGCACCTGGTAGGGGAGGGTCTTGCCCCCTCCCGAAAACCGATTGGCGGGCGGGCGCAAGGCGCGCCCCTACGGGTGGTTCTGGCGGTGGTACACGTATTGGTCGCGGTCGGTTTTTCGCAAGGCGCGCTGGCCCAGTCAGGCCAGAGGCTGGCGGAGCCTCCGCCGGCTGGCGCGCGGCCGGCGGGGCAGGAGGAAGCGGCCGAGACGAGGACACAGGAGGTGCGCGCGCCTGCGGGGAAGGACGTGGCGTCGGCGCCGGGGCAGACGAAGGAAGTTAGCGAAGGTAGGCCCGGGGCGGCTGCCGAGCCACCGGCGTCGGCGCCGGTAACACGAGGGGGCGACGCCGGCGAGCCGCTCGAAACCTTCCCGCTGCTTCCTCCGGATCTCCGTCCAGGGATCCAGGTCAGGCTCGAGCCGGCCGGGGGCGTGAAGACCGGGGAGCTGGCCACCCTGACCATCACCGTGGACGCGCGCCCGGGCGACGACGTGACCGTGCCCGACCAGGGCTTCGGCGAGCTGGAGGTGCACGAGAAGGATATGCAGATCGACGAGGCGCAGCCGGGCCGCAAGCGCTACCTCTTTCGCCTAGATCTGCTGGCGCTCAGGCCGGGCGAGCAGCGCCTCGATCCGGTCGAGCTGCGGGTGGTGGCCGCGGACGGGACCATCGGTCGCGTCGAGACCGAGCCCTTTACCATCAGTGTGCGCTCGCGCCTGGGCAACGAGCCCGACGCCCAGCTCAAGCCGCCTAGCGAGCCGGTAGTGGTGATGCAGGACGACTACACCCTGCTCTATCTGGGGGGCGGCCTGCTGGCGGCCGTGCTGATCGCGGCCCTGGCCTTCTGGTTCTCGCTCTGGTGGCAGAGGCGCCCGCACAAAGGGCCTCCGCCGCCTCCGCCCCGCCCGCCCTGGGAGGTGGCGCTTCAGAAGCTCGCCGAGCTACAGCGGCTGAAGGCGGAGATGCTGTCGAAGGGAGAGGGAACCGAGTTCGTAGACCGGGTCAGCGACGTGGTGCGCGAGTACCTGGGCGGCCGCTTCTTCGGCGGCGAGGTGGTGTTCGACGGGCTGGAGACCACCTCGGAGGAGATGATCGAAACCCTGCGTCGCGCGCAGGTGCCGGCCGAGCTTTTAAGCGAGGTATCCGCTTATCTCTATCGCTGTGATCTCATCAAGTTCGCCAAGGTGGTTCCCGATGGCGAGGAGGCGGAAGGGATCTGGCGCAGGGCGCTCGACATCGTGCGGGTGAGCACTCCGGCGCCCGGCGCTGCACCCCCGTCGGCAGCAGCATCCGAAGGGACAACGCCGTCCGGGCCGCCGACAGGAGGCTCGCCATGAAACGCCTGCTGCGTAAGGCCGGGCCGCTGCTCTGGACCCTGCTTTTCGGCGCCGCGCTGGCGGCCACCATCGCCCACGCCATAGAGGTCCACTACGGGGTGCCGCTACGGCCCGAGAACGTCCGCCTGCAGCGGCCCTGGGCCCTGGGTTTGCCGGGCTTCGCGGCTCTGGTGCTGCTCGCCCGCGGCTGGCTTTACCGGATGCGGATGCCCAGGTTGCAGGTGTCGCGCGGCGCCGACCTCTTCCGGCTCGGGCGCCGAGGGGTTCGCCTCTGGCTCAAGGATTCTCTCACCGGCGCGCGGGTGGTGGCCGTGGCCCTGCTCGGCCTGGCCCTGGCCGGCCCGCAGAGCATCCACGCCCGCGACAGCGCCGAGGTGGAGGGGATCGACATCGTGCTCACCCTCGACCTCTCGCTTTCCATGCAGGCGGCCGATATCGAGCCCAACCGCTTCGCGGCCACCAAGCAGGTGGTGGACGACTTCATCGGCCGCCGGCCCAATGACCGCATCGGAGCGGTGATCTTCGGCCGCGACGCCTTCACGCTTCTGCCGCTGACCACCGACCACCAGGCGCTGCGCGGGATGATCTCGGAACTGGAATTGAACCTGATCGACGGCCAGGGTACGGCCATCGGCAACGCCATCGGCACCGCGCTCAACCGCCTGCGAAAATCCCAGGCCAAGAGCAAGGTGGTGATCCTGGCCACGGACGGCGACTCCAACAGCGGCAACGTCACCCCGGTGCAGGCGGCCGAGTTCGCCGGCGCCCTGGGGGTGAAGATCTACACCATCCTGATGGGGCGCTCCGATCAGGCGCCGGTGCAGCTCGGAGTGGACCTGTTCGGCCGGCCGCTCTTTGACCGGGGTAGCTTCCCCATCAATCCCGAGCTGTTAAAAAAGGTCGCGGACCGTACCGGCGGCCAGAGCTTCGAGGTCAGCGATCGGCGGGGGCTGGAGCGCAGCTTCCATACCATCCTCAACGCGCTGGAGAAGTCGGAGATCGAAGACGCGGGCCGGGTCTACGCCGAGCTGTTTCCGGTGCTGGTGCTGCCGGCGTTGCTCTTGCTCCTGCTGGAAGCGCTGTTGGGCGGGCTGGTGCTCAGGAGGTGGCCGTGAGCTGGCATAGGCCGGACATGTTCTGGTTCCTGCTCGCCGTACCCGTTCTGATCGGGGTCATGCTGGCCGGCTGGCGGTGGCGGCTGCGGGCGGCCGCGCGCTTCGGCACCGCGCAGGCGGTGGGGCGCATGGTCCGGGGTCGTCCGGCCGGCTGGAGGGCGGCGCGGGCGGTGCTGTTCGTGCTCGGCGTCTGTTTCATCATCGTAGCGCTGGCCCGGCCTCTTTACGGCAGCCGCGTGCGCATGCTACGCAAGCGCGGCGTGGACGTGGTGGTTGCGCTCGATTTTTCCAAGAGCATGCTGGCGCGCGACGTCAAGCCCAGCCGCATCGAGCGCGCCAAGGCCGAGCTGTTGCACTTCATATCCGGCCTGGGAGGCGACCGTATCGGTATGGTGGCCTTTGCCGGCGAGACCATGCAATTCCCCATGACGGTGGACTACGCCGCCGCCGCGCTCTTCTTCCGCGATCTGGGCCCCTACGACATGCCGGTGGGCGGAACGGCCATCGGGCGGGCGCTGGTAGCCGCCGGCCGGCTGCTCGGGAGCGCCTCCAAGAAGACGCCCGAGGGAAAGCAGGTCGACCGCGCGCGGGTGGTGATCCTGCTGACCGACGGCGAGGACCACGAGGGCGACCCGCTGGCGGCCGCCGAGCAGTTGAAGCAGCTGGGAGCGCGCCTCTATGTGGTCGGCATCGGCTCGCGGACCGGCGAGCCCGTGCCCACCTATGCCGATGACGGCACCTGGACCGGGTACCTGAGAGACGAGCAGGGCAATCCCGTGCTGACCTCGCTGAGCCAAGGGAACGAGAAGATATTAAGGGAGATGGCCCGCAGTACCGGGGGCAAGTACTTCCGCGCGCCTCGCGGCAGCGTGGGCGTAGAGCAGATTAGCGCGGAGATGCGCCGCATGAAGCAGCAGGAGCTGGAGGCGCGGCGCATCACCGTGCACGAGGAGCGCTACGCCATCCCGCTTTTGCTAGGCTTTCTGTTGCTGGTGCTGGAGTCGCTGCTGCCCGAGGCCTGGATCCGCAGGCGCGATTCCGTTCAAATGCAGAACCACCCCCCCGAAGCCGAAACCGCCCCTTCGCATCGAAAACCGCCCACCGGCAGCCGACAATCGAACCCCCCTGACCGAGAACCGACAAACGCCAACCGGCAACCGACGATTGGCTGATGCGTTTCAATTCCGCAATCCCCGTAGCTGTTTTCGCCCTGACCGCGGCCCTGTTTCCGCTTCCGGCCCGCGCTTGGGATCCGTTGCGCTCGGCCAACGGGAACGTCGAGCAGGGCAATAAGAAGATGAAGGAGAAGGACCACGCGGCCGCGCTCGAGTCCTACGACAAGGCGGCGCGCGAGCTGCCGTCGAGCGGGGGCGTGCAGCTCAACCGCGGGCTGGCTTTGATGGCCGAGGGCAAGCTGCCCGAGGCGCGCGAGGCGCTTCTGCGCGCCACCGAGCCGCCGGCGTCGGACCAGGTGCGGGCGGACGCTTACTACAATCTGGGGGTGGCGTTCTACCGGGAAGCCGACCAGAAGGCCAAAGATGACGATCACGAGCAGGCGGCCAAGCTCTTTCGCGAGGCCGAGGACAGCTTGCGCCGATCGCTGCGCATGAGGCCGGGCAACGGGAACGCGGCCTGGAACCTGGAGCTGGCCATGCGCCGCGAGCAGGAGCAGCAGCAGAAGCAACAGCAGAAGGAGCAACAGCAGCAGAAGCAACAAGAGCAGCAGGATCAGCAAGAGGACCAGCAGCAGCAAGACGGGCAGCAGGATCAACAGCAGGACGAGCAGCAGCAACAGCAGCAACCGGATCAGAAGTCGGACGAGGAAGACAAGGACGGGCAGAAGGAAGGCCAGGACCAGCGGCAGCAGAAGCCCGAGCCCAAGCCCGAGCAGCAGAAGCCGCAGCAGAAACCCGAGCAGCAGCCGCAAAAACAGCGGTCCGAACCGACCCCGCAACAGCGGGCGCTTCCCCGCGACGTGGCCCGAGCGCTGGACGCGCTGCAGGACAGCGAGGAGAATCTGGAGCGCCACCGGGCGAGGATCAGGGCGGCACGCGAGCGCCGGCGTCCGGAAAAGGACTGGTGAGATGGCGGTACAGAGGGCCAGGAGCAGAGCGACCGGCAACCAAAGACGAGCGAGCGAGCGTCGTTGCGTCGCGACCCTGCTCTGCGCCCTGGCCCTGCTCGCCTGCGCTACCGCGCGCGCCCAGCAGGTGAGCGTACAGATGCGTGCCGACCGCGACCGCATGACCGTCGACCAGGTGGTCACCGTACAGATAAAGATCGAAACCGCCGGGGTGAGCTCGCCCGACGAGGAGCTTCCATCTTTTGACGGCTTCGAGATCGTCCGCCGCTCGGTCTCGCGTCCCATGCAGTTCAGCTTCAGCTTCGGCACCGGCCGCGGTTCGCAGCGGATGGTGCGTTCGAGCACCGAGTACACCTTCGTGCTCAGGCCGCTTACCCTGGGCCGCATCCAGATCCCACCGGTGGTGGCGCGCGCCGGGGGCAAGACCTATCAGAGCCGGCCGCTGGTCATCACGGTCGAGCACGGCGCCGGACCGCCGCCAGTGCCCGCACCCGGGCCGCCATCGCCCCCCCTGCAGCCCGGGGCCGCGCCCGCGGACGAGAGCGAGCCGCCGGCCATTCCCATCGAGGGCGGACGCTTCGACGAGCAGGCCTTTTTGCGTACGGTAGCCGACAAGGCCGAGGCCTACCTGGGGGAGCAGGTCACCGTCACCGTCGATCTGTACCTGAGCGGCCGGCTGCGTTCGGTGCCCTCGGTGCAGAGCGAGCCCGGTACCGGTGGCTTCTGGGTGCGCGATCTGTTGCCGTCCAATCGCCAGCTCACCGGCAGGCGCCGGGTGGTGGGCGGCACGGTGTTTTCCGTGTACACCCTGCGCCGCTTTGCCGCCTTTCCCCTGCGCGAGGGCGAACTGGTCATCGAGCCCATGAGCGTGACCATCGAGCGCGGCACCGTGTTCGATCCCTTCGACCTGTTCCGCCGGCGCAGTGCCCGGCAGCTGCAGCGCACGGGCGTACCGCTGACCATCCGCGTCAAGCCCCTGCCCGAGTCGGGCAAGCCCTCGGGCGAGGTCGCCGTGGGCCGCTACCAGCTCGAGGCCAAGCTCGACCGCGACCAGGTAGCGACCGGGGACGCGGTCACCCTGACCGCTACGGTACGCGGGCAGGGGAACATTTCCACGGTGCGGCTTGCCGCGCCGGAAGCCGCTGGGCTTCAGGTGCTGCAGCCCGAGATCCGGGATCTGGTCGAGTCTCCCAACGACCGGGTGGGCGGGACCCGAGTGTTCGAATGGCTGCTGGTGCCGCAGCAACCGGGTAACTACAACATCGGTCCGCTGCAGCTGCCCACCTTTGGTCCGGCGACCGGCAGCTACTCGAGCGCGCGCTCCGAACCGCTGGTGTTGACCGCGGTGGGTGCGAGCAAGCAGGTCGTCGAAGAAAAAGCCGATTCCGAGGAGGCCATGCCGGACGAGCCGCCCGAGAAGCCCAGTTACCGGTTCGGCCCGGTGCGTACCAGCAGCGCGCTGGGGCGCCGGAACGGCCGCCTGGTGACCGAGAGCTGGTATCCCTGGGTAGCGGCGCTGGGCCCGCTGGGCTGGCTGCTGGTGCTTTCGTTCTCCATGGCCCGCCGGCGGCTGCAGCAGAACGCCGAGCGCTCCGCGCCCAGGCGCGCGTTCGGGCAGGCGGAGCGGCGCCTGCGCGAGGCGATATCGCGGGGGAACGAGATGGAGGCGGCGGCCTTTCACGGGGAGCTCTCCGCCGCCATCAAGACCGCGCTGGAGTCCAGGCTCGGCGAGCCGGTCGGCGGGTTCACCCACCCGGAGCTGCGCGCGCACCTGCAAGCGCGCGGCATGTCGGCCGAGCTGGCCGGGCGCGCGGTAGAGGAGCTAAAGGGGTGCGAGGTGGCGCGCTTCAGCCCGGCCGGCGCCTCGGCCGAACAGCGCCAGCAATGCGGTAAGCGCGCTCGCGAGCTTTTCCGGGAGATCGGAAAGTTCACCCCGCGGGAAAAGGAGCCGGGGCGATGAGCGCGCGCGGGTACGCGATCGCGTCGCTTCTGGCAGGGGCAGTCGCGCTGGCCGTCTCGCTTTGCGTCATCTATCCAACGGCCTCGGCGCAGAGCCTGCAGCGCGTCTTTTCCGCCGCCAACGAGGCCTACTTCCGGGGAGAGCACGTTGCCGCGGCTGACGGGTACGAGTCGCTGGTCACGGCCGGGGTGAACGATCCGGACGTCTACTACAACCTGGCCACCGCCCAGGCCCAGGCCGGCAGGCTGGGCAAGGCCATCCTCTACTTCGAGCGGGCGCTCAGGCTCAATCCCGCGGACGAGGCCGCGGAAAAGGCCCTGGCCGCCTGCCGCGAGGCGCTGGGCCGGAGGCTGGCGGATCGTAAGGGCGAGGCGCTGGTCAAGGCGCGGCCCCCGCTGGCCGAGGCGCTGCTGCAGCCCTTCTCGGAAAACGCTCTCGGCTGGCTGGTGTTGATCTTTGACCTGCTGTTGTTTGCCTCTCTGGTCGCGCTTGGCTTTGCCGCCCGCGAGTCGCTGCGGGTGGCCCTGGGCGTGGCCGCCCCTCTGTTCGGCCTGCTTTTGCTGATCTCGGCCGCGGGTTTGCTCGTCAAGTCCGAGGCATTCGAGCCGGGGCGGGCCGGCGTGGTGCTGGTCGACGACGCCCCGCTGCGCGAGGGTCCCGATCCGCGGGCAAAGATCCGCGCGCGGGTGCTGGAGGGGCAGGACGTACGCATCCTGCAAGGCGAGAGCGGGTACCTGCGGGTAAAGACCGCTGGCGGCGACGAGGGCTGGCTGCGCCAGAGCGACGCCGAAGGCATATAACGAGTACAAGAGGGGTCAATCCGCGTAAACGGTGACCACGTCTCCGGTATCGGCCAGGATCTTGCTCAGCACGGCAACCAGCTCGACCGGGACGTCGAATTCCTCCTCCGGATCCGAGACCAGGAGAACCAGGCCGGTGATGGCGTACCCCCCTTCCCGGTCGTGGGCCAGCACCACGGGCAGATAATCCAGGCCCTGTTCGTTGACCCAGTGCGACTGTACGGCGTCGGATCCGCCCAGATCGGCGACGGTACGGGTCATCTCCTCGCTCTCGGCGGTCTCGGCCTCCAGGTACTCCTTTACCCTCGTATCCATGTCGTCCAGGGGCGACTGGCTGCCGCTGCTGGCGACGAGCACCGGGCCTTGCTTCTGCATGGTGTAAAAGAACCCGCCCAGGCTCCTGCTCTGTTTTACCAGCATATCCAGGGCGCGTCGAGCGCGATCCGCCGCTCCCCGGCAGTCGGTCAGCAGGGTGGCTAACCGGCTCAGCTGGCTGTGTTCCGAGTGCTGCGAGATATCGGCCGCGTGCGCCAGGTTGTCGGAGACGCCGAGCGTTGCTTGACGGGCATCCCGCATAAGCTTCTCGTACTTGGCCGTGAGCACCGGATTGTTGCCGGCCCGGTACTCCCGGGCGGCCAGCTCGGCATAGGCCTTGAAGCTCTCCTGGTCGTTCATGAGAACCGCGATACGGGCGCGGTACTCGTAGGCGATTCCGATATTGAATCCGGTGGTGCCGAGCTGCCTCTGCTTGTCGATGGCGGCGTCGGCATGCGCTACGGCGCTCTCGAACTCGCCCAGGTGGGCCTCGGCCAGGGCCAGGGGCAGGGCGATGCGGATCTTGTCCACGGTCATCCCGAACTCCTCGGCCGTCGCAAGCGCCTGCGCGGCGTAGTCCCGGGCCTCCTGGAAGTGACCCATCCCCATCAAGGTGACGGCGCGGACGGCCGCCGCGTGCGGCCAGACCACGTGTTTTCCCGGCTCGACCAGGCTCAGCGCTTCTTCCAGCAGCCCGAGCGCGCTCGGCAAGTCGCCGCGAACCCGCTGGAACTCCCCTCGCGCGTAGAGCAGGATCGGGATCCAGGTGTGAAAACGCGCAGCCACGGGCTCGATGTCCTCGATCACCCTCTTGACCCGCACCAGGTCGTCGCAGCCTCCGTGGGCCAGCACCTCCGGAAAGAGCGTGGTCTGCCCGAAGTGCTGGGTGGGGCTGTTGCGGATGTGGGCCAGCTCTACCTGCTTCTTGCAGATTTCGGCCCTCTCCACGTCTCCCTGCCGCAGGTAGTATACCTCGCGTATCCGCCAGGCGTTGACCTGATGCAGAAGATCCTGCTCGACCTCGTCCGCCCAATCGAGCGACGACTTGAGGCCGAAGCTGGCCTCGATCATGCCCGAGGCGTATACCCAGCTGAAATGGGTGATGCGGTGGATCATCTCGTCGAGCCCCCCGCGATCGGGCTCGGCTATCCTCTGCAAGAACTCGCGGATATCTTGTAGGGCGTATTCGTGGCGCGCCGAGAGCATGGCGCGGCAGGCCCGGACCACCTTGAAGAGAACGCCCAGGGCGGGAGAGAGCGGCACCAGGGGCTCGAGGGAGGGCATGGAGGCGATCAGCGAGTGGTCGAAGGCGTTGGAGGCGGTGCCCATCACGTAGCTGAGCGCGTTGGCTAGCTCCCGGATGGCCGCTTCCGGTCCCAGCACCCGTTGCGACTCCGGGCTCTCGTCGTAGCGCTTCTGGGTCAGCTCCAGGGCTTTCCAGAGCCGCGCCTCGCCCTGAAGCTCGTCGCCCAGCTCATCATAGAGCTGCAGACCGCAGTCGTGATAGAGCTGGTCGATCACCTCGTGCAGCACGGTTTGATCGTCCAGCCCGGAGAGGATGCTGAAGCGGACCAGGCTCATACGCAGCAGAAAGCCCTGCCGGCGCGGCCGGCCCAGCTTTTCGCAGAGCTTGACCGCGAACTGGTAGGTCTGTAGCCAGTTATCGGGCAGGGACTGGATATAGTCGTAAAAGTCCGCGGTGTTCTGCACCAGGTGCTGCTGATTGGTCTCCGCGTCCTGGACCAGCACCTCCAGCCCGCGCTCCTGCTCGCCGGCCGCGATCAGGTGCACGGCGGCGCGGAACTGGTCCGAGCCGCGATCCAGGAACATCCGCGCCAGCCGGGCGTGAAAGGTCCGTTCGAGCTCCCGGTCCAGCCCCTCGCCGAGCGCCGCTACCCAGCCCTGCTGGGCGAGCGAGTAGTTCTGCCCATCGGTGATCAGGACGCCGGCGCTGACCAGCTCGTTGAGATCCCCGACCAGTCGCGGCCTCTGTCCGTGCTCGCTCAGGGTCAGGCACTCCTCGAAGCTAAAGCTCTGCTCGGGCCTGAGCGCCATGGCCTGCCCGAGCTGGCGGGCGTCGTCTCCGAGACCTGCCGCCCGCTGCTTGAGCGCATCGCTCAGGCTCTCCGGCAGGTCGCCGGAGTCGATGCGGGTCGGGATGGTCCAGGCCCCTCCCTGGTAGCGCAGCACGCCCTTGTCCACCAGGTGCTGCGCCAGCCGCATGATGGCGCTCGGGTTGCCCCCCGAGACGCCGTAGAGCCTGTCGCAGAGAAGCCGCACGTTGGGCACCTCGCCAAAAACCGAGACCAGCAACTGCTCGGTCTGCGCCTCGCGGAGGTCCCTGAGCTTGATGGCGTCGCCGGCTTCCCTGAGCAGCTTCAGGGCTACCATCGAGGTGCCCGGCGCGTCGATCTCGGAGGTGACGGCCAGTAAAAGCCTCTTCTTCGCTATCTCGCCCGACAGCAAGGCCACCAGCGCGGCCGACGGCTCGTCGATGCGGTGCACGTCGTCCACCGCCAGCACCACCGGGCGCTTCTCGCTGATCTTCAGCAGCCAGTCGCGCAGCGCCGCCTGCACCTGCGGGCGCAGCTGCTGCGGGTCCTCGAAGCTCTGCAGGCTGACCGAGCCCGGCTCGTATCGTTCGAGCAGACCGGGCAAGACATGCCCCAGCACCGGCGCGTACGGCTCGGCGGCATTCAACGAAAGCTGGGGAAACTCGAGCAGCAGCTGACCGGCCATCACCCGGATCGCGCTCCAGTTGCCGCCGCGCGCGTCGCTCGCGTCCGCGCGCAGCACCGCGGCGCCCGCCAGCTTGCCCTCCAGCGCGCAGGCGTCCAGGAAGCGGGTGCGGCCCACGCCCGAGGCGCCCTCGATCATCACCGTGCCGCCGTGGCCGCGAAGCACCCGGAGGATGTGCTTGCGCAGCCGCAGCACGCCCTCGTCGCGCCCCACCAGCGTGGGCGTGGAGAGATAAGCCCGGGAAACCAGCAGCTGCTCGTCGATCTGCAGCCCGGCGATACCGCTCAAGCGCTCCATTACCTCGGCCGCGTTGACCGGACGCGCCATGGGATCCAGCTCGATGAGCGACAGGACCAGCCTGTCCAGCTCCGCGGGGATCTCCTTGACCAGGTTGGAGGGGGGGCGCGGCCGGCTGCGCCAGGCATCGCGCAGCTCGCCAAAGGTGCGCGCGGAATAGGCCTGCCGGCCAGTCAACGCGTAGTAGAGCGCTGCACCGAGCGAGAACAGATCCGAGCGCGCGTCCAGGCTCTGCAGCGCGATCAGCTCCGGGGCGGTGAAGGAGGGGGTGCCCACCAGCTGCTTGCAGGGCCCCATGGGCTCCATGGCGCCGAAGTCGATCAGCTTGGCCTTGAAGTCCTGCGTACAGCGGATGTTGCGCGGGGTCAGATCGCGATGGACCAGGCGCCGGGAGTGCAGCAGGCTCAGCACCGAGCAGATGTCGGTCAGCAGCGAGCAGGCCTGTTGCCAGGCAAGCGGCGACAGCTCCCGTAAATCGCCCCCGTCGAGAAGCTCCATGGTGTAATAGGGACCGGTGTCGTCCTTGCCGAAGTCATAGACCTCGACCACCCGCGGGTGTGCCAGCTGGGCCAGGGTGTAGAACTCGCGCTCGAACAGCTCGGCCACCTGCCGCTGCTTCTTTTCCTCTGCCCTGGCCAGCAGCCGCTTCAGCGCCAGCTTGCGTCCGGTGGTGGCGTCGACCACCCGGTAGACCACCGCCATCCCGCCCTGGCCCAGGGTGGCCTCGACCTGGTAGCGGCTGTCAATCGAAGAACCGACCGCGTCCGGCCCCTGCCCGTCGTCTCGTTCAGCTGTGGTTCTGCCTCCCACCTGACCTCACCAGAGATTCGAAATACGAGAACGACTCTTATAGGACCATTGTTTCACAGAAGCCGGGGCTCCTACAACCGGCGAATCTAGATAATGATCAACCCCTGCTCCCCGAGCGTCCGCTTTACGAAACTTATCACGTCGCCGATGACCTCGTCCCGGTTGATTTCGTTGAAGATCTCGTGTCGCGCCCCGGGGTAGATCTTCTCCTCGAAGCGGGTGCCGCGAAGCTTCTCCATGGCCGAACGGGTGGAGGAGAGCGGCACCAGGGTGTCCTCTTCGCCGTGGATCCAGAGCGTGGGTAGCTCTCCCAGGTCGGGACCGGAGAGGATGGTCTCGATGGTTTTCACCATGGCCTGCAGGGTCTCTCGCTTGAACGGACCGTGCCAGACCAACGGATCGTCGGCGTATGCCTTGCCTACCTCGGGATCGCGGGAGAGCGCCGAGGGATCGATGGGGATTTCCGGGATCGGGTCCATGGAAAGCAAAAACCGCACAGAGTCGAGCGATCCGACGGCCGGACCGGATACCACCAGCCCGCTGAGCTCGCTCCCGTGGCGCTGCGCGTAGCGAAGCGCGATCATGCCGCCCATGGAGTGGCCGATCATCACCAGAGGTACGCCGCCCGACTTCTTGCGGGTGCGCTCCACCACCAGGTGCAGATCGTCGACCACCGCCTCGTAGTCCTCGATCATCGCCCGTTCTCCCTCGGAATGACCGTGACCCTGGTGGTCCGGGCCTACCACCTTGGCGTTGACACCGAGCAGCGCCTCGGCCACGTGCCGGTATCGCCCGATATGCTCGCCGTATCCGTGAACCAGGATGGCTATCCAGGTCTCGTTGACGGCGGGATATTCGCTGACGAAACGCGTCGTCGCACCGGGGGTCCGCAGGGTCCAGTCTATGGGCTTGTTCATCGGTTTCTCCTCTCTCCGAAAATCGCCCCCCGTTACAGCTCGAACAGCACCGGCGGGTTCACCGGCTCGTAGGCCAGATCGCAGATCGAGGCGTTGACCACCAGGGTGCCGCAGTCCGCCCGCGCGCTGCCGTAGGCCTCGTGGATGTGACCGCAGACGTGCAGGGTCGGCCTCACCTGCGCGATGCGCTGAAGCAACAGCTCGCAGCCGATATGCTCGCCCTCGGCATTGACGTCGCACAGCCCGTGCGGCGGCCCGTGGGTGATGAGCACCCGGGTGTCGTCGGGGATCTGGGCCCACACCCGCCGCAGCTGTTCGCCGCCGCGGTCCAGGTTGAAGGCCCAGTCGAAGAAGCGCGGCTGCCAGGGGCTGGCGTAGAACTTTATACCGTCTATCACGACCGCCCGGTCGCGTAGATAGGTGCAGTTCTTCAGCAACGCCTCTGCCTCCCCGGGGCGCTCTTCCAGGCAGAAGTCGTGGTTGCCGGCGCAGACCAGGATGCGCGAGCGGTCGAGCGGCAGCCCGGCGCACCAGTGGTCGAAGTCGACCAGCCCGGAAAGCGCCCCCATGCCGGTCAGGTCCCCGGCGTGCACCAGCAGGTCGCACCCGGGGATCTCCACCCGGCGGTGCAGGTCGTGGGTGTCGCTGATGCAGGCGATGCGGAGCATGGCGGAACCGTGGATCGTGGCTGTACCTTGGAATAGGTTGCATTTCTATCCCCTTATGGTGGTGTCTGGAATGAACCGCGACTTCCTCGACATGTTGTCCGCACTCAACGAGGCAGAGGCTGAATACGTAGTCGTCGGCCCCTACGGGGAATGTGAGAGCGCCGTAGGGGAGGGGCTCGCCCCCTTCCGCAATCGAGCGGTCGCCAGGCCCACCCCTACGGGGGGATGGAAGATTTCTCCACTGCACCGATTTGGTAGCCGCCACGGCCGCGCCGCGGTCGCCCGCGCACCTGCGTGGTATACTAACGCGATGCGCTTCGCGACCCATTTGCTGGCCCTGGTCACCCTACTTTCAGCCGGCTGCGCCCTGAGCCAAGCGCGGGCGCCGCGGCCCGAGAGCGTACAGCCCGGCTCGGCCCGGGAGGGGGAGCGCACCGGGGTCACCATCCGGGGCAGCGACTTCTTCCTGCAAGTGCAGGCGAGCTACGTGGACCGGGAGCGGTCTTACCTGTATGACACCTTCACCGCCCGGCTGGGAGAGGTGGACCTGGAAGAGGTCACCTACGTAGACTTCAACACGCTTACCGCGGTGGTTCCGGAGACACTGCCGGAGGGAGCGCACGATCTGGTGGTGCAGGATCCCGAGGGCCGTAAGGGGGTATTGAGGGACGCGTTCGAGGTGTTGCCGCCCGCACACACGGGCGACTGCGACCCGGAAAACGCCGCGCCGGATGATGCGACCTGCGACGGCGTGGACGACGACTGCGACGGGGAAACGGACGAGGACTACGCCTCCACGCCGACCAGCTGCGGTGTGGGAGCGTGCGAGGGCAACACGGGCGAGGTCGCCTGTGCCGACGGCGTGACCGAGGATAGTTGCGATCCGTTCGGCGGTGCAGCCTTCGACGACACGACCTGCGACGGAGTGGACGACGACTGCGACGGGGAAACGGACGAGGACTTCGAGGCCGCGGCAACGACCTGCGGCCAGGGCGGCTGTGCCGCCGAGGGGGAGCTGGACTGCGTCGATGGAGAGCTGGTGAACAGCTGCAGCGCGGGCGACCCGGCCCCGGGCGACACGAGCTGCGATGGTTTGGACGACGACTGCGACGGCAGCACGGACGAGGAGTACACGCCCACGCCGACCAGCTGCGGCGCGGGCGAGTGCGCGGGTAGCACCGGGAACCTCGTCTGCAGCGACGGCTTGGAGCACGACACCTGCGATCCCTTCCAGGGGGTGGTGAACGAGAACCAGCCGAGCGGTAACTGCCTGGACGCGGCCGACAACGATTGCGACGGGCTGACCGATGGCGACGATCCCTCCTGCGGGGTTGTCGCCAACACGCCGCCCATCGCGGCCATCTATGTCGATCCTCCGGCCGGGACCACGGCCGTGACATTCCAGGCAGACGCGGACGGCAGCACCGATCACGAGGACGACGCTCTTTCACTTATCTATCTCTGGGACTGGGATGACGACGGGGTGACGGACGACGAGGGTCTGACCTCGAGCCACACCTTTTCCAGCCAGGGTGCGCATACCGTTACCCTGATCGTGGAGGATACGGGCGGGCTGCGCGGCTACGCCACCTTCGAGGTGATCGTGGTGCCGAGCGTTGACCTGATAACGGTCACCACCGAGCTCGACGAGGAAGACGACGCCGCCACGCCGGCCAGCCCCGGCGGCACCGGCCTGTCGCTACGGGAGGCTATCGTCTACGCCAACGACCAAGCGGGCAAGCAGAGTATCTATGTGCCCGCAGGGTACGTGATCGATATCTCGGACCAGTTTCCCGAATCGACGGACGCGAGCGGTATGGATATCGTGGGCGACGGAGCGGCGATCGTGGGCGTTGGCATGAACCCGAACGAGGATTGTCTCAAGCTCGGCAGCAGCAACATCCGCATCTACGGGCTGGATATCAGCGGTTGCGGCGGGTATGCGGTGCAATTTACCACCGGGACCAACAACCGGGTCGCACGCTGCAGGATTCATGACAACGCAAACTCCGTCTTCATCAACGGTAGCGGCAGCTTCTTCGGTCCGGACAACGTCGTATACGGCACCGCCGACGTGGGGGTCTTCGTGTCCGGAGCCAGCACCGTGGAGTTCAATCGGATATACGGTAACGCGTCGGACGGCATTTTCGTGGGCAACGCAGGCTCTGGAGCGATCCTGGTCGGAAATACTTCGTTTCAGAACGGGGGTGGAGGCGTTTTTGTCGCGGGACTGGCCAGTAACGTGGTGCTCGTACACAACACCCTTCACGACAACGCCGAGAACGGCGTGTTCGTGGGGGCCAACGGCAGCGGGCTCGACTTCCGCAACAACATCCTGAGCCAGAACGGCTTGTATGGTATATTTGCCATGGAGTCGTATTTCCTCTACCACGATTATAATGACTATTATTTGAACCCGTCGGGCACCTGCTCCGGCTGTACGGTCTCGGAGTCCAACAGCCTCTCGGACGAGCCGCTCTACGTAGACGCGGTGGGCTTCGATTTCCGGCTGCGCGGCGACAGCACGTTGATCGACCAGGCGGTCGTCATCCCGGGCGTGGATCTGAACCGGGCCGAGCCGGGTGACCACAACGGCGGCGCGCCGGATATCGGGGCGTGGGAGGCTCCTTGATGTCTGTAGCCTCTAACCCGTAGGGGAGGGGCTTGCCCCCGCCCCTCTCCCCGCGTCCTTGTCGGGCGGTTGTTAGGCGCGCCCGAACGCGGGGATGGACGATTTCTCCATCGATTTGGTAGCCGTCACGGCCGCGCTGCGGCCGCCCGAGCGGCCGCGTGGTATACCTCAATGTTGCAAAAAACGTCGAGCAGAAACGCCCGAGAGTGCGTGAGATGCGCGCGCGCGGAGGTTATTCTGGGCCGCAGCATAGTCCACCCTATGTGAGGTCCAGAAGAACCGAGCACGCGCGCAGATCGCGTGCTCTCGGGCGAGCGCAAGCGGTTTTATGCCGACGTTTGTTTGCAACATTGAGGTATACTGAGGCGATGCGGTTCGCGAACGGTTTGCTGGCCCTGGTCACGCTGGTTTCGGCCGGCTGCTCCCTGATCGAGGCGCGTGCGCCGCGGCCCGAGAGCGTACAGCCCGGGTCGGCACCGGAGGGGGAGCGCACGGAGATCACCATCCGGGGCAGCGACTTTTACCTGGAGGTCCAGGCGAGCTACGTGGACCGGGAGCGCTCTTACCTGCGCGATACCTTCACCGCCAGGCTGGGCGAGGTGGGCCTGGAAGAGGTCACCTACGTGGACTTCCACACGCTTACCGCGGTGGTACCGGGCACGCTGCCCGAGGGGAGGCACGATCTGGTGGTACAGGACCCCGCGGGCAGGGAAGGGGTGCTGCCAGACGCGTTCGAGGTGTTGCCGCCCGTATTCACGGGCGGCTGCGATCCGGAAAACGTGGCGCCGGACGATGCGACCTGCGACGGTGTGGACGACGACTGCGACGGGGAAACGGACGAGGACTACGCGTCCACACCGGCCAGCTGCGGTGAAGGAGCATGTGCGGGCAACGCGGGCGAGGTCGCCTGTGCCGACGGTGTGACCGAGGACACCTGCGATCCGTTCGAGGGCGCCGCCCTAGACGACCCAAGCTGCGACGGTGTGGACGACGACTGCGACGGCGAGACGGACGAGGATTTCGAGGCCACGGCAACGTCCTGCGGCCAGGGCGCCTGCACCGCGGCGGGGGAGCTGGACTGCGTTGACGGTGAGCTGGTGGAAAGCTGCAGCGCGGGGGAGCCGGCCTCGGACGACCCGACCTGCGACGGGGTGGACGACGACTGCGATGGCGAGACGGACGAGGACTACGGGCCGGTGGCGACCAGCTGCGGTGTGGGCGCGTGCCAGGGCAACACGGGCGAGATCATATGTGCCGACGGTGTGACCGAGGACAACTGCGATCCCTTGCAGGGCGCTGCCGCGGATGACGCGAGCTGTAATGGAGTGGACGACGACTGCGACGGCGAGACGGACGAGGACTACGTGTCCACGCCGACCAGCTGCGGTGTGGGGGCGTGCGCGGCGACGGGCGAGCTGGCCTGTCTGAACGGAACGATCGAGGATACCTGCATCGAGGGCTCGTTGCCGGCCGACGACGATCCGACCTGCGATGGTATAGACGACGATTGCGACGGCAGCACGGACGAGGATTACGCGTCCACGCCGACCAGCTGCGGCGTGGGGGCGTGCGAGGGCAACACGGGTAACTTGATCTGCGGCAATGGTACGCCGACGGACACCTGCGACCCGTACGGGGGGGCGGTGAACGAGAACGAGCCCAGCGGCAACTGCCTGGACGCGATCGACAACGACTGCGACGGGTTGACCGACGGCGACGATTCTTCGTGCGGTATCGTCGCCAACACGCCGCCCATCGCGGCCATCTATGTCGATCCGCCGGCCGGGACCACGGCCACGACATTTCAGGCAGACGCGGACGGCAGCACCGATCACGAGGACGGCGCTCTGCTCACCTATCTCTGGGACTGGGATAACGACGGGGTGACCGACGACCAGGGCGTGACCTCGAGCCACACCTTTTCGGGCGAGGGCGCCCACACCGTGACCCTGATCGTGCAGGACTCGGGCGGGCTGCGCGGCTATGCCACCTTCGAGGTGATCGTGGCATCGAGCACCGACCTGATAACCGTCACCACCGAGCTCGCGGAGCAGGACAGCGGCGCCACCCCGTCGAGCCCGGGCGGGACCGGCCTGTCGCTGCAGGAAGCCATCCTCTACGCCAACACCCAGCCGGGCAGGCAAACCGTTTTCGTGCCCTCGGGATACGTGATTGCAATCGCGGATGCCTTGCCCAACTCGACCGATGCCAGCGGTCTGGACGTGATCGGGGACGGAGCGGCGCTCGACGGCTCGGCTACCAACCCCAACGAGGCCTGTGTCCAGTTCAATGCCAGCGATACCCGGTTCTACGGGTTCGAAATATTCAACTGCAATGGGTACCCGGTGCAGTTCGTGACCGGAAACAACAACCGGGTCGCCCGCTGCTACATCCACGACAATGGCGATGAGGGGATCTTCATGGCCGGAAGCGGCAGCTTCTTCGGCCCGGACAACGAGGTGGCCTATAACACCGGTTGGGGCATCCAGGTGGCGGGCGCCAATATAGTGGAGTTCAACCGCTTCCACCACAACGGGAACGGGGGGATCTTTCTGGCCGGGGGAGCGGCCGGATCGACTGCCAGGGGCAATACCGTCTACCAGAATTCCGGCATCGGGATCTTCATCGTCAATTTGGCCGACGACTCGGTAGTCGTGCACAACACGATCCACGACAACACCACCGACGGGGTGAACATCGGCCCGGGCACCGGCGGCATCGATTTCCGCAACAACATCATGAGCCAGAACGGCGGCTGGGGGCTCAATGCCAACGAGAGTTACTTCCTGGTCCACGACTACAACGACTACTACCTGAATGTCTCGGGGACCTGCAGCGGTTGCTCCGGCCTGGGCGCCGATAGCATGACGGACGATCCCCTTTACGTGGACCCGGCCGGCCTCGATCTCAGACTGCGCAGCGACAGCACCCTGATCGACCAGGCGGTCGTCATCCCGGGCCTCGATCTAAACCGGGCCGAGCCGGGCGACTACAACGGCAGCGCGCCGGACATCGGCGCCTGGGAAGCGCCTTGACGTCTGTAGCTTTTATCCCGTAGGGGAGGGGCTTGCCCCCTCCCTAGATCACTGTACCGTCTTCTCCACCGAGCTGGTGGCGGCCAGCGCTGCGGTGCGGCCGCCCGCGGTGAAGTAGAAGGCGCTCTCCTGGGCGGTGGCGCAGAAGCTGCGCGCCGTGCTCAGCGCGCCGCCTCCGGGAGCTGACCAGGAGCTGGTGGTGTCCGGGCCGCCGGCGTTGTGCTCGATCAGGTTGGCCTCGTCGCCGACCGGGTTGCCCGTCGGGCTGGTCTCGCCGCCAAACAGGTTGAGCCAGCCGCCGGCGTCGCCCGTGCAGGAGCCCGCGCGCGAGATGCCGCCGTTGGGAAGCTCGTCGTCCAGCGTGCCGTCGCCGGTGGCGACCAGCAGGTGCCCGTCCGTGCTGTCGAGGTCCAGCCGTCCCGACTCGATCTCGATGATGTCGGTGCCGCTCGCGTCGTAGCCCGTGCCCAGAAAGACGTAGATCTCGCCGTTGGGGCTGGTGGGATTGATGTAGACATCGGGCGTGTCATCGGCGTCCACCACCCAGGCCACCAGGTCCGCCTTGGCGGATTCCAGGGCCGTGTTGCCGATGGTCCAGGCGCCCACGGTCTGGCTGCCGTCCGGATTGACCGTGACCTGTGCCCACTCGTAGCTCGAAAGGGTGTTGACCGGATCCTGGTCATCGCGGCCGCCAAAGGCGTAGAGATACCAGACGCCGGGATAGCTGCCCTGGTTTGGGTGCTTCATGGCCACGGTCACGTGGCCCTCTCGCGCCGCCTGCATGGCGCCGGTAGTGTGCCAGACGCCGAGCGAGCCCTCGGGAAGCGGGGACCGGGCCGGATCCTCGACCGTCAGGCCGTCGTCCAGCAGGATGGGGTTGCCATTGGTGCACGAGATGTTGACGTCGCACACGCAAGTATCGGCGGCCGCCCCGCAGCTGATCTCGGTCAGCAGCTGCAGATCATCCACGCTTCCGTTCACCGTCGGCGAACGGTACACGCGGTAGCCCCCGGCCCCGGCCACGGGCTGCCACTGCAGCGTGAGCTCGATCTGGTGTAGATCCCCTGGGTTGAGCACGCCCAGGTCGGGTAGCTGCACGTTGAGCACCTCGCCCGACATGGACTCGCCCCCGGGATTGCTCGGGTCGTTCGAGGGGAACATGGCCGCCACCCGGTAGAACCAGAGGCCGCCCTCCAGGCCCGTGCTGCCGTCGTCGGCGCCTAAAAGCGCGTCCAGATCGAGTATCTCCGGGCCGGCCAGCGGATCCAGAACCTGGGCGCGGTAGGCCGTGTTGGTCGCCCCGTTGGTGCCGTTGGGACCGTTGGTGCCGTCGTGGCCTCCCGTGAGATAGATGAAGTCCTCGATGCGCGTGAATCCGGCGTTGGTGCGCGGCTCGTCCAGCGGAAGCTGGCCCTGAGGGCGCTGCAGGGACCAGGAACCGGTCAGGTTGCCGTACACGTCCACGCCGATCGATTCGACGCTGGCTTTGGCGCCCGCCGGCGTGCCGTCGTCGCCGCCGATGGCGTACAGATACCTGCTGGTGAGCGTGGGCCGAGCCGCGATCAAGGCCAGCGCGCGACGCGCCTCATTCATCGCCGTCACGTCGGACCAACCGTTCAGGTTGCCCGAGCTGTTGCGCACCGAGATGGCGGAATAGGCGAACGACGCGCCCTCGGCCGTGTTGGTCAGCTCGACTACGCAGACGCTTCCTCCGGCTATTCCGCCGGTATTTGCCGTGGCGGTGACGGTGTCGCTGGTCACCGCCGTCACCGTGACCGCGGGCGGACCGGAAGGCGGCGGCTGGCAGATCAACGCCAAGCTCACCGCGTCCGTGCTCGAGTCGTCGAAGTTCATTCCGCTGATCTCGAGCGACGCGGCTGGATCGTTGAAGGTGAGCGAGGCCGGGGTCACCGCGGTGATGATGGGCGGCTCGGTCACGGTGACGGTGATCGCCGAGTAGAGCACGTCTACATCTCCCGAGGGTTTGACCGCGATTAGATCGTAGACGTCTGAGGTCAGCCCGTCCGGCACCACCGCTGTCAGCTGCGAGGTGCTCTTGAGCTCGATGGCGCGCATGGCCGTGGCCGTGCCCCCGCTGGTCGGGTTGAGGTAGAGGCGCAGCCCGTTCTCGAACCAGGCCGACGAGCCCGCCGTCACCGCCGTGGTCTGTGTCGGCGAGGCATAGCCCGGCGCCACGCTCAGGCCTCCGGCGGTCAGCGTATCGGTCAGCGTCACCCCGCCCGGCAGCTCGCCCACGCACCCGACATCGCTCGTCACGCGCACGGCGTAGTCGCCCGGTGGCACGGCTCCCGACCCCGGAACGGTCACCAGGATGCGGTTGGGACGCGGCCCGCCGATGGGCACAAGCTCGATTGGATCGCCCACCTCCGGGATCAGCTCCACCGTGTCCGCGGTCTCCTTGAGCCCGGCGGTGAAGATGGTGATCTCCAGCGCGATGTCGTTGTAGACCACGGGCGGATCCACGAAGAAGACGACGGGCGTGGGATCCACCAGCAAGGCGTCGGGCGCGGTGGCCGAGCAATCGCCGGCCACCACGGTCACGTCGTACAGGCCGTCCGGTATTCCCTCGTCAAAGGTGGCCTGCAGATCGGTGCCTCCGTCGCCCGCCACCACCGTGTCCGCCTCTATCGCCGGCTCGCCGTCGTCCGGATCGTCCACGATCACTGACTGGCCGGGAGCCAGGTTGCTACCGGTGATGGTGAGGGTCGTGCCCGGTATGTCGCTGCAGATGTTCTCCGGCTGCACGTCGCTGATCACGGGCGGCGGCACCACGCTGAACAGGGTGCTGGTGCTGCAGGGCAGGGTGACCGGATTGGTCACCGTGATCCGGTAGATGCCCTCGGCCATACCGCCCACCGGTACGTCGATGACCAGGGAGGCGCAGGCCGAGACCTTTTCGTACACGCCGTATACCGGGGTGCACTCGCCCGCGCTCTGGACCGTGGTCTCCACATCGCCGTACATTACCGTCGGGTAGACGTCGTTGACGACCAGGAAGCTGTTGCCTCGTAGCTCCAGTGTATCGGGCGGCGTGGGGGTGGTGCTGCAGGTCACGGGCGGGATCACCGCGCTGATGGTGAAGTCGCCGCACAGGTCGTGCTCCCTGCAGTCGATCAGGCAGCCGTCCGTGTTGTCGTTGTTACGGTCGTCGCACTGTTCGGTGTCCGGCTTCACGAACCCGTCGCCGCAGCGGGCGGCCGTGCAGTCGTTCAGGCAGCCGTCGGTGTTCGATCGGTTGCCGTCGTCGCAGACCTCCATTCCGGCCCAAAGGTGACCGTCGCCGCAGCTCGCCGGTGTGCAGTCGCCGAGACACGCATCCCCGTCGGAAAGGTTGCCGTCGTCGCACTGCTCCACCCCGCGCCAGAGCAATCCGTCGCCGCAGCTCGCCGGCTCGCAGGTGCTCAGGCATGCATCGGTATTGTCCCCGTTGCCGTCATCGCACTTCTCCGGATTCTGCAGCTGTCGGTCGCCGCACGAGGGTAGGGTGCAGTCGGCCGAGCAGCCGTCGCCGTCCTGCTGGTTGCCGTCGTCGCACTGCTCCACTCCCGCCCTGCGGATCCCGTCGCCGCAGCGGGGCCGGACGCAGGTCGACAGGCAGCCGTCATCGTCGCGCGCGTTGCCGTCGTCGCACTGCTCGGGCGGCTGCAGCACGCCGTCCCCGCAGCTCGGCAGCGTGCAGTCATCGCTGCAGCCGGGGTCGTCCGGATCCCCGTCGTCGCACTGCTCGACGCCCTGTTGCACGATGCCGTCGCCGCAGACTGCCTGCTGGCACGAGCTCAGGCACCCGTCGTGGTCGTCGGCATTGCCGTCGTCGCACTGCTCCGCGCCCTGCTGCACGATGCCGTCCCCGCAGACGGCCGTCAGACAATTGGAGAGACACCCGTCGCTCTGCACGCGGTTTCCGTCGTCGCACTCCTCCTCGCCCTGCACCACTCCGTCTCCGCAGGTCGCCAGCGCGCAGTCGGTCCGGCAATCGTCGCCGTCCTGCTGGTTGCCGTCGTCGCAGGCTTCTACGCCCAGCTGCACCACGCCGTCGCCGCAGACCGCGAGCTGGCAGGAGTTAAGGCACGCGTCGTGATCGTCGAAGTTGGCGTCGTCGCACTGCTCGACGCCTTGTTGAACGATACCATCGCCGCAGCGGGCCTCGACGCAGGTCGACAGGCATCCGTCGTTGTTCAGCCGGTTGCCATCGTCGCACTGTTCGCCCTGGTCGAGCTTGCCGTCCCCGCATCTCTTCTCGCCCAGGCGCTGCGGCGCTTCTTCCTCTCTGGCATCGTGGTCGTCATCGTCGTCCCCGCAGCCGGGTGCGATCGGTCCCAGCAGCAGGACGGCGGCGAGCGCGACCCAGCCCGGGCCGATGCGGATCGCCGCATCCTTTTTAGTAAACGTCACGGTCGCGCGCTCCGCCTACCACGCGTGCTCGCAGAGATAGGCTTTGGTTTCCGTGCAATCGTCGTCGTACCAGACCACCTCGTCCGCATCCGTGGAGGCGTCCCTGGAGTCGAAGACCGCGCAGTCGGCGCACTCCGTGCAACCCGGATCCAGGTCGTCGTCGTCGGGCTGGTCCGTATCCCAGCTGGTGAAGACCGGCGCCAGGTAGCTGCCCACTCCTTCGGCCCAGAGGAAGGTTCCCTCGCCGTTCTGATCGGTGAGCCCGATCCAGCCCTCGGTCGCGGTGACACCGGAGAGTTGGAACAGCCCGTCGACCACCAGGTTCTCCTCCGCGCTCGAGATGCCGACCAGGTGCGAGCCGATCACGTTGCAGGCAGCGCGCGCGTCCGCCCAGCTGAGCGGCGTCTCGAACAACATGTAGCAGTTGCCGCCGGCCATGGCCTGTCCGTCGCCGAGCAGCCCCACGCACTCCTTGGTGCAGCCATCGCTGTCGCAGTCGCACCAGTCGCCGGCCACCAGGTTGCCGTCGTCGCACTCCTCGTCGCCCTGCACAAAGCCGTCGCCCGGACCCGCGGCCACGCAGGTGGCCAGGCAGTCGTCCGTGTTGACCCCGTTGCCGTCGTCACACTCCTCCACGCCGGCCCGAACCAGGCCGTCGCCGCAGCGCCCGAGCTCGCAGGCGGTGGTGCACTCGTCCGTGTCGTCCGTGTCGCCGTCGTCACAGGCCTCCACGTTGGACCAGACCTCGCCGTCGCCGCAGGTGGCCGCCACGCAGGTGTCGAGGCAGCCGTCGTTGTTGCTGGCGTTGGCGTCGTCGCACTGCTCGCTGCCGGCCTGCACGAAGCCGTCGCCGCAGGTGGCGTCCAGGCAGGTGGTCAGGCAGTCGTCGGTATCGCTCAGGTTGCCGTCGTCGCACTCCTCACCCGCCTGCACCACGCCGTCGCCGCAGGAGGGAAGCTTGCAGTCGTTCAGGCAGCCGTCGGACTCGTCCTCGTTTCCGTCGTCGCAGGCCTCGACCTGCTGCCGGACCTTGCCGTCGCCGCAGGTGGCCAGCGTGCAGTCGTTGAGGCAGGCGTCGTTGTCGCTGAAGTTTCCGTCGTCGCACTGCTCCACGCCCGCTCGTACGAAGCCGTCGCCGCAGGCGGCCGACAAACAGGTGGCCAAACAGTCGTCGGTATTGTTCGCGTTGCCGTCGTCGCACTCCTCGCCCGCTTGCGCCACGCCGTCCCCGCAGGTAGCAAGCGAGCAGTCGGCGCGGCAGCCGTCGCTATCGTCGCTGTTGCCGTCGTCGCAGGCTTCCACGCCCTGCCGCACCACCCCGTCGCCGCACTTCGCCAGCGTGCAGTCGTTGAGGCAGGCGTCGTTGTCGCTGAAGTTTCCGTCGTCGC
>CAYVFC010000030.1:0-4150 GCA_964450715.1 uncultured Sandaracinaceae bacterium | reverse complement strand
ACTGCTCCACGCCCACCTGCACGAAGCCGTCGCCGCAGGTGGCGTTGGCGCAGGTATCCAGGCACTCGTCGCTGTTGCTCAGGTTGCCGTCGTCGCACTCTTCCACGCCTTGCTGGACCTTACCGTCGCCGCAGTAGGGCATGGGCTTGTCGTCGTCTCCGCAGGCGACGACGAAAGCGAACGAAATGACCAAGAGACAGGCGAGAAACCGGCAGGCATCGGTATTCATGGAATCCTCCCTGGAGTGAATAAGACAGACGCGCCGCCTGTACCGCGATAGGCACGTATTCGGCGAACCGCGAAACGTAGTGTGGATCGCGATTTCGGCACCGAATCGAGGGTACCGCCGAAGGCCGAGCCGTACAACTGCCGATTTCGTCCGCCCCGCTTGTAGGCGCAATTCCTACACCCGCTATCGAAAATGCGGATCCGGCCGGCTCAACGTCCCGTAGCAGCGGGCCGAGGGAGGGGGCAATCCCGAACGGGAGGGGGCAATCCCCTCCCCTACGGCATTTACGCCGTCGTCGTCTATTAGCGAACGGTGGCCGCTGGTGCGCCTTTCTCGAACAGTTCCAGATACGCCTCGTACCCTTCCTCTTTTAAGCGCTCCTTGGGGATGAAACGCAGCGAGGCCGAGTTGATGCAATAACGCAGCCCCTCGGGCTCCGGTCCGTCGGCAAAGACGTGCCCCAGATGCGAGTCGCCCTTACGGCTGCGGGCCTCGGTCCGCAGCATGCCCATGCTCATGTCCGTCTTCTTGACCACGCTATCCGGATCCAGCGGTCTGGTGAAGCTGGGCCAGCCCGTGCCCGAGTCGAACTTGTCCTTCGAGCTGAACAGGGGCTCGCCCGAAACGACGTCTACGTAGATGCCCTCCTGCTTGTTGCTCCAGAAGGCGTTGTTGAAGGGCGGCTCGGTGCCGTTCTGCTGCGTTACCCGGTACTGGAGCGGGGTGAGCCTCTTCTTGAGATCGGCCTGGCCGGCGGCCGGACAGCCGGGCGCGGCCGCCTCGCCCGTCGCGTCCTTCGTGCCCTTCGTACCGTCCGCTGGCTTTTTACTCTCAGTATCTCCCGCGTTTCTTTTGCCCTTGCTCTCTCTATCCGGAGCGCTCCACGTCTTTTCCAGGAACCGCTGCCTCCCCGAACCCCGGCGGTAGGTCTGGTATTGGTCGGGCCGCTTCTGGTAGTAGTCCTGGTGGTAGTCCTCGGCCGGGTAGAAGCCGGTGAAGGGCCGTATGACGGTCACGATAGGGCGATCAAAACGGCCCGACAGCGCCAGGGCGTCCCGCGAGAGCTCGGCCAGCCGTTTCTGCTCCCCGTCGTGGTAAAAGATGGCCGTGCCGTACTGCTCGCCCCGGTCGGCGAACTGGCCGCCCGGGTCGGTCGGATCGATCTGGCGCCAGAAGAGCTCTAGCAGCTGGTCGTAGCTAACGCGCCGGGGGTCATAGGTGATCTGCACCGCTTCCAGGTGCCCGGTGGTCCCGGAGCAGACCTGCTCGTAGCTGGGGTCGGACTTGCGTCCGCCGGCGTACCCGGACACCACTGCCAGAACGCCGTCTAGTTTCTCGAAGGGCGGCTCCATGCACCAGAAGCAGCCCCCGGCAAAGGTCGCGGTCGCGGTTTTTTCGGGTTTTTGCTCCATGGCCCCTCCCTTTGCGCGGCCCTGCGAGTCGGCCGATGCACCCGTGCACGCGGCCGTTGCCAGTAGCGCCGCCGCCGCGGATAGGTGGAAACGAGCTGTGCCCATCTGGACCTCCTTCGTCTCCAAGCACTGTAAGCACTCGAGGGCGTGCCGCATGGGCATCGGGCGGTTCGAGGAGCATTCCGCGTCGAATTCAGATTCTTTTTACTTTTCGGGCCGTGACCGCGTGCGGGGGGAGAGGGAGAGGGCAAGCCCCTCCTACGTTTCTACGGGTTCAGCTCGAACGTGTTGTACGGGTACTGCTGGCAACCGTTCTTGCCCGCAGTCGCGTAGTCGGCTTTGCCGAACAGGTGCGACCAGCGGACCATGGAGTGGAACACGCCGCAGCGCTCGCGCTGGTCGCTCAAACGCGGATCCTCGTCGACCTGCCGGATGACATCCTGCACGGTGGCGACCTCGGACGACATGCGCAGTCCCCCGTCCCGGTCGGTATCCAGGATCAGGTACTTGGGCGCATCGGGCGCGGACAGATCCCAGGCCTTCCAGCGCACCAGCCGCCCCCTGCGGCCCATTCCGGGGTCGCCCGAGTAGGCGAATTCGGCCCAGTACGACATCATCTGCTCCGAGAGCTTCAGCCGTCCCGGCTCGTTGTCCTCGTCAAAGACCTTCTTGGACTGCGGTCCCAGGTCGAAGTGGCCGAAGACGAAAGGGATCTCCAGCCCGTGTCCGGCACCGAGCATCTGCGAAAGGTCCGCCCCCCAGATGCTGGGCTCCTCGTCCCAGTCCCAGCGGTAGACGAAGACCCGGTCGTGTACCCGCCGCATGGCCGCGGCCGGCAGATCCGCCCCGGCCGCCTTCCACAGCCTGGACAGCGCGTCCGCGGTGGCGTTGTAGCGCTTCGGGTTGCGGATGCGGGCGGGTAAACCGAAGAACCTGCGCACCCGCCGCTCGTCGTAGATCATAAAGGTCTTGTTCTCGTCGCGGTTTGTACCCAGTATCACCGGGACCATGTTGAATCCGCCTGCGCGGCTTAGAAGCGCCAGCGGGTTGCCCTTGGGCAGTACGTATCCGTCGGCGAGCACATTGGGCATCTGCAGGATTCCCCCCAACTTGTGCCGGGTGCAGGCCGCCAGCAGCTCGTAGGCGCTTTTACCTCGCAGGTACTTGGCGATGGCTGCGGCGTCCATTCGCTGAGCCAACTTGCGGGCGTCGTTGTAGCGCTTGGCCTGGCCGTCGGCGATCAGCAGCCGTAGCAGCACCTCGGCCGAGCTGTTCGTGTGCCCGCCCCGGCGGGATAGGGCCGCCGCCCTCTTCATCGATTGCAGGTGCAACGCCCCGCTCTGGGCGATGGCCCGGTGAAAGAGCCCCCGGGCCAGCGGAGAAAGCAGCAGGCTCAGTACGTTCCGGCCGCCCGCCGACTCTCCGAATATGGTGACGCGTTCCGGATCGCCGCCGAACGCCTCGATATTCCGGCGCACCCAGCGCAACGCTTGGATGATGTCCAAGGTGCCGTAGTTGCCGGAGAGCGCTTCCCCACTCCCCGCCGTACCGTCCCTCTCCCCTCCGGGGAGAGAGCCCCTGACCGAAGCCGCACCCTCTGCTCTCTCCCCGGAGGGGAGAGGAGACCCAGCCGAAACGACCTCGTCTGCCCTATCTTTATCGGAGCGAGGTCGAGGACTCGGACCAGCCACCTTCGCCGCCTCCGCGATCGCCTTCTTCTCCTTCTCGGATTTCGCCGCCGCCCTCTCCGCCGCCTTCTCCCCAGCGGTCTTCTCTACCGCCGCCTCGGCCTGCTCTCCGGTCTCCGCCCCGGCCTTCGCCTTCGCTTTCGCCTTCGCCTTCGCCTCCGTCAGCGGCCCGCGCGCGGCCGCCAGCGGCCCCCCGAGTGCGGCGTGGCGGAACCAGCCCAGCACGCCCAGCCGGTAGTTGATGGTCACCACCACCACCTGGTGGCTGGTGGCCAGGTTGCCGCCGTCGTAGTTGCCAGCGTGCCCGATGGTGTTGCCGCCGCCGTGGATCCAAACCATCACCGGCAGCCGCTCCTCGCCCGTCGGCACCTTGTCCGGCGCGAAGCGCGGCGCGTAGACGTTCAGGAACAGGCAGGCCTCTTCGCCCACCGGCTCGTCGATATCCGCCTCGTATACTCCGAAGGGGTGCGCCGGCTGCGGACAGGGCGAGCCGAGGCGCAGGGCCCTGAGCGGCTCTTTCCACTCGTCGAGCGGTTCCGGAGGCATCCAGCGCAGTTCGCCGAGGGGCTGATTTGCATAGGGTATCCCAAGCCAGGCGTGTCCGCCGTAGCGGCCGGTGAAACCGATCACCTCCCCCGCCGGCAAACGACGCCGCGAGGTCGGGTCGGCGGCCGACGGCTTGCTCGGCTCGCTCTTGGGGCAGCCCGCCAGCAACCCGCACAGCGCCAGACCGACCGGGATCAAGGCGGCGCCGAGCGCGCGCCGCGCCTGCGCCTCCCCCCGCCGCCTCCAGGCCCCGCCCGGCCTGCCCGCCACCGCGG
>CAYVFC010000029.1:0-65275 GCA_964450715.1 uncultured Sandaracinaceae bacterium | reverse complement strand
CGGGCGCGCTCGCGATTGCGCTCCGCCGACGCGCCCGGTCTCGTATCGTTTATTTCGACCGGCCTGCTTAATACTCGAACCGTTTGCCGGGTTTTCGGGCGGACGATGACCGTCGCGGCGCCCCGTCGTTGGACGCGCTGCTTGACCTTTTCGATCCCTCGACACCGGCAGCAGCCAACACCCCCTGCGCCGCGTGCGGTCCCTCGCGATACCCGCACCCCACGGTCCCCGATCAAGCGTTGTTTTGCGCGCGGTGGTTACTCGGCGGCGGCTGGCTGTTGCGATCGCGACCCTGGCTGCCGTTTTCGACCTTCTCGGAGGTTCGCTCGCTCTCCCTCTCGCCGGTGGCAGTGGGTTCGCCGTCGCGCTCCTTGGCCTCCTGCCAGGGATAGCGGATCCGACCGTGATAGATACGGCAGAGAGTATCGATAAACTGCCTGGAGATGGTCTTCAGCTCCTTCACCGACAGCCCGCACTCGTCCAGTTGCCCCTGACCGAGCTTGGCTAAGACCGTGCGCTGTACCAGCTCTTCGAAGCGCTCGCGGCTGGGACGTTCGATGGTACGGGCCGCGGCCTCGATGGCGTCGGCCAGCATAACGATAGCGGTCTCCTTGGTCCGAGGCCGGATGCCCGGGTAGCGGAACGCTTCCTCGGTTAGCTCGTGCGGGCTGGGGAGCTCCTTGTACCGGTGCCAGAAGTACTCGATCAGGCTGGTGCCGTGGTGGGAGTAGGCGAACTCCACCACGGGTTCGGGGATGCCGTGCTTACGCAGCAGGCGCGCTCCCTCCACCACGTGGGCCATGATGGCGTCGGCGCTGACGCCAGGTTCCAGGACCTGGTGCGGATTGCTCTGCCCCTCCTCGAGGTTTTCCACGAAGTACTCGGGCTGAACGATCTTGCCGATGTCATGGTAGTAGGCACCTACCCGGGTGAGCGAGGCATCCGCTCCCACGGCGGCGGCGGCGGCCTCAGCGATGTTGGCCAGGCCGCGCGAGTGCTCCCAGGAGCCGGGCGCCTGCGCGGCCATCTTCTTCAGCAGCGGATGTTCCAGATCGGTGAGATCCAGCAGCTGGCCCCGGGTAGGAAGGTCAAGCATGCGGCCCACCGGCCATTGCAGCAGGAATGCCACCGCGCCCGCCAACGCACCGCCGGCAGCGGTGGCACCGAGTCCTGAGTTCCAGAGGTCGGCGATCTCGGCCGATAAGGAAAAGCCGTCCTGGATCTCTTTGACCGCGACGTAGGTAAAGCTCGCCGCCAGACCGGCTCCGATACCGGCGACGAGCAACATCGGCGAATCCTTCCGGTTGGTGAGCAACAGCGGCCCCGCCGCGCTGGCGCTGACGAAAACGGCCAGCGTCAACGGATCGTAGGAGACCAACGAGGCGTGAACGAGACCGAGCGCCAGGCCGACCTCCAGCCCGGTCCTGCGATCCAGGTAGAACGAAGTCCAGAGAGGAACCACGGCCGCGGGGATTACGAAGGCGGGATAGGCCGTGAGGACGAGAAAGGCCTTGGCGCTCGCCAGCAATGCGAACGATGCGCCCAGAAATCCCACCTGGGTTCGCAATAGGATGCCCCTTCTGGACGGCGATTGCCGTAGTGACGCGGTCAGGGTCAGGAAGAGGAGGAAGCAGACGAACCACTCGGCACCCAACTGAGTGGGACGCGGCGGGCGCCTCTCGCGCTCGTAGTTCCGGACCAGGAGCGCCAGCCGCTCGTCGCTGACCACGCGACCGCGGCCGACCGTATTGGATACGTTCTTCAGCCGGACGTTCCCCAGGGCCGGATCGAGCACCCGCGTGGTCAGACGCGGAATGCGCAGGGTGATAGGCGCCGGGCGGTCCGGGTCGACCCGAAGAGGCTCGACGAAGGTCTCGCCGAAGTTGAGTAGCGTCGCGCAGGTGGCGAAGACCGCGCTCAGTACAATGCCGGATATCATGCCGGCTATCAGTCGCGTCGCGAGCATGGAGCGAAGGCTGTTATCGATTGCTGGCCCAGTTCGAAAGCGATCGTTGCCGTTAGCGAACGATATCCGTCTCGGGAGTACTGCAAGCGGGGGCGACTCGCCCCTCGGTTTCGCGGTCCGCTTCGACCGGTAGTATACCATTCTCCAGACGAAGCGCGTAGGGTCCCCCGGAAGGCGCGCGATGCGCCCGAAGAAGCGGCTTCAGAAACCCCGGACCGAGTATTTCGCAGCGCGGCGGCCCCAGATGCAAGGAGCGACGACGAGGAATAGCGGGGCTGTTTCGAGCAGGAGCGACGCCGCAGATGGGGCCGCCCCGCCCGAAGGACGACGGGAGCGGTTTCGAAACCGCTTCGAAACAGGCTCGAAGGAGGTGATGCGTTCGGCACCCATGGTTCCGCTTTCAGCGGTCGCGAGCTTCGTTCTGGTCCTGGCGGTAGGCGCCTGGTCCTGGCCCTTCACCGTCGATGACGCCTTTGTCGTCGCTCGCTACGGCGCCCGGCTCGCCGAGGGCAAGGGGTACACCATGAATGACGGGACGCCGAGCGATGGAGTCACCGGTCCGCTCTGGCTCCTGCCCTCGGCAGCGGCGCGTGCGTTTTCGCTGCAGCCCGTGGCAGCGGCCAAGCTCGCCGGCCTCGCCTGCATGGCGCTGGCCGCCGCGCTCTCGGTCGCGCGTCTTCGCTCGCGCGCCAGCGGGAAGCTCACGGCCTGTACGGCCGCAGCGCTGCTGGCGGTACAGTCCACGCCCGGAGTGTGGGCAGTGGCCGGGCTGGAGACCGGAGCGGCGACGCTGGCGTTCTCGGTGGCGGTACTGGCCGCAACGCGCCGGCCGCGACCCCGTGCCTGGACGGTGGGGGTGGCCATCGCTTGCCTCGCCTGGCTGCGCCCGGAGATGGCGCTCGGCAGCGCGGTGCTGCTCGCGGCGCTGTTCACTCGCGAGCGCAGCGCGGGCTACCGGGCGCTCGCCGTTGCCTCGGCCGGTGCACTCGGCGTCATCGTTTTCAGGCTGGCGATGTTCGGTCACGCCCTGCCGCAGGCCTTTTACGCTAAGCCGGGCCCTCTGCAAAACGGCGTTCAGTACGCGCTTATCTCCCTGTCGTTCTGTACCGGTGGGGCGGGCCTGTTGCTGGCCTGGTACGCCGCGCGGAAAGGCGGCCGCGCCGAGAGGACAGCGGCCCTGGCCTGCGCCGCGCACGCGGTGGCGGTCGTGCTGGCCGGAGGCGACTGGATGCCCGGCTTCCGCCTCTTCGCGCCGGTGTTGCCGGTCTACGCGATGCTGGCCGCCGCAGGAGCGGTCCGCGCCGTCCGCAGTCGCCGCCGGCGGCTGTACCCGGTGCTCGCGGCCGTCTGTCTTTGCTTTCTGGCGCCAGCGCTCGACTCGGTGCTTCAGCTTCCAGAGGTGCGGGCGGCGGGCGCGGCGCGCCAGCGCGTAGGCGAGCCGCTGGCGCTATGGCTGGCCGAGCGCGCACGCACGGTAGCGCTGGTCGACGTGGGATACCTGGCCTACCGGAGCGGAGTGGAGGTCGTCGATCTGGCCGGCATCACCGATCCGGTGGTGGCAGCCAGTCCCGGCGGCCACCTCTCCAAGCGGATAGATCCGGATTACCTGCGGGCCAGGAATCCCGACGCCCTTGTTCTACACGGCGACCGGCCTCCCCTGGTGGATGAGCTGGGTAGGCTAGATCGTATAAATGGTTTTCCGGTCGAGCAGTCCCTTGCCTCGCAAGCCTGGATCCGGCGGCGCTTCCGGGTATCGCGCGTGGTCGCTTACTCGCCGAGCTACTACTACGTGGTGCTGTTGCGCGACTCCGAAGCGCGCGAACTGGCTCGGTAACACTTCAGCGGCCCCTGCCGGCCATTGCGGAACCGGTGGGTCTGGTGCACTCTTGAGATCATGAAGACGGATCTGTCGCCGGGGTTCCTGGTCGCTGCCCCCTCCCTGCTCGAACCGAACTTCCACAGAACGGTCGTGCTGCTGGTGGATCATCGGCCAGAGGGCTCCCTCGGATTCGTGGTCAACCGGCCGGCCTCGGTCATGCTTTCGGGAATGATCGTCAAGCTCGGATTCCAGGAGGACAAGCCCATCGCGGCCGATGCCCCGGTGCTGGTGGGAGGCCCGGTGGCGCCGGATACCGGCTGGATCATCTTCGACCAAAGGGGATTCGACGAAGCGACCGAGGGCGCGGTAAAGGTTTCCGAGGGGCTGGCGGTGAGCGCATCGCGCGCTCTGCTCGAGAACGTCATCCAGGGAAACGGGCCGAATCGCTTGTTGCTGGCCCTGGGTTACGCCGGATGGGGAGCGGGGCAACTCGACAACGAGATCGCCCGGGGCGCCTGGATCCCGACCGATCTGGACGAGGGAGTCGTCTTCGACGTGCCCTTCGAAGAGCGCTGGTCGCACACCCTCAAAGGCGCGGGCATCGACCCCGCCCGCCTGACCATCATGTCGCCCTCGGACGCCTGAACCCGCGCCCTACCGTGTCAGGTCGCTGCCTACGCGGCTCGGCGTTTCGGGCTTCGGAAAGCCGAACGGACTATTTCGCGGGCTTTTCAGTCGCGGTAGCAGGCGCAGCCGACTCCACCGCCGGGGGCTGAGCGCTCTCGTCAGCAGCCGCAGCCGGTGTTGCCGCCGGCTTTTCCGCCTTTGGTGCGGCGGATTGCCCCACCGGTGCGCCTTCACCTTCGCCGGTCGCGGGCTGCTCGCCCGGGTCCGCAGGAGGCGCCGACGACTGCGCGCCCGACACGTCGACCGGGAACTTCAACTGGCCGAAGCGGTCTAGGGTATGAAAATCCGGCACGCGCGGCGGCGACCAGCCGGCGGCCCTCATCCCGATCTTCTGCGCGTCCATGACGAAGAAGTTGACGCGCCAGACCGCGTCGGCGCGGGGCGGATTGGCGACCTGGGGGGCGAAGGCGCTCCAGGGCAGGGCCATCTCCACCGTGTATCCCTGGTCGGCATCCTCGTCGTTAGCCGTACCCTTCGTCTCTACCTTTACTTCCGCCTTGCTCTGCCAGCCGAGCTCGCCCCAGGGCTTGGGTTGCCGTCGCGTGGCGTAACGGGTGTCGAAGACCACGCCGAGAGGCGAGGCCTGGATCTCGAAGTAGTCGCGCCCGTCACCGTTCGGATCGATCATGATCTCGACGGCGTCCTGTTCCCAGAGGTGGTCGTCGTGCTTCTGAAAGGAGCTCTTGAGGAAGGTATCGGCGACCTCGAAAGCGACGTAAAGGTGGGCATCGTCGTACATGACGCGAGTGCTTGCCTGGAAGGCGCCGGGCTCGCCCGTCTGCGTGTTGACGAAGGGCGTGCTCTTGGCCGCCTTCGCCCACTCCCCGAGCTTGCCGTCCACGGCGACCTTCTCCTCGACCCGGTGCGCGGTCAGCACCGGCAACGTCCTTACCTTCACCGTCAGCCCCAGCACCCGGTGCTCGCCGTCATCCGGGCCCTTGGTGATGTGCATGCGATGCGGTCCGTTCCATAGGCCCAGGTAGAGCCTGGCCTCGGGCGACTCCCAGGAGACGGGCAGGAACAGCTCCTGTACGTCCTTGATATATTCGCCGGCCTTCCACTCTTCTGGCGGGTACAGGTTACGGATAGCGCGATCGGTGTCGGCGTTGATCCGGCTGATGTTGGTGGCGTCGGCGATGTGCGTGAACAGCTTCCAGCCCTCTTCGATGTCCTTCTCGGCCTTCCAGTACCAGGTAACTCGAAAGGGCTCGCCGGGTCGTACAAAGGGCTTATCGACGTCATAGCCCAGCAAGCGAATCTTGTCCTCGAACTTGATGTCGAGCCCGTGCTGCGGCTTCGGTTGTTGCTTCGAGATCAAAGTTTTCAGCGTTCGCTGCTCGGCGGGAGAAAGGCGCCTCGATTTCTCCACGCATCCGGTCGAGACGATCGAGGCGAGCATCGCTACGCAGGTCAACGGTTTGAAAATGTTCATGATGCCCTCGCTCCGGTGAATGGTGAGAATGGCAAAAAGTAGCCGCAAAAACCAGTCGGCGCGGCAGCCTGTTTTCCGCTCTAACGACGCGACTTCCTACGCGCCTTTCTCTGCGCCTTTCTCTGGTTCTTCTTGCTCTTCAGGTCGCCTCCTTTACCCTTGACGGATCGACCGACTGCGGAGGCGTCGCCGTCGCCGGCCACGGCCGCCTGCAGCAGGTTTTCCGCCAGGTTGGCCATCATGGGATTGCCTTCCAGTCCCCCGGCCTTGACGGAATCCAGCATTTTCTTCTGCATGGCCAGCCGTTTCATGCCCGGAATCTTCTGCAGGAAGCTCGCCTGCTGGCCGATCTGCCCCATCATCTTCTGCATGAAGTCGAATCTCTGCAGCAGATCGTTGATGTCTTTTTCCTCGCGGCCGGATCCCCGGGCCACGCGCTTGATGCGCGCGGGCTGCCTGACGAACAGCTCGGGCTTGCGCCGCTCTTGCGTGGTCATCGAGCTGACGATGGCCCGAATCTTTCCCAACTCGCGATCGTCAATCTGGAAGCCCTCGGGCACGCTCTCGGCGAAGAAGGGCAGCTTCTCGAATACCTCCTGTAGAGGGCCCATCTTCTGGATGGTGGCGATCTGCTCCAGGAAGTCGTCGAAGGTGAACTGACCGCGAAGCATCTTCTTCGCGTCCTTTTCCGCCTTCTCCTCGTCGACGACCTCTTCGAAGTCCTTCATCAGGCCGACCACGTCGCCGAATCCGAGAATGCGGCTGGCCAGCCCGTCCGGCCGAAACTCCTCGATCCCGTCCATCGATTCGCCGACACCCAGGAACTTGATGGGGGCTCCGGTCACCTCTCTCACCGACAGGGCCGCCCCGCCGCGGGCGTCGCCGTCGAGCTTGGTCAGAATGACTCCGTTCAAGTTCAGGCGCTGGTGGAAGGAGACCGCCGTCTGCACCGCGTCCTGGCCGATCATGGAATCGATGACCAGGAAGATGTTGGTCGGCTTGGTCCGGTCCTTGATCTCGCCGAGCTCGGCCATCAGCACCTCGTCGATGGCCAGCCGACCGGCGGTATCGCAGATCACCGTGTCGCACTTGAGCTTGCGGGCCTGGGCGGGCGCCTGCCGGCAGATGTCGAGCGGAGTGCTGCCGGGCATGGCGAAGACCGGTATGTCGATCCGCTCCCCGAGCACCTGTAACTGCTCGATCGCGCCGGGGCGCTGCAAGTCCGCGGCCACCAGCAGCGGCTTGCGCCCCTGCTTGCCGAGCAGCTTGGCCAGCTTGGCTGCGGTGGTGGTCTTGCCCGAGCCCTGCAGCCCGACGACCATGATGGTGGTGATGCCCGGCCGGGGTACGAAGGTAACCGCGGGTCCCTCGCTGGCCATCAGCCGTTCGATCTCGTCCTGGCAGATCTTGATGAACCGCTCGCCCGGGCCGATGGATACCTTCTTGCCCTTGAGCACCGCCGAGGTCTTGATCACCTCGCCGACGGCCTTCTCCTTCACCGTGGCCAGGAAACGCTTGGCCACGGTGAGCTCCACGTCGGCCTCCAGTAGAGAAAGCCGTACGTCGTGCAGCGCCTGATCCAGGTTCTCCTCGGACAGCTCCGTCACACCGGCAAGGCGGTTGCGTGCGCTGCGAAAACCCTTACTGAGAGCGTCGAACATGTGAGCGGATACCGGCGGTGCGGCGGTGGGTCCTCGCCGGTCCGACCGGGTAGAAAACCGACGCGGGGCGATTAGCACGAGGGTGCCACCCCGCGCAAGGGAGCGCGCGGGTCGGGCGCGCGACCGGCACTGGACGAAGCGGGGTTGACCGGCGACCCGCGGCGTAGAATCGTCGGGTGGCGATGGCCCAAAACGATCCGGGAACCAGCGCCCCGCCCGCGCCGGGCGACCCGCGCACCCTGTACGTAGTCGACATCAGCGGCTACGTGTTCCGCGCCTACCACGCGCTTCCGCCGCTCAACAGCCCGCGCGGGGAGCCCACGCACGCGGTTCTGGGCGTGACCTCCATGCTATTGAAGTTGATAGCCCAGAAACGACCGGCGCTTCTGGCGGTGGCCATGGACTCCCGGACCAAGTCCTTCCGCCATCAACTCGACCCGACCTACAAGGCCAACCGGCCGCCGGCTCCGCCCGACCTCAAACAGCAAATGGAGCGGGTGCGCCAGGTGGTCGAGGCCCAGGGCATCGAGGTCTTCCAGCAGGACGGGATGGAGGCGGACGACGTCATCGCCTCGCTGGTCCACCAGGCCCGCGGACGCGATCTGAGCGTGGTGATGGTCAGCGCGGACAAGGATCTGCTGCAACTGGTTGACGACCGGGTCTGGATGTTTGACTCCATGCGCGACAAGCTCTACGGAAAGGCGGAGACCCGCGATAAGCTGGGCGTAGAGCCGGAACGGGTGCGCGACCTGCTGGCGCTGGTGGGGGATAGCTCGGACAACGTACCGGGCGTTCCCTCGGTAGGGCCCAAGACGGCGGTAGCGTTGCTCGAGGCGCACGGCGATCTGGACGGAATCTACGCCAACCTGGAACAGATCGCGCGCGCCAAGCTGCGAGACAAGCTACGGGAGCACCGGGAGGCGGCCTACCGCTCTCGGGACCTGGTCAGCTTACGGGAGGATCTGGAGCTGGACTTCGATCCCGAACGGCTGGGGTTTTCCGGCCGAGCCGACGCGCGCTTGATCGACCTATTCAAGGAGCTGGGCTTCACCCGGCTGCTGGCCCAGCTGCAGACGGAGAACGAGAGAGCCGAGCCGGACGCCGAAGCGGCGCCGCCTTCCCGCTCGCGCCGGCGCGAGCCCGGGCCGGCCGCGCGCATCGCCCGCAGCGCCGCGGATCTGAAACGGCTGGCGGCAGAGCTCGGCGCGGCGGAGCAGATGGCCCTGGTGGCCGTCACCCGGGGTCGGCGCGCGGTGGCGATCGAGCTCAGAGGCATCGCCTTCGCCTGGCGAGATCCCCGGCCGAGCGCGGACGCGGAGATCCGCACGGCCGTGGTCGTAACCGGCGACGGTCGGCTCGGCGAGCGAACGGACGGCGGCAAGGGGGTCTGGTTCGAGCAGCTGCTGGGCGACGCGGCCCTGTCCAAGGTCTGCTCCGATGCGAAGCGGGACGCTATCGCCCTGGCCAGTCGACAGTTACCGCTCGCTGGAGTCGTCTTCGACACCACGGTCGCCAGTTACCTGCTGGATCCGGAACGGCGCGCACACACCCTCAGGGACGTGGCCCGTGCAGTGCTGGACCTCGATTTGGAGGTGCAACAACGGCTGGTCTCGGGCGAAGCGACGAGCGGGACTCAGGGCGAGCTCGATCTCGGATCGGGCGGAAATGAGTCGAAGACGCCTCCCGAGACCTGGGAGGCGGCGGGAGAAATGGCACGAGCAACGCTCGAATGCGCGGAGCGCATGCGGCCACGACTGCAAGCGGCCGGATGCGAGCAACTGATGCAGCAGATAGAGATACCGCTGGCGTCGATCCTGGCGGAGATGGAGCGAGAGGGGATACGGCTGGACGCCGCGCAATTACTCGATCTATCCAAGACGGTCGGGCGGCAGCTCGCGGAGCTGCAGGAGCGGTGCCAGAAGCTGGCCGGCCGCGCCTTCAACCTGGGCTCGCCCCGACAACTGGAATCCATCCTCTTCGACAACCTGGGGCTGCCGGTGATCCGCCGTACCAAAACCGCGCGCTCGACCGACCGCGACACCCTGGAGGAGCTGGCCGCTCTGCACGAGCTGCCGGCGGCGGTGCTGGACCACCGCACGCTGGCCAAGCTGAAGAACACCTACCTGGACACCCTGCCAGGGCAGGTCGATCCGCACACCGGGCGTATCCACACCGAGTTTCACCAAGACGTCACCGCCACCGGGCGGCTCTCCTCGCGCGATCCGAACCTGCAAAACATCCCGGTCCGCACCAAGCTCGGCCGTTGCATCCGCAACGCCTTCATCCCGCGCGAGGGATGGGAGCTGCTCTCCGCGGACTACTCTCAGATCGAGCTCCGGGTTCTAGCGCACATCAGCGGGGACGCCGCGCTGGTCGAGGCATTCGGCGAGGGGCAGGACGTACACACGCGAACCGCCAGCGCGGTCTTCGGCGTGCCGGAAGGCGAGGTCACCCGCGAGATGCGCGCGCAGGCCAAGGTGGTCAACTACGCGGTCATCTACGGTCAAACCCAGTTCGCGCTCGCGCGTTCGCTGCGCATCGATCGCCCGCGGGCCGGCCGCTATATCGATGCCTTCTTCCAACGTTACGCGGGGGTCGACGCCTACCTGAAACAGGTGGTCGAGGAGGCCCGACAGACGGGCTTCGTACGGACGCTGTACGGGCGCCGCCGCCCGCTGCCCGAGCTGAACAGCGGCAACCGCAATACCCGGCAGCAGGCCGAACGAATGGCGCGCAACACGCCCATACAGGGCACGGCCGCCGACATCATCAAGATGGCCATGGTGGCGGTCGACCGCGAGATGAAGCGGCAGAAGCTGAAGAGCCGCTTGCTGCTCACGGTCCACGACGAGCTGGTGCTAGAAGCGCCGCCCGAGGAGAAACAACAGCTTGACGAGCTGGTCCGCGAGGGCATGCAGGGAGCGGCCGAGCTCGAGGTGCCGCTGGTGGTGGACCTGGGTTGGGGCTCGAGCTGGGGCCAGGCGCACTAGTGCCGCTTTCAGCCCGCCTCGATCACCGTCCCCTGGTTTTGCAGAAGAATGCGCGTGCCGTCGGGTCGCTGCTCGATCCGAAAACCGAATAGCCCCACGCGATCCTGGAAGCTTCGGCCGAAAAAGAGCTCCATGGCTTCACGCGGCAGGTTGAGCTGCTCGGTGACGAAGTTGCGGAAGTGATCTTCGAAGGCCACCGCCTGTAGCGCATCGTCCAAGCTCTCTCCGCCGGTCTTCTCCAGACTCTCGAATGCCTCGCGCAGGGTATCGAACGAGCAACGCCGGTCGTGTTCCGCCAGTAGCTCGGTGATCTCGTTCACTCCCTCGAAGAGCTGGTAGCGGCTCAGCGGTGGTTCCTCTTTCGCCAGCTTCTTCCAGTCGCTGCTGTCCCAGCAGACCTGCGCGCGACACTGGGCCGGGCGTGATTCGTAGATGCGGCAGACGTTCCCCGGGGATTCGAGGAAGACGCACTGTGTTCCTCCCGGCTTCTCCTTCAGCTTGACGCGCTCCTGCGGAATGAAGAACGGATCGCCTCCTCCGGGAATCCGGGCCGGCTCTCCCTTGCGAATCGTCACCAGCTGGTCCAGTGGAATGCTCTCCCCGCGCACCAGCTCGAGGTCGGACAGGTGCAGGGTAGGGCTGCCCAGCCGGCAGCACTCGCCGCAGCGGATACAGACCGGGCTGATCCCGCGCACGGCCTGGATCCCCGCCACCAGCAGGTTCTTCCACGCCTCGACCCGGTCCGCTCCGTTCATCTCGGGCCAGCGTCCGAGCAGCTGCTGGCACTCTTCGCTGTGCTCGACCTCGTACTGGAGCCTCGCCCTGGTCAGCTGCAGCTGCTCCTCTACGGCAGCCTCCAGCAACCGCTCGAACAGCTCCGCCCGCATCTGTTCGATGTCCCAGGTCGCCGGGGAGGATCCCTGTTGGTGGTTCTTCTCGCTCTGGTCGGTTCGTTTACGCACGGTTGCCTCGCAATCGGGGAGAAGGGCGCCCGCTAATACCCTACAGGCCCAGGCGGGGAGGCGCACTATAGCAGCCGGCGCCACCGGTCGCACCCAAGTACCACCTGGTCACTTGCCGAGGAGATCGCCTCGTTGGCTGATTGCATGACGCCGGCCGGACGACCGGCGCGCAATCAACGTCGGGCGCGCGGCCGCTCGATCTGGCGCCGAAGCTTGTCCAGTGCCTTGCCGTGCACGCGGCTTGCCCATGACTTGCTGATTCCCAGCTGCCGGGCGACTTCGTCGATGGAGCGCTCCTCTAGGTATACGCACCGCAGCAACAACCGTTCCCGTTCCGGCAAACTCTCCAGGGCCTCGAGCGCTGCCTGCTTCTGCTCGCGGGCGATGGCCCGGTCCTCCGGTGTCTCTGTCTCCTCCGGCTCGAGGTCTAGGATGTTCCCGAGCGAGTAGGCGGTCACCACCCGGGAGAGGATAGCGTCGACCCCTTGCAGACTCGCGTACAGATCGGTTCTCGATTGCTCCACCGCGACCCGCATCTTCCCCGCGGACTCACACTCGGCATCGAGGATCCGGGCCGCGCGAATCCGGGCAAAGGCGCGCCGGGGCAGGTCGACCATCTTGCGTACCCCGTCGATAATCGCGCCGCGGATCCGGTAGTGCGCGTAGGTCTTGAACTGCACCCCCTGCGAGGGGTCGAAGCGCTCCCTGGCCTCAAGCAGCCCTCGGAATCCATAGCCGAGCAGGTCATCGATCTCGCAGGGCAGGCAGAGCTGGTCGCGGGTCTTGACGGCGATATTACGTACCAACCCCTCGTACTGCTCGGTGAACTGTCGCTCGTCGTGCATCGCCTTGTCCGTCGGTTACCCACAGCCGCCGCTGTCGTCAAGAGCGTTGAGCGCCACCGTTTTACGGTATCGATGGCGGGGGGGCGGACCGGGGTGTATTAAGGGGTCATGAGCGAAGGAGCCCCGCGTTCCTTGATGCCTCTGGCCAAAACCCACCCGGTGTCGTCCGCGTTCGTGACGCTGCTGGAGCGTGCGAGTCGAGACCCGGAAGCGGCCGCCGGGCTCGCGCTGGCTTACGCGGCATTTGCGCCCCCGATCAGGCGCGCGCTGGTCGAGGCGATTGTGACCGACGCAGCGAGCGGGAGCGTCGAGGTATCGACCGTTCTCGTCGCGCTCCTGGGGGTGGAGCCCGACGCCGAGCTGTGCCGCGACATCGCCTGCGCGCTGAGCGCGGCAGCGAGCGGCGCGCCGGTGGCGACGGGACGCGAGCGGGCGCTTTTCGCCGGCGACGAGACGCGCGGTGCGCTGCTCTATGCCAGGCCGCTCTTCGGACCTTTTCTGGAAACGCTCTTGCTGCGGTGGACGCGGGACGGGGGGGTGAGCCGCGCGCACTTCCTCCCGCTGGCCACCGAGGAGACGGTAGAGCGGATCGAAGCCGAAGCGGATCCGGATCTGCGCTTCGAAGAGGTTCCGGTAACCCGTGCCTTCGACCGTGCCGCCGTGGTTCTCTGGGAACACCGCAAACGCCACGGCGAGCTGCCGGAAGCCCTGCTGCCCTTCGCGGCGCTCTTCTCGCTCTCTGCCGCGGATCGCCCGGACTGACTGAACGAGCGCCGCTCTACCCCTTGTGGTTTTCCGTGCCCTCGTCCGCCGGCGGAACCAACGACTGCTTGCTCCTGCGCAATACCACCCGTCCGATGCGCCGGCTGCGGACATCCTCGACCGTGACCTCGAACTGGCCGAGCCGCACGTGGTCTCCCGGACGCGCCAGCCGGCCGAGCTCAGAGATGATGTAGCCGCCCAAGGTGTCGCAGGAGCAATCGATGGTCGCGCCCGGGTCGTCGAGCGGGAGATCGGTGATGGGCAGCGAGCCGTCGGCCACCAGCAACCCGTCCTCTTTCTCGACGACCTGTCGCTCATCGGTTCCCAGCTCGTCGAGCAGGTCCCCCACCAGCTCGTCGACCAGATCCTTGACCGTGACCAAGCCGCTGGTGCCGCCGTACTCGTCTACCACCACGGCTATAGGAATGCGCGTGGCCCGGAAGCGGGTCAGCAGGTCGCCCACCGTCGAGGACTCGGGCACGAAGAGCAGATCGCGCTTCAAACCGCGCAGCCCCCGCTTGGGCGGCGTGGCGGAGAGCAGTAGATCCTTGGCATAGATGTACCCGACGATCTTGTCCGGGTCGCCGTTCTCGCTCACCGGATAGCGGCTGAATCCCGATTTACGGATGGTATCTAACCAGTGATCGATGTCGGCCGTGAGCGACAAGGCGACCATGTCCACCCGCGGAATCATGATGGCGCGCACCGGGCGGTCCGTGGCCATCAGCACCCGTTCCAGCAGCTCGCGCTTGGTGCCCTCCTTGTTCTCATCCTTGAAGGACTCCCGGACGATGAGACGGATCTCCTCCGCGGAAAGGGCGCCCTCCGCCTGCTCCCCCGGCTGCAACCCGGCTCGGCGCAGCAGGTAGAGCGAGAAAGCGTTGAGGGGATAGATGATCGGTAACATGAAGTAGTAGAAGGCGATCATCGGGCGGGAGGTCCAGCGCGAGACCGCCAGCGGCTGCATGATGGCGAGCGACTTGGGAACCAGCTCGCCCACTACGATGTGCAGGATGCTGATAATGGCGAAGGCCATGGCCAGCGCCACCCCGTGTACCGCCGCCTGCGACAGACCGGCCGACACCAGTGGACCCTCGATCAGGTGCGCCAGCGCGGGCTCGCCGAGCCAGCCCAGTCCCAGCGAGGCCAAGGTGATCCCCAGCTGCGTCGCCGTCAGATAGGAGTCCAGCTGGCGGCTGATCCGTAGGGTACGTACGGCCTGCTTGTCCCCCGTGCGCGCCTGTGCCTCCACCTCGGTAGGGCGAACGCGAGCCAGCGCGAACTCCGCCGCCACGAAAAACGCGTTGGCGAATACACACAGCAGAGCCGCGATCAGAGCCAGCACGATCAGAACCCGCGGCCCGATGGGTCGCGACGCGTTGCGCGTTCGACCGGAGGCTTCGCCGCCACAGGGTCTTCCGGTGCTATTCCGGCTGAAGGAGAGGCTTCGTCGTCCATCCCGCCTAGTAAAACAGCAGTATCACGATTCCTCTCACGGGTAAAGCTCGAGGGGCGAATCCGGACCGGGTGAAACCGGATCTCGGCACACCGGTCTTTTCGAGCTCAGATAACGCGCGCGCGGGCGTCGATCTCCGTTTCCAGCTCGTCGTACCGCTCGGCGTGGGAGAAGTCGGGAAACTCCCGGATGACGTTGGCCGGGGCACGGAAGAGAATGCCCGCATCGGCCTCAGACAGCATGCTCGTATCATTATAGGAATCGCCCACGGCGATGATGCGGAAGTTGAGAGTGTGTAGCGCCTGCACCGCCTTTCGTTTGGAGTCGGGCTGGCGGAGGCAGTAGTCGGTGATGGCGCCGTCCTCGGCCACCTGCAGGGAGTGGCAGAAAAGGGTCGGTGAGCCTAGCTTGGCGATCAGTGGTGCGGCAAACTCGTAGTATGTATCCGATAAGATAATGACCTGATATCGCTGGCGCAGACGGTCGAGAAAGGCGCGCGCGCCCTCCAGGGGCTCCATCTTCGCGATCACTTGTTGAATCTGGGGGAGCCCCAGCTTGTGTTCCCCGAGGATGGCCAACCGGCCTCGCATCAGCTCGTCGTAGTCGGAAACGTCCCGGGTGGTGAGCCTGAGCTGCTCAATTCCGGTAAACTCGGCGAAGTTGATCCAGACTTCGGGTACCAGAACGCCTTCCAGGTCCAGGCAGATGATCTTCACGGCTTCTCGCTCCTCCGCCAGAGGGGTTGCCGGCGGCCGTCACAGCCACCGAGCCGCGTCTTCTTGCCACGACAGGCGTTACTCTTCCAGATTAAAGATCAAGCCCTCGTCGATTTTCGGCGTCTCCAGCAACGAACCGTCTGGTGCATCGCGCCGCACTACGAAGGTCCTGCGCGAAACGATGTCGTCGCTCTCCCGGGCCACGATGGTTATGTAGTTGATACCCGGATGTAACGGCACCTCGGCGTCGAAGACGGCCGTTCCGGGATCGGATGCTCCCCGGTTCGATTGGTAGAAGACCTTGTTGGCGTCCACGAACAGGTATAGGTCGTGTACGCGTGAGTTATCGATCGCTCGCCCACCGATGCGGATACTGCTCTTTCGGGTCACCAGGGCATCGCCTTGGTCGATCTCGAGGCTCGGAGGGCTGTGACCGAGATGGTTGCGCAACTGCCCTCTGTCTCCTCCCGCATTCGCGACGATATCGCCGTCCGCGACCCAGCCGGGGCGTCCCTCCCCGAGGTCGATCCGGGTGAAGCCGCCGTAGCGGGCTTCGGCCGGTAGATCCAGAGTCGCCGCCTGTACTTTGGCCACCACTTGCGCGCCCGCCGCCGGCTGTTCTCTGACCGCTGCGCCGGCGCGCACGCCGACCTTGCCGGTCGCAGGTCGCGGAGGCTTCTCGGGCGCCGCGACGATGGGGAAGACGAGCTTTTCCCCGGCGCGCTGCAACAGCTCGGTGTCCATTATGCCAACTTCGAGCCTGGCCTCATCCGACTCGCTGTCGGTCAAAACCTCGAAGGTAAAGGCGACCGTGCGCTCCTCTCCGGGAGGGATCTCGCCGAGCTGGAAACGGCCGTCGCGTAGCAGGATGCCGCGGCCGGTGAGATTGCGCAGGGTAGCCAGCGTCTCGTGCGCTTTTCCCTTTCCGATGTTCTTCACGATCAGGTAGAGGGTGGCCGATTCGCCGCGCTGCAACCGGCCGTCGCCGTTTCCGCGGATATTGTCCGCCAGCTGCAGGAGATAGGCGAACTGGGGTTGGGGGAGAGCCTCTACCCGGGTGCGCACCTCGGCAGTGGGCGGGGCGTGACCGTGCGCCTCGTCGAACTCGATGCGAATCCCGTCCGCCCGGTCCGGCATGCTACGCGGTAACAGGCAGGAGCGTTTCTTCTCCTCGGTGCGGCACAACCCGAGCGTGGCCGACCATTTACGCGACCGCCCGGGATCCAGCTTGCCGAAGACCAGCTCGCGGTCGCTGAAGAGCCTGTAGTCGCTCTTGGTGACCGCCCGGAGCTGATAGAGCGGCGCTCGACCGACATTTTTCACTTCCACCGTCAGCTGCAAGGAGTCGCCGGCGCGCGCGACATTGTCCGGTTGGCTGGTGGAGACCCGGACCTGAACCTCGCTCGGCCCCTGGTCCTCACCCAGGCTCCAGTCTACTCCGAGCTTTCTGAGCTCCTTGACCGCCAGCTTCATCTCGTCGGCCCTGGTCTGCTCGATGACCGGACCGGCGTCCTGTAACATGTCGCGGCGCCCGGCCCTCTTGGCCCGGGCCAGCAGGTCGCGCGAGAAGCGGGTGAGAAACTCGTCCTCGCGCTCGTTCTGCTCGAGCTCCTCGGGCTCGGCCTGCTGAAGCCGCTGGCGCGTCTCCAGGGGCAGGTAGTAGCGCAGCACCGTCGCCGGTTCGATCGACTCGCGCGCCCGGTCGTGGGTCAGGTGCGCGGACAGGTCGGACTCGCGCAGGTATCCCTTGTTGACCTCCAGGTCCATGTCTAGCCGGTCGACGGTCATGGGATCGATGGCGATATCGGGAACGATACCCACGCCCTGGATGGAGACATCGCCCGGCGTCAGGTACTGGGCTACGGTGAGCTTGAGCGCCCATCCGTCGCGCTTGTCGTCGTAGAGGACCTGCACAGACCCCTTGCCAAAGGTCTTCTGGCCGACCACCAGAGCCCGGCCGTGGCTCTGAAGCGCTCCGGCCACGATCTCGCTGGCCGAGGCGCTACCCCCGTTGGACAAAACCACCATGGGATAATCGGGCTCGGTGCCGTCCCTGCGCGCGAGCTTGCGATCCCGCTTGTTCGGGTCGTTGGAAGAGGTGGTGACGATGGTGCCGCTCGTTAAAAAAATGTCGGCCGCGCAGACCGCCTGCTGCAACAGCCCTCCCGGGTTGTCCCGCAGGTCGAGGACCAGGCCGCGGATCCCTTGGCCGCGCAGCTCGGCCAGCGCCTCGTTCATGTCCTCGCAGGTATTGGACTGAAAGCTCTTGACGCGGATCAGCCCCACGCCATCGCTCAGCATCCGCGACTCGACCGATTCGATGTGGATGACCGCCCGCACCACGTCGAAGCGCCGCGGCTTGGTCCACCCCCGCTGTCCCTCGCGCACGATCCATACCGTGACCGAGGTTCCGGGATCGCCGCGCAGTCGCTGTACCGCTTCCTCCAGCGGCATGTTCATGGTGGACTCGTCGTTGATCTTGACGATGCGGTCGCCCGCCTTGAGCCCGGCGTTAGAGGCCGGCGTGTCCGGTATGGGTCGGATGACCGTGAGCTGCCCGTCCCGGATGGAGATGACGATACCCAGGCCTCCGAAGGAACCCTGGGTATTGAGCTGCATCTCCGCGTACTCCTCCGGCGAGAGCAGCACCGAGTGCGGATCCAGCGTTCGCAGCATGCCGTTGACTGCTGCGTACTCCACGTCCCGCAGCTTGACCTCCTCGTCCCGCAGGTTTTTCTGCAGGAAGCCGAAGATCTTCTGAAAACGCCAGGTCAGAGCCCAGGGCGAGTCGACGTCGTCTACGCCGAACTTCTTCTTCCCGTCGTTGACCTGCACGACGAGCTCCGAGTCGCCATTGTGGTAGTGCACCAGGACCGGCGCTACCGTTCGCTGGATCGCATCCAGACCGGCCAGCAACATCTTCTTCTGTATGATACGCGCCGGCTCCACGTACTCTTCGTTGGCCTTCTTGATCACGGTCTTCAGCACCCGGACTCGCGACAGGTCGTAGGGCGCCCGGTTGCGGGCTGCCTTCACGCTCGGCGAGGTGTCGATATCGAAGTCCAGGCCGTTGTACTGGGGCCAGTGAAAGGTGACGAGATAGGCGGCTGAGACGGCGACCAATGCGAGCAAAGGTCGCATCCAGATCGGGGGTCGGCTGGCGGGCATCGGGATGGGGATCCGGGTCTTCGATAAGTGCTATTTCTCGTCAGCATAATCCAGATCGCCCCCGGCCGCTCGCGGTTTTCTAGTACGACTTGATCGCTTTTCCCTTGCCGGCGTCTCGGGGGGGGGCGCGGGAAGGCCGGGACCGGTCGGCGGGGGACGCTCCTCTTGTGCCCCCGCATACGGCAAACCATGTCGCTGATCGGCAAAAAGTAAGGGAAGGCGCGCTGAGGTGACCTTTCGAAAAGACGCGGCGAAACCCGGTTTCGGTAGGGACTGACGAAAATCCCGGATTGGATTAGAAAGAGACGGCACGCCGCGTCTTTTCGAAAGGTCACTCGCGGACACGAGCAGGGGCGGGTACAGTACCGCCCGTGTCGCCCTCGTCCTTGAAGGAAAAGGTGCCGGGATCGGTATTGGGTCTGTGTCGCAAGCTGCGGGACGGCGGCCATCGCGTCTGGATCGTGGGGGGAAGCCTGCGCGACCTGCTGCTGGGCCGGCAGCCCGAGGACTGGGACATGGCCACCGATGCTCGGCCGGAACAAGTCAGGCGTCTGTTCCGGCGCGTGATTGATACCGGTATCGCCCATGGCACGGTCACGGTGCTATGGAAGGGTGGACGCTACGAGGTTACCACGTTGAGAGGGGAGGGCGGCTACTCGGACGCGCGCCATCCCGACTCGGTGGTCTTCATCGACGACCTGGAGCAGGATCTCTCCCGCCGCGATTTTACCGTCAACGCCATCGCCTACGATCCGGTCGAGGAGCGCCTGATCGATCCTTTCGGAGGGCTGGAGGATATCCGCGAGCGCTTGTTGCGCGCCGTTGGAGATCCGGGCGGCCGGTTCGGCGAGGACGGCCTGCGGGTGTTGCGCGCGGTACGCTTTGCAGCGACCCTGCATTTCCGACTGGAAGAACACACGCTGGCCGCCATCCCCGACGCGCTCGAGCGTTATCGCCGGGTCTCGCGCGAACGCGTACGCGACGAATGGCTGAAACTGATGAAGGCGCCCGAGCCGTCGGTCGGTTTCGAGCTGATGCGAAAAAGCGGCATTCTCGGCGTGACCTGTCCCGAGCTGCTGGAGCAGGTCGGATGCGAGCAGAACCGCTGCCACGCATACGATGTCTGGACCCACACCATGCGCTGCCTCGACCTGACGCCCATCGATCCCGAGCTCAGGGTGGCGGCGCTCTTTCACGATCTCGGCAAGCCGCGCGCCAGGGTCCTCTCCGAGAAGACCGGAGACCACACCTTCTACGAGCACGAGCGCATCGGCGCACAGATGGCCGACGGCTGGCTGAAGCGCTACAGGTTCTCGAGCGGCGAGCGAGAGCGCATCGTGCACCTGATCCGTCACCACCTGATCTGCTATACCGAGCAATGGACCGACGCGGCGGTCCGACGTTTCCTCCGCCGGGTCGGCGTGGACCGGGTGCCGGACCTGCTGGCGCTCGGCCGGGCCGATCTGCTGGCCAAGGGGCTGGACGCCGAGAACGAGATCGCTGGCCTGGACCGGCTACAGGCGCGCGTACAGGCCGTGGTCGCGCAGAAGGCAGCTTTGAGCGTCGGACAACTGGCCATCGACGGAAACGATGTTATGCAGCGGCTCGGCATTGGGCCCGGTCCCCAAATCGGGGAGGTGCTGCGGAAGGCGCTGGATCGAGTGCTGGAAGATCCCGATATCAACCGCCGCGAAACGCTGCTCGAGCTGGTCGACGAGCTCGGCCGCGAGGAGGGTTGAGGTGGCGGACTACGTCGACCTGCATTGCCACTACCTGCCCGGCGTCGACGACGGGGCTCGTACTGCGGGGGAAGCAGAAAGGATGTGCGTCGAGCTGGAACGGCTGGGTTTCGCGGTGGCGATCGCCACGCCCCACGTACGCACCGCCCTTTTCGAGAACAACGTCGAGGGTTTAAAAGAAGCTTACGGGCGTTTCGTGGCGGAAGTGGACGCCACGCTACTGTCCACCCTAAAAACCGGTCTGGCGGCCGAGTACTACTGCGACGATATCTTCTGGGGTCTCTTCGAAACGGGGGATGTCCTGCGTTTCCCGGGAGAGCGCGCGCTGTTGCTGGAGCTGCCGCAGGAGATGGTCCCGGTGAACCTGCAGGATCGGCTCTTCAGGATGGTCGTGAAGGGGGTACGTCCGATACTCGCACATCCCGAGCGTCACCGTTTCCTGTCCCGAAGCACGGAACCGATCGAGGGCATTTTGCGGGCCGGAGCGCTGGCGCTTCTTGACTTGATGAGCGTTTCCGGACGGCACGGCGACGGTCCCAGGCGCGCGGCCGAGCGCATGCTGCAGGAAGGGGTCTATTTCGCAGCGTGTACCGACGCCCATCGCCCTGAGGACGCGCGATGGATCGAGCGCGGGATCGAACGGTTGTGGGATCTGGTGGGAGAGGACGAGACCCACCAGCTGCTCGCCGACAACCCGAGGGTGATCGTACGGGACGCGGTGGGATGAGCCAGCAGACCGACAAGACGGACACCGGGCCGACGCGCTCGGCGGGCCGAGCGCTCTGGTCGAAGCTCGTGATATCGGTGCTGGTCGGGGCGCTTCTGGCCTGGTTGGTGACGCGCGGCGGCGTGCCGTTGATCCCTCAGGCGGAATCGTTCTCGATCGTGCAGTGGTGGGTGGTACCGGCCTATTTCGCCGTCTACGTGCTCACCCATGCCGTACGCGCCAGCCGCTGGCGTTTCCTGATCGCTCCGGTGAAACGGATCGAGATACGGGAAGTCATCGCGCTCAACTGGGTCGGCTTTTTCGCCATATTCGTCTTCCCCCTGCGGCTGGGCGAGCTGGCGCGACCCGCGCTCACCAAGGCGCGCCAGGGCGTATCCATTTCCGTGGGGCTGGGGACGGTCGCGGTAGAACGCGTGCTCGATGGGGTCATCACCAGCGCCTGCGTGGTATGGGCGCTGTTCGCGCTGCCGCGCCTGGAGCCGGCCGATCAGATCACCGCCATGTTGCCGACCTACGGCTACCTGTCGCTGGCAATCTTCACGGCCGCCTTCGCGGTGCTGGGCATGTTCCTCTGGCAGCGCGAGCTGGCGGTCCGACTGAGCGAAAGGCTTCTGGGATTCGTCTCCGCCGGGCTCGGCACCTTCGTCTCCTCGAAGGTCGGCAGCGTAGCGGACGGGCTGCGTTCGATCGGCGACGCGAGGCTGGCGGGCGGGTTTCTACTGGAGTCGCTGGTGTACTGGGGATTGAACGCCGCCGGATTGTGGCTGCTCGGCATAGGCTGCGGGCTGCCGATAGAACCCGGGCACGGGGTGGCCGTACTGGGGGTGCTCGCCATCGGTATCATGCTGCCGACCGGCCCGGGCCTGTTCGGCAATTTCCAACTGGCCGTCTCGACCGCGTTGAAGCTCTACCTCGCCGAGACGGTGGTGGGTACGCAGGGAGCGGTCTACGTCTTTCTCGCCTATACCATCCAGACCCTGGTCATCACCCTGGCGGGTGCCATTCCGCTCTACCGGATGAAACTGCGGCTCGGGGACCTGGTGAGGTTGTCGCAGCAGCGACCGCCCGCAGAAAATTTGGGGCTTCGTTGACCGCCGCGTAGTGTAGAGACATGCGCGCGATCTGCCTGTTTCTCGCCGTTCTGGCCCTGCCTGCCGCGGCCGCGGCCCGCAGCGACTCCGAGTTCGCCTACCCGTACGCGCGGGCCTGGACCGCTGCTGTACGCCTTCTCCGCATCGATATGGGGTGCCCGATAACCGAGAAGGACAGGGATGAGGGCTACTTCTTCTTCGACTACACGTCCACGTCCGGCTCGAGCTCCGTTCCGGGCAGCGTGGAGATCGTCCGCTCGAAGGTAAACGGCGTCGACGGGGTGAAGGTAATCGTCCAAATACCCGCCATGCCCCGATACGTCGAAAAAGTGGTCCTCAAGAAGCTCGGCCGCAAGCTGAAGACCGAATTTGGCGAACCGCTGTCGCCCGCTCCGGTCAAGCCGGCTCCGGTCCCCGTCGAAAAGGAGGAAAACGACGAAAATGAGCAGAAGGACGGGGAGAAGGAGTCGAAACAGGCTCCGACGGAGCAAAAAGAGGAGCCGGATAAGAAATAGGCCGTGGTCGAACCCGGGGCCGGTTCGCGAGGGCAACCGTTCAGGGGATAGTCGGTGTCTGAAACGACGGCAGCCAAGGTCTGAACGCTTACCCGCGAGGGGGTAGGGCGGTTTCGGAGAGGCGAGACCAGCACGATCATCCGCAACCAGCGTCGGTAAGCGGCCGATAACCATTGCGATGATCCGGCGAGCTTCCGAATCCCGCGCAATCGGGGCGACGGTTTCCTTTCTAGCGCTCGTATCGCTGGCAGCATCGGTCCCCGCAATCGATTTCGAACGAGAGGGACGTGGCGACCGGGCAGCAGCCCCTCCGTCCAGCGGAGCCCCTACGACCAGCGAGACGCCGCGCCCTGCGAGCGCAACGATGGAAGCGCTCGTGAAGGGAAAGCGGATGGACATCAATACCGCTTCCCAGCAGGACCTGGAGATACTCCCCGGGATCGGGCCGGCCCTGGCTTCTCGTATCGTCTTGTTTCGAGAGACCCACGGCGCCTTTCGCCGCGTAGACGACCTCACGAGAGTTCGGGGTATCGGTCCCAAGACGCTGCAACGGGCGGGTCCGATGTTGGAAGTTACGACTGCGACGCCTGGGTCTGTGTATAACCGCTAACAGTATAAAACCATTTATGTCAATAATTTACAGATCAAATATAAAATTTATTTTAGTATTTGCGGACAGGTACAATGGCCAGCCTCCCCCATCGGAGATGACGAGTAACGGACCGATCTCGAGTCCGAGTATGACCGTGCGGGAGTAGAGGTAGTCGAGCCCCAGGACCGCGTGAATCCCCGCGTCGGTATCGAAGATGCTCCCGGTCAGCGTGCCGATCCCGTCGATCCCGACACCAAGGTAGGGAACGATCTGTAATACGTCCACGAGGTAAATGATGTCCGCGCTGGCCAGAAACAGATGAACCGGCTCGGAAACCGGCTCGATGGCATAGCCGAGCCGAGCGCGGGCCGACCAGGTCTGGTCGAGACCTAACGACGAGGATAAGCCCAGGACCGCATAATGTCCGGTTCGCTCTTCGGAAAACCGAACCGCGTATCCGGGTGCGACTCCGACGGTGAGCTGGTCTTCGTACGCTCGAGCCCGGGGCAAGGGCCAGAGCAGCGCCGCGCTCAACAGGATCCCCGCGATCCAGAGCTGCGGCAGTCGGCGGCGGGCAATCCTCAGCGAGCAGAACGGGCGGTTGGGCGAATATGGACGAAGAGACATCGCGCCGAGATAGCACGGTCGGAACGGCATTGTCGAAACTCGCGGTTCAGGAGGCAATCGGGCGCCGAAACAAAGACGGCTGGTCCATACCGACAAACCGGCCTTTGTACGGTGCGAATCCCCGGGGCGCGCGTTGACTCGAAAGCGGCCGCGAGTATATTCGCTTCCCGCTCGGGCCCGAGGTCTGCCCGCGCGTGAATGAACGCGGTCGAGAGCAGATTCGGCACGGCCGAAAACCGAAAAACGGGAGAGATTCCGGTGGCTACGACGACCAACGATGACGCCGCGAAGGCCGAGAAGCCCGAGTCCGGCGAGCTGACACCCGGTGCGCGTCTGGCCGCGCAGCGGGCTGCCAAGGCCGCACAAAAGGCCGCCAAGAAGGGAACCGCTCCGATGGTATCCGGCGCGGTCGGCGAGCGGGTCTCCCGATTCAACGAAGCGGTGCAGGAGAACCGGAAGCTGATCACGAGCTCGCTCCTGGCGGTCGCAGCCGTGGTCGTGCTGGCTACGGCCTGGAACGTCATTTCGAGCGTCACGTCCAGGAACGCGGGAAGCGCGCTGGCGGAAGCGGTTCTGGTGGCAAGGGCGAACATGGAGGCGGAGCAGGAGCAGCTCGCCGGTGGGGGACAAGGAGAAGAGCAGGAACACGAGTTCGCGGCCGGCAAACCGAGTCCGAAAAAGGTCCTGGAGAAGTTCAAGCAGACCGCGGCCAGCCACTCCGGCTCCGAGGCTGCCAAGTGGGCCAGGCTGGGCGAGGCCGGAGAGCTGTACGCGGCGGCGAGATACGACGAGGCCGCCAGGGCATATACCGCGGCGCTGGAAGCGGCCGGCAAAGACGAGTTCGTTCGGTCGCGCGCCCTCGAAGGTCTCGGTTTCTGCCTGGAAGCAGAGAAAAAGCTCGACCAGGCCAGGGAGCGGTTCGAGCAGATGGGCGCGCTGTCCTCGGGGGCGTTCAAGCCCTTGGCCGACTACCACGTGGCGCGAATCTACCTGGCGCAAGGCGATAAAAAGAACGCCGGCGCCAGCTTGAGCGAGGTCGTCTCGTCGTTGCAGAGCAGCTCTTCCGGCGGTAACGCGGGTCGTCATCGCTATGTGAGGTTCGAGGCCAACGCAAGGCTTCGCGAGCTAGGAATCACTCCGCAGCGTCCGAACAGTACGACGACCACGACTGCCAGGGGGAGCAGCGGCAAAAACGCTGTCGGGAATCCTGGACGCGGCAGCCAGCAACGCGACGAGCGGAACAGCGCCAAGCAGGCCGCCGGTAGCGAGGAGAGCGAAGATCTGTGATTAGGGGAGGGAGCACCTTGTCACCGGTTTCTCGGGCGGTCGCGGCCGTCGCCCTGGCCGTCGCTGCTTGCTCGTGCGGAGCGATGGAGCGGGGCGACTATCGGCTCTCCGCGGTAGACGACAGGCTCTCGGTCGAGAACCCCACCTTGAGCGTTCGCTGGACCTTCAACCTGGTTCAGGCCTTTGCCGGAGCTTACTTGCCGGTCGAGAACGCGGTGGCAGCCTTTGATCCGGCTTCCGGCAAGCTCTTCGTCGGATCCACCTCGGGCAACCTCTGGGCGCTCACCCAGGAAGGTCGGGAGCTGTATCGCTTCGCGGTTGGATCGGCGGTCGAGTCCACGCCGGCCCTCGACCCGGCCGCCGATGAGCTGTACTTCGGCACCACCGGCGGCGAGCTGGTGGCCTTGAAGGCCAGCGCCGGCACCGTGCGCTGGAAGGCTGCGCTGGACGGCCCGACGCGACAGAAACCTCTGCTGTCGCGGGACACGGTATACGTGGTGAGCGACACCGATACCGTCTCGGCTTTTGCTCGAAAAGATGGGGAGGTCCTGTGGCGCTTTCGCCGCGAGGTTCCGGAGCGACAGTTCAATATCGCTGGTCACGCCGGGCTGGAGCGAGTGGACGGCAAGCTGGTCACGGGATTCTCGGACGGAAGCGTGGTCGCGCTGGACAGCAGCGACGGGAGGCTGCTCTGGGAGCGCGACACCTCCCTGGACCTGGAAGGCGAGCAGAAGCTGCGCTTCTCGGACGTCGATACGACGCCCGTCCGGTTCGAGAAACAGCTGCTGGTCACCTCGTTTTCGGGAGGGCTCTACGGCCTCTCGGTCAGTAGCGGAGCAGTGCTGTGGCGAGAGGCCGAGCTAACCGGCGTAACGGCCATGGCCAGAAGCGGTCGCTGGCTCGTTCTCTCCTCGGCCGAGCAAGGGCTGGTCTGCATGGATCTCGAGCAGCGGCGCATCCGCTGGCGCCGTAGCTTTGAGCGGGGCGCGCCTGGCAAACCCGGGATCGACGCCGAGACCGTGTTCGTCGGCGAATCCGAAGGCGGATTTATGGCGCTGTCGCTGCAGAGCGGCAAGGAGATGTCCCGATTGGAGTACGGCAACGGATTCAGCGCTCCGGCGGCCGTGGCGCGCGGACGCGGGTTCGTGGTTACCAACGGCGGAACGCTGCTAGCGTTCGCCTACGGGTATTGAGCAAGGCGGGGGTGACCGGCGGGGGGACCTTGGAGGGGTGGTAGGCACCGACTCGAAGAGCACGGTGCGAGAAAGGTGAGCGTCGGCAGGCGCGCGGAGCCGGCCGGGCGAAGTAGATTTTCGCCGAATAGAAAAAGTTGACATAATATATCTTCTGCGACCTCTGTTGCTGGTGTGTAGAGGACCGCCGCAGCACGAATTGCGCTTGGCCGAGCGGACGGCCTACCATAGAGACACCGCGATGCGGCCCTCGAATCCAGCCGACGACGTCGCCTGGCGCCGACGCGCGACCCTGGTCGCGTTGGCGCTCGGCTTCGCGCTCTTCACTGTATTGCTTTGGCCGCAACCTCTGCTGTTCGACGGCGACTCCTATCTACACCTCGCCATCGCCCGCGATTTTCTCCAGAACGGTCTCCCGGACGGGCTGCGCTGGGCACGCTTCAGCGCGATGGCCGATGGTTTCGGCGACAAGGAGCTTCTATTTCACCTCTGGCTGGTACCGTGGATCGCGCTGTTCGGAGCCGAGCTGGGCGGAAAGCTCGCGCTCGCGGGCCAGAACGCGCTGCTGCTCGCGACCCTGACCAACCTGGGCGCGCGTTCCGGCCGGGCCGCCGCGCTGGCCGTGCCGCTGCTGGTATTCGGCGCGGCCGGGACGTTTGCGCTGCGCTTGATACGCCTGCGGCCGGAGACGCTCGGGCTGGTGATTCTGTTGTGGGCGACCTGGTTGGCGGCAGACCGCCGCTACCGACTGATCGCCCTGCTCTCGTTCCTCTTCGCTCTCGCCTACACGGCGTTCCACGCGCTGCTGGGCATGACGCTGATCTGGGCCGGCTGGATACTCTTCTCCGAACGGAAGATCGAGTGGCGCGTCATTGCCTACCCGCTGGTCGGCCTATTGCTGGCCCTGGTCGTGCACCCGCACTTTCCCAAGAACATCGAGATCTGGGCCATCCAAAGCATCGACTTTTTCCGTTACAAGAACGAGCTCGCGGTGGGAACCGAGTTCGAGCCCTTCAGCAGCATGACGTGGTTGACCCTGGATGCGGCGTTCGCTCTCGGGATCACGCTACTCTGGTGGACCCGGGAGCGCCGTGACGACGCCGGCCAATCGAACGCCGCGCGGCAGCGAGCAATGGCGCCCTTCTTCGTCTTGGTCGCGCTGCCCTTCTTCGCGATGCAGATGCGGATGGGACGTTTCGCGTTCTTCTCCGTTCCCTTTGCCACCCTGGGCGCAGCCTTCGCCCTTCAAGAGTACGGTTACCGCATCGGCCCGCGCCTACGCCTGCCCGCCGGTTTCTCGCTGTCGTCGCGCTGGTTGCTGGTTTTCGCCGTGGCCAGCACGTTCTGGGTGCTGGCCAACCTGCGAGTCAACCTGCTCGTCTCCGGCGCGCTGGACCCGGCATCGCGCCAGGCGCTGCGCGGCATGGCGGCGGCCATACCGAAGGACGCGCGCGTCGCCGCGAGCTGGCAAGACGCCGAGCAGTACGTTTTCTGGGCGCCCCACGCGCGCTACCTCAACCTGTACGATCCGGTTTTCATGCGCGTCACCCACCCGCAGCGCCACCAGCTGCAGCGGCGGTTATTCGACGGCGATACGCCCGATGTCCCGCTGACGCTCGTCTCCGGGCTGGACAGCGAGTGGCTCGCCTTCCGTACCCCGGGCCGCGAGCGACTCTTGCGCCGCCTGGTCGCCGACCCACGCCTGCAGCGAGTGCGAGGCGGCCTGCACTCTCTATACCGCGTGCGAACCGGAGCCAACGCCGGGTTCGTGCTCGACTTCTCGCTTCGCCCTGAGCGGCAGGGCAAGGGGGCGTCGCGCCCCCTCCCCTACCCCCGCCCGCTGGACGCCAGGCTCCGCCGCGTCGAGGGATACGTCGATGCGACGCGTCTGGGACCGGTCAACGAGTGCGCCTTGTTTTCGCATAGGTTTCAGAAGGCTCGGCCGGGTGTGCTTCGCTTCGAATTCGCGCCTTATGGACCGAGCACGCTGTGGATCGACGGCGCCGAGCGCGCGAAAATCTCGACCTCGCTGCGAGCGGTGCTCGGCCAGGGAGTCGAGGTATCGACCCACCTGGAGGCGGGCGAGCACTTGATCGCCGTGCGCACCTGTCCCGATTCCGGGCAGGCCGGTTTCTACCTGCGCCGCGTCGCTCACCCCTGAACGTACGACGGGTCAGCGCTGTGCTCGATCAGCGGGAGCGCGCGCCGCACGACGGCGGATCACGCTGAACACGGCGCCGTCGCGGCCGATACGGTGCACTACCGGAGCGTCGGGAAAGTTGTGGCGAAGGCCGTACCGGTAGGTACCGATGTAGTAATCAACTCCAGGAGGCAGGTCGCCGGGTAAATTCGGGGCGAAGACGGCGGAGAGGCGCAGTCGCTCCGACGCGTATGGCACGGCACAAAGCAAGGAGAACGCATTTGCCGCAACCAGCACCCCTACGGACTCGCGGCCTTCGCGCGCGACCCGATCATTCAGCCACTGTACGGCCTCTCGGTAGCTCGAGGACCAGTAGTCGGTTTCGTACCGCCCCTCCGCTCCGCCCACCCCCCCGACCAGCAGGTTGAAGTAGCTGCTCTGGTAGGGGTGCAGCCGTACCAGCTCGGGCAACGGCGAAAGCAGCGCGAATACGACCCCTAATGTGGCTGCCGCGCGCGCGCGTCCGGGTCTGAGGCGCTGGCACACCGCGATTGCGCCCAGCCCGGCGAATGCCGCAAGCGCGGGTAACACGAAGAGGAAATGTCGCAGCCCGTCGTAGAGGTTGGGACGAAGGATTGCAGCCAGCAGCAAGGGAGCGAATAGCCACAGCTGTAAAAGAGCGAGAACCATGGCGCGCGGCGTGCGCAACGCGGCGCGTTGTTGCCTGGCGCTCCACAGCAGGCCCAGCAGCGACAGCAGAAGCGTGGCCGGCGGAACGGTGATCAGCAGGAAACGCGAGGTGTAGTCGCGCGGAAGTTGCGTGCTCGGCAGGACTTCCCCCGCGAACAGTACGGGATAACTGGCGTGAAACGCGGCCGCCGACTGCATCGCCTCCAACGGGCGGACGATGGGCGCCTCGTGCGCCCAGGGCCACGGCAGCACCATCAACAGCCAGGCGATGCCAAGGGCAACCATCCCCTTGAGCCCGGCATCGATCGCGGCCCGACCCACGGCCGAGCGCTCGAGCCACACGCTGGCCAGCAGGGTCGCACCCAGTAAGAGGCCCAGCAGCGGCGCCCCGCCCGGCCGTACGGCGGCGGCAGCGCCCACGGCCACCCCCGCGAGCAACACCCGCGACCACGATCGACCCGGGCGCGACAGCAAGGCGGCCAACGCGGCGACCGCGAGCGTGAACGTGGCGGCAAAGGGCACGTCCTTGCTGTTGTTGAACATGTGGCCAAAAAAACGGGGCATGGTGAGCAGCGCGATGGCAGTAGCGGTTGAGGCCCAGGCCACGCCTACCGAGCCGGAGGCCAGCATCGATCCCAGCACGGCGCACAAGCCGCTCAAGGCGATAACCAGGTGGCGCAGCTCGAAACGCGCGAGGCCGTCGGCGGGAATCAGCGCGGTGAGCAGCTCGAAAGCGGGTCCGTATACCTGCAGGTCGAGGAAATCATTCGCGCCGCAAGCGGTCGTCCCCGCGCGAAAACACTCCAGGACAAGCTGTCCGTAACGGAGCTGAGCCGCTTCGTCCCAGGTGATGCCGAAGTCACGATAGAGCGCCAGCACGATTGCTAGCGCGCCCGCCAGCAGCCCGGCGTTGGCGAATACTGGTAACCTACGGGGCGTTGCGCTCATCGGCGGCTAGCATAACACGCGGCCAGAGCGCGGCGCGGAGCCGGGAACCACCTAACGCGGCGCCGACGAGCTGTCCGTCTGCCCCGGAAGCGGCCTCTGCCCCGCCAGCTGTCGGATCAGGCGCGCGATCTCCTGGTTTTCCGGGTCCAGCTCTCTCGCCCTGCGCAGGTACCGGAGAGCGCCTCCCTTGTCCCCCTGGCGCGCCAGGATCCGCGCCGCCAGCATCCAGCTCGACGCGGAGCGGGGATTCAACCGCAACAGCTCCCGGTACCGGGCGAGCGCCTGGTACCACTTCTCTTGCAGCGCCAAAGTGGTGGCCATGGTGCCGAGGGCCTTCTCGTTCGCGGGGTCGCGCCTGATCACGTCCTCGATCTCGGCCTCGGCCCGACTGAACTGGCGCGCGCGCGCCAGCTCGACGGCGAGTTGCAGCTTCACCTTCGCCGCGTCGGGCTGAAGCTCGAAAACCGCGGCCAGCTCCGCACGCGCCTCCCCGATCCGCTCGAGCTTGATGAGCAGGTCGACCAGCTTGCTCTTCGCGCGCTGGGCGGCCGCCTCGCCCGCGGCTGCGGCTGTCGCCCCGCGGTAGACCGCCAGCGCCTTGCCGGGCGCCTTCATCTCGAGGTAGGCGGACGCCAGCGCGTCGCGTGCCTGCTCGTCGTCCGGTCGTAGCTCGAGCGCTCTGGCGTACTGTTCGGCCGCCGCGGAATAGTCGCCCGCCAGCGCGGCCAGGTTGCCCAGGGTGAGCCGAAAGTCGGCTACCGACGGTTGCGAGGCTGTCAGCAGCTCGCCGCGTCGCCGCAGCTTCGCTATCTCCTCGCGGTCCCGGTCGTCGAGATTCGCCTTGCGCTCGAGGTAGCCGGCCCGACCGTGCAGGTAGGCGTGCTCTCGCATGTGCGGGTAGAAGTCCTTCGGATCCACCGCTTTCGGATCGATCGCGAATCCTTCCCGCGATCGTCTCCCGGTCGCGTAGCCGAGCGCGCGCAGCATGGCGACGTCTTCCGGGCGAAGCGCGAAAGCGGAGTCGGCGCCGCCGTCGGGACGGGGGCTGCCCGCCTGGAGAAAAGTGGTCTGCAGGCGCTGTCGTAGAGACGCCGCCCTCCCCTCTTCTTCAGATGCCAGGTTCCGCTTCTCCGCGGGATCGGCCCCGAAATCATAGAGCTCGGGGCGCGAGGTATGGATGTACTTGAAACGCCCCCGCAACAAGCCGAAAAGCGGCGCCGCGCCGAAGCGGACCGGGCCCAACAACTCGCTGTACAGGTCGCGCAAAGCAGGCTCGCCCTTCCCCACGTTCCAGTAGCTCGCCAGGTCGATACCGGCGACCTGCCCGGGCAGGGACAGACCGAGTACCCCCAGTATCGTCGGTACGATATCGATCAGGCTGACGGGCGCGTCCACGACGCGCGGTGTTCCCGCGCGTGGGAGCTTGACGACGAGCGGGACGTGAAGCGTGCTCTGGTAGATGAAGAACCCGTGCGTCGCCTCGCCATGGTCGTCCCGCCCCTCGCCGTGGTCCGCGGTTACGATGATCAGCGTGGAATCGTACAGTCCGAGCCGTTTAACCTCCTCGATAACCGCGCCGACGCAGTGGTCCGCGTACGCTATCTCGCCCGCGTAAGGGTTGGCGCGAAAACGCGAGGCAAAGGGTTCCGGAGGAAGATAGTCGCCGTGGGGATCGAAGTAGTGCAAGAACAGGAAGAAGGGCCGGGAAGCGTTGGCGCGCAGCCAGGCGATACCGCGCTCGGTCACCTCGGCGCCGAGACGCTGCCCCATGAACTGCCAGCTGGTCTGCCCGTCGAACTCCTCGTCGAAGTAACCGAATCCCTGGCTCGTGCCGAACTGGGACTTCATCACGTAGGCGCTGATCACCGCACCGGTGGACATGCCCTTTGCCGCGAGCATCTCGGCCAGGGTTAGGTTGCCTTCCGCCAGATGGTTCCCATTTTCGCGAGCCCCGTGCTGAGGCGGGGTGGTGCCGGTCAACATGGAAGCGTGCGCGGGCAAGGTGCTCGGCGAGGTCGAGACCGCCAGGCGGAAACGAACGCCCTCTGCTGCCAGCGCGTCGATGTTGGGCGTGGTTTCTTTCGCAAACCCGTAACAGCTCAAGTGGTCCGCCCGAGTTGTGTCTAGGCTGATCAACAACACGTTGGTGGCGGCAGCCTTCTGCGGCGCGCGGCGTCCGCCGATCGGACCGGCGGGCGACCGAGCGACGACCAGTATCACCGCGGCCGTGACGCCCGAGGCGAGCAATCCCAGCGTCATGATCAAGCGGCGTCCGGATAGCCTGGTCATGTTTCTTCGTCCGCAGGGATCTGTTTTGGCCTCCCCTCGCGAGCCTCTTACCGGTTCATTCCGGACCAGGCCGAACGATTACCCAGCACGATGCGCGGCAACCATTTCACGTCGACCCGTCCGCGATCGATGAGCGCGTCCAGCATGGAACGGCAGAAATGCGAGAGCTCCAGTAGCTGCTCGATACGTTCTCGTTGCTGCATGGCGCGCATCCGGTCCGCACCCCGGAACCGTCTGCCCTTGAGCACGGCCAGCGCCCGCTCGAAGGCCTCTACCGCCTCGTTGATGTGGCTCCGCTCACGCTCTCGCAGTACGCGGCAGACCATCTTCCTGAGGTCTCCCTCGGCGACGTAGAAGTCTTTACGATCGCCCTTTATCCAGACTTTGCGGATCACTGCCCAGCGCTGTAGCTCGGCCAAGGTCATGGATACGCTGCCGCTGGAAAGCTGCAACCGGTCGCGAAGCTCTCCCGCGGTCAACGCCTTGTCCGAAAGAAACAGGATCGCCCAGATCCGTCCCATGTTGCGCTTGAAGCCGAGCAGCTCGACGACGCCACCGATGGCATCAGACACGATACGTTCGCTCTCCAGCAACGGCTCTTCGCACTCGATATCGAAACTTCTGGTCGCAGATTCCATGGGGTTCACCGCCTCAGATCCTTCTTTCCACCAGACCAGTGGAAAGCTCCATCAGCAGCTCTCGTTCGCGACAGTCAGGGACCCTATTCAGGTAAGCCACGCCCTTTTCCGTCTCCCTCAGGCCGTACGCCCGCGCCTCGACGCAGGCCTCGCGCACCAGCGGCAGGCTCGCCGCTTCCCTGGCCGCCTCGCTATCGCCCTGTCGCGCCCTATCGATGAGCGCGACGAGCCTGCTGTCGCCCTCTTTAAGGGCCAGGGTCAGCGGCAACGTGGTCTTCCCCTCCAACAGGTCGCGACAGGTCTGCTTACCGACTTCGCGCGAGCTTGCCTCGATGTCGAGCACGTCGTCGATGATCTGGTAGGTGACGCCGAAGTGCTCTCCAAAACGCCCCACCGCATCGATAACCGCCGGATCAGCGTCGACCGAGCGGGCGCCCATACGGCAGGCATAGGCGAAGAGCGAGGCGGTCTTGTCCCGGATGATATCCAGGTAGCTGCTCGCCCCCATCCGCTCGCTGTTGCGGGCCTGCAACTGCATTACCTCACCGCGGATCATCGCGCGCGTGGTGTCCAGCATATCGTCGAGCGCGCCCGGCACCCCCGAGTCCTGGATCAGCGCCAGGGCCGAGGTCAGCAGCAGGTCCCCCGAGAGCACCGAGATGAGGTTGCCCCAGAGGATGCGGCTGGCCGGGCGCCCTCGCCTCTGCGTACCCTCGTCGATCACGTCGTCGTGAAGTAGCGCCGCCGAATGCACCAGCTCGGCCGCGGCCGCCAGCGCGATGCACCGGGACGTATCCCGGCCGCAGGCCCGGGCCAGTGCAAGCGCGAGCACCGGCCGGATGCGCTTACCGCCGGCGAAGACGAGCTGCCGGGTCGCTTCATTGATGGGTCGCGGTCCGTCGGAGGCGCGAGCAATGAGCTGTTCGACGAAAGGAAGCTCGTCGGAGAGCAACGCGCTGATGGCGTCCAGGTGCTGCTCGGCGCGGACGGCAGCCGGGTGCTCCCTGGCCGACTGGCGCAGCGCCTGCAGTTGCGAGGCGGGAATCATGGGGAAACCTCCATCCGCGCCATTTCGCCGGTCGCTTCGCTACCTGGCGAGAGGCGCGCCGATTCTCATACAAAAGTTTCAAAAAAGAGTGAAACCTTGCCGCCATCACCACGGCGCGTCAAGCGGAGGATCAATAGCAACTCGGAGTGCCTACCGGGAGGGATTTTCCACCGGCGCGACCTCGATCACGACCCCATCGTACGCGGGAGACGGCCATCCCGCCTCGGAGGCGAAGAGGACGACCCTATGCTTTCCGACACCGAACGCGCGTACCCGGTAGGGATCGCCTTCTTCGCGGTTCGCCTTCGCTCGCGGGTCCTCCTCGACCGCGGTCGCGAGTCCCGACACCGGGGCTTCGGCTTCCGCCTCGGTTACGCTCAATGGCTCCATCACCAGGTCCGTCGCGGGCTGTTGCGACGGCGCGGGCGGCGCGGTTTCCGACAGAACCGCCAGCGGGTCCATGACCAGGTCCGTTGCGGGACCGGCTCCAGCGGCGAACGGATTGGCCGGCTCCGCCCGCTCGAGTTCCGAGGAAGCGCTGACAGCCGTCTCCTCGCTGTCGGCGCCCGCCGATATGTCCGGTATCCCCCGTGCATCCCCTTCCGTTTTGGCGATATCCGGAACCGAGGTGAGAGCGGGCCCGGTAATGAGGGGAAGCACAACGCCCTCGCGAGGCTCTACGTCGCCTTCGCCTTCCGTGAGCAGTCGATGAAGCGCGTCGAAAGCCCAGGACACCGCACGCTCCCTGTCCTCGTTGTCATCGTCGATGATCGGCTGCTGGTTTTCCAGCTCGAACCAGCGAGAAAAGCCCCGCTCCGGCAACAGCAGCTCGGCTCGTCTGAGCTCGCCTCGTTCCACGCGCAGGCGCAGCAGGACGCGTACCTCGCGTTCGATACGGGTACCGCCGGGAACCGGCACCCCGAACCGGCTGCGGAAGCCCTTCACGCATTCTTCGCGGGAGCATTGCGGAACCGGAGGGGCTCCGAAGGCGCTGGAGAAACCTGGATTGCCGCGCGCGACCTCGGACAGCGGGGCTCCCCAGCCCTCGATGGCGAGCAGAGCGCGTATCCACCAGGAGGCGAAACGGGCGACCCAGGTGCGGCTCAGCAGCGCGCGCCGTTGTTGCCGCTGCAGCGATCGGCGCTTCGCTCGCTCGCTATCGCGGCGACGCCTGTCGTCTACCTGTTTCATCGCCTCGAGCATGGAGCGGGCCTGGCCCGCGAAGCGGCCCTCGGGATAGGCCTGCAGGTACAGCTCCAGTCCCGGGCGGGTAGCCTTGCCGCCCTCGAACACCTCGAGCTCTCGCGCTTCCCTCTCGGCCTGGATCTCTCCGAAGAAACGGCCGTCCGGATGCCGGCTCGCGTACCGCTGCATGGCGAGCAAGCGCTCGCGCTCGTCGCTCGCCATGCGCACGGCCCGGTAGTCGGCGTAATCGGCCTTGCCGGCAAACGCAGTGCATCCCCAGGCAAAAAAAAGCGCCAGCAGCGGCGTGGTACCCAACCAGCGCTTCACGGCTCGCTCTCCCCTGCGTCCGGCGCTGTGCGGACCAGCTCGCCGCCGACCCGGCAGAGCGTCTCGACGCTGCACTGCTCGATCTCGGATTCGGGAGTGTCCAGGGTATCGTACGAGCGTAGCGCGTTCAGGCAGGCGCGGGTCTGTCGCTCGGTCGGCTGGCAATCGGGCGCCCAGTAACGGTCCTGGCACCGCGAGATGGCATGGACCCGGCACTCGTTCACCTCGCTCTCGCCTCCTTCCAGCTCCCCCCGCAGGTATCGACGCCAGCAGATCAACTGCTCCCGCTCCTCGCAATATGGCACCGGATCGGCCAGGCGCCGCACCTCGTCGCACGAGCCCACCGCACCGGGAGCGGGCCCGCAGATGAACAGAAGGAGAAACGCGGCGGCGATCAGGCGGGGATTGTTCACCTCAGCACCTCGTAGTCGAGGAAGAGGCCGAGCTCCAGGCTCGCCAGCGGGTGCAGCGCGTCATAGGCGCCACCGAAAAAACTGAACCCGATCTCGGAATAGAGGCCTACCCCGGCGAGGATCCTGTAACCCGCGCCCAGGGCGATCTCCCCTCCCCTGCTCTTGTTCTGTCCGGAAAGCTGGAATATCGGCCCCAGATGGGCGATGAGCACGAGATCCGGATGCGGATCCCAGTAGGCGAGATAGGATGGCGCCAGGGTCCATTGCTCCCAGGCCGTTATCGGTTCGGCGAAGCCGCCGTCAGAGGCCAGATTGGTACTGAAGCCGAGACCGAATCCGTGGCCCGGGCCCGCTCGGCCCGAGAGCAGATAGCCGGCGAATCCGTCTACGAAGGCCGGGGCCAGGCGCTGTTGTCCCAGCTCCGCGTTACGCTCGAGCCTCAAGCCGCTCCCGGCAGTCAGCAAGGCCAGGTAGTGAGCCGGCTCGCGAGATTCGCGCGCGGCCGGGTCCGATCCTCCGTCGCGCACGGGACGCTCCTGCTGCTCTGCCCTGGCTGTCGAGGGCCAGCAGACCAAGGGCAGCAAGACGAGCAGGAGGCCTCCGGCCGCGGCCGTCGAGCATCGCTGGGAGGCAGTATTCACGATCGGGGTTGCTCCGAAAACCGGCCACCGAGGATCGCGGCGTGGGCCTAGAGGTCCGTCGCTCGCCGCCCACCGATCCGCTTTCCACGGTACGAGACGGTTGAAAGAATATATCGATACGCGAGGCGCGACCAGCGGTCGCGTGTTGTTCGCGCCCCTACCTGGGGAAATCGGACACGAGGGGCGAAAGGGAGGGGAGTCGAACCCACTTGACGGCAACCGTGCGGGCGATGACCATGAAACCATGACGAGAGAAACGCTTAACGCCATCCTGCAATCCGCGGCTGGCATAAAAAAGGACGGCAGCGGTTACCGCGCCGGCGAAGAGGTCCGCTTCTCGCTCTATCTGGGCGAGCCCGGTAACGCGATGGTCATCAACGACGTCCGAGCAGTCTCGCTGGCCAACGACTTCCTGGTGGTCGACGCGGGCGCAAAGGGGAAGCTGTACGTCAGCTACGAGGCCGTGCACGCGCTCGCGGAACGTGATCCAGAGAGCGTCCGTACCGGCGGCGGAGCCGTGGGATTCGAGTAGGGGTGAAAGCGCGGACATGGCGCCGAGTATCCTGGTAGTCGACGACGAAGCCGCTTTACGCGAGATCCTGGGCGTCCTGTTCAAGCGCTCGGGATACGAGGTCGCGCTCGCCAGCGGCTTTCGTCAGGCCACCGACCTGCTGCAGACGGGGCGGAGGTTCGATGTTGTGGTCACCGACCTGGCCATGCCGGACGGCTCGGGGATGGACGTTCTGAATCTGGCACGCCAACCGGAGATCGGTTCCGAGGTCATCATGATCACGGCCTACGGCACCACCGAGCAAGCGGTCCAGGCCATGCGACTTGGCGCCTACGACTACATCCAGAAGCCGTTCCGTAACGACGAGCTGCTGGCCATCGTGGAAAAGGCCCTGGAGAAGCGGGCCATCGTCGACGAGAACCGGGCGCTGCGACGGAGCGTCACCGACAGCTTCCGGACCGGAGATTTCGTGGGCAAGAACCCCGCAGTCCTGCGGGTGCTGGACATGGTCAAGCGGGTTGCCAGCGCTCCATCGAGCGTGCTCATCACCGGCGAGAGCGGCACCGGCAAGGAGCTGGTCGCGCGTTCCCTGCACGGCGAGGGGGAACGTTGCAATAAGCCCTTCGTGGCGGTCAACTGCGCGGCGCTTCCCGAGCCGCTACTGGAAAGCGAGCTTTTCGGGCACGAAAAGGGCGCGTTCACCGGCGCCACCAGCAGCAAGGAGGGGCTTTTCCGGGCGGCCGACCGGGGGACCCTCTTTCTCGACGAGGTGGGAGAGCTTCCCTCCTCCCTACAGGTCAAGCTGCTGCGCGTCTTGCAGGAGCGCAAAGTCAGGCCCGTGGGCGGACAGAGGGAGAGCGTCGTGGATGTGCGACTGGTGGCCGCCACCAATCGGGACGTGGAGAGTGATGTAGCCGAGGGCAGTTTCCGCCAGGATCTCTTCTACCGTTTGAATGTCATCCGGCTGCACCTGCCGCCGCTGCGCGAACGACCGGACGACATTCCGCTTCTGGCCGACCATTTCCTGATCAAGCACGCCGCCCTGCAACAAAGACGACTCACCTTCGCCCCGGAAGCGCTGCGCTGGCTGGCGACGCGGCAATTCCCGGGCAACGTGAGGGAGCTGGAAAACATGGTCGAGAGAGCGGCAACCCTGGCGACGGGTCCGCGCGTCGAGCTCGCCGACCTGCCGGTAGAAGCAACGGAATCCGTCTCGCTTCCCTCGATACCGCCGCTGCTGTTGCCCGAACGCGGTTTCGACCTGGACCGGTACCTCGAGGACGTCGAAAGGATGATCCTGGACTCGGCGCTGGAAAAGGCCGGGGGGGTTCGCAAGCGGGCCGCGGAGATGCTCGGGGTGAGTTTCAGATCGATACGATACCGCATGGCCAAGTACGGTTTCGGCGATGACGACTCGTTGCCCCCAGAAGAGTGAATAAATGGTCTGGAACAGAGGGCGCCCGTTCTGGTATCCGCCGCCTCCGGCTGTTATATTTAGATTAATTCAATGGAGGCGTGCTGATGGGAAAGAACCGCACCCCGGGGAGAGGCTCTGACGCATATACGCTGATAGAGCTGATGATTACGGTAGCGATCATCGGCATCCTCTCGGCGATAGCGATACCGGTGTTTTCCAGCTACATGAACAAGTCCCGAGCGCAGGAGGCGATCCAGTTTCTGGGTACGATCAAGCTGCGGCAGGAGAGTTACCGGTCGGAGTTCGGGGAGTACTGCGACGTGAACAACATTAATCCCGGCACTTTCGCTTCGCCGGTAACCGGAACCGATGCCGTCAACTGGGGCTCCCCGGGGGGCGGTTGGCAGCAACTCGGCGCCCATCCGGACGGGCCAGTCCGGTTTTCGTTCGAGACTCGGGCAGGCCCCCCGGGCGGCAGCCTTCCTTCGACGAACTCGTGGGTCAACACTGTCGGATCGGGCTGGGGTAACTGGGGCATCGACACCGCCGACTTCTGGTACGTGGCCGAGGCGGCCGGCGACCTCAATAGTGACGGAACCTTGGTCGTGTTCGGAACCGCTGCCGGGATGAAGAACATCTGGTGCAGCCAGGACAAGGGCTGGGATTAGCGACCAGACCGGAGGGGTACGAGCGGGCGCTCCTATGGGCTCTTGTGTGTACCGCAGGACGCAGGGCTTGGCCGTTCGAACTGGTGACGTTTTTCGTCACCAAGGGGCTTGCTGGTGACGCTGAGCGTCTCGAAATTGGGGTAGGAAAATGTAGTACCTCTGAAGCGAGGTTTATAAATTATACGTTTTAAATCAAATAGTTATCAGTGTTTTTTACCTTTTGGTACGGTATCTGCTTTAATTCGCGAGGCCTGAGCGTCGAATTCCGGATACCGGGCCAGTTTCGCTAACCGGGTTCGACGCAGTGAGAACGTTCTCAACGATATCGAAAGGAAGGTGCGAATCCATGGCGAAGTTATTTAAGAAGAGGTCAGGTTTTACTCTGATCGAGCTGATGATCGTGGTCGCGATCCTCGGCATTCTCGCCGCGTTGGCCATCCCGGCGTTCGTCGGTTACGTCCGACGTTCCAAGACCGCGGAGGCGACCGGTAACCTCAACGAGCTGTTCAAGTCCTCGGCTTCCTACTACAACCAGGAGCGAACGGGTGAGGGTCTGACGGCGAGCACATCGGGTCACTGCACGGTTGACAGCGCTCCCTTGACCCCCGCCAACCCGGACGGAGCCAAACAACGCTATGGCTCCGGTACGTCTACCCAGGCGCTCGGCTTCTCGATCGCCGACTACATCTACTTCGGTTACGGGTTGATAAGCTCGTCGGCCCAATGCGATAACTCGAGCGAAAACACGAGTATCTACACGGCGTACGCGGAGGGTGACCTGGACTCCGACGAAACCAACAGCAGATTCGAGCTCGCTATCGGTTCCGATAGCGAGAACGAGCTTTACCACGCGCGCGGCTTCTATATCCAGAACGAGATCGAGTAGGGCGTACACTTCCGGCAGCAAGGCCAAAGCTCCCCGCGGCGCCGCGGGGAGCTTTGCTTTTTAAGCCCGGTTACTCTATTTTCCGAGCATGAACAGGCGTATCGGCACCGACCTGATAGTCGCCCTGCTCCTGGTCGGCGCAGTAGGTGGCGCCGGGCGGCTGCGGGAGCAGGCCACGGGCCACTACCTGTCGACACAGCGCTACGAGGACGTCTACTACCTACCCCCGCCCGTCTGGCTAAAGCTCTTTTCCCTCGGCTACCGCGAGGCGCTCGCCGACCTGATCTGGATGAAAGCGCTCATCTACTTCGGCGAAGAACTCTACCACAAGGGCGAGGTCAAAAACCTGTATGCCTACACGGACGCGATGCTGGCACTCGACGAGCGGTTCTTGGCGGTCTACCGCTGGGTGGCTAGCTGCGCCCTGTACCGGACCGGCGAGATTACCACGGACGACGCCCGCAGGGCCCTCGCCTACCTGGAACGCGGCGTACGCCTCTTTCCGAACAACGGAGACCTGGCCTGGGACCTGGGAGCCACCTATCGATTCGAGCTGGTTCCGTTGCTCGAAGATCCCGAGGAGCGAAACGAGGCCCGACGCCGGGGCATTGAGCACCTGCAGACGGCCGTCCTGCGCGGAGCCGGCCCCCCGTGGCTGGTCTTGACCAACGCCTCGCAGCTGGAAAAGCTGGGGCAAACCGAGCAAGCCATCCACCATCTGGAAGAGGCGTACCATAGCACCTTCGATCCGCAGGTCCGGCGCCGCATCGAGATCAGGCTGCGACAGCTGCGGAGCGCGGCTCATGCCGAGGCCCTCCGGCACGCCGTGTCCAATTACGAGCAGGAGCGGCGAGAGCACTTCCCGTATCTTTCGGGCACCTTCTACTGGATGGTCGGCCCTCGACCTCCGTTCGACGGATACCGGCAGCTTCGGCACTACTTCGACCCCTTGCTGGACCGTATCGATGAGGCCGAACAGGACGAATAGAGCGGGCCTGACCATGGTGGAAGTCGCGTTGCTGCTCTGCATCGCGGGGATCGTGCTCGCCGTAACCCTGCCGACCTTCTCGAAAAACGTGAGGACCAGCAAGGTAGCGGAAGCGCCGATACAGCTCGAGGCGCTCTACCGGGCCTCCGCCGCCTACTACCGGACCGCTCACCTCCTTGCCGAAGGCGAGCGCGTCGAGCGGTGCCTTCCCTCGGCGGCCGGACCGGCACCGGAAACGCCGTCGCCAGATCCGGTCGAGGTAGACTTCGCCTCTCCGCAAACGCCCGGAACAGAAACCTGGCGGGCCCTGGGTTTCGCTCCATCCGTCCGCCTGCGCTATCGCTACTCTTTTCTCCCGGACCAAGCGGGTTGCGCGCCCGAGCCCGTCGCGGGGAAGCGACTGCTCGTGCTGAGGGCTGAGGGAGACCTGGACGGTGACGGGGAGTACTCGACCTTCGAGCGATCGTTCGTGGCCGACGAAGCCGGCGGGCTGGTCTCCTCCCGCTTATTGCTGGCCAGGGACCGAACCGAGTAGTAGGGACGGGCAAATGCAGGGGGCAAGCCAGAACGGGAGGGGGCAACCTCCCCTACATTTACATTCCCGGGGTCAGCGTCAATATCCTGGTGACCGTCTCTCCCGCCGGGATGTCCACCGAAAGGGTCTTCTGAATCCCGAACTGGCTGTTCACCAGCTTGACCCGATGGCGTCCCGGTGTCAGCGGGATCCCCATCTGCGACGTGTTTCCGATCAGCTTGCCGTCGACGTAAACCTGTGACCAGGGACGGGTATTGATGCGGAGCTTACCCTTGGCGAGCAAGACCGCCGGGCCGCTTTTCTTCTTCCGAGTCGGCTGTATGGGCTTGGACGGCCCCTCTATCGTCGGCCGTGGCGGCTGTGGTTTCTCCCGCCGCGTCGTCTTCGGGGGTTCTTCCTCGCCCGATTCGGGTAGCAGCTCGGCCGTGGGCAATTCGAGCACGGTGCCGGAAACAACGTGGATCTGCGTCTCCCACGGAGCGTATCCCGTGCCGCCCACCACGCGAATGCGGTGCGTCCCCGGAGAGAGCGCTGTTACGCGTACAGGAGTCTTCTGCGCCAGCTCGCTATCGTCTACGAATACGGTAGCGGCGCTCGGCTTCGAGTCCAGGGCGAATCCCGACTCGACCGGCTTGAGCGTGGCGTACCGTTGCTCCGTCTTGCCGGGCTCGATAACCACGTTGGCCGTCCAGGGCTCGAAACCGCTCTTGCCGACCTCGATCAGGTGAGCGACACCGGGCTTGACGTTGGTGATGACGTAGGGGCTGCGTTCCCCCGAAACGCGCTTGCCGTCTATCTTGACCTCGGCATCCGGTGGAGCGGTCCTGACGAAGATGGTGCTGCTCTCTTCTTCCCGGCTCATGAAGACGAAGGCGGCTACAGCCGCGGTCACGACCAGAGCGAGCATCGCACCGATCACGCCGAGGACCCTCGGCCCGGACCTCGGCCTGGGCGAGATGAGCTCCACCTCCTCCGGGATCACGTCCGTCGGCTCGTCCAGCCTTCGCCCGCGCTGGTCCGGATAGGGTGAGGGAACCACCTGGCGCGCGATATCTGCCGGTACCGGCGCGGGTACCGGCAGCGAGTCGTATACCTGCGGCTGGCTCTGGTAGGGAGCGGGACGCGGCGCGAATACCGGTGACGACTGCGGCAAGGGGCTCTCCGGCTTGTCGTAAATCTGAGTCGACAGCTCCTCGTCATCCCAGTCCATGTCCAGCCGGGCCGCTGAGGCCGAGGGCGCCGGTGGGCGGCGCGGCGTGGGTATATTGCCCGGAGGGATGGAGTGCGGTCTCGGAACCAGGCGCGGGACCGCCGGCTTGGGCGTGCTGACCCGCGGCATTCCGGGATTCGAGCCCACGCCGTGCGGGTTGTGGGCGTTCTGCGGCATACCGAGCAGGGTAGGCGTACGCTTGCGTGGCTGGCTACGGACGTCCGAGCCGCGGGCAGACGGGTTGGAAGCGGGCGCCCTACCACTTTCCGAGCCCACGCTGCTCGGCGTACCGGCGGCAACCAGCTCGTCGAAGCCGTCCGGATCGTCTTCCTCCTCCTCGTCCGAAAGCTTCATGGCGGCGTATTGCTTGTCGCGCGCCGACTCCTGCGCCAGCTCCTCGGCGAAGTAGCTCTTCATGAACGAGGCCAGCTCCTTGCGGTTGAAATCGTTTCCGCTGGACTGGACGAAGGCCTGCAGATCATCGTGCAGCTCGGTCGCGGTCTGGTAGCGCTCGGTTAGGTTGCCCGCCAACGCCTTAAGCACGATGCGCTCGAGATCCTCCGGTATGCGCCGGTTGTAGGTGCTGGGCGGCATGATGTCGACCTTGCGCACCTTCTCGACCGTAGAGAAATCGCTCTCCCCCGCAAACAGCCGCTCACCGGTCAGCATCTCGTACAGACAGATCCCGACGCCGAAGATATCGCTGCGGCGATCGATATCCATGCCCTTGACCTGCTCGGGGGACATATATCCGAACTTGCCCTTGAGGATGCCGGCCCGGGTCTTACTCGCCTTTCCCGCTGCCTTGGCGATGCCGAAATCGATGACCTTCACCTCTCCCTCGTAGGAGACGAGCACGTTCTGCGGCGATACGTCCCGGTGCACGAACTTCAACGGGTTGCCGCTCGCGTCCTTTTTGTTGTGGGCGTAGTCGAGCGCCTCGCAGACCTTCATGATCACGTAGCAGGCCAGCGGCATGGGGATGCGCTCGCCGCGGTTGCGGGCGCGGTTGAAGAGCGCCCGCGCATCCTTGCCGTGAACGTACTCCAGCGCGATGAAATAGGCGTCGTTCACCTTCCCCAGGTCAAAGATCTGGGCGATGTTCGCGTGCGTGAGCTGCACCGCGATCTTCGCCTCATCGACGAACATGGTGATGAACTCCTCGTCCTCGGCGATATTGGGCAATATCCGCTTGACCGCCACCAGGCGCTCGAATCCCTCCACCCCGACGGCCTTGGCCTTGAACACCTCAGCCATGCCCCCGACGTTGATGCGTTCGAGCAAGTAGTACTTACCGAAACGAATTGGCTTCGGCACCTGGACCCTCTTCTAGCGGACTGTCTCGAAGCCAGGCTCGAGGCGCGTCTTCAAAAAAGTAAAAATGTACCTGAACTGCACAGCGGTGGCAAGATCAGTCATGCATTCGCGCGGCACTCATACCCCAGATACCCCGGTTCAGTCCATACGCTTTCGCCGAGCCAGTCGGGCCTCGGCGGGCGAATTTCCAGCGAGTAGGTGCGATTTGCGCTACTTCAAGGCGTCTGGCAAGGGGAAGCGGGGAGGCCCTTGAGGGAAGTAGCGTACCCGCTTGCCCTGCAACCAGCCCCAGAACCGATAGGGCTTGGGTTCTGTGTCCGGAAACAAGACATGGGCAGCCGCACGCTCATCGGCCAGGAAGGCCAGGTCCCGACGCGGATCGATGGTGACGCCGGGTGTCCCGTCCGCGCCGGTGTACGAGTCGTTATCGACCAGAACCAGGCGTTCTCCCGGTTCGAGCGCGATGGCCGCGTTCACCCCCGCATCCCGTAGGCGCGCCCGCAGCAGGGCGCCGTCCGCGGACTCGCATTCGGCGTATACCAGGAAGCCATCCGTATCGGGCCCGATCGCGGCACCCGCATCCGGCGCCTTTGACAGCAGCCGGCCCTCGAGCAGCACCACGGCCGACCGTCTCGGCTTGCCTACCGAGTAACGCCATCCCAGCTTCCACCGCTCAGCGTAAAGCGCACCGTTTCCGGGCGCGATCTCTCGCGGTTCTCCTGTCACGAGATCGCTGTCCGCGGTCGACCCGCTCGTTCGCCGGTCTGGGAGCGCGGGCGACGACGATTTCCGCGATAGGTAGCCTAGCGCCCTGACGTGGCTCTCGTCGGCGAGCGGCTCCGGTAGCGCTCTGGTCGGGTCGATTCTCACCAGACGGATCCGAGCTGCCTGGCCGTCGGACAGCTCGGCCCGGGCAAAGGCACGAGGCCAACCCGCGCTGGGCAGCCCGGCCGTGACGAAACGGACCCTCTCGCCAGCGACCACCAGATCGGGACCGGGCAGGATCGGTTTCAGGGTAAGGTAGAAGAAGTCCCGCGGATCGCGCCCCACGTAACGCGGGAAACGCAGCTGCTTCATGGCGGTGACCGCCTTGCGCGCCCGGAATCCGAACCCCCCCGATCCCCTTATCGCGCCCTCGGCCTCGGCCGGGGAGAAATCGCGATCCAGCGGCTCGGGCGGCGGGCTACCGGGCGGATAGGTCTTATAGAACTCGAATCCCGTGTGCTTGCTGTTCATGTCCAGGTGGATCCCGCGCACACAGCGGGCAGCCAGCATGGCCTTGCCGAGCTCCTCCGGGCCCATCGAATCGCCCCAAAAGAAGGCCATGAAGCGCTCCTCGGTCAGGCAGATCCCGGAACGGTAGATATAGGTCTGCTCTTCGGCCAACTCCGGGGCCGCCCCCCACCACCAGCGCTTCCACGGGTTGTAAACGCCGTCCTCCACCACGCTGGTGAGGTTTTGGCGCATGGAGATCATATCATCCGGTATCTGCCGATTGGCCGCTTCCTCGTCCCACTTTCTCCGACCGGGGCCGCGCCACGACCCCACGCCCACGCGCCCATCATCGAAAACCGATACCGTGGCCGCCCAGGGCTTGGGGGGCAGGTAGACCTCTCCGTCGGACATCATGCCGAACTCGCCGTGCATGGCCTGGAACCCCCCGTTGAAAGCGCCGACCAGACGCCGCAGGATGTCGGGGTCGCGCGGTATCATTCCCGATCCGGTCTTTCCGGTCGCGCTCTCCGGCTCTACCGTACCCATGGCGATGTGCAGCTGAACCAGCCGCGGGTCCCATGCTGTCAGGTACACGCGCGTGTAAGGCCGCTCCGGATCCACGCGGATAAAGGTCTGATAAAAGGGCTCCGGCGCATTCGGATAGGCATTGACGAAATCCGAATCGGCCGCGGCCATCCACTCGCCTTCTCCCTTTACGGGGTCATCCAGCTGCGGTCGAAGAGCTGGCGGGGGCCAGCCCAGGTCGACCTGCTCCTCCGCCGGCGTTTCCGGCTCGCGCTTTCGCTGCCGCTTGATGCCTAGCTCCTCCTCGACCGCGGCCGCGGTGTCCGCGCCGAATAGCCCGTAGTAGAGCCGTTCCGCCCGGTCGGTGACCCCGAACACCGTATGCTCCAACCACTCTATCGACTCGGGGCCGATCCAGGAGACGTTCCTCACCGTATCGACCAGCCAGGTAATGGCGCCGGGCTGCGACTTGACCATGGGCTGGAACGTCACTCGCTCGCTCTGCCCGGAGGCCGCTCCGGTCACGGGGTCGACGGTCACCCGCTTCCCGTCGATCAAGAGTACGAAGCGCATCTGTTCGCGTCGGATAACCAGCTTTTCTGCCGCCGGGGTGAGCTGGTAGCGTTTGCGGCCGAAACCGCGCATCCGACCGCTCTCCTGCAGGTTCGTGATCGCGTTCCGCCAGCGCAGGGTCGTCGACCACCCCTCGGTGAGCTCTGCCGGCTCTCCACGTGTATCCAGGACGACGACCGCGTCGTAGCTGTCTCCCAAGCTCACACCATATGCCACGTGAGGTCCGATGCGGACGAGCGACCGCTCCGCCGCGCTGGAGGTGCGGGTGATGTTGGTGAGCGACCACAGGTCGAGCACGGCTCCCGACCCCGCCGTCCTTACCCTGGCGAAATAGACGTCCGGTAGCTCCTCCGGCCTCGAGGCCAGAAAGAGGACCGGACGGGTCGCCAAGGGGCCGGCCTCGGGACCGAGCCAGATCGGTGGCCCGCCGTCCGGACGGAGCCCCTGGTCGGCCAGCGCGGCTGCCAGGGGGTGACCGTCTACCGGACTCGCCGTTCCAGCGCTGCGCAGCACGACCATCCCCGCCAGCAAGAAACAGAGCAGCCCGAGCAGCGGCAGTCGACTTCGGACGAGAAAGCGCAATCCCGCCTCTCCGCCCGCGCCGAGGCTCGGGTTCCGGCCGTCACGCGTGGCTGGCAGCGCGGAAATTCCTCGCATGGCTCGCTTTACACCGTTACCCTTCTCGGGCCGCACGAAAGGCGTTCGTTCTACCCTCCGGACGAGAAAAAATGTACGGCAAAACGGCGCCATGGCCAATTTCGCGATGATCCGACCCCGTTCGCGAGCTCCGGCGGTCAGGGGGTATCTCGCCGCTGCCGGGCGGACCTGCTCAGCCGCGTCCAGATTCTATACCTCTCCGCGGCCGGTAACGGTTTCGCTCGAATCGCTCGCGCGGCTGATATGCGTTGCGATGCTACTCGGGCCTGCCGTCGCCGCGGCGTCTGGCGGCGATGAAGCGGCCGGAGAGCGCGGACCTCGGCCGCGTTCGCCTGCCCTACTGGAACCCCTGGCCAGAGGGCTAGACGGAGATGATGCCTCGGCGGCTCATCGGGCCATCGACGCCGTTTCCCGCATTCGTCAGCCCGGATCCGTGCGGCGACTGACCGCTTTTCTCCGGACCGGGCAGCGAGACGATCTCACCGATCACGCTCTAAAAGCGCTCGGTGACCTCGGCTTGCCCGACGCGATCGCGACGCTCGTCGAGTTCACCCAACACCGCCGAGCGGAAGCTCGGCAAGCGGCCTACCGAGCGCTCTCCGCAATCGACGATCCCCGCGTCCCCCAGCTGCTGACCACCGGGCTGCGGGATGCAGACGCCAGGGTTCGCGGTGCGACCGCCCTGGCCCTGGGAGAAATCGGCGCCCGGCAGGCGCTGCAGGAGCTGTTCACCGCCTTCGAGCTCGGGGTGGCCGACGCGGCGGTGGCCATCGGACGGTTGGCCGACGACGCGGGTGCGGAGCGGTTCGGCTCCTACCTGGAAAAGAAGAGCCTAGCGGTAATGCTCTCCGGGTACGAGCAGCTGCTGCGCCGCGGCGATATCGCCGAGAAGACCAAGCTGAACATCGTGGCGGCTCTGGGCGAGCTGTCCAGCCAGGTGTTCTCCGACACCGCCTCTACCTCGAACCGGCAAGCGCTGCCGACGCAAAGCGAGGAACCGGCCGCGGTCGGCCCGGGAAAAGGGGCTCAGGAGGAACGCGGCCCGGGGCGACAGATCGAGCGTTTTCTAGGAGGCTACCTGGCCAGCGGCGGCGCAAAGGGAGAGAAAGCGCTGGAACGCTTCGTACGCGCTACCATCCTGCGCATAAGAGGAAGAAGAGAGGAAAAAGCCGATGATTGAACGCCGTATACTCGGCGGCTCGTTCCTTCTCGCCGCGTTCCTCCTCGCCGCGGGCTGCGCGTCGCCCGCGGCGATCGCATTCGACTCGCGCTTCCCGGACAATAGCCCGGAGCGGACGGCCGCGGTCGTGGCGTCGCTTCCCCCGCCGTCGTCCCCCGTCGTGCCCGACAACGCGCTCGGGCGGCCGCTCATCGCGGCCGTCTCCTACGGTAAGGATCCCGGGCTCATCGTCCATGACATCGGGTCCGGCGCGACTCTCTGGCGCCGCGCGCTCAGAGCCGAGCGCCGTCCGCAGTTGCTCGGAGACCTGCTGGTGACGGCAACCGGCCGGGAGCTGATGGCTTTCGCGCTGGCCACGGGCGAGCCGGCCTGGCGAGCGCCGGTACAGGGCGAGGTCTACCTCGGTGCCGCGCGCTGGCGACAAATCGTGGTCTACGCGTGCGGCGATGTGGCTTTCGGCTCTGGCAGAAGCCGCTCGCGGGTGACGGCTCTGGACGCGCAGACCGGCCGACGGCTCTGGCAACACACGGTCGACGGCAGGGTCGGCAAGCCCGAGGCCGCGGGAGCGATGTTCTTCGTGCCCTGGGACCTGCAGAACCTCACGGTGCTCGACGCGCGAACGGGACGGGAGGTGGCGAGACTACGAGCTACCGATGACGTCATCAAATGGGTGAAGGCCGGCGCCGGGGGGGTATTCTTCGGTCACGACACCATCTACCGGCTGGGCGAGCGTGGCTATGGCGGAACAGACGAGGGGGTACCCCGTTTGCTGCCCCGCTTACCGGAGATGCCCTGGCTCTCCTCCCTGCGGGAGAGCGCCTACACTTTCAAGCCTGCGAAGCGCTCCGCGGAAGGCCGAATCGGGCTGCTCTTCGAGCCGCTCGCCCATGGGGACGCTTCGATACGGGTTTCGGACGACCGTTTCTACCTCCTCTTCTTCCGCTACGTCTTCGCCTTCGACGCGGACGGTAAGCTGATCTGGAGCCGGTTGCTGGATTCCGAGGCGATAGCGGGCCAGCCCGTCACAGGCGGCCTGCTCGCCGTGATGGAATCCGGCCAGACCGAGTTGCTGGCGGCCAGCGACGGGCGCACGCTGGTTCGACGGTCGCTTCCGGAGCCGCTCGCCTCGGCCGAGATCGACGTCGAGGGCGTGGCGGCGGACCGGCGCGGGCACGGGAGACGACGGGAGGCCGCCGCAGCAAGGCTGAGGAACGAGCTCGTTCGTATCGCGCTCGATCCCGACAATCGGCTGCTGGCCGCGCGGGTCTTCGCGGTCGAGCAACTCGCGGGGCTCGTCGATCCGGGGGTAACCAGGGATTTACTAGATATATACGAACAGGACCCTCTGCCGAAACCGCTAAAAGAGGCCGTCGCCGCGGCGCTGTCCGGCCGGAGCAGCGGAACGGAGCACATGCTGGATGCGTTGGGCCGCCACCACGACTTTCTGCTCGGCACCCGGGCGCCGCCGTTGACCGTTCTGGTTCCGGCCCTGGTCGGCGCGGGCGAGAAGCGCGCCGTTCCGCTGCTGGTGGCCCACCTGTTCGAGCCCGAAACGCCCCTGGAGGTTCTGCCGGACCTGGTCTCGGCCATCGACGTCCTGGGCGACGATATGGTCGCAGCGCCCCTGTTTGACTTCCTTTCGCGCTACCGCGCCGACAGCGCGTTTACCGGCTCGCCCGAGGCGCTCGAGCTCGCCGCCCTGGCCGTGCTGCGGCGCGGCGACTCTCTGCACCGGGACCGGTTGCGCTCGATCTCGACTCGTTCCGACACCCACGAGCCGCTCGCCCGGACCATTGCCCTCGAGCTGCGCAGAGAGCGCGGACGAGAGACGACGGATGGCGCCACTGCTGCCCGCGCCGAGAGCAAGGCGATTCCCGAACGGATCGACCAGCGTACCATCGACGCGGTGTTCGCCCGTCACGTAGACGCGATCCGCGTCTGCATCACGGAGGAGCTCGCCCGCAACCCGGAGCTGGCCAGGGTTCGCATCGCCTTCGTGCTGGAGAGAGAGGGGCGGGCCAGGGAGCTCAAGTTCTCTCCGCCCTCTCCCGGGCTGGTCGAGTGCCTGGCTCCCGGGATCAAGCGGTACCGATTCCCCCGTATAGGCGCTGCCCGGCAACTGGCGAGCTACACGGTGACCCTGCGCGCTAGGGCCGAAAAGACCCGCGAGGCCGACGGGATCCCGCAGCGCTCGTCGTCTTCAGAGCAGAAACGATGGTGGGCGTATGCTATCCGCCGCGAGACGACCGACGAGGAGGGCGCGACGGATCCCGGACGTCGGCCCTGGTGGTTTTCCGCTCTACGCGTGGCGGAAAATGCGGGCCGGTCCGCCGAAAAGCAGGCCGCGGAATCACCTGAGACGTCGCCAGGTCCTCGGAGCAAGAAAGCAGCAGAGCCGGAGCGCTCTGACGCCACAGCTTCCCCCGAGGAGACGAATTCAACGGATTGGTGGGTGCCCGTCGCTCCCTGAGCGACGCGAAAGCCTCCCCGGGTGTAAGCGTTCAAGCCTTGGGCAGCGCGGCGGCCAAGGCGCCCGAAAAAGCTCGGCGCCCAGCCGGGCCGGTGAGGATTGTACTCGCGTACATGACAAACCGGCCCGAGGACGCTGGGGTGATTGCACAGAATCGCCCCAGTTCTGGCGCCGGTTTTTCGGGATGCATTGGCCGCCGTCGTTTCAGATACCGACTACCCCCCTGAACGGTTACCCCCGGGTTCGTCGAGGGCTATCTTCTGTTTGAGCGTGAGCGTCCCGATCCGTAGCGTTGCTCGCGTATGCTGCTCTCGGCTCTGGACAGGGCCCGCATCACCTCGGTGGATGCCAAGCGGAGCGCGGAGGGGGCATTCTGTCCGAGCCGGTCGGGATGGAGACGAAGCGCCATCCGGCGCAGCGCCCTGCGGGCCTGCTCGGGTCGGGCGTCTCGCGGCAGGTCGAGCAGGGCCGTATCGCCGGCGTGCCGGCGCAGCTGAAGCCGCTTGGACACCAGCAGCGAGCAGGGCCGACTGCTGCCCGCGCCCGCGCTGATAGTCCCCAGTAGATGCAACGCATACAGCAGGCGGAGCGCCCGCACGGAGCCGCGGGTGGTATCGGAGATGGCTCGAAGCTGACTGCCATCCCTTAACAGCGCGGCTGCCACCTCCTCCTCCGGCCAGAGCGCTGCCCTGGCCAGCAGGTGGCGTCCCAGCGCGTTGAGCTGCAGCCAGCCGTCGCCCAAACGCTCGCCGAGGGAATCGAGATCGAGGTCGGTCGTCACCCGTCGCATGGCGCCGAGCACGATATCGGCCGTCGCCGCCGGTTCGGTTACCCGGGCAATACCCGGGTCGACCGCGCCCGCTTCAAAGCGATAGCCGAGGCCCGGCCAGAGGAGTACCTCGAGTAAACGCGCTCGCAGCTGCTCTCTGAGCGCGTGCTCCACGGCCGGCCGGGTGGCCGCGCCGACCCGCACCAGCCATTCGCCCACCGGACGGGCCGCGTCTCCCCTTTCCATCGCTCGCCGGTGCAGATCCGCATCCAGCTCTCCCGACCTCAACAGCGCATCGCCGAGCGACGCCTCCGCGCCCGGGACGGCGGTCGACCCGCACGGCGTGCCGTCTACGATCGCCACCCGGCAGCGCCCGGCATCGCCCAGCACTTGCAGGGTGCCGCTCCGCCGTGCCCTGTCCAGCGCCATCAGCGCCCTGGCCAGCGAGACCGTGCCGACATGAAACGCCATGATATCTCAATAGACTAAGCGGGCCCGCCAGGGCCAGTTTTCGGCCCTCTTCCGCCGGAGCAGCAGGATCGACCGCGATACCTGAGGCTCAAACCGCGCGATAACGCCCGTCGGGCTGCAGCACCACCCTGCCCTGTTGCTGCAGCAAACGCGCGTGCATCCCCATCATGGTCTTCTCCGCATGGGGCTGCCAGGGGATGTTGGGATAGCGCTTGCCGTAGACGATGCAGCGGTCGGCTATCTCCTGCAGAGAACGCGGCTCGGCCAGAAAATCGAGCAGCTTCCGGTCCCGTTCGTCGAGCACCTGCCGATAACGCCGGATGGCGCCGGTGATATCCTCGCGCACGACGCCGGCCTGGTGGGAGGTGACGCAGGCGCACACCCCCTCGGCCATCCGCTCGACACGCTGCAGCGAGGCGACGAGATCGGAAAGGTTCGAGCAAGCGTCTCCGTAATAGGGACCGAAGGCAGTCAGATCCAGGTCGGCCAGGAAGAGCACGTCGTCGGGCTCGAAGCGCAGCACCATGTGCCCGGCCGTGTGCCCGGGTGCGTGGATGCAGTGTGCCCGGGTGCGCCCCAGGTCGATCACCTCCCCGTCGCGCACCGGTCGCAGGTCGTCGCGCGGCTGGTAGTGAAACAGCTCGAGCAGCACCTTCTCCCAGTCGGCGCCGTTCTGCTCCGGCATCCCGTAGCTATCCATCAAGCCCTGGAGCGACAACATGGCCGGCGCATCGTTTTCGTGCACCAACAGCCGGGCCTCGGGAAAGAGGTGGTTGCCGGCGAAGTGGTCCTCGTGCGCGTGGGTGTTGAGGATCAGATCGATCTCGCCGTGCACCGCCTGGCGGCCGGCCCGGTCCAGATCGACCGAGGGATCCACCAGCAGGCGGATATCATCCTCGACCAGCAGTGCGTTGGCCGAGGGGTACTTGCCCTGCTTGTGCCCGAACAGCACCTTCAGCTTGCCCAGGGCCACGGTTGGCAGCGAGCCGTCCATGGAGCGCGTCAGTCGGCGTCGATGGTGAGATCCCGCAGGCGGTCCTCCAGATCGACCTTGTGCTCCAGCCGGCGGCTCTCCAACTCCACGATGCGGCGCCCGATACGATCGCCCTCGCTGGTGAACTGCTCCAGTCGGCGCGAGAGACGCGCGCGCAGATCCGAGGCCTGCGGGTCCTTCTTGATGGCTTTCAGGTTGTCGCGTGTCTGCTCCGCTCGCTGATCGAGCTCCTTTTGCTGCCGCTTGAGCCCCTCCACCTCGGTGTCGATGCGCCCGATCTTCTGGCGCAGCTCCACGATGGGCTCGAGCCGGGCTCGGCTCTTCGCGTCCAGCTTGCCCATCTGCAAGAGCAGCGTGAGCAGATGGGGCGCCCGCGAGTCCCAGATGGTGATGGTGCTGCGCCGGGGCGTCTGCTCCACCACCGTGACCTCGGCCTCGCTCCGGTTGGGAGACACCGCCACCGGCACCAGATAGGCGTCGGGCAGCTGCTCGACCTTTTCCTTCGGTTTGACCAGCTCGTACTTGCCGCCGCGACGGGGATGCCGCACCATCACCCGGTAGCCCTCCGGGGTCTTCATGCCCTTGACCTTCCAGACGGTCGAGTACTTGACGAAGGTCTGGATCTCCAGCACCCCGCGCACTATTTTGACTAATTTAATCTCCTCGTCCGAGTAGTCCTCGCGGGAGCTGACGATGATGCGCGGCTCGACGGCAAAGGGGATGGTGGCCGTGGCGTTGCTGGCCACCAGCTCGGAGAGCCCCTCGCCCACGAAGCTCCCCTTGGCGTAGATGCTGATGGGACCGGGCTCCAGGGCGAAATCGGTGCTGTTCTTGAAGCGGACCACGCGGTAGGGGTTGTGCTCGAACCCCGCGCCCGAGCCTCCCGGGCGGAAGAGAAAGAGCTGTTCGCCCTGCACGGTCTGGTTGACGAGCGCCACCATGGTCGCGCTGCCGTCCGGCACGGTGACCCGCTGCCCCAGGTCGAAACGCGTCAGCCCGCTCACCCGCTCGGCCTTGGCATCGGCCTGGGTGCTGGATTGAAGCGAGCGCATGTCGAGCGCCGGAGCAGGCCGCGGCTCGGACGCCGGCGGGGGCGCCATTGCCCCCATCCCCGCCCCGGCCTCGGCGCGCCTGGCTCGCTTGGCCTTCGAGCGTGAGGCCGGCGGCATTTCCGCCATGTCGGCGTCGAACGTGACGCTTTTCTCCGCCTCGGCCGGCGCTTCCTCGGCGTATACCTCCTCGTCCTCGGCCTCCTCCCCGTAGCTGGTCTCGCCCACGGCCACGCGCGCTTGGCGCGAGATCCCCACCGGCGTGAGATCGGGCCGCTGGATCTCCTGGGGCGTGTGCAGATCGTAGCGAAAGGCGATGGGCGCGCCCGAGGTCAGGCTCAGTAGCACCTCCTCCCAGCTCTCTCCGCTGGTGTTGTCGACCACGGCCCAGCTCTGCAGCAAGGCCTCGTCCGATCCCTCCTCGCCCAGCACCACTCGATAAGTGGGCTTCCACAGGGGGGCGGACACCACATAGCTCACCGACAGATCGTGCGGCCCCTCCCCGGCCAGCCGGATGTCGATGGCCAGCTGCTGGAACATGCCCTCGCCCGAGCTCGAATCCAGGCGGCGGTGAAGCTGCAGGACCAGATCCCCCTCCTCGATCCCTACGCGGGTCACCTCGGAGAGGCGCAGCACGTTGAGCTCACTACCGTCCAGCAGGCTCAGCTTGTAGTCCATATACTCGGCCTCTCCGTCCTTGGGCGGCCGGGAGCGCATGGGCTCCACCATCACGATCCGTCCCTCGACGCTGCGTTCCCGGGTATCCACCGAGACCCGCACCCCCTTGAGCGCTTCCAGCATCTCCGCCAGGTTGCCCCGGCCCGGCGCCAGCAGCGACAGCGCGGCGTTCTGCCAGGATTGCGGATCGAGCGGCATGGAGACGCTCAGCGCCTTTCCCCGGCGCCGGTCGACCACGGTCAGGCTCTTGAGCAGATCGTTCACCTGATCCTTGCGGACTCTTAGCGTGAGCACGTTTCCCTCGACCTCGCCGCTGCGCTCGAAATAGCCGATCCCGTTGCGGTAAAGCACGACGCGGTCGAGCTTCAGAGCAGTGATGGCCGTGGGATAACGGGGACCCCTGGCACTGCCGCACGATCCGCAGATCACCAATACGACTCCGATCGACAACAGCTGCCCGGCTCTTTTCATCTCGACCTCTTCTGTGGTGGCGTGGCAATTCCGCTGACGGCGCATGGAATTGCCGACGATCGATACCATAAAAACGGAATTTGCGCCCCCGGCGGTTCCGGAATTAACGGATAGCGCCGCTGTTATCGGAAAACGCCGAAATCGCTCCTAGAACGGCGACCGGTTTGAAAACGCCATGATTTCGCGGTCTACAGGGGCCATCTGCGGCGCCGTCCCTCCTCGAAGTGGCTCTGCCAGTCCTTCGTCGGGCCGACGCCACATCTGGCCTCTCTATCCTCGCGAACTCAAAGACGTTTCAAACCGGTCGCCGTTCTAGAGCACCGATCGGCTTGTACTCTTCGGGCGAAATTCCGCCGCCGGCGAATCCCTTGCCTCCCCTTGCCGCGAATAGGTACATGTCGTAATTTGTTACTAGAGCCCATCTCAAAAATGCGGACCGAGTATTTCGGAGCGCGGCGGCCACGGATGCAAGGAGCGACGACGAGCAATAGTGGTGCTATTTCGAGGAGGAGCGACGCCGCAGACGGGTCCGCCCCCGCCCGAAAGACGACGGGAGCATTTTTGAGACGGGCTCTAGTAGAAAAAGGCGTTTTTTCTAGGTTTTTCGGAAGATGAGCGTGAAGAAACCGGCAGCTCCCGCTGTGCCCGAGGGCAGCCTCTTTGCCGAGCGCGAAGGGGCGGCTCCCGGCCGCAAACGCGCGGTGAGCCAGGAGTACGTGAAGGAAGACGCGGACGAGATAGCCGAGATAGAAGAAGCAAACCTAGATGAGCTCATCGTTCCCGCTTCCGAGCCGCCCTTGGATCAAGCTCAACCGGTCGTCGAGGAGAGCGATATACACGATCTGCTGATCGAGCCCAGCCAGATACCGCTCGACCCGCCGAACGCGAAGTCCGCAGCGAAAAAGAAGCCCGAGCAGCCGCCGGTGAAGAGGGGGCGCTTTTTCTCCAGCATCTCTTCGGCCCTGCTCGGTGTCAGCCAGCCACCGGGGGCCAGCCGCTCCGAGATCGAGAAGAGCTTGCGGTCGGCCCTGGGATTGAAGAAGAAGGACAAAAACCAGTAACCGCTGATAGCGGCCGGCAAGTGGGTGGGCTAGACTGCGCCGCCATGAGCGGACGGATCGCGGTGGAGAAACAAGGCGCCGTCGGCTGGTTGCTGCTGGATCATCCCGAGCGCCTGAACGCCATCTCGCTGGCCATGTGGAAGTCGATCCCGGAAGCGGTGGAGCAGCTGGCCGGCGACGACGAGGTCCGGGTGGTGGTGATGCGCGGCGCTGGCGAGAAGGCTTTCGCCTCCGGAGCCGATATCTCCGAGTTCGAGCAGAGCCGCCTGGGCGACGGGGTGCAGGGCTATGATACGGCCATCGCGCTGGCCCACCTGGCGCTGGCGGCGCTGGACAAACCGTTGCTGGTCATGGTCCACGGCTTCTGCATGGGAGGAGGCCTGGCGCTCAGCCTCTCCGCTGACCTGCGTTACGCGTCCGATCAAGCCCGCTTCGCCATCCCGGCGGCCCGGCTCGGTGTAGGTTATCACCTGGAAGGCGTGGAGGAGTTGGCGCGCTTGGTGGGCATCTCCAACGCGAAGCATATGCTGTACACGGCGCGCGTCTTCTCGGCCGAAGAGGCCTTGCGCATGGGCCTGGTCAACGCGCTCTATCCGGCGGCCCGGCTCGAGCATGAAGTGCGAGCGGTCGCGGAGCGTATCGCCGGCAACTCCCCGCTGACCCTCAAAAGTCTGAAGCTGATCGCGACAGAGATCGGCAAGCCGCCCGACAGCAGGGACCTCGACGCGGTCAACCGTTCCATCGCGGCTTGCGTTTCTAGCGAGGACTACCAGGAGGGGATACGCGCTTTCCTGGAAAAGCGAACCCCTCGCTTTACCGGAAGGTAGCGGCCGAGGATATTCTGACGCAGGACGCAATCACCCGGGGAGCGATCGCGTGCTCGAAGTATTGATGGTGCTGACGGTGTTGGCCGCCATGGTGGCGGCCGGTCTGGCAGTGCTGATAGTGCCGACGGGCATCCTGATATCCGCCGGGTTCATCTGCGCCGGCCTCGGTATGCTGTTCGGGGTGCCCGCGGGCTTTTGGTACCACCTGCGACTCCGCGAAGCGCTGCTTCGCCGCCCTCCCCTGCCCGATAGATGGTGGCTTCATCCCACCCGCTACCACCCGGACCTCGACGACTCGGACCGCGAGCGGGTCTTCCCCTGGTTCTACCTGGGCGCCGCCGGCTTCATGGTCAGCATGCTCGGCGCGCTTCTGACCATGCTGGGAGTGCTGCGTTTCATTTGACCGTCAATAAACGTTCAGGGGGTATCGGTGTATGAAACGACGGCGGCCAATCCATCCCGAAAAACCGGCGCCAGAACTGGGGCGATTCCGTGCAATCACCCCAGCGTCCTCGGGCCGCCTCGTCATGTACGTGAGTACACTCCTCGGCGGCCCTGCTGGGCGCCGAGCTTTTTCGGGCGCCTTGGCCGCCGCACGGTCCCAGGCCTGAACGCTTATGACCGTTACAGCGCCAGGATGCGATCGCTCAGGTCGAGCATCAAGCGCATCATCATCCGGTAGGGCCACTCGAGAAAATCGAGACCCGGGATGATCTCGGGCAAGACCACGATGAAGATCAGCACCAGGGGGCTGTACTGTACGAAGCGCTCCCAAGCCGGACGCAGGCGGTAGGAGATGAATCCGTCCACCACCCGGCTTCCGTCCAGGGGGAATACGGGCAGTACATTGAAGATGGCCAGGATCACGTTGAGTCCGACCGCGTTGTAGAGCAGGAACACCACGGCCCTGCCGTTGCCGGCCAGTAGCGCGGGATTAATCTTGATCAGGATCGAGGCCCCCACCATGCACAGCACGGCGATGAGGAGATTCGACAGCGGCCCTGCCGCGGCGGTAATGACCATACCGGTGCGCATGCTGATGTCGCGTCGGAAGCGTACCGGAGAGACCGGAACCGGCCTGGCCCACCCGAACGGCACGCCCAGCAGGGGCAAGAGGATCGATCCGACGGGGTCTATGTGCGCGATCGGATTCAGGGTGAGCCGTCCCTCTCGGGCGGCGGTGTCGTCGCCCAGCCTGTAGGCGGAGTAGGCGTGCGCCCACTCGTGAACCGAAAGCGACAGTATCAACGGAATCCAGAAGAGAAACCGCTCCAATAACCAGCTGTCGGTACCGCCCATCTCCTCTGCCTCTGGTCGAGCTGTGCTAGATCACCCGACACGCACTGCATACTATAGCAGGATCGGGAAATCCAACCGGCGAGCCCGGCGGCGCCTGAGGGCCCGCGCGCTCGGCGCGAAACGCAAGCGGTGGCCATGGGCATCGAGCACATCTACTTCGACATCGGAAACGTCCTGCTCGCTTTCGATTGGGGAAAGGCGGCAAAGGCAATCGGTGATCGCTCCGCCATCGCTTCCGACCAGATCCTGAACCGGCTCTCCGAGTCCCGCATCGACGAGTACGAGCGGGGACTGCTGACGACCGAGCAGTTCTTCTCCGATCTGCAGGCCAAGCTCCGGTACCAGGGGGAGCTGGACGAGCTGGTGCTTGCGGCCTCGGACATCTTCTTCCCCCTGGAGAGCAACCTAGAGCTGGCCCGGAGGCTGCGCGAGCGTTACCGGCTCGGCATCATATCAAATATCAATGCGGCCCACGTGCAGTTCCTGGAAGAGAAGTACGACTTCTTTTCGCTCTTCGAGACGCGTGTCTACTCTTGCGAGGTCGGTTCCCGCAAGCCCGAGAGCCGCATCTTCGAGCACGCGCTACGGGCGCTCGGCGCCTCTCCCCCGAGCGCCCTCTTCGTCGACGACCTCGAGCAGAACGTGAGCGCGGCCCGCGGCCTGGGCTGGAGCGCCATCCGGGCCCTTCCCGGCACTGATCTGCAAGGCGCGATGCAGCGCCTGGGCGTGGCGACGGCGGCGCCGTAATCATCCCTCCTGGGCAGCGGCCGAGGGAGCCTCGATTCTCAAAGGTTTATCCAAGCCGAACTTCTCCAATACGGTGTTACCCAGACTGGACTCGTCCTCGGGCTCGAGGTCGTACTTCCAGCTCTTGCGCTTGCCGTCCGATAGCACTACCCGGCGAAACCCGACCCGTTCAGCCCTTTCCAGCAAACCGTCGTCCTGCCCCGAATCGTCCTGGCTGATGGCCGCTGCGTCGGCCTCGCTCAGATTCGCGATGACCACGTTCATGATCTGCTGCGCTTTCCCTTCGAGCTCGATATCGGACGCGTACCCTCTCTCTCGCAGCTGTTGCCGGACGGTACGCGAGAAGGCGCTTCTCTCCTGTTCGCGAACCGCGATGACGTTCCGGCCGAAGATGCTCTCCAGTCGCTCCCGGCAGCGCTCCAGCTTCTCGGTCGCCTTGGCGGCCTCGAGCCAGCGCTCGTCCCCGGGTCGGACCCGGCGAAGCTTGCTCCAGACGTCGGCCACCGTCTTCGCGCTTTCGCACATTACCCTGTCCTTGACGATCCGCCGCGCCTGTCTGACTCCCGAGGTCACGGCGACCAGCCGCTCTTTCTCGTCCAGGGCCGCCAGCTCGGATTTCAGCTCGGCACCTACCGCATTCAAGCTCTCGTGCTCGGGGCTCAGCTCTTTGATCTTTAGATAGATGCCGTGGGCGTCGCGCCACCGCGATTCTTTCATGGCAGCGTCCATCTTCCCGGCAAGCACGTCGGCCCGCTCGCGGTCACGTCTCTTCCGCTCGGCTTCCCGCTTGGCCGCCAGCTCCTGCTGCTCCAGGGCCTGCAGACGCTCCCGCTCCGCCTTCGCGGCCAGGACCGATCGCCGACCGGCCTCTTGCAGGCCGGCGGCCGAACCCGCCATCAGCAGAAGCGGGACGGCTACCGCCACCCCCCTCCCGCTCTTCCGCGCCATCGCACCGACCGGCGCCAGCCAGCGCGCCGCCTTCCACGTCTTCGCCAGCACCACGGCGAGCAGCCAGGCAACCGCCAGCCAGATCACGGCGATACCCAACGCGGCCACCTTGGCCACCGCCAGGCTCAGGGACCAGGCGGCCAGCGCGGCGGCGACAACGATCGCAATCTGCCAGCGACGCTCCGGGGTCAGATACAGTTTGACCTGTTCGACGAAACCCGGTGCCACCGAGACCAGGTCAGAGCGCCCCAATATCCCTTCGATGCTTCGACAGAACTGCAGCAAACGCCCCTTCTTTTTATCGGTCAGCACCCAGACCGTTCCGTCCTCGAATTCCAGCTCCGCACGCCTTCCCCCGGCGTCGGAAAAAGCGATGGCGCGCAACTGTATGATCTCGCCGAGCACCCGACCGCGAACCGCGCCTCGAACCAGTAGCTTGCCGGCGGCGAGAACCAGCCGCCCACCTCCGCTATCGGTCGTCTGTCCGCGCGACGCCAGAACCTCGGGGCCTGAGAGCTCCTCCATCAGTTCTTCGACTTGGTCGGCCATCGCTTTCGCCCCCTTCCGTTCTTAGCGGTCGCAGGTCGATTATAACGGTTCCTCTCCGGTAACCGGTTGTTTTTTTTCGTTCACAGCGGAAGCTCGCGCGATCGACTTCATGTTTCCCGCGTTTTCGCCATTATCGAAAAAAACGATCGCCTCGTGCTCGTTTTTGTTCATCCAGATGGAACGACCGTGCATCTATGGGACGTACCTACCTACATTGGAGTATCATGTAAGAAAACACGGAAGCGTCGAAACCGTAGGCACCGCGGTATGACACCGCTCGCTCCGACAGAAGGGGCCTAACACCAGGGGTAGAACATGCTAAGGTCTCGTGAATTTTTATTTCCAATAATCGTATTGATGGTCGCGGCCTGTAGCGCGGACAAAGGCGCGCCGGCGATCGACGGCGGTGTCGATGGCGCTGGCTCGATCGGAGAAGCAGCAGACGGTTCCCAGTCGGGAGCGGCCGGCGGCGCAGCGGCAGGGGGACAGAGCGGAACGAGCGGTTCCGACGGTACCGGCGGCGCTCCCTCGCTGCCGGACCAGCTCGGCGTAACCGACACGGGCTGGAGCGTACCCGAGGAGCTCATGCTCTGCGGAGACCGCCCCTGCGAGTGCGCCAATGGAGTAGACGACGACGGCGACGGCGCTGCGGATGGGTTCGACCTCGAGTGCATCGGACCGCTCGACGATGACGAGGGAAGTTTCGCCACGGGTATTCCGGGCGACAACAGCGACCCGAAATGGCAGGATTGCTTCTTCGACGGGGACTCGGGCGCCGGAAACGACGGCTGTCGCTATCCCACCGAGTGCCTGACCGGAGAGCTCGCACAGGACGACCCCCAATGCACCCTCACCCAGCAGTGCATCGAGTACTGCATGGCCCGTACGCCGAGCGGTTGCGACTGCTTCGGATGCTGCACCATCCAGAAGGATGACGGGACGACCGTGAACGTGTTGATCAGCGCCGATTGCACGGAAGACGACCTGGACGCGTGTCAAACCTGCATACCGTCCGATGACTGCTCCAACGAGTGCGGCGAATGCGAGCTCTGTCCTGGCAAGACCATCGAGGACCTTCCGGACCATTGCTGGACCGACGACAGAATGCCTCCGGGTGGCGCGGGGACAGGCGGAAGCGGCGGCGCCGAGGGCACCTCGGGCAGCGGGGGCACCTCGGGCGAAAGCGGAACCGGAGGCACGTCCAGCGGAGACGGTACGTCAGGCAGCGGCGGTTCCTCGTCCGGGGGCGATGGCACCTCGGGCAGCGGCGGCTCCTCGTCCGGCGGAGACGGCACCGCTGGCAGCGGCGAGCCCGGGGGAAGCGGTGTGCCGTTTACCTGCGACAACGGAGCGCAGGTGTGCCTGAACCAGGCGGAGTGCCCGACCGGGTACTACTGCTTGCAGGGGTGCTGTCTACAGATCGTGGAGTGAGCTAAAAAAAGAGCACTAGAGCCGCCTGGCCCTGCGGACGGATTCGACCGAGGTTTGCCACCTCTTCGTCGTTCACCGCGAAACGCAGCTTGCGCAGGTTAACCTCTAGACCGGCGCCGAGGCGAAGAACGAGCCCGGTGCGCAACTCGAGCTCTACCATCAGCTCGGAGAGCAGCGACGGCACAAGCTCGACGCTCGAACCGCTCGCTCCGGAAGGCGTCGTACCCTCGGCATCGACGAAACCTAACAGAGCCCCCTGTTGCAGTCCGACGGCCAAGAATGGCAACGGGTGCAACAGGCCGATCAGGTAAAGCCCCGGATCGAGCTCGTGGAACGTCACCCTTCCTTGCTCGGTCTCGATATCGACCGAAGGAAAAAGGCGAAACGACAAGCGCGCGCCCAGGCTAATAGAATCGGCGATGCGCAAATGCCCCCCGGCACCCAGCGACAAGCCCCATTGCCCGAGATTCGAGCGCTTCTGGCTCCCGATGGCGAGCCCCAGGTCCACGAACCAGCCGAGGGGCGATGCTGCTTTTACCGGCATCGCCGACTCGGGCTCCTCGAGGAGCGATTCGGACGGAACGCCCGACAGGATATCGTCGAGCACCTCCCGTGTCTTGAGGGCGAGCGTGCGGTCGACCTCGGGGCCGGCGCCGCACGGGATCTGCAACACCTCCACCAGCGCGCGGCCCCGGTGCTCACCGACCAGGTAGAGGACTAGCTCCTCGCTTCTATCGGACAACGGTACCGGTCCCTGTACCCAGAGGGCGAGCACAGCCCGCTTCTTCCGCACGATCTTCACCGCGTTCTCTACCCGGTCGGCCAGCGCTTGCCCGGCAAGCCGACCGCCGTCTCCTACCCTCGCACTGCCGGCGAGCTGAATGCGCAGAGCGTCGATAAGACCGGGCCGCGCCTCGGATCCTTTGGCGCTCAAGACGATCACCTCGGGTTGCGCAGAGGCGGCGCATGGCAGGTACCAGCCCAAAAACGCTAACAGTAAGAGACGGTGAGCATTGAGGCTCGTCGTTCCCCGTCGCGAAATACAGTTTTTCCAAGTTTTCTTCAACGAAAGCTCGCAAGTACCGGTACTGTAGCCCGATGACGGGGTATGATTAAACCGTTGGCTCCTCGATCGGTCGAGGTAGAGCTCCGCGCGAGGAGGCAACAATTCTTTCGACCCTTTACAGCGGTTCTCACACAATTAGAGAGAAGTGGCCACGTTGCGACTCGTCGACCGGAAGGCCTTAGAACAAGAGGCCGATCTGGTGGAAGCCTGCAGGGGCGGTGACCGGGCCGCGCTACAGCAGGTCTTTTCCGAGCACGCTCCGTTCCTGGAGCGCCTGCTAACCCGCGTCGCCGGTCCGGGAGATGAGGTGGAGGATCTTCTGCAGATGACGCTTATGGCCGCCATGAAAGCGTTTCCTGGTTTTCGCGGGGAAGCCCGCGTAAGAACCTGGCTTTCGCGCATCGCTATACGCGTGGCCCAGGAGCATCTGCGCAAACCGGAACGGACGCGCCGGGCCAGGCTGACGGTAGTAGAGGACGCGCGTACCGAGGACGAGTCGCGAGCGCCCGACCGCAACCTGGAAACCCGGCGCATGATGGAGCGGCTCTACCACCATCTCGACGCTATCGGACCAAAAAAACGTGTAGCCTTTGTGCTACACGTGTTCGAGGGGCATTCGGTCGAGCAGGTGGCCGCGCTGGTGGGCGCAAGCTTGACCGCGACCAAGTCCAGGGTGTTTTGGGCTCGGAAAGAGCTGATCGCGCGCGCGAGCAAGGATCCGGTGCTGCGCGGCGTTTTCCGGGGGGAGTTGTAGTAATGAGCACATTCGACTGCCTGCGAGCAACCATACTGCTCCAGAAACGCGCCTCGGGGCTCGACGAGTCCGAGCAGCTGCGCCTGGAGGAGCACCTGTCGGAATGCGAATCGTGCGACCAGGAGTCGCGCGTGCTCGCCTCGCTCCGACAGCTGGCTCTGCTGGTCGAGTCGCCGCTCGATAGGGCCACGCGCGAAAACGTCATCCGGCGCGTCGTGTTCGAACGCGGGCCAAGGCATTGCCTGCAGGAAGCGAGGCGGCCCCGCCGGCTGACCTTGCTGGCCGCGGCAACCGTAATGACCCTGGCTACGGCCGCGACCGCCGCCTTCGTCTTGGTGGCGGGTAGTGACTTGAATTCGACCCTTTCCGGGTATGCGGAGCGGAACGTGCGGCCCGCGGACCGGGTCCTGTCGGGCCGCCTTTTCGACGGTGACGAGATGGTTTCGGCCGGAGGAGACGCGTTCGCGAGCCAGGCGGTATTGCGAAGCGACAGAGGGGCGAAGCTGGACTTGGGATTCGCCCGCCTGGAAATGAAGTCCGATACCCGTATCCGGTGGATGAAACAGCGATCCAGGGTCGCCCTGCTCTCGGGAGCAGTACAGGCGGAGGTGCAGACCGGAAACCATTTCGAGGTAGCCACCGATCGATTCCTGGCGATGGTGGAAGGAACGCGCTTCGAGGTCACCCGGCAAGCCGTGACGGTTCAAGAGGGGCGGGTTCGCGTCCTCTGGCGGGAAACCGGACAGATGGTGGCCCTGCTAGGCCCGGGACAGAGCTGGTCGCACGCCGCGGACGAACCGACCGCGATTGAGGCCGCGGAAGAAGAGCTCGCGTCCAAGAGCGACGAAGGCCGGAAACGGGAGCCTTCGGTACACGACCGGCTGGCGCTGGCCCGCAAGCAGCTCTCCCGGGGACGGGTCGCGGAAGCCGAACGCGAGTTGCAGGCGGCGCAGGACGAAAAACTGTCACGAGAACAGCGGGCGGAGGCTGAAACCCTGCTGGCCGAATGCGCATTGCTGGCGGGCGACCGGACGACGGCCGAGCGGCGTTATCTCGGCGTGGTCGCCCGCTATCCCGAGCTCGGGGCCGCGGAAAACGCTCTGTTCGCCGCGGCGCGGTTGCGGGCGAAATACGGAAGACTCGATGCGGCTCGTGCCCTATTTGAACGATATATCCATAAATATCCGCACGGACGCTTCTGGCCGGAGGTGACCCGACGGCTACGCGCGCTCGAAGAAAGCGGAATCAAGACTCCGGACCGAGTATTTCGCAGCGCGGCGACCCCAGATGCAAGGAGGGACGACGAGGAATAGTGGTACTATTTCGAGGCGGAGCGACGCCGCAGATGGGGTCGCCCCGCCCGAAAGACGACGGGAGGGGTCTTGATTCCGCTTACTAAGGAGGCACCGCAAAATAAACGATCCGGTTGCGGCCGCGTGGGCGGGCGCCCTGGCG
>CAYVFC010000028.1:28277-66895 GCA_964450715.1 uncultured Sandaracinaceae bacterium | reverse complement strand
TCCGAAGAGTAAATCTAAAGCCTCATGTCAAACCGATCGTAATTCCTTGCCTTTTCCTTAAGATCCTACCTATGATGGAAGGCTGGAAGGCGACGCGCGCAGCGCAGGCGACGTGATCGTTGAAGAAAGCGGCGTGATCACCGGACAGACCGTGGCAAACGACCCGGCTGCAGCGTTTCCGCCCCTATCGCAGCCATCTGGTGTTCCCGACCTGGGTACTATTAATCTGAAGGGCACCGCCACTCTCGAGCTTCAGCCCGGCGAGTATACGGTCATCAAGATAACCGTTGATGATGACGCCTCGATTACGGTCGCCGGCGATGCCTCGAACCCCACGATTCTCTATGTGAAGGATAACCTGGAAATCAAGGGAAGCGGAAAGCTCAACGTCGGAGGAGATCCTGCGGCGCTCATCATCATCCTGACCGGCACCAAGGCGGCGAAGTTCAACGAAGACGCGATGGCCAGCGCGGCGGTCTACCAACCCCAGAAAGAAGTCATCGTCGACCGCAACGCGCGGGTCACGGGCTCGCTGGTCGGTTCGAGAGTAGAAATCAAGGCTTATGGCGAGCTAACCCAGCAACGCGTATCGTGCGAATGCGTTACCGACAGCGACTGCGATGACGCGGACGCCTGCAACGGCGCGGAGACCTGTGTAGCCAACGCCTGCCAGGCTGGCACCGCGCCGAACTGCGACGACTCCAACGAATGCACCGCGGACAGCTGTGACGCCGCGCTCGGATGCCAAAACGATCCCGTCACCGCGGGCACCGGCTGCGCCGGCGGCATGTGCGACGGCGCGGGAGCTTGCGTCGAGTGCCTGGCCGATGGCGACTGCGACGACGCGGACGCCTGCAACGGTGCGGAGACCTGTGTGGCCAACGCCTGCCAGGCGGGCACCGCGCCCGATTGCGACGACGCCAACGAATGCACCGCTGACAGCTGCGACGCCGCGCTCGGATGCCAAAACGATCCCGTCACCGCCGGCACCGGCTGCGCCGGCGGCATGTGCGACGGCGCCGGAGCCTGCGTCGAGTGCCTGGCTGACGGCGACTGCGACGACGCGGACGCCTGCAACGGCACCGAAACCTGCGTGGCCAACGCCTGCCAGTCCGGAACCGCGCCCGATTGCGACGACAGCAATGAGTGCACCGCTGACAGCTGCGACGTCGCGCTCGGGTGCCAGAATGATCCGGTCACTGCGGGCACTGGTTGCACCGGCGGTCTGTGCGACGGCGCAGGGGCCTGCGTCGAGTGTCTAGCTGACGGCGACTGCGATGACGCTGACGTCTGTACCGGAACCGAGACCTGCGTCGGTAATGCCTGTCAGGCGGGAACCGCGCTCGACTGCGACGACACGAACGAGTGCACCGCTGACAGCTGCGACGCGGCGCTCGGGTGCCAGAATGATCCGGTCACCGCGGGCACTGGTTGCACCGGCGGTCTGTGCGACGGCGCGGGCGCCTGCGTCGAGTGCCTGGCGGACGGCGACTGCGATGACGCGGACGCGTGCAACGGCCTGGAAACCTGCGTCGGAAACGTATGTCAGCCGGGTACAACTCCCAACTGCGACGACACGAACGAGTGCACCGCCGATAGCTGCGATGCCGTGCTCGGATGCCAGAACAGTCCGCTGGCGCAAGGAACCACCTGTACGGGCGGCGAGTGCGACGGAAGCGGCAACTGCGTACCGACGACCTTTGAATGCGTGCCCGGAGCCACCGGTCCCGGCGTACTGGACGTGCCCTACGTGGACATCGGCGTGACGCATCAGATCGCCGATCTGGCGGGGATTACCTGCATCACCGGCGACCTGTACGTCAACGACACGGGGCTTACCGACCTGACGGGCCTGGAGACCCTGCAGATGGTCGGAGGCTACGTCTACATCGACGTCAACAGCTCGCTAACGTCGCTCGACGGGCTGGAAAATCTCGAGAGTGTCGGCGGCTCGCTCGGGATCTCCGGAAACCCGCTGCTGACCAGCCTGGCTCCGCTGGCCGCGCTCAGCAGCGTCGGCTACGAGCTGTACGTCTTCGACAACCAGAGCCTGCCGCAATGCGAAGCCGATTGGCTGGCCTCGCAAGTGGGTATCCCCTGTACCGGATGTACGGGCAACAACGGCACGGGCGGTTGCGAATAGCCGGGCCAATAAAAACGGAAGCAGAAAGCCGCGCGCCTGCTCGGCGTCGACCGCCGCGTGGTCCAGCGGATGTCCGGCCAGCGCGACCGCAACGGTGACGAGTGGTTTCCAGGGAAGACGGAAAAATGTACCGGTGCCGCGGTGACAGACGACCACGCCGCACTGCCGCGGGACGGAGATAAATCATATTTAAGGATATGCTGCAGTCGCTATGCTGACACACCTGCGCGTCGAGTAGCCAGTTCAGGCTCAGCGCGGCGCGAACCGTATAGGCAGAGTTCGCGGATTCGGGGGGGAGGCGCTGATCATACTGGACGGAGATCTCTGTTGAGAATGCCCCCTGCGACAAATGTCGCATCTGTTCGATGGCCCCGGAATATGGTTATTCTCGGATCTTGCAGGGCGAGTGCGCGAGAGGGTGCCGCTACCGGTGAATTCGGTCTAGCGCGTCCACCGACGAAACTGTTCGCCGTTGTTCACGAACGGCGATAGCGGAACGTTTTCTTGGCATTTCGCCACTCGGGATCGAGGCAGGTGAAGTTGCAGCAGAAGTGGATAGCGCGGTTCGCAGTACCCGGGAAGCACCGGGGACTGATCCATCTATCGATCGGCTTTGTCGTCTGCCTTTTACTGACACCGGCCCCGTCCTCGCGCGCCGAGGTGTCGGTCGATATCCGCTCGGACGGGGTGCTTCTACCCAACGCCTCCGAGTACCGCTACGTAGCCGCGATCGACAACTGCGCCGACGTCATCTCGGTGGACGTCGATGCGGGTGCGACGGCGGAGACGGTGGAGGTAGGCGCCGATTGTCAGGTTCGCTTCGTGGGCAGCGGGGAGGGGGGCCTGAATCCGCGGCTCACCCTCAATATGGTCGGCGGCGCCACCCAGAGCCACGAAGAGGTCTTCGCCGTTGAAAGCGAGACGCCCCAGCTCGCCTTCGACCAGGTACGGTTCGTCGAGGACCAAGCCAGCGGGACGCAGTACGTCGTGGTCTCCGCCACGGCCAGCGATAACGTCGATATCAGCTACGTGAGCTTTTCCGCGGTCGGCCTGCGGGCATCGGCCCTGCGGCAGGCCGGCGGCATCGTCGAGAGAGCGAGAGACTCCGCGTTCATCGATACCGAGGGGTTCAAGCGGGTATATCCTTCCCAGGAGCTGCAAACCGTATTCGAGCTTACCGAGGAGGTGAAAGAGGGCCACGAGCTAGACGAGGCGGCCAAGGCCAGGGACGGCCTGGTACTGGTCGACGCCCTGGTGGTCGATGCCTCGGGCAACCAGAGCTCGTTCTCCCGCATCGCCTTCACCGGCAAGGACGTCCAAGAACAAGTAGTGAACTTTCGGCTCCAGTCGCCGTCCGAGCCCGACGGGCTCATGTTTACCAGCCTGTTCGATACCGCCACCGTCATTCCAGTGGTCGAGTTCGAGTTCCGGGGCGAAGCCGTGCTCGCCGGCTCGGGATCGGGGGTGCAGTACACCTCCTCGCACCCGAATCTGGTCTCGGTATCGCCGGCCGGGGTGATCCGGCCGCTGGCCGAGACCGGGGACATCGACGTCAGGATCACGGTAAGCTATCCGGGCGTCGATCCGATCGAGATACCGGTCTCGGTCGACCTTTCTAATTATATAGTCTCGCTGGAGGCCGCGGGTCTGAGCGCGGAGGGGCGTCTGGAGCTGGTTCGGCTCAATACCCGGCATCCGCTGCCGAACATCAAGGCTACTTATTACGACGGCCGGGTCACCGACATTACCACCCAACATCCACTCCAGTACGCCGTAACCTCTGGAGGGGAGGGCATTCTCGACCTGGATCCGAACAGCGGTGTGCTGTCCAAGGCGGTCATACCGGAATCCGCGCCCGCGGTTATCCGGGTGACCATGCCGCAGCAGCCCGAGCTCTCTCTGGACATCCCGGTCATTGCCCATGACGAGATCCCGACGGTCGCGCTGTCCGCGCCCGAGCGGGTGCAGGTCGGCGAGCAGCTGATCCTGCAGGCCTCGGGCGAGGACGACGGGGGCATCACCGAGATCCGTTTCTACCTGGACGACGACCTGATCGGCAGGCGCAGCGTCTCTCCCTACAGCCTGGCGGTGGAGATCAACGAGCAGATGCTGGGCAAGCGCCTGGCGGTATACGCCGAGGCGCTCGACACGGGAGGTCAGACCAACCGGACGGTGGACCGGTTCGTCGAGGTGGTGGGCGAGCGGGAGGTCGGCCTGCCCCAGGTCACGCTCGAGCTTCCCACCCCGCTACAGCGCTTCGTGGAGCAGAGCCCCATCCGCTTTCAGGTGGCAGCATCCGTGGGAGGCTCGGGCGGATCGTCTGGTATCGAGTACGTGGACTTCTTCGTGGACGGCTCTCGGGTGGGGACGGCCGGCTACCCGGTGCTCGATGCCCGCAAGAGCCCGGAGGGATACGATCTGGGCACCTACGAGGTGTGGCGCTTTGACGGGCAGGTCGAAACCATTGCCACCAGCGAGACCACGCGCTCGGTGCACGCGGTGGTTCACGTGGACGGGGGAAGCGCGCCGACCCCGCCGCGCCTGATCCGCATCGTCAAGAACCGCTCCCCCGAGGCCTCCATCGTCTCGCCGGTCCCGGATTCGAGCGTGACCGCGGGCGAGACCCTCGCCGTTCGCATCGACGCGGGCGACGACACGCTGAACGCCGGGATCGAGGTGGAGCTGCTGGTAAACGACGCGATAGCCGACCGCTTCGTCTACTCGAATCCGAGCGCGCCCGCTTCCAATGCCCTGTCCTTCAACCACGTGAGCCACACCTTCTCCTTTGCGATCGGCCCGGAACGGGTCGGCACCACCCTGCGCCTGCGGCTGCGAGCCACCGACATCCACGGAGCGGTCTCGCAGTCCGGCGAGGTTCGCGTGCTGGTGCTCGAGGACCAGTTGCCCAATGTGGCCATCTCCCATCCGGCGCCCGGCTCCCATCACGTCTCCGGTCAGCCCGTCGAGATCCGCGCCAGCGCCACCGACGACGTGTCGGTCGATCGGGTCGACTTCTACGTAAACGACAGGTTGATCGGCTCCGATCCCGATGCTCCCTTTACCTATCGCTACCAGACGGTCGCCGGGGTGACCTCGGAGCAGACGCTCAAGATCCACGCCATCGCCGTTGATAGCAAGGGCCAGACGAACCGCAGCGCGAGCGTGCTGGTGACGCTCGGCAAGGACGAGCGGCCCCCGGTGGTGAACATCGTCGCCCCGCCGATCACGCGCACCGAGGGCGGCGACGAGCTGGCCGACCTGATCGAGGGCAGCGAGGTCGTGCTCAAGGTCACCGGCTACGACAACGTGGGCGTCGAGAGCCTGGAGCTGCGCGGCGTGGCAAGCCAGAACGGCGGGTTCGACCTGACCGGCAGCATGAACGACGTACTCGCCGGCGACGCGTTTGCGCCCGAGCAGATACCGGGAGGCCTGAACGCCTTCACCGCCTTCAAGCTCGTGACCATCCCGGCGTACGACTACCAAGGGGGCATTCCCGCCAACCTCTACCCGGTTCAGGTCATCGCTACCGACGAGACCGGCAACCAATCGCTCGCGCGGGTGGTGATCGCGGTGAGCGAGGATCAACCGCCGGAGATGGTCGACGTTCGCGGCGACCGGGCGAGTTATCACGCCAATGATACGGTCCTGCTATCGGCCCAGGCCAGGGATGACCTGGGTGTCACCGCCATCGAGGTGAGCTACTTCGTGGACGGCGCCTCGACCCCGACCGCGTCGTCCCCTGATGTTCGACTCATCGATCCGCCGGCAAAGAACGCCATCGAGGACTTCACGCTGTCGCTCGCCTCTCTCGACCTTTCCAACGCCGAGCACCAGGTCCGGGCCGAGCTGGTCGCGGTGGACGGCAAGGGCAAGCGGTCGGACCAGGGTATCGAAGGCCCCCTGGTTCACCTGATACAGATCGAGGGGGACGCGACCGAGCCGCTGGCCTCGATCTCGCAGCCCATTCCGGGAACCGCTCTGTACCACGGCGAAGAAGTCACCTTCTACTGGAAGGCGGTCGACGATTCTCGATTGGCGCAGATCGAGGTCGATAACGCCGGCGCACCGGTCTTTCTCTACTCGGCGAGCGAGAAGCGCGAGCAGGGATCGTTCGCCTACCAGGTGCCCGCCGCGGGTGAATCGCTGACCCTGACGCTCACGGTCAGCGACGAGTTCGGCAATACCTCGACCAGCCAGTGGAGCTACCCGCTGGTGGCGGACGAGCCGCCGGCCATCTCCATCCGCAACCCGGCGTCCGGCAGCAGGCTGACCGAGGGCGAGGCCTTCACCATCAACGCGCTGGTCACCGACAACCGCGAGGTCGAATCGGTCGAGTTCTTCATCGAGCGCGGGACCACCCCCATCGCATCGAAGACGGTGACCGGCGCCGAGCTGGCCGCAGTCATCAACGCGGGGAGCTACGTTTCCGCCGGTTTGCGGATCCCGCGGCGATCCGAGCCGAGCGAGCCCGAGGTGCGCTTCGGGGTTCGCGCCGTGGACAATGCGGGTCTGTCGAGCGAGGCGCTGCTGGAGCTGGAGATCCTCGACGACCTGGAGCCGCCTCTGATCAGCCTGGAGAAGCCCTCGGCGGCTTTCGCGATCGAGGTGGGAGCCTCGTTCCAGGTGCAGGGCCGGGCCGAGGACAATATTTACGCCGGAGAGCTCAAGGCCATTCTGATCGACGCCCAGGGGGTCGAGACCGAGCTATCCTGGGCCAGCCTGTCGCGCAACGATCGCCTGGAAACCGTCAGCGTTCCCAACCCCAGCTCTTTCGGCAGCGTGATCGTCGGCCAGAGGTTCTATACCGACTTCTCGGGCGCTCTCAAGCTGCCCCTCTCCTTTGCCAACCGCATCGGCGAGAGCTTCAGCCTCGTGGTCGAGACCAGCGACCACGGCGTCAATACCGCCCGCACGCCCGGGGTGACCCTCACCGTCAAGGGCGACGAGAAACCTCCGCTCATCAGCATCAGCAGCCCGCCGCCGCGCGTATTCGAGCAGCAGACCGTGACCGGCAAGGTGAGCATCAGCGACGGCTACGGGCTGGCCTCCTACCGCATCTACATCGACGGGATCGACGGGGAGCTTCCGATCGTCGAGAATATCGGGCTACAGAACACGAAATCCGTCTCGGAACAGTTCGCTATCGATATATCCGGCTACGATCCGGCGGACGCGGCCAGCGACCATTTCACCCTGGTGGTCGAGGCGACCGATTCCTCGGGCAACGATACGCGCAAGGTGCGGGTGGTAAGGGTGGCCGAGGACGAGGCGCCGACTCTGGCGCTGGAGGCCATCTCGCCCTCGGGCTCGGTCCTGCAGGGCGCGCTCGCCTTCCAGACCCTATACGCCGAGGACGACTACATCGCCGAGGAGGCGCCCCTGCGCTTCGTACCGCTCTATACCTCGCTTCAGGGCATGGAGAGCGACGGGGGCCGCGATCCGACCGGCGAGAGCCTGGTCGACGCATCGCTGCCCTCGGAAGGCTCGCTTCCCACCATTGCCTTTACCTATCCCGAGGCCGATACGCACCCGGGAACCCTCTCGGTAAAGGGCAGGCCCTATCTGGAGCCCACCGGGGACGGCCGCTTGCGGGTCTGGCCGCTGCCCCAGGCGGCCGCGGCCGGCGACAACTACCTGCGTCTCGACTTCGGCGCCGAGTACAGCGTCCGTTACCACGTCACCACCTATCACACCTGCGGCTCGGGTTGCGGTTGCCAGGGCTTCACGCAGACCGAGACGGTGGAGGACTCGGATCCGGGAGTCGATCTCGCCTCGGTGGTGGGTCCGGGCATCAACCGAGCCGAGATCATCCCCGAGGTGCTGGACGGGGCCGCGCAGCCCGTCGATGTCTTTGTCAAGGCTATCTTCATCGATTCCGGCAACCTGTCCGAGGTGAACAGCTATACCGCCGGCGGCAAGAACCGTAGGCTACAAGGCGCCTCGGCGCTGATCTCGGTGCTGGTAGCCGACGCCGCGGCCGGCGACCGGGTCGCCCTGCTGGCCGCGGACCAGGTCAAGAGCGTCACCCAGGGGCTCAGCAGCGCCTACAGCACGCGCATCCCGCTTCCCGCGGACAGGGACCTGCGGGTTCTCTCGCTTCTCGGTTACGCCATCGATCGTTTCTCGGCCGGGCGGGGCCCGCTGCAGCTCGGCGTGCTGGCGGAACGCAGCGTGTCGGTCGACGAGGCGCCTCCGAGCCTGGCCTTTACCTCCCCGGCCGACGGCGCCAACGTGCGGCCGTTGCAGCGGCTACAGATAGCGCTCCAGGCCCAGGACAACACGCGCGGTATCGCCACCATCAAGCTGCTGCAGAACGGGGAGATCGTGCAGGAGCTCTCCGGCCGTTACGGGGTCACCGAGTACACCTTCCCCTTCGAGGTACCGGTCGACTATACGGCAGGCGAGCTCAGATTCACCGCGGTGGTCGAGGACTACAGCGGCATCACCGCCACCCGGGAGCTGTTGCTTCCCATCGCGGCCAACGAGCCGCCCACGCTGGCCTTTACCAAGTTCACCGCCAACCAGGGCGAGACCGAGATCACCCGGGCCGGGCCCTTGAACCGCGCGGACTTCGACGTGCGGGTCGGCTCGTCCTTTACCATGTCCATCGCACTGGCCGATGACGCCGGTCTGGCGGCCTACGAGCTGTGGCAGCTGGGTCCGGCCGGCAACAAGATAGAGCCCCCGCTGGTGAGCCAGCAGTACTCCAGCTCCTGTCCGGCCGCGGCCACCGTCCGCGCTCAGGTAGGCGGATCGATCGACTTCGACGAGAGCCGACCCACCCAGTATCTGGCCGTGGTGCGCGACAGCTACGGGCACGAGGCCACCCGCAGCTTCCTGGTTCGGCCGCTAGAGAACATGGCGCCCGAGCTCCGCATCACCACGCCCCGCGATGGGCAGTACATCGCCGCCGGCACCTTCCGCATCAAGGTAGGCGTGGTCGCCACCGACGATCGCGCCATCGGCGTCGAGGATATCGAGGTATACGCCAACGGCGTACAGATCGTGGGCACCCTGAACGAGGGCGCGGTAGGGAACGAGGCGGACATCCTGGCGGCGTTCGGCGAAATTTACCAAAGCATCGAACAGCGCTACTCGTCCGAGCTGGCCATCCGCTACGGAACCCGCGGCAGCCCCCACGCCATCTCCCAGGGCTACGTGATGGAGGTCCCCTCCGGGCTGATCCGCGCCGACCAGCCCGTCTTGTTGACGGCCGTGATCACCGACGCCAACGGCTCGGTCAACCGCCACGAGATCACCTTTATCGGTAAGGCCGACGACATCAACCCCGAGATCGCGGTCACCAGGCCCGAGCGGACCTATGGCGCCCCCGAGGCCTCGGACTTCACCCTCGGCTTCCGCGCCTACGACAACGTCAAGGTCGACCGGCTCGAGCTGTATACCGCCTACGGAGCGCGCGAGCCGGACGGGACCTATCACCTCGAGCCTTACGGCGCTCCGCTGCGGGTTATCCCGAGCGTCGAGCCGCGCGATTTCGAGCCCATCAGCACCGTCAATATCGACACGCCGGAGTACGAGCAGCTCATCCACGTCGACCGGCTGGTGGAGATCGCCGACGCCATACCCGACTTCGTCTTTGATCCGGACGCTCAATACGACGTCTGGATCAAGATCGTGGCGCGCGACGCCTCCAACAACACCCGGGAACGCGAGGTCAGCTACCCGGTATGGGTGGACCAGCGGCCGGTGGTGGACATCGTGGCGCCGCTGCCGGGCGCGCGGGTGGTGGAGAGCAGCCGGCTGTTCGTCAATGTCAACGCTTTCGACGACGTGGGTATCGACTCCCTGCGCCTCACGGTCACCCGCGGCACCGTCACCCCCGAGGTCTATTACACCCAGCTGCTGCAGCAGCCGCCCTACCAGTTCGCGGTGGAGCTGCCGGCGTTCGACGCGGCCACCGCGGACCAGAACGTGCTCCAGCTCCAGGTGGAAGCCATCGACACCTACGGCGTCCGCTTCGACGACCTGGACGCGCATCGCGCCGAGGAGACGATCGACATCGAGATCGTCGCCGATCAGCCCCCCACGGTCGCCATCGGCCTTCCCGCGGACAACTCGAGCATCACCGAGGGCCAGTACATGCTGGTGCAGGTCAACGCGGTGGACGACCTGGGCATCGACCGGGTAGCGATGACGGTCGCCGGCCTGCTCGGGGGCTCGCGCACCTTTACCGATACCAGCTTCCCCTACGAGTTCATGGTAGAGGTCCCCTACGGCCAGGCCGGCAAGGACCTGTCGCTCACCGCCATCGCCACCGAGCTCCGGTACTCGGGCGAGGCGCGCAGCGCCACCACCGCCAGAGCCACTACCGTTCACGTGATGCGCGACGCCGAGGCGCCCATCGTCAAGGTGATGTCGCCCGATGCCGTGGGCGCCACCGTGGTGGAGAAGAGGGAGCTGCCCTTTGCCGCCGAGGTAACCGACAACGTGCGGGTGAGCACGGTCGAGGTCAGGCTCTACGCGGACGCGGACCGAAACGGCATATTCGACGCCGGGGAGCAGGTCTCCTCCATGCTCTTCACCGCCCCGCCGCACCTCGGCTCGATGCAGGTGGGGACCATCGAGGGATACCTGGGCGAGGGCGCGACCGACGAGCAGGCCGGGCTGCTGCTGGACTTCCGCGCGCGCGACGGCGCGGGCAACGAGACGGTAGAGACGCGCAACGTGGCCTTGCTGCGCAACGAGCCGCCGCAGGTAACCGATATACAGATACTAGACACCCGCGGCTTCAACCTGGGCCAGGCCGTGGCCACCGTCACCGAGGGCCGCGGCATCGTGGTCAACGTGGTGGCCACCGACCGCGAGGCAGGCGTCGACGCGGTGCGCCTCTTCCGGGCCCTGGGTTCGGATCCGGCCGAGCTGGTCTACCAGGCATATGGCGAGGACGCGGCCGCGCCCTTCCAGTTCCACATCGACGTGCCCACCGGAAGGGTGGGCGACACGCTCAGCTTCAAGGCCGAGGCCACTGACGTGGACGGATACGTCTCGGTCGCCTCGCCGGTGCGTTCCCTGCAGATCCTGGAAGACCAGCCGCCGACCGCCGAAATCGTGGAGCCGGCCAACGACGAGTCGGTGATCATCGACGGACAGGATATCGTCATCAGCGTGGAGGCGATCGACGACCTGGGCGTCGAGGGAATCGATCGCGTCATCTTCTACGTCAACGAGGTGCCCATCGCCACCGAGTTCGACTCCTTGAGCGAGCGCACCGGCTCGGCCGCCCAGCAGCACATCTACCAGACCGTGATCGTGCCTCCGGAAGGCGCGCCGGGCTTCGAGATCTACGCCGTGGCCTACGATGTGCTCGGCCACTCGGCGCGCACGCAGACGGTGCGCATCGGACAGATCGAGGACACGGTCGAGCCCGAGGTCGAGGTCATCTATCCGGCGGACGGGGAGATCCTCACCGCCGGCGAGCCGGTCGTCCTGCGGGTGGGGGTCACCGATATCGGCGTGGAGGCCAAACGCCAGGTCTACATGAGCTTCGTGCGCGAGTGGCAGGATATCTCCACCGGAGCCTGGACCGTCCTGGCGGATACCGAGGTCCAGCTGGTGCGGTCGGTTGAGCACTCCGACCCGGAGAAACATTACTCGGTCTACGAGCTCGACTTTGTCGACGGAGGCGTTCTCAGCCGTTCGGAGCAGACCAACGAGCGGGTCCGTACCATCACCCGGGTGGTCACCCCCAATCACACGGTGGAAGAGGAGACGACCCACGAGGTCGGGCTGGCCATCGACAGGCACCTGTACTTCGCGCCGGCGGTGGGAAGCGAGCTCGAGGGACGCAAGGTCTACTACACCGCTGTTGACCAGTTCCGCGACCCGGAGCGCGAGGGCGCCCTGGTCGGCGCCTGGTCGGCGGGCAATCCTCTGGATCTCGAACAGGGGCTGGGCCTGAGCGAGCTGCAGGCCTCGTCGTCTTATACGGGGCTATTCCTGGCCGATGCCGCGGATGAGACCGCCGCGGACGAGCACGGCAGCGTCTACGTCAGCTCCGAGCTTATCTCGGGCGCCTCCGAGATATTCCGCGGCACCATCTCCGAGATCAGCGCAGACGCCTCGCTGGTGGTCGCCTCCAAGTCGGGTGCCTCGCCCGGCGCCGTCGGCAACAGCTTCGTCGCCGCGCTGCAGCAGGAGATCGGCCTCAACCACCTGTCGGGCGGGCTTCACTACCAGAACGCGGGCGGCGAGCTGCTGCTGTTCACGGTGGTGGACGATGCGGCCAACTTCGGGCTGCCTTATTTGCTAAAGGGACGCGTAGATCTTCCCTATGCCGATGCCTACGGCGTGGCGCGAAAGGACAGCATGGTCCTGGTCGCCAACGGCCACGGCGGCGTGCAGGTGATCGACATCAGCAACCTGGCCGCCCCCTACCACGTGGGCTACATCAAGCCGGACGGCTTCTCCCGCGACGTGGCCATCGTGGGCGGGTACGCGGTGATCGCCGCCTCACACCAGGGCATCGCGGTGGCCGACCTGCGCGATCCGACCACGCCCATCATCGCCAGCCTGGACACGCTGGGCGTGGCCAACCGGCTCTTCGTGGAGGGCGATACGGTCTACGTGACCGACATGGCGGGCGACGGACAGGTCTCCCAGCTCAATATAATCGATCTATCCGATCCCCACGACCCGGTCATGGTCCGCACCATCTCGCTGCTGCCGGCCAGGCCCGACTTCTACCAGGACGGCGTGTACGACGTCTACGTCTCGGGTGGCAAGGCCTATGTCACCGTCCTGTACTCCGACCAGGAGGACAAGCCGGCGCAGTCGGTGGTCGAGATCATCGACCTCGGCGATGCGGACGACGCGCGCCTCGACGCCACCATCCCGGCGGTGATCCACCGCCAGGCGAGCGACCAGGACTACGCGGCCCGCGGGCTGCTGGTGGCGCGCGGCGGGCTGCAGGTCGCCGCCGGCCGCAGGGGCATCTGCCAGATCACCTTGCCCTCCATCACCGTGCTCTCTCACAGCCCGGCGCGGGAGGAGAAAGACGTCTCCACCGCGCTCGACCGCATCCAGATCGAGCTCTCTCACACCCTGCCGCTGGACGCCGATCTGCCCGGCCACCTGCGGGTCAACGTCATGCATCCCGAGATGGGCGAGGATGCGACCACCGACCTGTTCGAGATCGGCTTTGCCGAGCGCGACGGCCTGCCGGCGACCCGCTTCATCGAGCTGGTACGCAAGAGCGAGCTCGAGCTCGAGCCCAATACCCAGTACTACGTCACCATCGAGTCGGGTCTGAGCAATGCCGCGGGCGCGACCATGCGCGCGGACTACACCTTCGACTTCTACACTTCCGCCGCCGGCGACGCGGCCGGCCCGGATATCGCCGGTATCGATCCGTCCTTCGGCTCCATCGCCGGCAACACCGCGGTGGTGGTCTACGGGTCCAATTTCGGCAGCGATCCGGAGCTGTACATCGGCGGGCAGCTCTTGCAGATCGACCAGGTCCTGCCGGCGACCGGCGGAGAAGGGATGGAGGCCTTCGACCGCATCTACGCCCACACCCTGCCCAACTACGCGGGGCCGGCCGCGGTCGAGGTGGTGCACGAGAACGGCCTCTCGGACGTGGTGCTGGGCGGGTTCACCTACGTGGATATCCTCTACATCTCCTTCCTCTCCCCGGCGGTGGTCGGCGTCTCCCAGACCGGCCAGGGCGAGGAGGTCGAGATCGTGGGCTACGGCTTCCACGACGGGGTTACCGTGCGCGCCTGGCAAAGCGGCGACCCGGACGGCTATATCGAATACACGGTCGACAACGACGATCTCACGCTCTACAGCGCCGAGCGCATGCGCTGGCGGGCGCCTGACTTCGGCGGTTCCTACCGCGGCTTCGTGGACGTGGAGGTCTTTGACGAGGACGGGAACCGCTACCAGCTGCCCAACGCCCTGTTCTACGGCAAACTGAAGATCGACAAGGAGATCGAGCGGGACGTCTTTGTCGAGCCCGCCGAATCCTACGTTCCGGATGCGGGCAAGCTGCCGCCGGGCACTATCGCGGACGTGCTGGTCGACGCCGATCTGGGACTTATCTACGTGCTCGGCCGCGGGGACGTGACCGATCCGGAGCCGGACGCCTCGGATCCGGGGTCCGCTCCCGGATACACCGAGTTCAGGAACAAGACCGCGCCGGGCTGGGTCTCGCTGGTGCACTACCAGAGCGACAGCCTGACCGACGCCGCGCCCATGCACGGGCTGGGGTACTACAACCTGCCGCCCGAGCTCATCCCTTACAGCATGGCCCTGTCCGAGAGCCACCTCTACGTATCGGCCCGGGCGCCGAAGCTGGGCATGACCGGCTCGACCTACGAGGACGAGCGGCTGATCCTGGTCTACGACAGAGAGGACCGCTCGCCCGACGCTGACTCGGACGGGCACTCCCAGGATCGCGATATTCTCTACGCGCTGCCCCTGGCCTTCAACTCCGCGCCCAGGTCGCTGGCCGTGGCGGGCGACCTGCTCTTTGCCGCCAGCCCGAGCGACGGCCTGGCGGTCATCAGTTTGGCCGATCCGCTCCGTCCTTCGGTCATTCGCGTCATCAAGCAGGGCAAGGATGGAGCGAACGACGCCGAGTTCCGCCCCTGGCGCCTGCAGGTGGTGGACGGGTACCTCCACGTCTTCGGCCTGGTGGAAGGCATCAAGTACCTGTTGCCTTACGATGTCGTCAAGACGCAGTTCGTCTTTGATGTGACCAAGCCCTCGCTGCCGCAGGTCGGATTCTACGGACCGGGTACCTACAACGGCCGCATGGGAGACCGCAAGGTGCTGGCCATGTCGAGCAGTCACTCCGATCTCAGTTTGATCGACGTGGCCCGGCCGGCGAGCCTCCGCTCGATAGGTAATTATAATCCGGTCGGATTCCGCCTCGGCGCCGGAACTCAGGAGGTCATCTCGCACGCGGCGCTGACCGGTATCGTGGGCGGGGGCTACCTCAGCTTCTACGATACCAGCCGTCCCGAGCTGATCACGCTGCTCGACGCGCTCAATGTCGGATCCTCCGCGGTCGGAAAGTTCGCCACCGCTTCCCTGTCCGACGACGGCGTGGCGGTGGTGGCCTACGCCGGGCGTCTACTGTTGATCGATACGCTCACCCTGGACCTGGCGCGCTCCTCCCCGTCGACCGGAAGCAGCGGCGTTCCCACCGGGAGCGACATCCGGCTACAGTTTAATCGGGATATCGCGGAAGAAGACGTCGCCTATCTGTCGGGCTACATCAACTTCGTGCGCGACGACGGAACCACCGTCGGCGAAGCGGTCGATCACCAGATCGCGCGCGACAGCCAGCGGGCCGACACCCTGGTGCTCACGCCCGGCAGCGCGCTTCAGCCCAACGCCGACTACCGGGTCGAGCTGTTGCCCGAGATCGGCAGCCGCCGCACCCAGGGGCTTTTCGATCACGTCATCACCTTCCAGACCGCCAGCGACGCCAGCGGGGCGCCGCGCATCGCATCGCTGTCGCCGCGCGTGCTGGATACGACCGGAGGTACGCTGCAGGTCGTGGTCGCCGATCCAATCGATCCGGTATTCGCCCTGGGCGGCGTCAACGCGCCGGTGGCGAGCAGCACGGACCAGGGCGACGGCACCTGGCTCTACGAGCTCACCGCTCCGGAAAGCACGGCCGGACCGGCGGCGCTGGTGGTCACCAATCAGAACGGGGCGACCGATACCCTGATCGGCGCGGTCGAGTACGCGCAGCCGGTCCGCATCGCCTCCATCTCGCCGGCCCGCGGCTCCATGAACGGCGGCACGGTGGTCACCATCAAGGGCGAGGGCTTCCGGCCCGGGTCGGGTCAGCTGCACGTGACTTTCGGCAGCGTCGAGGTGCCCGAGGCCGATATCCGCGTGCTGGATCCGGAGACGGTAGTGGTCATCTCTCCGCCCGGCATCATCGGCTCGGTGGCCGTGACCGTTTTCCTGGACAACGGGCAGACCGACACACTGCAGGCCGCCTTCGAGTACCAGCAGCCCATCCAGGCCAACATCCACGGCGGCGGGATGGTCTACGACATGGTGGTGGACCCGACCGGCACCTATTTGATCACGGCCTCGGGCAACGCCGGCGTGCTCATCTACAATATAGACGCCTCCACCTTCACCGGCGACCCGCTCAATCCGCTCAACCTGGACGACCTGCGCCGCAAGGTCGATCTGGACGGGGACGGGCGCGACGATCGCATCCTGGCCCAGGTGCCGATGCCGGACGGCTCGCGCGCGCTGGGCGTGGATACCTACTTTGAACGCGGGGTGGATCGGGTCCTGGCCGCTACCGACAGCGGCAAGCTGGTCATCATCAGCTTCGATTCCCTCGACCTGAGCCAGTCCAGGGTCATCAACACGGTGCCGCTCGATGCGAGCTTCGCGCGGGGCATCGACGCGGAGAACAGCCGCGCGCTGGTGGCCATGGCCGAGCGCGGCATCGGGCTGGTGGATATCTTCCTGCAGACCAAGGCCTATCTGAGCGACCATACGCCGTTGCCCGACGGACACCAGGCGCTGGACGCGGTTCGGCTGGAGCCCAAGGCCGGATACGCCGAGCTGTATACCGTGGCCGCCGGCGACTTCGATATCGAGTACAACCGCCTGCTTCATGCCACCGATACGGAAAGCGGCGGCTTCTATATCATCGAGCACGGTCCCACCACCGGCTTCGAGGTGATCGGATCGCTGCAGGTGCCGTGCAGCCGCATCGCCATCGAGGGAGAGATCGCCTACCTGGCCGCGGGCGAGGCCGGGGTGGTGATCGTCGACCTCTCCGAGCTGGTAGCCCCCAGGATCCTCTCGCGCATCACCGGCGTGGGCCAGGTATACGACATTGCCGTCAACGGTAACACCCTCTACCTGGCGGGCGGGCTCAAGGGCATCCTCACTTACGACGTCACCAATCCTTCGGCTCCCATCCGGGGCGCGGGCATGGAGTCCTTCTCGCGCAACGACATCCGGGCCATCACCGCCACCGGCTATTCCGCGGTGGGCGGCGGCCTGACCGACGAGAACATCTACTCGAGGGGCTTCGTACAGGTAAGCCCCGACGTCATTCTCAAGATATTCCGCGTGGATCCCGTCAACGGCATCCTCGACCGGGACGCGCTGGGCGATCTCACCATGCGCATGCGCTTCAACAAGGCCATCGACCTGTGGCCGCCCAACCTCGATCGGTTCAAGGTCTACGACGGGTACGGGGCGCCGCTTTCCGCCACGGTGGAGATCATCAACAACGACGCCATCGTCAAGCTGGTCGAGCCGCACCCGCTGGCGGTCGGCGACAACTTGATGCTGGAGGCGCAACAGGGCGTGGCCTCGGTCAAGCCCATCGACGACCAGCAGACCATCATCCTCTATACGCTGCGCCGGGATCAGCGCTACCAGCTGGTCTACCGCGGCTCGCGTCCGGACACGGTGGAGCTGGAGGCGGTGGTGCCGCGGCGCATCCCCGTGGAGAGCGTCGAGTGGATCACCATCTCCGGCCGCGGCATCCCGCAGGACGCCGAGCGGGTGCGCGCCTTTGTGGGCGACGTCGAGCTGTCCATCTTCAATATCGATTCCAATGCCGAGAACGAGGCCTCGGCCATCATCTTCGCCGAGGTACCGGCGCTCACCGTGGCCGGCCAGTACGACGTGACCGTGCTGGTGGAAAAGGACGGCGTCTGGGAGACGGCCACGCTCTTTGGCGGGCTGATGGTGGACGCGCCCATCCGCTTCAATAGCCTGAGCCCGAGCTGGGGACCGAAGACCGGGGGCACGACGGTAACCATCCTCGGCAGCGGGTTCGAGCCGGGCAACACGGTCATGGACGGCATCGAGGTGCTGGTCGGGGACGTGCCGGTGCGCTCGGTCCGGGTGCTCTCCACCGAACGGTTGCAGATCGTCACCCCGGGCGGTCGCGTGGGAAGGAACGACGTCCACGGCAAGGACCGCTACGGCAATCAAACCAGCCTGACCGGGGATGATGGTTTTGGCTACGGTCTGGAACAGATCGCCTACCAGGGCACCACTTTCCAGCCCAGCGACATCCTGGTCGACCAGCAGACCGGCGTGGCCGTGACCAACGGCGGATATTTGATCGACAACCACCAGGCCGGCCTGACCTTCCAGCAGCCCTATCCGCGCTACTACCTGCCGGACAACCTGCGCGCCGCCGTCTTTGACGTGCAGGGCGGCGTCCAGCCCTTCCTGGTCGGCGGCACTCCCATGTGGCCGAGCATGGACGAGCTGTTCGAACGGATCGCGGAGGATTCGGTCCGCGCTGCCGATTCCATCCGGCTGGAGGCGGCGGAGGAGCTGGAGCTCGAGGAGGTGGAGGGGATCGAGGAAATGGTTTCGCGCAAGCGCCTCTACGTGGCCTCGGGCCCGGGCGGAGTAGGGCGTTTGAACTTTGACGAGCAGGTGGGGCTGCAGCTGATCGGCGAGGTGAGCCACGGCGGCAGCGACCTGGGCGACCAGGCCGGGGACATGGCCAAGGCGGGCAACCTGCTCTTTTTCGGCAAGGGCGACATCAAGGGCTGCCAGATCCCCATACCGTCATCGCCCTGCGACTACTGCGTCGGTTCCTCCGGCCAGACCTATGTGCACGCCGTCAACTACATCTATCCGAGCGATCCGGTGGGCGCCGGCCTGGCGGCCGATGCCGACGGCAACCGGGTAAAGGGCGCGAACGCCGTCTTTTTGGACGGCGACTGGCTCTTCGCGGGCGGGTATCGCCTGGGCGTCAACTGGGATTCGCGGGACCGCTGCCAGACCTACGGAAGCACCGGTTACCGGTCGCTGGGCAAGGGCGACGGCACCGTCTACGCGTTAAACCTCTACGACCCGGCGCTCAGCCAGAGCTACACGCTGGGCAGCGATTTCGCGAACGTGCTCGATATCGCCACCTACGGCGACTATTTGATAGCGGCGACCGGGGGCATCACCATCATCAACCGCGAGCGCCCCGAGATCCGCGCGACCTTTGGCATAAGCAAGTCGCTACAGGATAACCCGGGCTCGATCGTACGGCTGAACCGCATGGGCAACCTGCTCTTCGCTTCCGGCGACGAGGGGGGGCTCATCGTGCTCGACATCACCGAGCCGCTGGAACCCTACGTGGTCAGCGCGGGCAACCAGGAGCTGATCGAGGCGACGGACTACTACAAGGATCGTCTGCTGACGGTCGGATCGGGCGCGGTCAGGGTCTTCGATCTGCCGGGGAGCTTTGTGGCCGACACCAGCGTACCCGAGCGCGGTTACATCGCCGAAGACGAAGGCTACGAGGTGACCTTCAACGAGTTCATGACCATCGCCTCCATGCAGCCTCCCAACGTAGGCGTACGGCGCATGGATACCTGGGCCAGCCTGGCTCCGACCGTCACCGCGCTAAACCCGGACGGCGAGGCCTCGGACCGCTTCGGCATCGCCTTCCCGCGCGAGGCGGGCGTGGAGTACGAGATCGAGATCAGCGGCGCGGACAACCTGAACGGCGGCACCCAGTGGGTGCCCTTTGTAGGGCACGTCAGGGCGGCGGCAGCGACCGCGAGCAGGCCGGCGGTGAGCTGGGTGCAAGAAGGGGTGTTCCACCGCGGGGACAACCAGAGCGTCCTCATCCACGGCAGCGGATTCCGCGACGACCAGGACGTGACCGTGCTGGTCGGTACCCACCCGGTTTCGCACACCTTTGTCGACGAAAACACCCTGCAGATCCCGGCCGGCGCCGTCGAGCTGTTGCCCATCAACGCCGGGCAGTACCCGGTCAGGGTGAAGGACAACGAGCTGTGGGCGGGCCTGCCGGGCGCGGTGGTGATGGGCGATCCGCTGGAGGCGGCCTTCTTCGGGCAGTCGCTCGACTTCGGTTCGGTCCTGGGCGGCGACACCGTGCGCATCGACGCCACCGCCCGGGTGATACTGCCCGGCACCAAGGTCATCCTGCGCTCGCGGTCGGGCGACGAGATCCGGACCGTCGAGGTAGCGCCGGGCGTGTACGTCTCCGACCTCAAGGACGACGTGCTGGATCTGGACAGCTTTACCTTCCGTACTCCCGGCGTGCTCAGCCCGGATATCTACGAGATCTATCTGGAGACCGGCGGCAAGGAGGTGCTGGTGGGCCACTTCTCCTACACCCTGGGAGAGGGGCGCAGCATCGACCTTCCCAACTACCCGCCCATGCAGGTAGGCGCCATGCAGATCGTGGGCGATCTGCTCTACGTAGGCGTCAAGGCGGGCGACCCGCCCGGCGGCACCAACCGCTTCCTGATGGAGGCCGGCCTGGAGATCTACGACATCAACATCTGGGATCGACCGGTTCGGCTCTCGCAGGCGCGCACCGACCAGCCGGTCTACGGCCTGGCCGTGCACGACGACGTGGTCTACCTGGCCAGCGGCAGCGACGGGCTGGTGATCGTCAGCGTCGTCGAGCTCGACGCGCCCCACGTTCTGGACAACATCGGCGTGCCCGGCAACACCGCGACCGACGTGGCGCTGGACGAGCACACCGAGGTGCTGGCCATGTCGGTGGCCGACCCGCTGGGCGAAGGGTTCATCCGTTTCTTTGACGTATCCCACCCCGAGCTGGCGCCGCCCGTGGGCTTCTCCACCATCTCGCTCACGGGCGACGAGCTGGGAGGTCAGCCGGTCGACATCGAGTGGCAGGACGGCAAGCTTTTCGTTCTGCTCAAGAAGGACGACGACCTGCACCTGGTGGTCTTCGACAGCTTCGGCGGTACGCCCGCCTATACCATCCAGCGGGTGGAGCAGCTCTCCGCTCCCAACTCGCTCTCCGGCGCCTCCTTCGTGGTCCAGTACGGGCAGGTGGCCGTCACCTCGAACGGCAACTACGCGGTGATGACCGACGACGGCCTGGGCGGCTACGAGATGAGCTACTGGGAGGACAAGGTCGGCGGCGAGCTCGGGCCGAACGAGGGGGCGCTCTTCGTGGCCGACGGTCCGGGGTTGACCGATACGCCCACGCCCAACCTGGTCGTCACCTCGGTCCTGCCCGAGCCCGGTACGGCCTTGACCCCGGGCGAGACCATCCGCATACAGCTCAACCAGCTGGTCAATACCGAGGAGACGGCCCTGCGCGAGGCGGTCGAGCTGCTCGACGACACCGATACGCCGCTCGACATCGGGCAGTACATCATCCAGGGCAGGAACACCATTGCCGGCGCCTACGTGGACATCACCCTGGACAACTGGATGGTGTACCGGGGCGCCTTGCGGCTGGTCGTCTCCACCGCCATCACCCGGCTCGACGGGCAGCACCTGGCCAGCGGCATCGACGTGCCCTACGAGGTAATCAGCGGCGTGCGCCCGGTCATCGACTCGGTGGTGCGCGAGGTTGCCGAGGGCGTGCCGCGCCCCTACTTCCACGCCGACGGTAGCGAGGTGGCGGTGGTCAGCGGCAGCAGCTTTGGCGACGCGGTTTCCGACCTGACCGTCTGGGTCGGCGACCAACCGATCGATTCCGCCGACATTCTCGAGCTGCAGGACGACCGCCTCCGCTTCCTGATGCCGGCGCTCAACCTGGCGCGAGACACCGTGGCGCTGCCGCTGATCATCGATCGCTCCGGGGTGCGCGGCAGCCTCTACGGCGCCATCGTGGTTCAGCCGGTCGTGGTCCTGCAGAGCATCAACCCCTCCACCGGTCCCCCGGAGGGCGGCAACCGGGTCAGCCTCTACGGCGTGGGCTTCAACCGCAACCTGGTGGTGACCTTCGGGGGGGTCACGGCCGGCGATCTCGTTCTGCGCAACAGCGCTCACCTGCAGATCCGGGTACCGGCCGGCAACTTCGGCCCGGTGGACGTGGCCGTATCCAGCACCCTGTTCCCGGGCGAGCAGAGCGTGCTGGCCGACGCCTATTTCTACGCCAACAAGGAGACCGGATCGGTCGACCTGGCCCAGGGCTCCGTCCGCTCGAGCGCGGTCACCGCCATGGCGCTCAAGGACCAGATCCTCTACACCGCCACCGGCGGCCGGCTGGAACGCTACGACAAGAACGGAACCTACCAGGCGACGCTCACGGCCACGCGAGGCCAGCTCATTCTCTCGGATATCTCCGATCCCGTGCACCCGGTATTGCTGGAGCAGGAGATAGCCGGCATATCGCGGACCTTCCGCGTGGACGAGTACCTCCCGCCCGACGGGTTCCGCGACCTGGCGCTTGACGGCGACGACCTGTTCCTGCTCGGCGGAAACCGCCTGATGCACTTCGACGTCACCCTGGCGGCCGACCCGCTGCTGATCAACGACATCGGCCTGCTGGACGCCTCGGGCCAGCCCGATACCGGCATCTCCATCCAGACCCGGGACGGAATCCTCTACCTCGCCAGCAACAGCGGCATCGGCATCTACAAGATCCAGGGCGACAACACCCTGCGCGAGCTGGACCGGCTGGGAACCGAGGATCTGGGCGGCAGGCCGGGCCAGATGATGATCCACCGCGACGCCCTCTGGGTGGTGTTGCCGGCCGCCAAGCAGGTGGTGTCGATCGATCTGATGCAGGGCGAATACGCCATCCGCAACGTGGTGGACACCGTCGACCCGGTGGGCAACCCCGTCACCCCCTCCCACATCCTGGCGCGCGACAGGTTGCTCTTCGTATCCACCGGGGCCACCGGCACGGTCGTGGTCTTTTACATCGGATCCGGCGCCAGCACCCAGTCGGTGGGGCAGCTTCCGCTCACCTATCTGATCGAGGCCGGGCCGCTCGATGCCGGGCCCATGGCCGTGCAGGGGCAGACCCTGTACGTGGCCGGCGGCCACGGCGACCTGCAGCTGTTCGACATCAGTCCCTGGCTCGACCTGGACTTCCAGCAGCAGATCGAGCTTCGCAACTACTACACCGTTTTCGGCTCGGTCGAGGCCATCGCCCCCGGCCGCGGCGCCTTGTACGCGGGCACGGCCTATTTCGTCAACGTGGCCATGGGCCCGCTCGAGTCGCCGGTGGGTCCCTGTACCTTCGGCGAAGCCTGCGCCTACTGGCACCTGGTCGGTTCGCTCAACACCCTGGCCGACCGGCAAATCGCCATCACCGGACAGGTACCAGAGCCGCGCGGCGTGCTTCCCACCACCGCGGCGGTGGAGATCCAGTTCAACCGCATCCTGGATCCGATCCTGGTAGCCGACTGGGGCGACACCTTGCTGCAGGTGACCCTGAACGGGGTGCCGCTGGCCGGTTTTGTCTCGGCCGAGGTCAACAACCAGGGCTCCCGCCTCTTGTTCCGGCCGGTCGAGCCCTTTGTCGCCGGTCTCGAGTACGGCGTGGTCGTCTCGGCCACCACCGCTGACATACACGGGCAGACCCTGGATCGCGACTACCGCTTCCGCTTCACCACCGAAGAGGGGCTGCTGCCGGTCATCGAGAGCGTCTCCCCGGCGCTGGCCAGCTGGCAGGGCGGGACCGAGGTCACCATCACCGGCCAGAACTTCGACCAGGAGAGCGTGATCGTGGTGGGCGGGATGGTCGTGCCTGCCGAGGACGTGATCGGGGTCACCTCGGATGAAATCCGCTTCCTGCTTCCCGGTCTTCCCACCGTGCCCGGCTCGGATCTGCTGGTGGGCGTCTCGGTCAGCAACGGCGAGCTGACCGCCTTCCGCGCCGGTCGTTTGACCTATGTAACCGATCCGCGCATCGACGCCATCGGCTCCTTCGATCCGGTTACCGGAGTGCTCAACGCCGGCGACGACCGCTTCATCTTCAACGGCGGCGAGTATATCGGCATCCGCGGAACCGGGCTGAACGAGCTGACCGAGGTACAGGTCAACGACAAGCCCGCCGCCGAGCTGTCGGTGGTCGACGCCAGCACCCTCAGCTTCCGCGTGCCCGACGACACCATCGGTACGCTCACCGTCCGGGTCACCAACCCGGGCAGCACCGCCGACGCGGTCAGCAGCGAGCCCGTGGTGGTGCTGGTCGCCGGGTACGAGCAGTGGATGAAACCTCCCTATCTGCGCGCCCGCGCCGGCGACCTGGTCGCCTTTGCCGAGGGCTCGCAGGTCCGGCTCTATACCACCCGGGACGGATTGGAGCCGCTGCCGCTCTCCGAGATGTCGCCCGGCGGGAGCATCGCCTCGCTGGCGCTCTCCGAGGGATTGCTGGCCGTGGCCCTGGCCGGCAGCTACCAGATCGTGGTCTACGATATCTCCAGCGTCGACGAGCCGGTGCAGGTCAACCGGCTGGTCAACAACGCGGCCGTCGAGCATTCGCGCCTGGGCCTGGTCGGAGAGCATTTCTTCTCCATGGGACCGGACGGGGTACACCGGGGCAACGTCTACGGCGCGGGCTGGGAGACCCTGGCGGTCTCCGGCTTGCAGGATATAGCGGTAGACGATCGATACCTCTATGTCCTGGGTACGGCCGGCATCCAGGTGCTCGAGGCGGCCGACTGGTCACTTTCGGCGCTCGCGCAACCTCATCTGCCGGCCGTGGCCGCGCCCGCCGGGCTGCGCCTCAACGGCCAGCGGCTGCTGGTCCTCGGTACCGCCGAGCTGGAGGTGCTCTCCACCGGTCTGGTCGCCTCGCTGGGCGAGCTCGGCTCGCAGGGGGTGGCCGATCTGCCGGGGCTGAGCGACGCCGACATGGCCGGCGAGATTCTGGGCGCGGTCTACACCAGCGGCGGCGCCAAGGTGCTGGCGCTATTCGACGTGGACGCCACCCCGGGCGCCAACGGCGAGCTGTCGCTCACCGAGGTAGCGCGGGTGGGAGGCGACAGCAGCTTCCTGAACCCGAGCCTGTACGGCGACCAGCTCTCCTGGGTGAGCGCCGGCCGCTACCGCAGCCTGCTGGTTCCCTTCCCCAATGCCTATGCCGCGATTCCCGCCCGGGTCATCTCCAGCGACACCCTTCCCATCAACCTGCAGCTCGGCGGCTACACCGATGCCTTCCAGGTGGTCAGCCTGGTCGTGCAGGGCGAGTCGGCGGCTGCTCCGCTGAACGGCGACACGCGCCTGATCGGCGCCGAGCTGGTCTTCACCCCCATCGGCGATCTGTACGAGGCCGGCGAGACCTACCAGCTTTCCCTCTTCAACCCGCCCGCCTCGGTTATCGACGGCGCGGAGCTCCTCTATGACCAGGTCCTCTATCTCGACGCGCCGCCGCTTTTCGGAGCGGTGCCCATGGCGGCCACCCGTATCGCGCCTACCATCGCCATCGCGGGCACGCCGGTTTCGCTCACCGTTCACGGGGCCCACCTGGAGCGGGCGACCGAGATCCGGCTCAACTCCCTGACCTTCCTCCCCTCCGACTGGACGGTAAGCGGCGACGGCGCCGAGCTCGACTTCACGGCCACCTTTGAGCAGGCCGGTTTCTACACCGTATCCGTGGACGAACCGGGCGCCACCGTGCATTTGGCCGGGGCCTTGCGGGTATCCGATCCGCTCGCCATCACCGCGGTTACCAGCAGTGCCGCGGCCGGCCCGGACAAGCTGAGCGACTCGGGCGGCGACGCGGTGACGGTCACGGGCGACGGTTTCGACGGGGTGGTCCAGGCACACTTCTACCCGGCCGGGCAGGGCCATACGCCGACGGCGAGCAACCGCGTCTCCATGACCATGGTGCCGGGCGCCATCTCCTTTACCGCGCCCATCTGTACTCCGGGGGTCAGCTACCAGGCGGCGTTGAGCAAGCCCGCCACCGGCGAGCAGGTGCTGGCCGACAGCCTGCTGCTCTGCGTGGACGACACGCGGCCCCGGCTGCTGGCCGTACAGAAGCTCGGCTACGCCCAACCGCTGGTCCTCACCTACTCGGAGAGCGTGCTGGCCTCGGGCTTCAGCGTCACGGCCGAGCGGCGCGACTACGTCGGCGGGACCGAGAACATCAGCGGACGCTTCCAGCTCGAGGTCAGCGGCACCCAGATCATGGTGCGCCTGCGAACGGGCGAGGCGCTCGAGCACAACAGCGTCTACACCGTCTCCATCACCGGCATCCAGGACCAGGTCGGGCTGTCGCCCTCGACCGGAGCCGGCTATATCCATGAGTTCGAGGCCAAGGACACGCTGGCTCCGGTCAACGCGACCCTGATACGGGATAGCGACGGACAGGCGGTAACGCCGGCCATGACCCTTACCCGCGGGCGCACCTATCGTTTCCGGGCCACGGCCACGGACAACATCACGCCGGAGAGCGAGCTCGAATACAGAGTGCGCATCTCCCACGACGGCGGGCTCACCTACGGATCGCGCATCAGCTTCTCCACCGACTTCGACCTGAGCGTGAAGGAGAACGATCCCGGCTTTGCCTTCCGCCTGGAAGCTGTCGACAAATCCGGCAACAAGGCGACGACCGACACCTCGGTCACGCTGGTCGACCCGCAGATCTCCATCTCCAGCCTCTCCACCGATCCGGCCCAGGTCGAGGAGCGCACGCGGGTCGATCTCTACCTGCAGGTAACGGACGACGACGTCGACCTGGTCAAGTCGGGCGAGTTCCTGATTCTCGGAACGACCTATACCGCTACCAAGACAGCCATCGGAGCGGGCGCGCTCGAGTTCAGGCTGAAGGACTACCTCACGCCGGCCATCGACGAAACAGGGCTGCCGGTCGTGGACAATCAGGTGTCAGTGCCGGTGCGCTTTTTGGTGAGTTACGGTTTCGATGGCGAGGCCACGACCGACGAATTCTTGGTCGTTCAACGGGATAACACTCCGCCGGAAGTGTCCATCGTCTCGCCGACCAGCGGTACGGGCATCCCCCTGGGCGAGCCGACCGTGGTCCAGATCCGTTCCTTCGACCTGTACGGCGTTGCCGAGGTCACCGCCTCGGTCAACGGCGGAGCGGCCGAGGTGCTCGCCGACCAGACCCGCTACACGATCACGCCCGCGACGCTCGATCCGGTCGTGGTCGAGGTCACGGCCACCGACAGCAACGGCAACACTGCCTCGACCTCGGTTGCGCTGAGACCCTATGACCCGGGCGAGGGCAAGCCGCAGCTCGAGTTGCTCGCGCCGGCCGACGGAACCGAGGCGCGCGAGCGCCAGAGCCTCGCCGTCGAGGTGCTGATGCGCAACCTGCTCGACGCCGAGCTGTTCCTGGATATCGGCGGCGTACAGAGCGACCCGAACAACCCGCCCGCGGTCCCCGTCACCCGTACCGCGGAAGATCCCGAGCGCTTCCCGGTTGACATTACCCTTCCGGCCACGGACCAGGACGTGGTGCTGGTGCTGCGCCTGCAGGAGAAGAACGCGGCCGTACCGCTGGTGTCGCGCCGCTTCATCAACCTGCGCGACGACGACACCGTGGCCGAGCAGATAGCGCTCACCATAACGCCCTCGACCACCGTGCTCGGCGGCACGCAGCTCTGGGTGCAGGCGCCCGTGCCCGATATGGCCGACTTCTCGCCCTATTCCAGCGTATCGGTCCACGATCCGGCCGCCAGCGCCGCGCCCGAGCAGATGGCGCTGGGCGTGGAGCCGCAATACTTCGATATAAACAACGACGGCGCGGACGTGCGCGTGAACGCCGTGCTGCGCGATCTTTCCGGCAACGAGCGCAGCCAGGAGCTTCTCCTACAGAAGCAGCCCTATCTCACCGACACCACCACCGCCATCTTCACCCCGCCGCTGGGCAGCGATACGGGCGAGATGGTGGTGGCACCGGGGCTCGGCACGGGCGGAGAGTCGCTGCTGTTCGCGGTCAACCAGCGCGACGGCGGCTATGAGCTGCGCGACCAGGACGGCGTGATCTTCACCAGCCAGGAGCACTCGCTCACGCACCTGCACTGGACCGGCGCCGGCCTGGCCGCCCTGCAGAACGGGGCCGGGGATCAGACCCTGATGTTCTGGCCGCTTCAGAACGGCGCGCTCGGCGCCCCGGTGAGCCGGCCGCTTCTGGGCGAGCTTCTGGGCGGCAGCGGCCATACGCTGTTCACCCGCCACGGGGAGCTGTTCGACGGCTATCACTACGCCGGCGGCGACCTTATACCGGTAGCCGGCCAGGTCTTGGCCGAGCCCATCGAGGACGTGAGCGTGTCCGCCGACCGCGTCTACGCCCTGACCGACGGCGGCGGCATCTATGCGCTTCGCGCCGCGGGCGACCGCTTCCCGGTGATGGAGACTCTCTTCTACACCGCGGCGGCCGAGGCCGACCGGCTGCTGGTCGACGGCTCGCGGCTCTGGACTATGAGCGGCAGTGAGCTGAGCGCATTCGAGCTTCTGGCGGCCGACCCGGGTCAGGGCATCGAGGAAGGAACGCTCATGCCGCTCGACACGGTGGACGCGGGCGGTCATATCCACGGCGCGGTGGCGGACGGCGAGCTGCTCTGGCTGCTGGCCGACGGCCCGTTCGAGGACGCCACCTGGCAGGCCTATCGCTGGGGCGAGCTGGTAGCGCTCGACCGCGGTGGAGCCGCAGCCCGCGCCTTTGGCGCCGCGCGCGTGTACGAGCGCGACGGCTCGGGCAATATCAGCGCCCGCGAGATCGCGGCCCAGCCCATGTCGCCCGTCTTCGCGCCGGTGCTCTCCGAGACGCCGTTCGGCGTTCTGGTCACGGGTATCCAGGACTCGGAGACGCTGGGCGGCCAGAGCTGCGCCTTTTACTCGGCCGCGGGCGAGCTGTTGCCCGCTCAGCCGGTCTGGCGCCAGGCAGAGCCCGGCTTGTTCCTGGCCCGCCGCCTGCTTCCGGCCGGGGAGATCACCGTCGAGTGCATGGACCGGGGCGCGGCCGTGGTGAGCGCGCAGCTGGTGCGCGACGAGACGCTCGACCCGATCTCCACCTCGATCGAGCCCGCTTCCGGCCGCCTGCTGGCCTGGGGCGGGGTGGTGCCCTCGGCCGTACAGCTCGACCCGGCCGCGCGCGTGGCCGAGGTATTGATCGGCTTTGACGCCGAGCCGCCCCGAGAAGCCAGCGTGGACGACGGAGCCTTTGCCTTTGGCTGGCTGCAGGTGCCCGCCGATGGCGCGGCCGCCGCCTTCTCGGTCGAGTTGGACGCAACCCAACCTGCCAATTACGCCCTGGATCTCGCCCAGAGCACGGCTTCGGGCGACTTGATCCTGGTATCCCGCCCGACCCACAACGCCGAGTTCGTGGAGGGACGCGCCATCGAGGTGCAGTACACCGCGCCCGAGTCGAGCAGCGCCGGAGAGTTCCGCTACGCCGCGGTGGCGCTGCGCGAGTACAACGGCGCGCTTCGCGACCGCCGCCTGGCCTCGGGTCGCCAGGCCGTGGTCTCGCTGCGCGCGCCCGAGACCGCCTCGGCCGAGACCTTCCTGCTCGAGGTCAGCGCTTATTACGGGGACGAGTACGACCACCTCTCGGCCACGCCCGTCACCCTGCACGTGCTGCCCGACCTCAACCTGCAGGATCCAGTGCTGACCGGGGTCCAGGCCCGGGTGATGGCGGGCTCGCTGCTGGACATCGGTCTGGCCAATGATCTGACCGGGTTGCAGTCGAGCATCGAGGTATTCGACGACCAGGACGCCCTGGTCGCGGCTGGCGACGGCTCGCTATCGCTTACCGTGCCCGCGGGCACGGCCCTGCTGCGCATCGAGGCCACGCTCGACGACGGGCTGGGCAACCAGCGCAGCGCCCAGAAGCGGGTCGAGGTCATCGCGCCCTTGACCTTCTCCGTGCTGGCCGAGGACTTCCCCTTCCAGGCCGGCGTGCCTGACGTGGGCGAGGCCTGGTTTGCCGTGGACCGCGAGCTTCACGGTCTACAGGGACCGGACACCCTGCGAACCGTCCTGGACGCCGAGATCGCGGCGCTCGACCACCAGGCCGGCAGGCTGCTTATAGCGCTCCAGGATATCGGCCTGGTCATCGTCGACCCGGACGACGGCTATGCCGTGGTCAGCACCACGCCGCTCGCCGCCACCCTGGGCCATCGCCTGGCGGTCTCGGACGACAGCCTGTTGGCCGAGATCGACGGGCAGCTGGTCGGCTTCTCCATCTCCGGCAACATCCTCACCCAGGGCCCGACTCTGAGCCTCGGGGGCGCGCTCGTCGACGTGCAGGCCCGGGCCGGCAGCTTCCTGGTGCTGACCGATAGCGCGCTGTATGCGGTCGACGCGAGCTTTACCGTCACCCTGCTCGCCGAGGGCGCTTTCACGGCCCTGGCCCAGAGCGGCGGGTACATCTACGCGGCCACGTCCAACGGCGAGCTGGTCGTGCTCGACGCCGACCTCGTCGAGCGGCGCGTGCCCATGGAGCTTACGGCCGACAGGCTTCTTGCGCTGCAGGGCGAGCTGCTGGCGCTCTCCTCTGACGGCCTGCTGCAGGTGGTGGACGTGCGCCTGCCCTCGCACCCGTCGCTCACCGGCAGCTTCTCGTCGCTTCCCGTACAGGACGTATCGCGCGCCTTTATCGCGGGCGGTCGCGTCTGGCTGGGCGGCGAGCAGGGCGCGGTGCTGGCTCTGGAGCGACCCCCCGGAGAGATCGCACAGCGCTACCAGACCGAGATAGCGCGAGGAAACATCGTCGGGGTGGCCTTTGCCGGAGACGGCCAGGTAGCGGTGGCCGCGGCCGAGGACTACGGCGCTATCACGCTCGGCCGTACCGAGTCCGGCGATTACGTGGAAACCGTCTATCCTGCTTCTTACACCGTGGCCACCCACGGCGTGGCCATTAGGGGGGATACCCGCTATCTCCTGCAGTCCGACTTCTCCCGGGTGATGGCGCTCGACCCGCAAGGAGGCGAGACCATCGCCCTGAGCGGCGCCCACTTCAGCACCCTGGTCGCCACCCCGGCCATGCTGGCCGCCTCGTCCGGCTCCCGCCTCTACCTGGCCCGCATCGACGATCCAGCGGTCACGGGCGAGATCGAGGTCGATCAGGCCTTCAACGTGCTGGCCCTCGCCCATTCGGGCGAGACCCTGCTGGCCAGCACGGACGACGGCTCCATCCACCGCATCGACCACGACGGCCTGCCCTTTACCGCGGCCTCGGTGATACGCAACCAGGTGATCGTCACCGCCGCCGGCCCGGTGCACGTCATGGCCTCGGACGGCGACTTCCTCTACTACGCGCTCGGCAACCTGCTTCACCGCGTCAACCTGAGCACCCTGGAGAGCCACTCCCTGACCCTGCCCGCCAACGCGGAGGCCCTGGCCGTATCGGCCGGCGCGCTCTGGGTGGCGACCGGGACCGAGGTGCTGCGCCTGGCCGCGACCGACACCTGGCAACAGCTCCCGCTCCCGCTGCTCTCCTCGCCGCATCCCATCACCTCGCTGGCCGCCCGCGACAACCGCTTGCTTTTGGGCCACGGGGCCTATGGCCTGAGCCTGTACGAGCTTCCCTTCGCGCTGATGGCCTCCTCGGCCGCGCTGGCTTCCCCCGCCATGGCGCAGCGCTTCGCGCAGGGCGATTTCATGACGCTTACGCTCACCGACCTCGAGGGCGTCAACGCCATGCGCTGCAACGTGGACGGCCAGCTCATCGCGGTAAGCCGCTCTGCCCCGCACCAGCCCTCGCTGGCCGTGCCGGCTTACCTGCCCAATGGCCAGCCCTTCGCGGTGGAGTGCTCGGTCGAATCGGTCTGGGGCGAGGTCTCCCAGTCCGTGGTGCGCAGCGCCGTCTTGCAGGGCGAGGGCCTTCCCGACAACCCGTTCTTGCAGGTCTCCCTGGCCGTGACCGGACAGTGGAGCCCCAACCCGGTGCGCCTGCTGGCCGACATCGTGCAGAGCGACCAGCCGGTCGAGCAGGTGGAGTTCTACCACTGCTACGACGCGGCCAGCGACGAGCAGTGCGATCTGTTGGGCACCAGGCCTGGCCCCGTGTTCGAGCTGTATCGGGATATCCCGGTCGGAAGCGGGCTGCGCTTCTACGCGCGCGCCATCGACGTCTATGGCAACGCGGACGACTCGCCCACCGTCTACCTGAACCGGCAGCTGGACGAGACCATGCCCGAGACGCCCGCTCTGCGGATCGAGGACCAGCTGGGGTACGACCATCCGGTCGAGGGCCAGCCCTTTACCGTGATAGTAGATGTAAGCGATCTGCAGAGCGGCGTGGAGATGGCACGCCTCATCCGCAACGGGCAGACCGTGGCCGTGCGTTTCGACAACGGCGAGCTCCGCTATAACGAGCCTCCGCCCGAGGAGGGCCAGGTCTACACCTATTCCGTGTACGTGCGCGACCGGGCCGGCCACGAGCTTACCGTCGATCCGCTCGCCACCTTCACCACTGCCGGCGACCAGCTGCCGCTGGTGCTCACGGTCACCGCTCCGGGAGAGATCCGCGAGCAGAGCACCTTCTACATCTCGACCCGGGTGGTCGATGACATCGGCATCGAGACTATCGCCGTCAACTGGCACGGAGCCGAGCAGCAGAAGACTTATACGACGCGGGTGATCGACACCACCGTGACCTTCCAGATCACCGACCCGCGCACCGAGCGCCTGACCGAGCCGGTGACCGAAACCCTCACCGTCACCGTCACCGACAGCCTGGGCCAGCAGACCAGCCAGCCCGTGGCCCTGGACGTGGTGCCCGATCTCGGGCCCGACGCCTCGCTGGTGGGTGTCAACGCCCCGACCTACGGCTTCTTCAACTCCCCGGTTCCGGTCACCCTTACCCTTCCGCAGGCGGCCGACGACGGCGGGTACGGTGGAATGACGGTCTCGGTGCTCGACGCCTCTACCGGTCCTCCGGAAATCGTGTTCACCGCCCCGGCCCAGCCCGTCATCAACCTCTCGCTTCTGGCGCCCGTGGACGACGGAGAAACGACCGATCTCCTGTTCAAAGTGCGGCTGACCGACGCGCTGGGTCAGAACAGCGACAGCGCGCTTACCAGCGTGGCGCTCACCCAGCGGCCCAACCTGGCCCTGTTCGACGACAACGGAGACGCGGCGCTCAACCCGGCCTCGGTGGCCGTGGGAGAAACGCTGACCCTGCAGGTCAAGGTGCTCGACGCGGCCGCGCGACCGGTGCCCCAGCAGCTGGTGACCTGGTCCATCGCCTCTGGCCCGGCCGGCGCCGGGGAGATCCTGGGCGAGACCACCACGGCCAGCAACGGCCTGATTTCCATCGCCGTGGACACCGGGCGCGTGTCGGGCAACTACGTTTTCGCGGCCACGCTCACCGACTACCCGGCCATCAGCGCCCAGCACCCGGTCACCATCGAGCCGGGCGTGCCCGATCACCTGGAGATCGGCCACGTGCCCATCATCCCGGCCGGCACCCAGCTCGTCTTCGATATCGTTGCCCGCGACTCGGTCGGCAACATCACCTCCACCGGCCAGGACCAGGTCATCGCCATCCGCATCCCGGATCCGGATTTCCACTTCGCCTTTGCCGACAACGTGACCATCGAGTCGGTGATCGATCCGGTTACCGAGCAGTATCTGGGCGAGCAGGCGACGATAGAGCTGGTCAACGGCTCTGCCGCGGTCGAGGTGCAGCCCAATGACGCGGCCGGCCTCTACCAGGCCGAAATCATCACCGACCTTCCGTCCGGCCTCGCCGCCCTGTACGACCACGACGGCGACCCGGCCACCGCGCACGTGTCCGTCGACACCATCGATATAGTGGTCAAGCCGTCCGAGCCCGCGCTGCTGCGCTTTGCCGTGACCGGCCAGACCAACCTCGAGCTAGGCGATCCCGCGCGCCTGGAAGCGGGCGAGCAGGCCACGGTCGAGCTCAGCCTGATGGACGGCTTTGGTAACGTGGTCACCGAGGTACCCGAAGGCGCGCCCGAGGACGACGCCTATCTGCCGTCGAGCTTTACCGCCGACATCTCGCTCACCGGAAGCGCGCTGAGCCAGGGCAGCAACGCCTTTGCCCTTACCCTGCCCCAGGGCACGGCCGAGTTCCCGGTCACGGACGACGTAATCGAGCAGGTAACGGTCAGCGCCTCGGGTCTGCAGGTCGTGCCCGCCGGATTTGACGAGAGCGAAACGCTCGTTCTCGACTTCCTCAAGCTGTTGCCCGCCGTGATCGGCTCCGGCTTTGACCTGGCCCAGAACGACGTCAATCCGGACGCCCTGTTCACCTACAACGAGGCCGTGGCCCTGGCCGTAAGCGCCAGCGGCGGTTCGCTGAGCCTGGACGGCGCGCCCATTGCCGGAAGCTTCACCGCCGCGGACGAGATCCTGCGCTTCGCCTTTGCCGGCGATGTCGAGCTGGATGTCTGCTATGAGCTCGACACCGCCGGCTCCGAGGCCCTTGGCGTGGTCGAGTCCGACCCGGTCCTGGAGCAGCAGATCACGGTCTGTAGCCCCCACGCCGCCATCCCGGCGCAGCAGTACATCTACATCCTCGAGGATGCCGAGCACGCGCTCGACGTCACCGTGGCCGCGACCGTGGACCGCGCCGCCATCCTGAACGGCCAGCTCGACGTGGGCGGCTCCACCGCGGCCTTTGACTGGGTCACCGGCGCCTTCACCGCCCCGCACTTCTCCGACACCGTGGCCACGGACGGCGCGCAGGTCACCCTGAGCCTGGCCGGCGACTACCAGGGCGAGCCGCTGGCTCTCGCCAACACCGTGACCTTCACCGCGCTGTTCACCGGCGGGGACGTGGACGGCGATGGCTTCTCCAACGATCTGGAGCTTTATCTGGGCCTGAGCCCGACCAACGCGGACAGCGACGGCGACGGAATACTGGACGGCGACGAGGATGCCGACAGCGACGGCCTCAGCAACAGCGCCGAGCAGGCGAACGGCACCGATCCGCTGGATCCGGACAGCGACGACGACGGCCTGCTGGACGGCGCCGAGATCGCGGAGAATACCAACCCGCTGGATCCGGACAGCGACGGCGACGGCCTGCTCGACGGCCTGGAGGTCGACACGGGCAACGACCCGCTCGATCCGAACAGCCACGACGTGCTGGCCTACGTGATCGGCATCGCGGTCGATCCCGCCACGCCTGACGTGGGCATCGTGCTGGGCACGCCCGAGCTTTTGGATCTGCAGGTCACCGCCACCCTGAGCGTGAGCGGCACCATTCACGAGGTCGACGTCACCGAGCAGCGCTTCGGCACTTCGTACCAGAGCAACGACCTGTCCATCGCCACCCACTCGGGCGACGGCGTCTTCTCCATCACCCAGGGCGGCATTGTCACCCTGACCGCCTCGCTGGCAGGCTACAGCGCCGACTCCATCGTCTCGGTCTGGGTCTGCGGCGACGGCAGCCTTGACCCGACCGAGCTCTGCGACGACGGCAACAACCTGCCCGGCGACGGGTGCGACGACCTCTGCATCCTGGAGCCCTTCACCATCGGCGGCACCGTGACGGGCCTGTCCGTGCCCATCGCCGATCTAAACGGCGACGGCTGGCCCGACAACGCGGTGGTGCTCGAGCTGAACGGCGAGCAGCTCGGCGTGGCCGAGAACGGCGCCTTCCAGTTCGTAAATCCGGTGCTCCACACCCACCAGTACCAGGTCAACGTGGCGCTGAATCCCGCCCTGCGCGACTGCGAGGTCATTGACGGCACGGGTACGGTAGACGCCGCCGACGTTACCGACGTCCAGGTCACCTGTGGCCCGGGCTTTGGCACCTCCTCGGTCGACAGCAGCCGCAGCACATCTTGCGGCCTGACCGCGAACGGCTCGATCGAGTGCTGGGGCAGCGACGAGCACGGCCTGACCGGCCCGCCTGCCGGAACCTTTGCCCACCTCTCCCTGCGCAACACCACGGGCTGCGCCATCCAGCTCGACGGCACGGTCATCTGCTGGGGCGACGGCGAGTACGGCAAGACCCCGGCGCTCGCCGTACCCATGGGCGACGTGTCGGTAGGCGGCGACCACGTATGCGGCATCCGCCTGGACGACAGCTCGGTTATCTGCTGGGGCAGCGGCGCCCACGGCGAAACCTCGCCTCTGCCGGGCGAGTACCGCCGCGTCGTATCGAGCTACCACGCCACCTGCGCCCTCTCCACCGAGGACACCGTCTGGTGCTGGGGCAGCGACGCCTACAACCAGGTCTCCTCTGCCCCGGCCGGCACCTTTGTGGACATCGCGGCCGGCTACGACCACTTCTGTGCTACCCGGGCCGAGGACGGCACGGCCGTGTGCTGGGGCAATAACGAATCCGGCCAGCTCGACGCCCCGCTCGACACCGCCTTCGCGCGCCTCACGGCGGGCTACGCCCACACCTGCGGCATCGACGACCTGGGCATTGCCGTCTGCTGGGGCGCGGACGGCTACGGCCAGTCCACCCCGCCCGAGCCGCCCGAGTGGGTCTTTGCCGACATCGCGGCGGGCAAGAACAACACCTGCGGCCGCCGCGCCGACGGCGTCATCACCTGCTGGGGCAAGAACCTCTCTTATCAGCTCGACGTACCGGTCTTCTGCGGCGACGGTATCCAGGGCGTGGGCGAGGCCTGCGACGACGGCAACACCGCGAGCGGCGACGGCTGCGCAGCCGACTGCCTGAGCCTGGAGCAGTGCGGCAACGGCATCGTGGACCCGGGCGAGCTCTGCGACGACCACGGAGACGTTCCCTTCGACTGGTGCGACGACACCTGCCAGGTCTCCAACCTCTGCGACGGGTCGAGCGACGACGGCAACGCCTGCACCATCGACTCCTGCGACCCGCAGTGGGGCGTCATCAACGACCCGGCGCCCATGGCCACCACCTGCGGCGCTGACAGTTATTGCGACGGCCAGGGCGCCTGCCTGCCGCTCACTGCTTGCGCCTCCAACCTGGTCGCCGCCTCGGGCGAGACCTACACCTTTACCGGCCCCTGCTACATCGATCAAATAACCTTCAACGGCGGCACCGTGATCGTCAACGGCGCCCTGATGACGGGCTCGGTAACCATGCCCAGCGGCGGCAAGCTCGAGGTCAACGGCGGCCGCCTCTACACCCCCTCCATCACCGTCTCCAACGGTACCCTGGACGCCGACTCCGGCATCACCCTCGTTGGCACCCTGCTCCAGTCGGGCGGCACCATCGTCCAGGGCGGCACCCTGACCACCTCCGCCCCCGCCGACTTCACCATAAGCGGCGGCACTTACTACAACCAAGGCACCCTGAGCGTCGCCACCTTTGACGACAACAACGTCACCGGCGGCACCTTCTACAACAGCGGCCGGCTCGATATAGCATCCAACGTGCTCACGGTCGCCAGCGGCGTAACGCTTTCCAAGGGAGGTACGCTGGGAGCGACTGACCGCATCGGGATGTTGACCGTGAGCGGTGTATTGACGCACGAGACGCACGACGCCAATGGCGTGAGCTTCATCGTGACGGAAGACGCGAAGGTGTTATCGGGCGGGTTGATCGAGGCGAATGGCAGGGGGTTGTACGGCGCGAGGCGAGGTGGGATGGCGACGGGCCTGCTGGGTGAGACGTACGACTCTAGCGGAGAGATAGTAACCATAGCGGGCACGACGCAGTCGGGCGGCAGCCATGGAGGATTGGGCCAGGCGTACCAGGCGGTGCAGCCTATCTATGGTTCGGCGAAGGACCCGGTGTTGTTGGGCAGTGGAGGCGGTACGAACGTAACGCAAGACTGGGGAGGCAACGGCGGCGGTCGAGTGGACCTGGTGGTGAACGGCGCGCTGACGGTGGACGGAACGATCCGGGCCAACGGCACCGGAGGCCAGGACAACGGCGACGGTAGCGGGTCTGGCGGAAGTATCCGGCTGGTGGCGGGAGAGTTTGGCGGCACTGGTGTTGTGCAGGCGAACGGTGGCACGTACGGCTACGACGGCGGAGGCGGCCGAGTATCGATCCGTTACTACGAGCGAACGGAGGGCACGGCGCTGCAGGCGAACGGCGGACCGGATGCGGGAGCGGGGACGATATTCCTGCAAGACCTGAGCGTGCCCGAATCGCAAGGGGAGTTGATACTGGGCACGGGCACGACGTCTGTGGTGAGCACGATAGATGCGTCTGACGGAGCTTTTGACAGTTTGCGTGTGAGCTCTGGCAATCTATTGCTGGATACGAGCAGAGTAGCAGCCGGGGACGTTTATGTTGCGGGTGGAGTGCTGACGCTGAGCGGGTCTGCGGTGACGTTGAGCGGCTTATGGGAGCAGAGCGGCGGTACGCTGAATCTGAATACGGACGTGACGTTGGAGCCGGGCGCGCAGTGGCAGCTGAGCGGCGGCACGTTGAACGTGAACACGGACGTGACGTTTTTGCCGGGCATGCTTTCGATGACGGGCGGCACTCTGGTGAACAACGGTGTGATGTCGGTGGACGTGTTTGACGGTAGCAACGTATCTGGCGGTACATTTGACAACCGCAACCGTCTGGACATCGGGGGCAGTGCTCTCGAGGAGGTATTGACGATTGTATCTGGCGTCCACTTTGTGGACGACGGCGACTTTGGATTGTCGGACGCCATAGAGACGCTGACGGTAGGCGGGACGCTGAGCCACACGATCCACCGTGAGGACGGTGTGCAGTTCACGGTTCGGGGAGACGCGGTGGTACAGAGCGGCGGATTGGTCGAGGCTAACGGTAGAGGCCTGTACGGCGCGAGGCGAGGGGGAATAGCGACGGGCTTGTTGGGCGAGACGTACGACTCGAGCGGGGAGATAGTGACCATAGCGGGCACGACGCAGTCGGGCGGCAGCCATGGAGGATTGGGCCAGGCGT
>CAYVFC010000028.1:22476-28177 GCA_964450715.1 uncultured Sandaracinaceae bacterium | reverse complement strand
GTGTTGTGCAGGCGAACGGTGGCACGTACGGCTACGACGGCGGAGGCGGCCGAGTGAGCATCGAAGCCGAGGTGGACACGGGTACGGTGGTGGCGCAGGCGTTGGGCAATGCGGCCCAGAACGGCACGGTCTATCGCGCCACGCCCGGCGTTCTGTCGGTAACACCGGACCTGAAGAGCGCATCCAACGCGACCTGCTACCTGAGCGAACAGGGGCTGGTCACCTGCTGGGGCGACGACAGCGTGGGGCTGGTCAGAGAGGCGCCGTCCGGGTTCTACAAGCGTCTGGCCATGGGTAGTCAGGCGGGATGCGTTCTGCACGATGAAGGCTTTGCATCCTGCTGGGGCGACCCGGGGACGGGCTTGAGCGGTATCCTCGACGAGCCGTTGATCGAGCTGGTCGACGTGGGTGTGGGTTTGAACGCGGCCTGCGGTCTGCGCGAGAGCGACGGAAGCGCGGTGTGTTGGGGCAATACCGCCGATGCTGTGTACACCGGAATGCCGGGCACCACCGGGCTTACTGGCATCTGGGCGACGGCGGGCGCGGCGTGCGCTCGGGACGCGAGCGGCCTTCTCGACTGCTGGGGCGACGATGCCAACGGAGAGGTCAGCGGCGTTCCGATCTTGCCGGTGTTGAGCGTGGCTGCCGGGTCGGACCACTTCTGCGCCCTGATGGCGGACGGATCGATCGACTGCTGGGGCGCGGATACCAGCGGCGAGACCATACCTCCGGCCGGCGTCGGGTTCCTGGGCGTGGCGGCCGGCGGGGCGCACTCCTGCGCCATCGATGATGTCTATGCCGCTGTCTGCTGGGGCGCGGACGGTTATGGGCAGGTGTCCACCACGCCGCAACCGCCGACTTGGTATTTCGGGGACATAACGGCCGGCGACAGACATAGCTGCGGTAGCGCTGCCGACGGGACTCTCATCTGCTGGGGCGCGAACGATCTGGGACAGCTCAACATTCCGCCATATTGAGGACCGCGAAAAATGAAGCCGATACGTACAATAAGCCTGACATCTCTAGTCACCTGTGCACTAGCCTTCTCGCTGGTGGCCTGCGACAAAAAAGACAAGGCCGGCCCCCTGGCCAAGATCAACGGGCGGCCGGTGAGCGAGGCGGAGTTCAGCGCCTATCTCAAGCTCAAGCGGATCCCCGAGGATGACCGGAGGCGGGAGGCCGAGCTGGACGCCTACCTGGAGAGGGAGGCGCTGGCGGACACCATCGCGAAGGAGAAACTGCTGGATGAGCAGATGGTGGAGGCCGAGCTGAACGAGTTCCGCAAGGAGATGATGATCAGCCGCTACTTCGAGAAGCTGCTGGCGGAAAAGGTCAGCGAGGAGGCGATTCGGAACTACTACAACATGCACGCGGCGGACTACGAGACGAACAAGGTCCGGGTGGCGCACGTTCTGTTTCGCACCAGCCCCAAGATGAACGAGCAGGAGCGGCAGGTGAAGCTGACCGCCGCGCAGGAAGCGTATTCCAAGCTCCGGGCCGGGGCGGACTTTGCCGAGCTGGCCGGGGAGGTTTCCGAGGACCGGGCCTCGGCCAGGAGGGGAGGGGACCTGGGCTGGATGAAGGAGGGGAGCATCGACCCGGCCTTCTCCAAGAAGATCTTCTCCATGAAGCCCGGCGAGCTCTCGGAACCGCTTCAGACCGCCTTCGGCTTCCACGTGATCAAGCTGGTCGAGGGGGCCCGGACCGAGAGAAAGCCGCTTCAGGCGGTAAAGGGCGACATCCGCTACCAGCTCCGCGGCGAGACCAAGCAGGCGGAGATGAAACGGCTACTGGCCAAGACCGCCATCGAAAAGCACGGCAAGCCGGTTCCGGCTCGCGCGGAAAAGACCGGGCCCGCGCCCGGCGGCAAGGCCGCGCCAGCGCGCGGCGGCAAGCCCGCGGTCGCGCCGGGCCGAAAGCCCGCGGCAGCGCCCGGCGGCAAGGGCACCGGGGACAAGGCGGCCGAGGAAGGTGCCGAGGAGAAGAGCCTCGCCAAGAAGGAGTAAAAGGGCTGGAAAACGAACCCGCATCGCTACGGACAAACGGAACATGAAACCCACACCACATACCGCCGTTCTTCTGCTCTCGCTCCTGGCGGCAGCCGCCTGCCAGAGCGGGACCGGCGACGACAAGGTGCTGGCCGAGGTCGATGAGAGCCCCATCACCGAGTACGACGTGCAGCGCACCATCGAGACGACCATCGGCAAGTATGCCGGCAGCAGGCTGGACGCGGAGGGCAGGCGCAAGGTGCTCAAGAGCCTGGTCAGCGCCCGGGCCATCGCCCAGGCGCGCGAGAAGGAGATGGGCGCGCGCGAGAGGGCCGAGCTTGGCAAGAACGTTGCAGACTACCGGGAGAAGGAGCTGGTCCGGCAATACCTGGCCAGGCACACCCGGCCCGAGCCGGTCTCGGCGGAGATGGTGAAGAAGTACTACCAGGAGCACCCCGAGAGCTTTGGCGGCGAGACCACCCGCTCGTATGAGATGATCACCGCTTCCCGGGCGCCCACCGACCAGGAGCGCACCGGGTTGATCAAGGCGCTCAACGGAGCCGGCGAGGACCAGGACTGGCCGGCGCTGGTGGAGAAGCTCAAGTCCGCGGGCCATCCGCTGGCCTTTCGGCGGGGCCAGGTCAACGACCAGGTGCTCCACGCCAGGCTGCGCACGCTCATGAACCGGCTCGAGCCCGGCAAGGCCTCTGACCTGACCTTTGTCCAGCAGCGCCCCTATCTGGTGCGCATCACCGGCGAGAAGGTCGCGCCCACCAAACCATTGAGCGAGGTCAGCGCCGAGATACGCCGCATCCTGTCCCCGGTACAGCTCAAGAAGTCGGTCCAGGCCGCTTCGCAAAAGGTGCTGAAGGACGCGAACGTGGTCTACCACGATCAACCGAAGAAGGGGACGAAGGAGGTCGCCTCCAGGTAAGCCATGACCAGGACGCCGAAATACTCCGCGCCCACCGCCATGCTCGCCGCCCTGCTGCTCGGTGCGGCCCTGGGCCTGTCGGCCTGCGGGTCCGAGGAAACGGCGCAGAAACCCGCCGAGTCGCATCCCACCGCGGCGGTGCAGACCAAGCCCCTGACCATGGTGGACGGCTGGGTGACCGGCGCGGGCTGGCCGTCGGAAACCATCGTTGCCCTGAACAGCACGCATATAAAGCAGAGCTCGCGGGTAGAGGCCGATGTATCGGTGATTATGGCCAGCCCGGGCCCCGTGCTGGCCGACGATTCCGAGGCGGTGGTGGGGCCGGGAGCGGTGGTCGAAGGCAACCTGAAGGCGGACAGCATTTACATCAAGGACGGCGGCCTGGTCGCGGGCGATGCGGCGTACAACGAGCTAACGGGGCTGGGCACGGTCGCAGGCGCGCAGACCACGCCTCTTCCGCTTCCGCTGGGCATCACCGTTCCGTACTTCGATGACTTCGAGGCGGGCACCGACGACATCGAGCTCGGCCCGAAGCAGGATCTGACCCTGGCGGCAGGCTCGTACGGAGAGATCCTGCTCAGAGCGGGCACGCGAGTGGACAAGACCGTGCTCACGCTTTCGGGCGGAGTCTACAACCTGCGCCAGCTGGCCTTCGGGGATCACTCCCAGGTGCAGTGTGCCGCCGCCTGCGAGATCCGCGTCAAGGAGCATCTGTCTCCCGGGGCCTCCTCCTACCTGGGCCCGCAGCCGGGCAGCGGCGTACCGGTAGAACAGGTGCAGCTCATCGTGGAGGGCACGAACGGCTCTGGCGGAGGCCCGGACGCCGATCCGGCGGCCGCCATCTTGGGCCTGGACAGCGATCTCAGGGCCTTCGTCTTCGTGCCGAACGGGACACTGCACGTGAGGTCCGGCAGCTACGCACAAGGTAAGCTGGTAGGCCGCGACGTGCGAGTCGGCGTTGGGGCGTTGGTGCAAGAGGGCGCCGGGGCGGTGGTGCCCGCCGATAACTGGGTATTCGGCAATGGCTGGCCGCGGGAGGCGATTCTGGCGCTCAACAGCCTGCACTTGCAGGAGAACACTTCGCTGCAAGGCGACGCAGCGGTAATCATCGACAGTGCGGGGCCGTACCTGTCGAGCGGCTCGGAAGCGGTAGTGGGGTTGAGCGCGCAGCTCAATGGCAGCCTCACAGCCGACACGGTGCTATTGAAGTCGAGCAGCGTCGTTACCGGCGATGTCAACGCCAACACCGTGACCAACAACGGCACGGTGCAGGGCGCGACCAACACGCCCCTGTCGTTGCCGTTGCCGATCACGGTTCCCTCTTTCCCGGTCTTTGAAGCCGGCAGCGAAGACGTCGAGCTGGCGCAAAAGGAAGACCGCACGCTGGCAGCCGGTTCGTATGGTGCAGTGCTTCTGCGAGCCGGTACCAGTACGGATCCGACGGTACTGACGCTTTCGGGCGGAACATACGATCTACTCTCGCTCGATCTGGGCGACAGGTCTCGCGTGGAGTGCGCGTCGGCGTGCGAGATTCGCGTCAAAGAGCGGCTGGAGCCCGGAATCGCCGCATACCTGGGCCCTGCGTCGGGTTCTGGTATCGGCATCTCGGATGTTCGCCTGTTCGTTGAAGGCTCCAACGGCGGCGTCGGCGGCCCCTCCTCCACCCCGTTTGCGGCGGTCGTGGGGCAGAGCAACGAAATCGCCGCATATGTTTTCGTACCCAACGGCACCTTGCATATCAAGTCCAGCTCCGTCTCCACGGGCGTGTTCCTGGGACGTGATGTCAATATCGGTTCGGGCACGGAACTGGATGGAGTGCCCCTCCCCCTGATCACGGCCCATCCCTCGGACGCCACCGTGACCGAGGGCGAGACCGCTACCTTCAGCGTCACGGCCGAGGGGCCGGATCTCACCTACCAGTGGTACGAGAATGATCAGCCCATCGCCGGTGCGACCTCGCCGTCCTACACCACGCCGTCCACGGTAGACGCCGATCATCTGTCGACCTACAAGTGCGTGGTCACCAACCCGGCCGGGTTCGATGAAAGTGACCCGGTCACGCTGACGGTCCTTTTGAACGCGCCGGTGATCACCGACCAGCCGGATGACATATCCGTCCTGGAGGGCGGCACGGCTACCTTCGCCATCACCGCGACCGGCACCGCGCTGAGCTACCAGTGGTACAAGAACGACGCGCTCATCGATGGCGCCACCTCGCCGTCGTACACCACGCCTTCGGTCTACGACCCGGATCACCTCTCTACATACAAGTGCGTGGTGAGCAACCGCGGCAACGCCCCGGTCACCTCGACGTCCGTCACGCTGACGGTACTGCTGAACGTCCCGCAGATGGGCGTGCTACAGCCCGTGACGGCGACCGAGGGCGACCCCGCCACCTTCACCTGCCCGGCCACTGGCACGGCATTGCAGTACACGTGGTACCGCGACGCGAGTCTCATTCCGGGTGCCGAGGCATCGACGTACACGATTGCGTCCGTGGAGGACGCGGACCACGAAGCGGTCTTCCAGTGCCGGGCCGTGAACCGAGGCAACACCGAGGTGCCGTCGAACGATGCGACGCTGACGGTTCTGCTGAACGCGCCGCAGATGGGCGTACTGCAGCCGGTGACCGCGACCGAGGGCGCCCCCGCGACGTTTACCTGCCCGGCCACGGGCACGGCGCTGCAGTACACGTGGTACCGCGACGCGAGTCTCATTCCGGGCGCCGAGGCATCGACGTACACGATTGCGTCCGTGGAGGACGCGGACCACGAAGCGG
>CAYVFC010000028.1:0-22376 GCA_964450715.1 uncultured Sandaracinaceae bacterium | reverse complement strand
TGGGCGTACTGCAGCCGGTGACCGCGACCGAGGGCGCCCCCGCGACGTTTACCTGTCCTGCCACGGGCACGGCGCTGCAATACACGTGGTACCGCGACGCGAGTCTCATTCCGGGGGCCGAGGCATCGACCTACACGATCACGTCCGTGGAGGACGCGGACCACGAAGCGGTCTTCCAGTGCCGGGCCGTGAATCGCGGTAACACCGAGGTCCCGTCGAACGATGCGACGCTGACCGTGCTTCTGAACGCTCCGCAGATAATCACGGATCCCGTATCCATTTCCGTGATGGAAGACGAGCAGGCCACCTTCACCGTCGACGCCTCCGGCACCGCGCTCGTCTACCAGTGGTACTTGAACGGAGACGCGATAACCGACGGCACGGGCGTCGACGAGACCTACACCATCCTGCAGGTCACCAACGACGACCACGGAGCCGAGCTCTATTGCGAGGTCAGCAACCGCGGCAACCCGACGATCACCTCCGGCACCGCCATTTTAACCGTGCTCCTCGATCCGCCCGTCATCGACGTCCAGCCCGTGGACGTCACGGTAATGGAAGGCGACCCCGCCTCTTTCTCCGTCCAGGTCACGGGCACCGACCCGAGCTACCAGTGGCACGAGAACGGCGTCCCCATCGACGGCGCCACTACCGCGACCTACGACATCCCGGCGACCTCCTACGCTCTCAACCTCTCCGAATACACCTGCAGGGTCGAAAACCGCGGCAACGCCCCCGTATGGTCCGACCCGCCCGCCGTCCTGCACGTGGACCTCTACCCGCCCGAGTTCACCACCCATCCGTCCGACCTGATGGTGGACTTTGACACCAGCTTCACCCTGACCTGCGTGGCCGAGGGCACCCTGGTCACCTACCAGTGGCAGAAGGACGGCCAGGACCTGACGGGCGAGACCGGTACCAGCTACACCGTGCAGAACGCCGCGCCCGAGCACGAGGGCCAGTACCGCTGCGCGGCCACCAACCCCGCGGCCACCGTCTACAGCAACCCGGCCACGGTCGAGCTCAACGTCATCCCGCCGGCCATCACCACCCACCCCTCGTCGCAGAGCGTCTCGCTCGACGCCCCCTTCACCCTCTCCGTGGTGGCCACCGGCACCGACATCGTCTACCAGTGGCAGCGCTTTGGCGCCGACATCCCGGGCGCCACCGCCGCCACCTACACCAAGAGCCAGTCCACCTCTGCCGACGACGGCGCCGCCTACCGCGTAGTAGTGAGCAACGTGGTGGGCAGCGTGACCAGCAACGCCGCCACCATCACCGTCACCGACACCGGCGCTCCCACCCTCACCGTCAACAACCCGGACAGCGCCACCATCAGCGGCGACACCATCGTGGTCAGCGGCACGGCCACCGACCTGACCGGCGTCCAGTCGGTCACCATCGTCAACGACCAATTCGGCGACCAGCAGTTCGGAGTCGTGCTCGACGAGAACGGCAACTTCGAGGGCGAGGTCCCCCTGGCCGTGGGCACCAACGTGCTGACCATCACCACCGTTGACGAGGACGGCAACCAGACCCAGCACACCATCACGGTGATCGTTGAGGTCACCTCTCTTCCCCGTATGACCATCACCAGCCCCGAGAGCGGCACCCTGACGAGCGACGATACGGTCGACGTACAAGGCGTCGTACGTTCCAGCCTCGCGCCCGAGGAGATCCGGCTCTCCCTGGGCTCGCGGGTGACCTTCCCCGAGGCTGCCGACAGTGACTCCGACTACGAGCACGCCTTCACCTTCCCCGACGTCCCGCTCATACCGGGCTTCAACACCCTGACCGTGGTCGCCGATACGGTGCACGGTACGGTGACCGAGAGCGTGGTTGTACGCTACGGCGAGCCCGAGATCCCGGAGCCGACCGGTATTCCACCCGTCATATCGCTCCAGGTGCCGCAACCCGAGATCTACCTGACCACCGACACCATCCACGTCAGCGGCACGGTCACTGCCGGCACCTGCATCCAGAGCGTGGACGCCAACGGCGTGGCCGCCGAGATCACGGGCAGCGGCAGCTCGATAAGCTTTGACGCGGAGCTATCCTTCATCGCGCTCGGCACCGACGACGTCAACGTCCTGGTCACCGCCGTCGACTGCAACGGCCTGCAAGCCACCGCGGGCTACACGGCGCACTACGACGCGGACGCGCCCGTGTTGACCATAGACGGCCTTCAGCTCAGCCCGGCCGTCAACAGCGTCGTCGAAACCCCTTATCGAGTTACCGGCACCGTCACCGAGCCCAACCTCGCGGGCCTTTCCGTCAACGACCAGAGCCTGGGCGTGCTTCCCGGCGCCGGCGACACCTACATCTTTTACCTGGATATACCGCTGGTCCGGCTGGTCGAGCACCCCCTGAGCTTCGAGGCCTGGGATCTGGCGGGTAACCGTACCAGCCAGACCGTGGTGCTGCGGCTCGACACGGCCTTCGAGGTTGAGGTCTTGAGCCCACGCGACGGGGCAAACCTTCTGGTCAGCGGCGACACCACGCTTCTGGAGGTCACCGCTCGCGCGGTCGGCATGGCGGCGGACGACGAGGTCGTAGCGCAATTCGACACCGCTGACCCGGCCGTGCTGAACAGAAGCGGCGACGTTGCTTCCGGTCTGTTGAACGTTCCCGCGGACCAAGGAGCGCACGAGCTGGCGGTCTGGGTCCGCGATTTCTCGGGCACCACCTTGACCAGCACTGTCGTCCGCCTGACCTTTACCGACGCGGACGCCATTCCGCTGGAGGTCGTCCGACAACAGCCGCCCAACGGCGCCAAGAGCGTCGAATCCAACAGCCATATCGTCATCCATTTCAACAAGCCCGTCGACCTTAGTCAGCTCGAGATGAGCGTGCTGGAGACGGCGCACGGCAAGATCTACAGCGATAGCGAGCCCGGGGCCGATCTATCCTCGCTGAGCCAGGTAGGCTTCGAGGAGGTGCACCGCGAGCTAGAGCCCGTCCCGGGCAACAGCTCGAACTTCCCGGGCAATACCATGATCGCCTTCTTCCCCTCGCGCGACCTGGCCTACGGCGGCACGGTGTTCGTGGAGCTCACCTACGCCGGCCAGACGCTCTACCATTCCAGCTTCCAGGTCAGGCCGCTTCCCACGCTGCTCGCCGGGTTCGTCGCCGACTCGCTGCAGCAACCGCTCAAGGGCATCGAGGTGGTCTTCCCCGACCTCGACCGTAGCGCGGTCACCAACAGCGACGGCGCCTGGCAGTTCGGCTATGGCGAGCCAGACTCGGAGATGCTGCTCCCGGGACGCCATCGTCTGGTCGTCAATCCCTCCCTGAAGAACGATCGGTACGGTACAGTCGAGCGATACGTCACGATCGAGAAGGGAGAACGCAACCGCGCCGGTGTAATCGTCATACCCTACCTCAGCCCCACCGAGCCCTTCCGCCGCGTCGCTTCCGGGCAGTCGTCGCCCGCTCTGCTAGCCTCTTCCGATCTGACAATCGACCTCAGCCAGGCCGAGCTGACCTTTCCGGACGGTCGGGACGAGGGCGACGTGCATACCCAGTTCCTGCAGTCCCACGAGATCGGCTACGGAGCCCTGGGCACCTGCCTGCCGAGCTTCGCCTATGCGATTTCACCGGCCGGTATCCGCCTGCAGGGCGAGCTCGAGGTCGAGGTGGCGCTTCCCAGGCACGACGGAAGCTACACCTACGTCGAGGAGCTTCCCGAAAGGGTCCTGCTGGTGGGTCTCGATCCGGATTCCCTGTTGCTGGTACCGGCGGGTGTCATGCGCGTAGACAAGACCGGCTTCCGTTTGGTCAGCGAAGGCAAGGTCGAGCTACACCGCCTGGACTACGTGGCGATTTCCAGAGGCCCAACTGGAACCGACCAGATCCTCGAAAGGTATGTCAACGGCGAGATCTCAATCGACCAGCTGGTCGCCGAGCTCGAGGCGAGGTAGAGGTATGCTTTACCAGAGTCACAGGCCGGCCGGCAAAGGCACTACCAAAGCTTCCGCTATCGGACAGCTGCGCGCCGGGCGGCTTGCAGCGTGTTTGCTCTCGATATCCGCGATCGCTCTGGCGGGCGCTGCGCTGAATGCAAAGGTGAGAGCTTACCACGTCTCCGGGCGTATAGCGGCCCGCGGTCTCGTCTTGCGCGACTCGGATGGAAATCTATCTTGTTTCTACCAAACATCTTCCGAAAGAACCGGGCCGTGCACGGGCGGAATGCCTACCTGGGTGGTATACGACGAGGACGGCAATCCCGTAGATGAGCAGGGTAACCCGGTTTTCGTAAGCCCGCTGGCGAATCTTCCCGAAGACATCGAACCCGAGAGTGTCCCCAATCGCGTAAGAGCTTTTGTCATGGCGGCGTCGACCTACCGTACGCTCAAGGAGCAGCTCGAGGCGACGCCCGAAGGCGAGACCGTACCCCCGGAGGTCATTTCCATGGAGGAATACACGGGGGAGGAGGGGCGCAATTGCCAAGATCCTTATACGACGCCCGAGATAGGCGTTTCGGGCGGGGGGACATACAACGCTCGACCGCGTTCGATCGCCGTTCGAACGGGTACGGCTTGCGACCCGATACGGAGTTCCCCTCTCAACGCCACTCAACTAGACTATCCGAGCAACGATGGCATCCGGACGATGTTGATCGACAGCGATAACTGGATAGTGCTGGCGGAAAGCGAGGGGTTTATCGGCCTGGAAACGGCCTATATGAGCACGACGCCCGAGAGCACCTGTAGTCAGTTGACCGCTCCCTTCGCGAATCCGACGCAGAGCGAGCAGCAGGAGTGGGCCTATCTCAAGTGCGCGCCTAGTAATATGTGGGACCAGGAAGAAGACGGCTCGCGTCTCAGGATCTGGAATCCTATCAAGGGGGCCGTGATCGAGTCGTCCGCAATAGGCAGTTTCCGGTACGCCAAGAGCAATGAGAAAGGTTACTATAAACTAGACTACGGCGTTTATTCGGGCACTCTCGTCAGTACCAGCTATACCTTTCCCGTGTACGCGGAGCTGGATTTCAGCGCGCACAATCCCAGGAGCACGGCCAGCAGGCATTTCTTTCTGTGCAACCGTTACAGCGCCAGGGTCGAGGGGGGGGGCTCGAGCTACGCGAACTTCACGGTCGACGCGGCCATGCTTTCGGGCACGGCAGTTATAGTCAACCCGGTGGCTCCCATTTCTAGCACGGGCATTTCGAGCTCAACGCCGGAACAGTTTACTCCGGTCTATTTGGTAGGAGCGTCGTTTGCGGAGATCCTGGAAGACGATGTCCCATACGAGTACGTCAAGGGGTGGAATCTAAGGATTCCGACCGTATACGACTACGAGGAGATGCCCGCAGGTAGCTCGAGCGAGAGCATCGCCCTTCACCGCTCGAAGCATCAAGGGTTGCTCAAAGAGATAAACGCGGTGGACCTGCGGGATACCGAGTTCTACGTGTACCGGCTCTCTAACGGGGAGATGGTCGGATACCGTTGGGCTCTATCGCAAAAGGAAGTTTCCCGCGTAAGCGATGATACTGGCGAGGCGCTGATTCCCAGCCAGGCGCTGATTCACTACGCTGCATTGACTCGCGGGATTTCGTCGCGATTCAGTTACTCGGGAACGGACAAGTACCAGCCGGCGACCAGCATAGCGCTGGACGACGCGCCCGGTTACGATTGGCGCTACAATCCGTTGCGCGAGGGCGAGCTGGTCAAGGTAGTCGTGATCAATCGCGCCACCGGCTATATAGGAACGTCGGTGGGCCAGGTGCAGGCGGGCGGAACGGTTGACAAGGCTTGGGCGGGAGGGCCGCAGGCAGGAGAGCCGTACAGGGCGCCGGGCATGATGACCACCATCGTGACCGAAAAACAGATCCAGCTTCGTCCGCCGAATCTACGGATTACAGTGGAACGTACTTTCGACGTAGAGCACGGCGCCAACCAAGGAGATCAGCACAACTATATCGTAGGCTTCGAAGGCTCGGGGTTAACGTCGGACATCAAGATCACGATAAAGACGCAGTGGTACGACCACGACGGTAGCCCCCTGCCGGCGGATCTGCCGGGGTATACTGGTAGGCTTGCCAAGGTGGTTAGCGCGGCCGAGGCTCCGGTGAGTCAACAGCCGACACAGTACCCGGAAAGCGTTGACGCGGGCGTTGCCGACGGCTCGGCCGACGAATACAGTACGAGCCGGGTTGCGCTACGGGGTGCGGGCTCAACGGAAAGCGTTTCCGGCGTGGAAACGGACGAGACCTTGCCGAGCGAGCTGGGGCTTTTTTCGATCGGTCCCAATGAGAGCACGCGGGTGATTACCTTGAGAGACAGCGCGGCCGGCGGTACGCATTTTTACGTGCACGTGGACGCGCAGCCCAAGGAGCGGATAGTAGATTTTCAGGGCCGGGCGAATCCGGCCAAGCCGAGCTTTTCGGTCAACCAGGTCTGCTACAATACCTGCGAGCGGCAGGACGATGGGTGGCTATGCTCTCCGGACGGGGGTCTTCCCAATCCGGATGAGGATGGCGTGGACCAGACGTTCTGGAGCTGTATATCGCGCACGGGGTCGGGAGAGGGGGCGCTTCTGGAGCGGCCGGTGGATTACGTGCCTTTCCTGGTGCCGTTTTTCGACAAGGAAGCGAGCGCGGCGCTTGCGGAAAACCGGCGGGTGCCGATCGAGTCGGATGAGTACCAGAAGGTATACAGGTGGCTTTACCGGCCGGAGATGCAATTTTCGATACTGGATTTCGACCCGAAAGAGCTCAACCTCTACCTGGACTCCGAAAACCCGGGTGAAAAGACGAATGTGATAGACGAGACCGCGTCGCTGGAGACGGTGACGGGGAGCATCGATCTGGCGTACGTGTTGCTGGAAGATGATCTGAGGCAGCTGGTGCCGTTCGAGGGGGAGCGGGAGCTGGTGTTTCAGCTGGGCGATCAGCAGGTGGAGGCGACGATCAGGAAAGAAGAGCCTTCGAGCAACGATATCGTGGCTTTCAGCAATATCAATACCTTGGACAGGGCGAGCCCTGATGACTACCTGACCATCCGGCTGGTGCAGTCATACGACGAGGGCAACGTCCTTTGGCAGTACAAGTTCAGCGATATCAAGATCGTGCTGGAGGATAACAAGACGAGCGTTCCGCCGGGGGAGAGCGCGCGGGCTATCGCCATCACGAAACCGGAGGATATGGACGTCGAGTGGTCGATTGAGGAGCAGGAGCCCGGGGTGGATGCGTGTATAGATGCCCGTACGGGGGAGATCACGGTATCGGAGGAGAGCGAGGAAGGGGAGATCCAGATCAAGGCCAGGGACATACGCAATCCGGAAGAGAGCTATGCCAAGGCCAGGGTGCCGATCTGCTGCGAGTGCCGGGAGTGCGAGGGGGCCGGCAACGCGGAATCGGAAGCCGGCAGCGTCAAGACGCGGTTTCACCTGGGCCTGGGTCCGGGCGGGGGCTCGGCCGGGCGGATCTATCTGGAAGCGGATGAGCTGACGGCGGATACGTTTTCGCCCAAGGCGCTGGACTTCGATACCTTGAATCGGACGACGGTGCCGATATACGACGGTAACGGGCTGAGGCAGATCATAGCTCCCAGGACGCTGGTCGACATCTATGTGCCTCAGGATCCGGACGAGGAAGAGGTGTTCGAGATCCGGTATTACGCGCTGGACGCGACGACCGATGCGCTGGATGAGTGGCACACGTTTCCGGGGGGTTTCAGCATATTGCCCGAGGCGCAACCGCTGGCGGTTTGGCGGGTGGAAAACCCCACCCCGGGCGTTTATGAGAAGCTTCGCATCACCGGGCGCAAGGCGGCGGCGGTGATACCCGATATCCGGGAGTACACCCTGGACCCGACGACTCCGGGGACGTACTCGGTTGCCTTTGGGCAGGAGCTGGACGCGGGCGGGCAGTTGGTGGCTCTCAAGGTAGAGACCTACTCGGAAACCGAGTCGGGCGACGAGCGGGTGGTGGACAAGACGGTGAGCGATGGCGCGGGGGGGCAGGTCGCATCGGTTACCAGCACGACCTATCGCAGCGTTTCGTTGGGCGGCAGGACGAGGGATCAGATAGTCAGCGAGGTGTCTGACCCGGGCGGCGCGGCGCGGACCAAGCAGATGTCTTATTACGGGGTGAACAGTCCCTCGGAAGGGGCCTATCAAGGCATGCTTTCCAAGGTGATCAATCCGGACGGTTCCTGGGTGCGCTACCGGTACGACGACCATGGGCGGAAGATCGCGGAGGAGCGGTCGTTGGGTAACAGTCCGGACACGGCTACTGCGGACCAGATACGGGTCGTGGAGTACAGCTACGAATCGACGGGCGTACAGACAGACGTGGCCTATACGGTCAGGCTCGAGGCAACGGACGAGGATGGTTTCGAGTCCGCGCTGAGCGGCGACCAGGCGGCTCGTATGCAGCAGCGCGTGCCGCGTACCATAACCGAGCGGGTTGAGGGCAAGGTAGTAAGCAAGCGCTACTTCAAGGTCGAGGAAGACGCAGACGGCGGTCGCGTGGAGACCGAGGAGCGGTGTGTCCGGCAGGACTGTAATAGGGGCGATCCGGACAACCTGGTCACCGTTACCACCTATGGCCCGTCGGATCCGGATTATCCGGACCAGGCGGTTTCCGGCCGTTTGAGCTGGGTGCAATACCCTGACGGGCGTCTGGACATCTATACCTACCGTTGGGGAGATTTCTCCTACGGCCAGCCGGCCGTGCGCGGCTATTTCGTCACCACCGACGACGACCCGGAAGCGCCGGAGGAGCTGGTACCGCTGGAGACGACCGTTACGCACGCGTACGGCACGGTCGAGCAGCCCGAGAGCATTGCCTACAAGACCACGCGTGAGGTGAGCGTCATAGACAAGTTCGGCAACGCGGTGCTGGACGAGCGCTACGTGCTCACCGGCGACGGCAGCTACGAGCTGATCGGTTGGACCAAGCGCAAGTACGACGACAAGGACCGTCTGATCCTGACCGAGCGCTCGGACGGGACCATGGATGAGGCGGTCTGGGAGGACTGCTGCAACCAGGCAAAGACTTATGACAGCCGGGGCATCGAGACCATCAACACGACGGACAAGCTGGGCCGGACCCTATCGACGCAGCGCGCCGGGATCACCACCGCGTACACCTATGACGGCGAGGGCCGGCAGCTAACCACCACGCGCCTGGGCGGGGGCCTGACGGCCTTCAGCAGCCAGGGCTACGATTCGGCGGGCCGGTTGGACGCCAGCACGGACGAAGCGGGGCTGGTGACCCAGTACGCCTACCCGGACGAGCTGACGACCGTGGTCACCCGCCCCGGAGGAGCCGAGGAAACCACCGTACGCTTTGCCGACGGCCGCACCCAGTCAATAACGGGCACGGCCGTGGTGGAGCGCCATTACCAATACGGCGTCAATGAAGACGGCACGCAGTGGACCAAGGTGTATACCGGCGCAATTGGCTCGGCGATGTGGGAGAAGACGACCACCGACATGGCCGGACGCACCATCCTGGTGGAGCGGCCCGGGTACAGCGGTACCATAGAAACCACCGAGCACTTTTATAACGACCTAGGCCAGCTCGTGCGCACTGCCACCACGGGCCGGGCGGACACCCTGTACGAGTACGACGAGCTGGGCAACCAGACGGCGAGCGGCCTCGACCTGGACGGCGACGGCGTGCTTGTATCGGGCTCGGGCGATCGTATCACGCGGAGTGAGACCGCCCATTACCTGGACGACGACGGCGACTGGTGGCAGGCGTCTATCCAGTCCGCGCACGCTGCTGAGGACGGCAGCACCGATGCGGTCACCACCGGCACCCAGCTCACGCGTCTTACCGGTCTGGGGGGAGCCTACACCGAAGGCACCTTCATATCCGAGAGCATTTCCCGGGACATCCACGGCAACCAGACCGTCAGCCAGATCTACGTAGACCGAGCCAACAAGGAAGAGAGCCGCTTCACCGACTATCCGGATGCCACCATCCCGGCGATAACGCTCAGCATCAACGGCCGACTCATTTCCAGCCAGAGCAAGACGGGCGCCTACGCCTCCTACGCCTACGATCCGCTGGGCCGCCGTACAGGTATAACGGACGGCCGTACCGGTACCACGACCACCGTGTACGACGCCCTGGGACGCGTCTCCGAGGTCACCGATCCGGCGGACAACCCGACCACCTACGCCTACGATCCATTGACCGGCCGCAAGACCGCCGAAACCAACGCCTCGCAGAAGACCACCCGGTACGCCTACAACGACCGCGGCCAACTAACGGCCCTTTGGGGAGATGTCCCCTACCCAGTCAAGTACGTCTACGACGAGTACGGCCGCAGAACCCAGATGGTGACGTACAGGGATAGCTCTATAGACTGGACCACCGAAGAGATTCCGGCTGCTTTCGATGACCCAGACAAGGGTGATGTCACGGCCTGGAACTACGAGGAGGCCACGGGGCTTCTTCTGAGCAAGACCGATGCTGCCGGAAAGAGCGTCTCCTACACCTACGGTCCAGCAGGCCGTCTTGCCACCAGGACATGGGCCAGGACAGAGGGCGGCCAACCGCTTGTCACGAGCTACTCGTACGATCCCGAGACAGGGGAACTGCTGAACATCGACTACTCGGACAGTACTCCGGATATCTCGTTTGCCTACGACAGGCTAGGGAGGCAGGAGACGGTCACGGATGCCCTGGGTACCAGGACGTTTGTTTACAACCCTGTCAGCTTGCAGCTTGCGTCCGAGATTTTGCCTGACGGGGACATTCTGACCCGGAAGTATGACGGCCTGGGGCGCTCTGGTGGATTCTTTCTGGATCAAGACGGGGATGGGACCACGGACTACCAGGTAGGCTACGGGTATGAGCAGGGGACGGGGAGGTTCAACCAAGTGGCGTGGAATGCCGGTGGAGCGAGCGATTCGGCCACCTACACCTATGTGGACGATACGGATCTTCTACACGACATGACCACGGCCTCCGGGCAGGCCACGGTTTATGGGTACGAGGATCACCGGAACCTGAAGACCCAGGTGCAGAACTCCTTCAACTCCACGGTCATCAGCCAGTACGACTATACCTATGATGCTCTGGGGCGCAGAGATGACGTGACCAACAGCGGTTCCGCATTTGCCCAGACCGCCTTCTCCGATTTCGATTACAACGACAGGAACGAGCTTGTTCTCTCAGAAAGAAATCTGGGAACGCCTGATGTTCCAGGAGACGCGGTGACGGATGAGTACCGCAGCTATCTTTATGACCCGATTGGGAACCGCCAGACGGCCATAGACCAAGACGGTAGCACAAACATCAGCTACACGCCCAATGAACTGAACCAGTACACGACGGAAGATATCAACGGCTCCCTCAAGACCTTCGGGTATGACCTTGACGGGAACATGGATGCGGTTACGGATGCTTCCGGGGTTGTAAAGAGATATATTTATAATGCTGAGAACAGGCTGATCGCTGTTGAGCCTGAAACTCCTGTTGATGGCGATGTGCGGCTGAGTTTCGTCTACGATTACATGGGACGGAGAGTTCAAAAGATTGTTGACGAGCGTTCCGGTGGAGCCTGGAGCGAGATTTCGAGTAAGGCATTTGTCTATGACGGGTGGAACCTGATAAGCGAGGAAGAGGCTGGGGCTGAGACGTATTATGTTTGGGGGCTTGATCTCAGTCAGAGCCTTCAAGGGGCCGGTGGGATTGGCGGGTTACTGGCGGCTGTGGAGAGCGGGGATGTTGTTTACTTCCTGTTTGATGGGAACGGGAACGTTGGACAGGTTTATGACCCTGATGCTGATCCGGCTGATAGAATCATCGCCAGCTATGAATATGACCCGTTTGGGAACGAGATAGATCCTGACCCAGACGATGAGAATCCGTTTAGGTTTAGTACGAAGTATGCTGATGAAGAGACGGGGCTGAATTATTACGGGTACAGGTATTATGACGCTGGGCTGGGGAGGTGGTTGAGGAGGGATGCTATCGAAGAGAAAGGTGGATTGAATCTGTATTTAGTAGTGGCGAATGATCCCACGAATAAACATGACATTCTAGGTTTATACATTCGAAGCGACTATGGTTGTCTAGATGACTACCTTAAAGAGTACTTAGAGGATTTCGAAAAGATCGGAAATGATAGACTGACGTATGTTTATCGTAACGCCGAAGGCCGTAAGGGCGATACACGGAAGTCAGAGATACTCGAAAAGATGTTAAATTCTAGGCATGACTTCTACCTAAAGGGGCCAAAAGAGAAGTGTCTCGATTCGCTGAAGGAACATGTGCAAGCGCGAATAGATATTACTAGAGCAGCTTCAGGCGCAAGGTTCACCTTCACGTTCGGAGCCAACGAGTATAATCCGTCTTCCGCGACGAACATTACAGACCCAGAGGCACGATATAGAGAGTGTAATAATCCAAACACTCAACTTGGATGTGCGGCCGGTGCCCAGATCGTATTCGATGTGGGGACGGGCGTCGTTGAAGGAAACTACAGTTATCGTGATTTGGAACGTACCGAACCGCCAAATCGTGGCGGTGCAGGACCGTTCATCCCTGGAGATTGGGCCTATATTAATAATTTGGCGTATAACCCGAATGTAGATGAGAATGAAAGGGAGCTTGCAGGCCAAGGGCAGAACCTTATATACCTTGGAGAGTGGACGGGCGGCGAACATTCGTTCTGGGGACACATACCAGCAGAAGCCGGACTAAGAACACATTCTGAAACGTGGTGGTGGGAGTACGTAGAGAAAATGTCAGGGGGACAAGGAATACCGAAATGGAGAACCTATGTCGTTCATCCAAAGACCGGACTGAAGCGATAGTAAAGATAGCAGAGCTTGAGAAGATGCGGTGTCGAGCTAGATGGATATTATTATTGGTAGTCCTTTTTACTAATTGCTCGCCAAGTCGGGAGCCAGTCGAAATAAAGAAGGAAAAGAAGGAAGGCGCAGTATCCGAATCTACAGTAGCGTTGGGCCAGAAGAGGACGCTTCCCCGATTTATAGAAAATACGAGGGGAGGGCTGAATGCCTATAGTCTTCGTATTGTAAAAGAAGAAAAGACGGCCGACGGATCGCTATCAGTAGAGGGGCGGGCTATCCATATGGATGAGGCCGTGGGTCTTCGAATGATAATAAGACCGGATTGGGAAGAAGTAAAAGGGGAAGAAGAAAGATATGCGGGATATGTAGTTTTCCGATCAACGGGAAGCGAGAGTGATCGTTTTGTGGGTGCAATAGATGCTTTATATGGTGCGGACTTTCACGCGAATACTATGGGCGAAGAGGTACCGTTTGCAGCGTTGTGTTCAGTTGGAGATCCCCGTAAAGAAGATTGGAAAAAGTTAACGCTAAAGCTAATATTCGCGGGAACCGGAGAAGATACGTATACGCAGCTATCGGCGGAGATTGATCGCTCTACTAGGATGATACGAATACGAGAGAAACATGTTAGCTATAGGAACGCGACGTTAAAGGCGTTATCTGGAAAACGCTAGAATAGGCGTTATCACAACCACCCCTCACCACCTTCCCCCCACGCACAAACCACACCATCAAACCCACGAGGTTCTTATATATTGCTCGTTCGAGACGGGGGATGGGGGTGGACCGTGGGGGGTGATTTTTGATGGGGGATAGATGGCTCGGGTAATGCGCGTAGAAAGAGATTGAAGGACCGGTTGTAGACGTTCATAAGAGGAGAGTGTCTTGCTTGATATAAAAGATATTCCTGCTCCTTGGTATATGAAGGCGCTGATTTGGATAGGGCGAATATTTAGGCGATTTGAGTATTTAAGGCCGTTTGTAAGGGCCGCAAAGGACAGAGCCGTGTTGGGGGTTGTGGCGAGATATCACATAAATTTCGTTCACGAACTCAGAAAGGTTTCGATAAACGCAGAGTCAATAGCAGAATCGAATATATCGTGCGACACATTAGAGAGTTTGGCTGATGGTTGCAGGGATGTTATGGCGGATATTTTAGAAGTTTGGCCGAATGATCTGCATTGTACGATGAAGTTGTGCGAAGGAGAGGGTTGTGAAAAAGAAGAAATAAAGGTATATACGATTGCGAGATCACAACCCTGCAAAAGGCCGGCGGAATATGGGCTTGATAACTATCACCTGATAGGGAATAACTCAAGTTTCGCTTCTATAGTTGGTTGTGGAGATAGAAGAAATAAATGGACGCCACACGCATTTACTGTATTCGTCTGCGGGGATCTGACGAAGGAATCTAACTACGATGATAGCAGGGGTGATTGGAAGGATTATTATCGCTCTACGATGGTATTCCCGCTAAGAATAAAGAAAACGAAGGATAAAGAGTACAATGTGTTCGGTTTCCTTACGTTTGACTCCTATAAAACTAACGCCTTGAAGGGTATGCCGAACACGTTCCGGTATATTACTGATAAAAAAGGCTATGATGAGAAGCTGTCATATAGCGCAGCTTTTCATATAGGGGGATCGCTGGCGGATTCAATATCGACGATTTTCTATCCAGCAATAACAGAACAAGGGGTAGAAGATGAAAAAGAGTAAAGAACTAATGGTTTTTAAAAGGATCATACAAAAGGGGAGCGAACAGGAATATTCACCATCCTCAGAAAATGTTGTTGTGAGATCGGTGGACAAAAAATTACTAAATATGATCTTTGAAAGCTACGGAGGGAGGAAGGTGGAAACAGTGAAGGCTCAGGAGGGAGGTGAGAAAAAAAGTATAAAATAGAGCGCCTGAGAAGAGGAAGAGGGACGAGAAATATGGAGAATGGGGATGAGTATGAATGGTTTTGATCCGCCGGATTTCACGAAACCGGTTCTAGCAAGGCCGGTAATCCCTGAGATACCAAAAATAGAGACGCTTCCAGACCACACAATGGCGGATACTCTGTACGATAGGCTTATACAACAAATTGCAGCCTTTGAAGATGACCTTAAAGAAGACGAGGAAGTGGGGGCGTGTCTAACGAATTTCGGAAGAGAGATCGTAATATCGGTAGAGGATATTAGTTACCATAATCCAGGTCTTATCATATTCCATGGATACACGGGAAACGGCGATAGAGTAACGCTTCTTCAGCACATGACACAGGTAAACGTCCTTCTATGCGCCTTAAAAGTGCCGGAAGATCGGGAGCCGAGAAGGATTGGCTTTCAAATAGAGGAAGAAGGGGATGGAGGAGTTGCAGAAGAAGAAGAAGAAGGATAGAAAGCTTGCAAGCCACCACCCCCATGTCCCCACCGGCTACCGCGAGAAAGAGGAATAAAAAGGCTCCTGGAGCCAGCAATCAAGAGTTTTCGAGGGACCGGCGGCCTTGCTCAAAGGCCCACCTCGCCGTTTCTACCAACATGAATTTCATTCTCTCGTCCATGGCGGCCTCGATCTCAAGCTGGGCAATGAACCCCTCTTCGGAAACCAGGGACTGGTGGTGAAGCTGAAGCTTACAGAGACGCCGGTTGAAACGCCAGAAAGTCCTGTCCTCCACGAACATGCCGTCAACGATCCCGAAGAGACGATCGGCATCATCGAGATCCTTGGAGGTGAGCTTGGGACGCTGGGACATCAGTCTGGCACCAACGGCCGTGGGATGATCCCCATGCTGGCCATGGACCTGAGTTCCGATAAACAGGACCGGATCTCTTGCTCCGCTTTTTCCAGGCGGGCCGTCAGTTCCTGGTACCGGCGGGACCTTGATAATTTCGTCCGGCACCGGGAGCTACAGGTCCGGGCGGTGTCTTTCCGGGAGGTGATCAATTTCGCACAGGCGGCACAGAGGCGTTTTACGGCTGTTACGGGGCCGGACGGGGAATCACACGGGGGAGGGTCCGGGAAGCCGTCAGCGGGCGTGCGACACGGTATAGACATACAGGTATTACACCGGAGCCGGGGAGAATCCAAAGGGGACGGGCCATTTGGCGGCCGGGTTCCCGGCACCGGCCACCACCGCCATGGCCATCACCGCCACCGCCGGGGAAACGGGCATGGGGGAGGGCCGATCGTGGCTACGCGGTTGTCCGGCTCCAGGGGGACCCTGTAACGGATCCTTCATCGGCATCATCGGCATGGCCACCGGATCCAAGGAAACCTGGACCGGATCCTTCATCGGCATGGACCGGTATCATCGGCATCCTGTACCGGCGGAGCTACTGGCGGGTGTCCTACCGGTCCCCCGGAGGAACCGGTACCCGGCCGAGAGCGGGGCTGGCCATCGGGGACCATGCCGGGGAAGGCTGGACCTTGGGCCGGGGTGAAGCAGGTGGCCCGAGAGGGTGGATGCCTTGGCCCGATGGCCGGACCGGAGACGGCCACATAGCAAATTATCAACTGTTACACCGGCTATTCTGGCGAAAAATGTGCTTTCCGTGTTGACAGGCACCGAGAGCGCCATATGCTTTGGGTACTCCATGTGAGTGGGTAGGCTGTCTCCGGGCGGCTGACAGATCAAATGTAAATGTGGAACCGGTTGCGATGATGCAGCCCACATCGGCAGGAGATCTGTATGGGGACGCCCAGAACCTGGACAATCCATAACGATGTAGAAACGATTTCCTGGAGGAAGCAGCTTGTTGAACGCTTCCCCCTGGTGTCACCGCATCGGCTACTCCGCCTGTGCCTCCGGTATGGGATGCGTCTGGCGGTGCAGCGGCCTGAGATCCTGGTGGAGGAAGCGAAGAATTCGCTCGTAACTGAGGATCGTAGGCCGCAGTAACCGGTACAGCCGGGACGGATCGGATCAAAGGTGGACGTGTAGCTGACCGCTACACACTACTACGCCCCACCCGTGTGTGCCACGGAATGGGGCGGTGATGAGGTTCGACATGGAGAAAGATAGCATTGACAATACACGTTTGTCCAGTGAAACCGTTGGCGGAAGCGTAGATATTACTTTCTATCCGCCGAAAGAAAAGTCAAAAGGGGTAAGGAAAAAAATTGAAGCGTGGCCGAAGCTGTTCATGTCTTTTGAAAATGCAAAGCCGCCAAGCAGCCAGGATAAGAATGACCTACCAGGATTCAGCCCGGCTACATTTACCAATGATGTAAGGAAAAATGAAAACGTAGAGTCTCTCTTCGCCCTGGTATGGGACTTCGACAAGGGGACCACTACGATTGAGGAGGCGCTGGCTTTTTATCAAGGCCATCTGGCGTGCGCCTATACGTCATGGTCCCATGTCCCGGAGAAGCCAAGGTTCCGGTTGGTTGTGGTGTTCTCTCGCGGCGTTTCAGCAAAAGAATACTCGAAAATATGGAGTGCAGAGGCAGACCGAATCGAATCGGCCGGGCATGAAATTGACAAATCGTGCAAAGATGCGTCTCGGCTGTGGTTTCTCCCCTGCAGGCGCGATGAACATTACACAACGGTTATTCAGGAAGGGCAGCCTTTGGATGTTGAGGGGATCTTGATCGAATCGGGGTGCTACGATGTGCCGGAAACGCCGACGCCGACAGATGAGCCATCCGGTAAAGATGAGAATGATAAAGAAGTAGAAAAAACGCCGCCGCAGTCAGAACCGGAGGACGGTGAATCTGACAAGGCGCGTGAGCAATTTGTAAAAAAGATCAAGGCCCTTTCCCGGCTGGAAAATATCATCAAACCAGCGGGCGGCTGGGAAAAAAAGACGGAAGACAGGTGGCGCTGTTCGAGTCCCTTGAGAGCCGGGGATACCAATCCGAGCTTCTATATAAAGTTATCAGAACAGGTTTGGTATGATTTCGGCCTTGGTGCAGGAGGAGACGTTCTTACCTACTACCAAAAGCTGTGGGGATGCAGTTATCGAGTAGCGCTGAATCGCAGGGCACAGCAGTTAGGTATCGAGAGATTCTCCTGTTCGGACTTGGGAAATGCGGAGCGGTTGGCGTTCAGATTTGGAAAGAGGATCCACTACGTCCCCGCGTGGAAAAAGTGGCTTATCTGGACGGGTAAACGGTGGCGCGAGGATGACAAGCAGGTCATAGAGCGGCTTGCACAAGAAGCGGTTCGGGGCATTGATAAAGAGGCGGATAACGAAAGCGATCCCGATAGAAAAAAGGCGCTCAGAAAACACGCGGTGAAAAGTGAGGCTAATGGTAGAAAAGTGGCGTTGATAGAACAGGCCAAGAGCTTGCCCGGCATCCCGATCACCCCGGAGGATCTTGACCGAGACCTGTGGCTGTTCAATGCCGGGAATGGCACCGTGGATCTACGGACGGGGGAGCTACGGCCTCATCGGCGCGAAGACCTCTTAACCAAGATCTCCGATACCGCTTACCAGCCTGACGCAGTATGCCCCACCTACGAGCGGTTCCTGGCGGAGGTACTACCGGACCCGGAGATCCGGGAGCTTGTCTGGATGCTGGACGCGAGCAGCCTCTCCGGGGAAGTACGGGACCACTGGCTCGCCTACCACTACGGCGGCGGGCGGAATGGCAAGACCACCCACGAGGAGATCATTCTCCACGTATTTGGCGACTATGGCCGAAAAATACCGAGCGAGTTGCTGGTGGCCAAGCGAGGTGAGAGCCACCCCACGGAGAAGACCACCCTGTACGGGATTCGGTACGCGGCGGCTTCCGAAACCGAAGAGAACCGGCTCATGAACGTGGCGTTCATGAAGCAAGCGACGGGAGGGGACCGGATCTCGGCACGCCGGATGCGGGAGGACTACTGGGAGTTCGCGCCTACCCACCACCTTCATATCAACGGCAACCACAAGCTTATAATCCGGGAGACCAAGGACGCCATCTGGGATCGCTTGCTGTTGATCCCCTGGACCGTTCGGATAGAGCCGGACCGCCAGGACAAGCGGCTTGGCAAGAAGCTGAAAGCCGAAGCGCCCGGCATCTTGGCCCGTCTGGTCCAGAGATGCCTCGTGTGGCAGCGGGACGGGCTTCGGATACCCGATGCCGTCCGGCTGGCTACGCAGGAATACAGAGACGATATGGACGTACTGGGGGACTTCATAGCCACCTGTTGCATCGTGGGCGAGGCGGAGACGGCCGTTACCAAGGACACCAGGGACCTTTACTCCGCCAAGGCTCTCTACCAAGCCTACAAGTGGTGGGCGGAGGATAACGGTGAAATGATAGTGAGCCAGACCGCCTTCGGGACGCAACTCCGGGAACGTGGATTTGATAAAAAGAGGAACAGCAAGGGGCGGACCATCTGGACCGGGATTCGGGTGCGGACCCCGGAGGAATCATCGGATGTGACCTGGCGGGACTACCGGGAGCCGGGACCGGGGATGATGATTGATGAGGAGGCGATGAACGACTTGGCTATTTAATCAACTCGGGAGTTGATTAAATAAAGAAATGAACCGGGACTGAATAGTTCGAACAGTTAAACATATATATCCACAATTGTTATTCCTGATCCCCAATTGCAAATTACAAGTTAATAGGGGAAACCCTTCGAACTGTTCGTACTATTCAGCCCGGTATCATGGAAGCTAATGAAATCAACAAATATCCCGGCCTATTCGATTCCATCAACTCGCGGGCAAAGGGGTTGATAAAATCAACTCCGGGTAGGCCCCCTATCCTGAGTAGATAAAATCAACTCCGGGCCAGTTAGTAAAATCAAATACAGCCAGGGTTGATAGAATCAAATAAGCGTCCCGTATATACATCTTGGCAAAGCCGGGCGGTATTTCTTTGAAAAATCAACTCATGGCTGGGCAGGCGTGGCCACGCCAGGAGCCGGGCCGGGCAACGCCGATGAAGGAACCGGTGCAGCCGGGAAGCACACATACCCCGAACAACTGAACATCCGGCTCAAACAAAAAGTGCCGGGCGTCGCAATGGCAATCCCGGTGAAGGCCCGGCGGCAATCTAAGGACCCGGAAACCAAGCCCAGACCCAGCAAAAAGAAATCCGGGCGGCGTTTCGATCCCGATCGAACCAAGGTCCAGAGTTGATCTTATAAGAAGTGTAGAAGCAACAAGAACACGCCAACCACCTGGAACAGAAGGGGAACAGGAAATTCCCGGCATCGCGCCCTGGCTTCCGGTGATGCTTCTATAAAGATTGAAATGTAGGCATGGACATCGAGACCGCCATGGCCCGAATCTGGGTGATCAAATGCCCAACCCGCTTGAACGTGTGGGAGGCCGTTGGCCCGGAGGGTATGTACCCCAGTGATATCGCCAGCACCTTGAGACTGGCACCGTCAACGGTTACGCACCACCTCAACATCCTCCGTGAAGCCGGGCTGGTTACTGTCACCTACCAAGGGCGGTACCGGTTGTACAGGTGTACAGGGGAGAAGTGGGCGGTGATCAGCGAAGCGGAGCTTGAAGACTACGTGGCGTCAGTCATCCCAACTCAGAGTGTTGAGAGTATCCACGATATCGTTCAACAGCCCGGTGACACCGGCAACATCAACGGGGCCTAGTTCTAACTCTTGAATCGCTTCACGGGCGGCGTACTCGATCAAGTTCAGGCGATCGTTTTCTGTTAGCTCTACGCCGTCATAACTTTCAGTGGCGAGCCTATAGGTCCGGGGGTTCATGTTACCCAGCAAAGAAATCGCGGCACTCACCAGCACCTTGCGCTCCGAGAAAGCCAAGTGGAACTGTAACAATCCGTAGACGGGCCGCCCTCGATCACCAATACCAGCCCATAGAAACTGGTTGGGCGATAAACACGGAGATCTTTTGAACACCACATCGCGCACGCTGATATTAAGCCGCTGACAGAGAATGGCTACGTCATTACCGCTGACGGTTCCTCCGTAGGAAATATGAACAGGTACCGGCGGCAGCGTCCGAACGAAAGCGTCCTTTACATGCCTGTTGACAACAGCGGCGGGCTTGACGGTATTGGTGGTGGTGATCGCGGCGGTGTCCATACCCACGGTGTTTCATAAAGAGATATTCCTTACATTTTGGGACGCCGGGTTGTATTATAAATATGACACCGCGAATACCTGGTAAGAAAAACAAAAAGGCCGTCGTTTACGTCCGCGTTTCCACCGAAGAGCAAACCGTTGAAAACCAGCTACCGGAGTTAGAACGGATTGCTGAGGCTCGTGGCTTCAAAGACATTGAAGTAATCGAGGAAGTAATGAGTGCGGCCAAGCATCGGCCCGGCTTCGATCGGGTAATGGCCATGGCGCACAAGGGCCAGTGTCAGGCCGTAATAATTTGGGCCTTGGACCGGCTGGGCCGAAGCATGACGGGAAACTTACAAACCGTCTTGGCTCTCGATGAAATGGGCGTAGAGGTAATCTCGGTCCAGGAAAGCTGGCTACAGATGCGGGGGCCTGTTCGTAGCCTGTTGGTGGCGGTGTTCGGATGGGTGAGTGAGCAAGAAAGACTGAGAATTAAAGCAAGGACGGTCATCGGCATGAAGAGAGCCAAGCTGGCCGGACGTAAACTGGGCCGCCCGCGAGTAGAGATCGATGCCGATGAAGCCATGAGGCTCAAGCGTAAAGGTTACTCCTTGAGAAAAGCCGCCAAGAAACTCGGGGTAGGACACAGCACATTACAGAGATTTTACAGATCGCAATCGTGTACCAAAAAGTAGAGTTAAAACTGGAAAATCGGACACGGATTTGCGGGCGGTTAAAGGGTAATAATCGAGGCGGAGTTACTGGAATAAAATGGTCCCTTAAAGGGACAGAAATTTAACAGCGCTGGTTGCCCAACAGGAACCGCACGTTTATTTTCATCAGAGTGTTAGATTCACGGAATACACCTCGCCCAATGTATGCGTCCGATGGGCGAGGCGAAGAATCGAGTTGGGGTCCCAATTTCTTTTTCCGGGAAGCCGGGGGTGTGCCTCAAAAATTATGGGCCGGTTATCTCCTGGAATGAAAACCGTAAGGATGGCGTAAGCGGTGCCCAGTAGTAAAAAAGAGCAATCCAGAATCCAGAAGCTGGCCCAGTCTCAAGGCATCAGCCAGCGTCACGCGGCTGAGTTGTTAAGATCGGGTTATGAATCCAAGAGTAAAAAGAACGTCAAGAGATCCACGGTCCAGAAGCTCGCGCCACTTATAAGTCAAGATGATGATGACAGCCTCATCCTGAATAAGGTGGCGGGCTATTACCATGACACCCTCAAGGAAAGTTCGGAGGCTCTTGATTTCTTAGCTTCAAAGGGACTTTCACACGATCGTGTGATCGTGCGATCGTGTGATCGTGCGATCGCACACTTCCGGCTAGGATTTGCCAACAGAACGCTGGGCTACCGGTTGCCCAACAAACAGCGCCACGCCGGGAAAGTTATAAGATCCCGGCTTGAGAAACTGGGTATCTACCGGGCATCAGGCCACGAGCATTTCAACGGGGCCGTCACCATCCCGGTATTCGATGCTGACAACCAGGTGGTCCAGATGATTGGCCACCGGATCAAGCGTCAGCGTCAAGAGGACCCGGAGGAATTGTATTGGCTCTGTCCGGATATCTCACCTCAAAATATAGGATAACTGATACGAAGCATC
>CAYVFC010000027.1:16718-67140 GCA_964450715.1 uncultured Sandaracinaceae bacterium | reverse complement strand
TCGTCGCGCCTTGCATCCGGGGCCGTCGCGCTCCGAAATCTGATCGAGTTATTTTATCACGGACCCTTACGAGAATTGGCAGTCGTGGCTACCAGGATGCCACCGGCTGCGAGGAGGGACCGGTGGTGTCGTGATGCGCGACGCGTGATGTCGTGATGCCAAAAAGACAACGGCGATTACCCGCCCGCTCGCATTGCTTCGATATACGCCGGCAGGTCGACGACTCCGTCTCGTTCGGCCGCGATCTCCACCCGCCCCCAGCGGAGCGAGCGCGCGCGCTCGGCCGTCTGTTCGCTGGTGCACAGCGCGACCACCTCCGGGCCCCAGCCGGCTCCGTCCCGCTCCTCGTCCAGCGCCTCGACCTCGTCGGCCGAACGCAGCACGCAAGCGGTGAGCGGCAGCGCGTTGAGCACGATGCGGGCGGCCGGAGTGACCGGCAGCGGAAGCTCCACCACCTCGGCCCCCTTCATCTGCAGCGCTTCGCCCAGCTCACCGGCCGGCGCGGCCATCACCACCCGCTCGCCGAAGAGCGGACGGCTGCCGAACCAGTCGAGATCGGCGGCGTGGCGCACCGAGGGACCGATCACGAACAGCGCCGGCGGCTTGATGCTCGCGGCCTCGACCGCGGCCGGAAGGCCGGACACGGTAGCGGTGACCACCCGCTGCCGCGAAGTGGTCCCGCGGGCGATCATGGCGGCCGGCATCTCCGGATCCATGCCGGCCGCGAGCAGCCCCTGCACAACACTGGGAAGCGCGGTCACCCCCATGTAGCCGACCAGGGTGAGCGCCGGGTCGGCGGCGATGAGATCCCAGCGGACGCGCGGACCGCCCTGCTTGTCGCTCTCGTGCGCGGTAAGCATGGTCAACCGCACCACCTCGCGGCGATGGGTGACCGGGATGCCGCTATAAGCCGGAACGGCCACGCCCGCGGTTACGGCCGGAACCACCTCGAAGGGCACGCCGGCCGCGGCCAGGGCCTCGGCCTCCTCGCCGCCGCGGCCGAACACGAACGGGTCGCCGCCTTTCAGCCGTACTACCCGCTTTCCCTCCAGGCCGAGCCGGACCAGCAGCGCGTTGATCTCCTCCTGCGGAACCGGATGGTGGCCGGCTCGCTTGCCCACCGGGTGAAGCTCTATTTCCCGCGGCAGATCCGTGGGAATGGCCGTGGCCGCCAGCCGATCGTAGACCAGGGCGGCGGCCGAGCGCATCCGCTGGCGGGCGCGGACGCTGACCAGCCCGGGGTCGCCCGGGCCGGCTCCGACCAGCGACACCAGGCCCTTGCGCCCGCCGTCCGGCGGTGGAGGCGGGACCGAGGGGACGGGAGCCGGTGCCCCGCTCGCCTCGGACAGCCAGCGAGCCTGCTCGGCCTCGGTGGCCACGCGCGCGGTCAAGGTAAAGGCGTCCACCGTGGACCTGAAAAAGCGGTCGTACAGGCTCTCCTTGTCCGCGGCAGAGAGGCCGGCCTGGCGCACCGCCGTCCGAAAGCGGGCCGCGGCCTCGATCCACTCGCCCCACTCCGGGCCGAATCGCTTCTCGAGCGCCTGTCGCAGGCGGCGAACCACAAAGGGCGCCTCGCCGGCCGAGGCCACGGCCAGTTGCAGCGAGCCCCTCTGCACCCTCGCCGGCAGGTGAAAGGCGCACAGGTCGGGCTCGTCGGCCACGTTGACCAGCACCCCCGCCTTCTCGGCGTCCCCGGACACCCGCTGGTTGACGCCGTTATCATCGGTCGCGGCGAAAACCAGGTAGAAACCGGCCGCCTCTCCCGACCGGTAGGCTCTGCGCTCCAGCGCGATCTCTCCCCTGGAGGCCAGATCGACCAGCTGCCCGACCGGTTCGGGCGCCACCACCGAGACCCTGGCACCAGCGGCCAGCAGCCCCTCTACCTTGCGCAGCGCCACCCCGCCGCCCCCGACCACCAGGCAGCGGCGGCCGTTCAGGCTCAGCATGACGGGATACATGGATGTGAAAGGGGGTTGGCAGGACATTTACAGCGTCATCCGAACTGTCGCGTTGACTTGCCGCGCGTGCATGGTTAGGCTGCGCTCGTTTTTTTTTGGGCAGCGGGAGGCCGACTCCCGCGACAGCGGCAAGGTAATGCTGTATCCGTTCATGAGCAACCTGGCACTCGGTCTAGAAAACGAGACCGGTTTCGATGGCCATATTCCCCGGCGGCGCGAAAGCGGGTCGGAGAGCGATACAGACCGGTGAAGGGGGTCATGTCCGAGCAAGGGAAAGAGCTGCGCTGCCCCCACTGCAACGAGCGCTTGCGCGCCTTCAGGGTGCCGGAGCTGTCCACCTACGAAGAAGCAGTGCACTGGGCCTGCTTCAATGACGACTGCTGTTACTATCGCGATGGCTGGAAATGGATGCAGGAGCGGTACGCGGCTCAGGCCTCGTACCGCTACCGCGTGATGGATGCCGCTGGAACCTGCGCCTCACCGCTGGCCGTCTGGTCCGACGACGCGGTGCGCGACCTGATCATAGAGGAACAAGCGGGGAAGCAAAGATGAATCCCCGCCCCGCCGCCTACGCCCGGATCGGCATTCGTTCGAAAACTTACCGCGGCCCGGTTCGTTCGGCCGCATAGAAGGGAGCAACCATGTCCTCGGCTAAGGAGATCATCCCCTCGGCGGAGTTCCGCGAGACCATTCGAAAGGTCGCGGGCTCGGCCAACCGCTGCTACCAGTGCGCTACCTGCTCGACCGTCTGCCAGCTGGCGCCCGAAGAGAACCCGTTCCCGCGGCGCCAGATGCTGCTGGCGCAGTGGGGGCTGGCCGATCGCATCGCCAGCGATCCGGCCGTCTGGCTCTGCCACCAGTGCAACGACTGCACCGCTCGCTGCCCGCGTGACGCCAAGCCGGGCGACGTGATGCAGACCGTGCGCTCCCTGGCGGTGCAGAACCTGGCGATCCCGGGGTTCATGGGCAAGCTGGTGGGCAATGCCGGGGCGACCTGGCCGCTGCTGCTGGGCATCCCCTTTGCCATCTGGGTGGTCTCGCTCTACCTGATCCACGGGCTGACCATCCCCGAGGCGCCGCTGGCCTACCACGACTTCGTTCCGCACTGGCTCATCTATATCATCAACATCCCGACCACCGCCCTGGTCGCGCTGGCCATCCTGGCCAGCGCCATGCGCTTCTGGAACCTGATGGGGACCGGCGTGCAGAGACAGGGCTCATTCATCTCGGCGCTGATCGAGGTGCTCACCGACATCGCCACCCACAAGCGCTTCGGCAGTTGCGAGGTGGGAAGCTCCCGCCGCTGGGGCCACTTCCTGCTGATGTGGGGTTTCGTCGGTGCGGCCATCGCCACCGGGCTGGTAGTGCTGGGCATGTACCTGCTGGGCGATACGCTGCCGCTGCCGCTTTCGCACCCCTTCAAGATCATCGGCAACGTCGCCGCCGTGATGCTGGTGCTGGGCGGCGTGATGCTGCTGCTCAACCGGATGGAAGAGGACGAGCGCGCGGGCGCAACCACGGCTTATGACAGCTTCTTTTTGGGCGTGGTCCTGCTGGTGGTGGTCACCGGAGTGCTGACCGAGGCGGGCCGCATTCTGTTCGAGCCGGCCATGGCCTGCTGGATCTACATCGTGCACCTGAGCGCGGTGCTCTGCCTCTTCGTGACCTTCCCCTACAGCAAGTTCGCGCACATGGTCTACCGCGCGTTGGCCATGGTCCACGAACGGATGCTGGTGAAAAAGTAAGGGGGAACCTCGCCGCCCCTGTCATTTCGACCGAAGGGAGAAATCTCTACGGAAGCCGCGCCGCCGCGGCCAGACGCAACAGCTGGGCGCGGTCCAGGTCGCCGGTAAAGGCGTAGGCCACGTCGCCGTGCTGGAAGACCGGCACGGTGTAGCCGCGCACCGTGCGGTAGGTCACCGTGCGCTCGCCCACGCGCTCGCGCCGGCCTCCCCAGGTAGAGACATCGCCGTCTTCGCGCAGGGCGCTGCGCACCGAGGGCGACGGCTGGAAGACGACCAGCGTCAGCCGGCTGTCGCCCACGCTGTAGTAGAGCTCGGCCGCCCGGTGCGCCCCCACGTTGGAGACCCGGCCGCCCACGAAGCGGACATTCGGCTGGTCGAACTGCACCGAGCCTACCCGGAAATCCACCTTGCCCCGGAACCAGCTGGCGGCCTTTTCCGGCGCATCGGTCTCGATCTCGGTCGGCAGCTGACGGACGTGGCGGTCGACCACGTCGCTGAAGATCTCCGTCGGGAAAGAGGCCAGGCTTGCCCGGTCCAACGCCGGACCGGGCGAACCCGGATACCCGGAGTAAACGTAGGTACCGATGACGCCTAGCAGCACCGCGGCGGCGGCCGCGAACCCCATCATCGAGCGCCGCACCTGCCAGATGCCCCCCTCGCCCTCCGTCGCGGCCGCGTCGTCGAGCGCGGCCGCGATCCGTTCCCGTAGCGCGGCCGGCGCTCGTTCGGCTGCCACGTGTTCCCGAACCGCGCCTTTCACCATCCGGGCGGTCGCCAGGGCATCGCTGCACGGCGCGCAGCCGTCCAGATGCTGCTCGAGCTCGACCGCCGGCGTGGCCTCGAGCTCGCCGTCCATGTACGCGTCAATATACTTCTGTACCTGTTCGCAACGCATCAGCCGCTGCTCCTGCTACGACGGTACGCCTCGAGCGAGACCGGCGCGCTCTGGCCATCCGCCCGGTCGGCCCCGGCCTCGCCGCTCTGAGTCGACCCGCTCTGCCCCGCCCGCTCCGTCATGGCCTTGCGCAGGGCGCGCCGGGCGCGATGCAGCCGGGACATCACGGTGCCGAGCGGACAGCCGATGATGTCCGCGATCTCCCGGTAGCTGTACTCCTCCACGTCCGCCAGCAGCAATATCGAGCGGTACTGCTCGGACAGCTCCTCGAAGGCCCTACCGATCTGTCGGGCCACCAGGGGCCGCAATGCCTCCCGCTCGGGCTCGTTGAGCGCCCTGAGCGTGCTCTCGCCCACGAAGTCCTCGGCCAGGCTCGACCCGTTGTGCCCCTCGGTGGCGGCGCTGTGCCGTCCCGCTCTGCGGTAGAGATTGACGAAGGTGTTGTACTGGATGCGGAAGAGCCAGGCCCTGAGATTGGTGCCCTGCTCGAAGCGGTCGAAAAAACGAAAGGCCTTGACCATGGTCTCCTGGACCAGGTCCTCGGCATCGGCCCGCGAACGGGTCAGCTGCACCGCGTTGGCGTAAAGCGCGTCCAGGTGCGGCAGGGCGGCGGCGTCGAACTGTTCCCGGAGCGGGTTCTCGGGTCTGGCGAACCATCCCATGGCGTTACCTTTCCATGTAGCAACACCGGTTGCGAGCCGTTCATTCCAGGCGGTCTACGCCTTCGCCAGTTGTACCCCTTTCCGATCCGTCCCCAAATAGAGGTCGGGGATAGGACCTTAGAGGCCAAAATGGGGATCCAGACCGGCAAACTGCAATTCCGCAGACCACGGCGTATGTAAAAACCCACCCGTTACGACGACTACTAATTAACGATAATTAATTTTTAAAGCATGGCAGTAACAACCCGTGAGGACACCAACCCTTGACCCGGAGGCGGACCGGTTCAGGCGTCCCACGGGTGTGCGGGGACACGACATGAGACCTGGTTTTCTCCTCACTCGTTCTGTTTTCTTCAACGTTTTCGCAATCTTTCTGGTCATTTCGCTTCTCGGCGCCTGCGGGACCTCGAGCAGCAGCGATGGGATGGCCGGGTCCGGACCGATCGGAGCGGCCGCAACGGGCGGCCAGGCGGGCATGGGCGGCACCATGGCGCCCGGCGGCCAGGGCGGCGCGGGCATGGGCGGCACCGCTCCGGTCGCCGGGCAGGGAGGTGCCGGCATTGGTGGCGCCCCGGCCGGCGGCCAGGGCGGCGCGGGCAGCGGCGGCAGCGAGCAGATCGATGGCGGCTGCGTGCCCAACCCGATCTCCGTGCCTCCACCCGACTGCGCCGGCATGTCGGGTTACGAGCTCACGGTCTGTTACAAGATCGCCAACGGCGAGCTTCCGGCCACCTGCCAGGGGTTGTGCGGCGAGCAATTCAACCAGTGCTGCCTACAGGTCCACGAGGCGCAGCTGGACCTGGCCAACTACCCCGAATGCGACCAGGGGCCGATCTGCCCGCAGGCGGTGATTGACGCGCTGCTGGGCAACCCCTACGGCAACCCGATCACCGCCGAGTGCGGCGCTTGCATCTGCGAGAGCTGCAACGAGCAGATCAACTACGTCAACTCTCACGGGCAGAGCGCGGTCGCCATGATGCAGTGCGGCCTGGGCAACCTGGTCAACCGCGACTGCTTCGTCTGCAACCCGCCTCCCTGCGACATCCAGCTGGCCACCAATCTAATGACCGGCCCCTGCAACGCCGAGGTAATGGCCGCCTGTCCGAGCTGCCAGTGCGCCGGGGCTTTCGACGTCAACTGCCTCTCGCTGGCCACCTGCCTGGACGACAAGGTCGCCTTCAGCCGGCCCTGCGCGGCGGCGCACGCGACCCTGGAGTGCGTCATGGCCAACTGCCCGGCCTGCCCGCCGCTCACCCCCTGCCCCTCGAACCTCATGCAGTGAAGCTGCCCGGAGTACTACGAATGGAACGATCAAATGCGATGCACAACCGAGCCCAAAGAGCTCAATTCTCCATTTTCGTGCTGGCAATGGCGCTGATCGCCGCCGCCTGCTCGGCGGACCAGAACGGCGGCACCGGCGGCAGCGGCGGCGGCCTGCCCACGGGCGGCGGCGGCGGAGCACAACCCGCCGGCGGTGCCGGAGGCGCGGTTGCCGGGGCCGGCGCCACCGGGGGCGTCGTCCCCTCCGGGTGCCAGCCGCGCGGCATGGCCATTCCCTGCTACTGCCTCGACGGCAGTATGACCGGCAGGCAGCTCTGCACGGCCGAGGGCCTGCTCGAGCCCTGCACGGGCTGCCCGGACGTCTACCGGATCGAGCAACCCGACCCGCAGCAGCCGACCGAAACCCAGCTCTGTCCCGACCTGCAGGTAATGCTCGATTGCGACGAGCCCGCCAGCCACTTCGCCGAGGAGCTGCCCGCCAGCATAATGTTCGTGGTCGACCGCAGCGGCAGCATGATCTGCAACACGCCGGCCGACGGCCAGTCGAGCGAGCAGTGCGAGGCCGAGCCGGTCACCATGTTTCCCGGCGTCCCCACCAAGTGGGACATCACCCGGGACGCCTTGAAGGTGGTATTCGACGAGCTGCGCGGCAGCAATGCCAGGGCCGGGCTGATGTTCTTCAGCAACGACGACTACTGCGGCGTCCACTCCGACCCCCTGCTGGGCGGGGTAGTCGTCGATCGTTTGAGCGACGATCACGTGGACAAGCTCAAGCAGACGCTCGACGTGGTCGAGCCCGGAGGCGGCACGCCCATCGTGGGCGCGGCCATCCTGGCCTACGAGCACCTGCACCTGGAGTGGGCCGGCGATTGCGGCGACCCCCCCTGCGGGGCGCCCGGCAACCGCTTCGTGGTGCTGATCACCGACGGGGAGGACTCCTGCCCGGACCCGACCTTCGAGGGCGCACCGTGCGGCAGCGGCGGCGTGCTTTGCACTCACTATCTACTGGACACCGAGGCGCCCAAGGCGGTCGAGGTCAACATCCGCACCTTCGTCATCGGCGCGCCGGGCAGCGAGCCGGCGCGGGGCTTCCTCTCCGAGCTCGCTTTCCAGGGCAACACCGGCGCGAACGGCAACAACTGCGCGCACGGCGACCGGGACGGGGCGACCGGGGACTGCCATTTCGACATGACCCAGACCCAGGACTTTGCCACCGATCTGTCCGCGGCGCTGACCAGCATCAGCGGCAAGGCGCTGGGCTGCGAGTTCCCGGTTCCCGAACCGCTCACGGTCACCGACTACACGAAGGCGCTGGTCAACGTCCAGTACACGCTGGCGGGCGAGGAGCCGGTCTGCCTGAAGATGGACACCCCGGGCACCTGCGAGTCGGGCGCTAACGGCTGGCAGTTCGCCACCGACCCGGAAGGCAACGTCGATCTGAGCAAGGTCGTGCTCTGCGGGGAGGCCTGCGAGATCGTGGAAAGCCGTACCGATGCCCGGGTCGACATCGTGCTGAATTGCGGCGTGCTCGAGTAGCCGGACGTATCGCCATGAATAACGACTGGAGGGTGAAGATGAAAAGCGTAAACCTGGCTCTGGCTATTTCATTGATCGGTCTATTCGCGACCGTACTCGGCTGCGAGGCGGAGAACACCCCCTCGCAGAACGGCGCCCCGCTCGGCGGCAGCGGCAACGGAGCGGTGGCCGGCAGCGGCGGCGGGGATGCTCCCGCGTTGCCGCCCGACACCGCTTGCGCGGTGCCCAACTCCACCCGCATGTGCTCCTGCGACCGCAACGGCGAGCCCGTATCCGGGCGGCAGACCTGCCTGGCAGGGACGGGCTGGACCGCCTGCGAGTGCGCGGAGCTGCTGGCCGAGGACGCCGACGGCGGCACCAGCATCCACACGGGGCCCGAGATCGATCCCTTGCAGAACAAGATCATGAAGAGCTTCGACTGGTACCACGCCATGAGCGGGATCGGTTCCTGCGAGGCCGGTCACTACGAGGGGGCCTTTGCCGGGGACTACAACCCGGCGCTGGTGGTGGTCTTTTCGGCCGGATTCTCCGGATCCATGCCGGTTTCGGGCAATGTCTCGCACGACATCATGGAGGACGAAACGGGCGAGTACTTCGAGGTCCGCGACGGGGTCTTCGAGGGCATGGCCATGGCCATGTTCCCCTTCCAGGGAGAGTTTTACGGCAAGCTCGACTGCACCACCGTGACCTTCGAGGGCGGGCTGCGTAACTGCTTCTACATCGCCTTCGGTCTGCAATTCGCCTTCGAGGGGCTGGCGCGCTCCCGCTACGATAAGAACACCCACAGCTTCATCGACGGCGTCTGGTCGGTGACCGAGCTCGACGCCAACGGCGTGCATCCCCCGCCGCCCGAGGCCTACCCGGGCCAGCCGCTGCCCCCGCCGCCCCAGCTGGGAGGGATCGGCACCTGGGAGACCACCTGGGTACCCTGAGCCTCCCCGTCCTTGCGGCTTTCGCAGCGCCAGCGGGTCCGTGCTTGCTCGAGGAGGGTAATCATGAAACGCAGAACCGAGGCCACCGTCGCGCTACTGCTCGTCGCGCTCGTATCCGCCTGCGGTGGTGACGACGACGGCACGGGCAACGGCACGGGCGCGAGCGAATGCCAGGCCGGCGAGTGGCGCGATTGTATCTGTCAAACGGGCGCCTGGGGTACGCAGACCTGCGAGAACGGCCTGTACCCGCCCTGCGTCTGCCAGCCGCCGCAAGCCGCAAGCGGCGGCAGCGGTGGCGCCGGTACGGCCGGCACTGCCGCCGGCGGCACTGGCGGCACAGCTGGTACCGGCGAGGCCGGCAGCGCCAGTACCGCGCCCGAATGTGCCGAAGGCGAGCAGGCCGCCTGCGCCTGCCCCACCGGAGGCATAGGCGTGAGCGTCTGTGTAAACGGCCGGCTCGGCCCCTGCACCCAGTGCCCGGGCTCCGAAGCCGGCACGGGAGGCACGGGCGGCGACGATACCGGCGGCGACGGCGGCAGCTCCGGGCTGCCCGATTACGTCACCGTCGATCCGATAGCCGTCTGTCCGACCGGGCTCATCTGCCAGCAGGTCATCATGGGCACCGGCCCCAAGCTCTGCGCGGTGCCGAGCCCGTTCGGCATGATGCCCAGCGCGCCCCAGTGCAGCACGGATGCGGACTGCGATGCCCTGGGTTTGACGGGCGTACCCTGCCTCGCCGCTCCCGGCTACGGCTTGACCTGCACGCAGCCTTGTCTTTAGTTTTTAGTAGTTTTAGGGACGTTGCTACATTATTTACATTATTCTAGTAACGTGGCACCGTTCTTATATCGGCATATTCTAATAATGTAAATAATGTAGCAACGTCCCTATATATAGGGAGCCCTGCGGACCTGCTCGCAGGAGTAGTTGCCGTCCGGGGGGCCCAGCCTGACGATCGACGCCCTGGGACCTGGGCTCGGCGCCATGTCGGGAACGAGAAACTCCGCGGGCGGTATCTCGCCCGGCGACAGGACGAAGTAGAGGGGGAGGTTCTCGTCCATGAACAGCCGCTGCGCCTCGTCACAGGGCTCGTCCGGTCCGGCTACCGGTCCGGGCCAGTCCGCGGTCCCCGGCTCTACGCCGCAGCCGTAGGCGCGGGTCTCGAAGTACTCGGCAAAGGCCGGCCCCGCTCCGCTGTTGCAGTCCTCGCTCACCGCGGTCAGCCCGCCGAAGCGCGTTCGCGTTCCCAGGTGGATGCGGTCGGTGCGGCGCACCCCGTCGAAGATGGCCGTGGGATTGGAATTGAGCGGGGCGGCCCGGTAGGTAAAAGGCCCGGCCGGCATACCCCCGAGGAAGCAGATCTCGGGCAGCGCGGCGTTGTCCGTGCGCAGCCTCACGGTCACCCCGGGGTGGCCGTTGGCGTCGTGGTCGGGAAAGCAGTCGGCGTTCGAACCGTAGGGACAGGTGAGATAGGGCGACCGATCAGGCGTCGGCCAGTCGCCGTTGGGATCGTCGAGATCGATACCGAGCAGCGTGGTTTCGGAGTGGAAGGCCGCCTCGCAAGAGGTGTCGGTGCAGGTAAAGCGCCCGGTGACCGGGAAGGTCGGCAGCAAGGGGCTCTCCCAGATCGACACGTCGAAGTAGCTGGCATAGGCCTCGCAGAGCAGGCTGGTATAGAAGACGGGCAGCTCTACGTTGCAGGGCCGCGCTCCGCTGTTGAGATAGGTTCCGTCAGCCGCTACCCCGGGCACCCTGACGAGCAGCTCGACCCGGATGATCCCACGGCCGGAATCGACCAGCGCTGCCAGCCCCTCGGTGCGGGCTCCCCAGTAGACGTCGGAATCGATCCGTACCGCGTAGGCTCCGAGCGGGTTGCACAGCATGCCCGGCGGAAGGGCCGCGTCAGCGTGTGCGCCGGCATCCGATGGCTCTCCGGCCGTGGAACCGTCGAAACCGGCCGGGTTGCCGCCGATGCTGCCGCTGGTGCCGGCCCAGGGTGCGCCGGCTGTCGAGCCTCCGTAACCAGCGCCGCCCCCCACACCGCCATAGCCTGAGGCGCCCGCCATCCCCTGGGCGGACGACGCGTCCCCGCCCCTAATCGCGATCAGAACGCTCCTGTCCAGGCTGCAACCCTGCCCCACTGCCGTCGCCGAGCAAGCGAGAGCGAGAGCGGCGCGCCCGATACCCGCGAAGCGAATCGTGCAGCGTTCGCCGAGCGGACTGAGGAGGCACGGTAAAATAGGCGATACGAGACCGGGCGCGCCGACGGAGCGCAATCGCGAGTGCGCCCGCAGGAAAAACCGCAGCAATAGCAGCGCTATTTCGAGGATTTTTCCGAGGACGTGAGCCGCGAGTGCGCCCGTCCGCGCGGCCGCAACCGTATCGTTCATTTTGCGGTGCCTCCTAAGGGCGGGCACATCCGCTTCGCGTTCAACGAACGGCTCCTCGCGCGAATACACTTCCAGCTCCATCGATACTACCGACCCGAGCCAACCGGCCCGGACGTTCACAGTCGTTCTATATACTACATGCATCTGGGTCCGGAGAATGGTGCACAGTCGTTAGAAAGGTACGACAAGCCCCTACAAGGTCACCGGGTAGCGCGAGGTTCCCGGCTCGCCGGGATCACCGCCCGGTCTCCCGACTGCGACGCGGGGGCGTTCGTGGTATAGGGGCGGCATGGCGGCCGATCGCGCCGCCAGGCCGGTGGCGACGGAGACCAGGAGAAGAGCGATGAAAATCTTACCAGCGCGAATGGTGTTCCCGGTGTTCGGTCTGGCGGCGGTGCTCGCCGCATGTGCCTCGGACGACGATAGCGGCGGGGACGAGGGCGAAGGAGCGAACGACGCCGGTCAGACGGCCGACGGCGGGCAGGCGGGAAGCGACGGAGGAGCCGGGGACGAAAACTTCGACTTCGCGGTATTCTCCGATCCCCACTACTACGACACCGATCTCGGCACCGCCGGATCGGCCTTCGAGACCTACCTGACCCTGGACCGCAAGCTGCTGGCCGAGAGCCCGGCCATTTTGGACGCGGCCATCGAGGCGCTGCTCGGAGAGGCGGACGGGCTCGACTTCGTCATCGTACCCGGCGATCTGACCAAGGACGGCGAGCTCAGCAGCCACCAGAAGTTTATCTCGTCTATCCAGACCCTGGAGCAGAACGGGCTCGAGGTCTACGTCTGCCCGGGCAACCACGACGTCAACAACCCGCACGCGCTCTCCTTCGACGGGGACTCCACCTCGCCCGTGGACAACGTCTCGCCGGAAGGGTTCGCCGAGCTGTACGCCGATTTCGGCTACGACCAGGCGCTGGAGCGCCACGCCGATTCGCTGAGCTACCTGATCGAGCCGGTCGAGGGGCTCTGGGTGCTCGCCCTGGACTCCTGCAAGTACGGGGACAACGCGACCAACAACTCGTCGGAGGTCAGCGGCGCGCTCGACGAGTCCCTGCTGAGCTGGATGGAGGCGAAGGTCGCCGAGGCGGAGCAGCAGGGGAAGAAGGTCTTCGCCTTTATGCACCACGGCCTGGTGGAGCACTACAGCGGCCAGTCCACCCTGCCCGGCATCGGCACCCCGTACGTGATCGATGGCTGGCTGAGCGTGTCGCAGCGGGCGGCCGAGGCCGGGCTCACCCTGATCTTCACCGGCCACTACCACGCGCAGGACGTGACCCGGCAAAGCTGGGAGGGAAGCCAGGCCTTTGTCTTCGACGTGGAGACGGGCTCGCTGATCAGCTATCCAAATCCCTACCGGATGGTGTCGATCGACCCGGGGGGAAGGGTCGATATCACGAGCGCTTTCATCGATGCCATCGACTACGACCTGGGCGGACAGAGCTTCCCGGACTACGCCAGGCAGTTCCTGGCCGAGGGATTCGGAGGCATCGCCGAGGCCTACATCACCGCTTTCGGTGTCCCGGCGGACACGGTGCAGGAGTTGAAGCCGGTGGCCGTGGAGGCCTTTATGCAGCACTACGGCGGCGACGAGGATCCCGACCAGCAGACGCTGCAGGCGGTCGAGGAGTACCTGGCCAGCTCAGATCCCATCATCGCGGTGCTGGGCGGTTACGCGGACGGGCTGCTGACCGATCTAGAGCCGGCGGACAACCAGGTCATCTTCAACATGCAAACGGGCGAGATCGAGTGAGCCGCACCGCCCCCGCGCGCGAAGCGTGATCGAGCCCCTGCCGCCGGTATTGCTGCTCGACCTGGACGACACCATCGTCTCCTTCACGGTCGGGCCCAGGGATTTCTGGCTGGAAGCATTCCAGGCACACGAAGCGCGCTTCGACGCCGTGAGCGCCGGGGCCTTCCTCGGAGCGATCATGCGAACGTCCCGCTGGTACTGGTCCGATCCCGAACGCGCCCACCTGGGCCGGATCGAGCTGCTCCGCGCCCGCCGCGAGATCGTGGCCCGGGCTTTTCCGGAGCTAAACCGGGACGATCCCGAGCTTCTACGCGCCGTGGCCGACCACCTAACCCGGGAAAAGGAGAAAGCGGTGGCGCCCTTCCCCGGAGCGGTCGAAGCGCTGAAGGCCCTGCGCGGGCACGGGGTGCGATTGGGGCTGGTCACCAACGGCAGCGGCGGTTTGCAGCGCGCCAAGCTCGAGCGCTACCAGCTGGAGCCGCTCTTCGACGCGGTGGTGATCGAGGGCGAGGCTGGTTTTGGCAAGCCCGATCCGCGCATCTTCCGGCTGGCGCTCGAGCGCCTCTCGGTGACGGCCGAACAGGCCTGGATGGTGGGCGACAACCTGCACGCGGACATCGACGGCGCGCAACGGGTGGGGATGCGCGCGGTCTGGATCGATCATACGGGCGCGGGTCCTGGGCCCGACAGCGAAGTGAAGCCGGACCGCGTCATCCGGCGGCTTCTCGACCTGCTGCCGGGCACCTCCGACTGGAGCGCGGGCAGTTGACCCCCTACCCTGTATAGCTGCTAGACTGCTACGCCGTGACGCGCTTGAAACGTGCCAGACCCCTGCGGATGTCCATCCGGCTGTTCCGCCCCTTCTACCAGGTCGTGGCGAACGCTCTCGAGGACGGGAGCCGCGAGATTGGAACCAGGGGCGCGGAGCTTCTGCAGAAGCTATCGGAGCGCTACGACTTCGACGACCCGGATACCCGCATCCCCTTCGCCGACGTGTACCAGCTGCTGGACGCGGCCACCGAGGACACCGGCGATCGCTGCCTGGGGCTGCACGCGGCCGAGCTGGTGGAGCCGGGCGACCTGGACGTGGTCTACTACGTGGCCAGCTGCAGCGCCGACTTCGGGCAAGCCGTCGGCACGCTGGCCCGCTACTTCTCGCTGGTGAACGAGACCGCGGTGGCATCGCTGCAGGTGCAGGGAGAGCGGGCCCTCTGGACCTTCGGCACGGCCGAGGGGGTGCCGGGCCACCAGGCCGCCACCGACTACGTGCTGGCCACCACCATGCTCTCCTCGCGCCGCCTGCTGCAGATACCCGACGCGGTCCCGCTGGAAGTCCATTTCGCCTACCCGCTCCCCGAGGATACGAGCGAGCACGAACGGATCTTCGGCGCGCCGCTCTACTTCGAGGCGGCCGACAACTGTATGATCTTTCCCGCCATGGCCCTGCCCCTGCCGCTACCCGGGGCCGACTCCAACCTGTGCGCCATCCTGCAGAGCCACGCGGACCGTCTGCTGGAAGAGCTACCCTCGGCCGATCGCTTCACCGACCGCGTCCGCGAGCTACTGGTGGGCGAGCTGCGCGGAGGTAATCCCAACATCGACAACATCGCGCACAAGCTCACCACCAGTCCCAGCACTTTACGGCGGCGCCTGGCCGACGAGGGCACCACCCACCGCGAGCTGCTGGACGACGTCCGGCGCAGGCTCGCCCTGCGCTATCTGGGGCAGAACGAGCTCATCCTGAGCGAGATCGCTTTCCTGCTCGGCTTCTCGCACGAGAACGCCTTCCGCAAGGCGTTCCGGCGCTGGACCGGAAAGAGCCCCGCCGAGTTCCGGCAGCGGGGCCCGTTAAAACCGTAGGGGAGGGGCTTGCCCCCTCCCCACCCCGGACCGAGTATTTCGGAGCGCGGCGGCCCCAGATGCAAGGCGCGCCGACGCAGGAATAACGGTGTTATTTCGAGGAGGCGCAACGCCGCAGATGGGGCCGCCCCGCCCGAAAGACGACGGGAGGGGTTTTGAAACCACTTCTAGGTTCGAACCGCTACAGCGCTTTTTCCAGAGCGCTCAGGTCGGGTAGCTCGTTGATGTTGGGCATCAGGGTGATCTCGATGCGCCGGTTCATCGCCTTGTTCTCCTCGGTGTCGTTGGACACGGAGGGCTGGTACTCGGAGTAGCCCGCGGCCGAGAGGCTGGTGGGCGACACCCCGTTCTCCTGCATGTACTTGACCACGGCCACCGCGCGCGCGGTGCTCAGCTCCCAGTTCGAGTCGAACTTCCGCCGCCGACTGGTCAAGGGCTCGTTGTCGGTATGGCCCGCCACCTGGAACTCGCGGTCCTTAATGGTGGCCAGCACCTGCGCCACCTCCAGCAAGGTGGCCTGTCCGTCCTCCTTCAGATCGGCCTTTCCGGAGTCGAAAAGCACGGCACTGGGCAGCTCCAGCACCATCTTGTTGTTCTTCACCTTCACCTTGAGCTTGCCGGTTTCGATCATCTTCTTGAACTTGCCCAGCATGCTGTTGAGCATGGCCAGCCGCTGCCGCGCTTGCTCTTCCTTCTTCATGATCTCGGCGATCAGCTTCTGCTTGGCCTCCAGGTCGGACTGCGCGTTCTTGTAATCCGCCATCAACTTCTTGCGGTCGACGCCGAGCTTCTCCAGCTGGGTCTCGAGCGCCTTCTGGTACTCGGTGAGCTCTCCGAGCTGGGCCTCGTAGTCCGACGCGCTGCGGGCCATCTCGCCCTTCAGCCGGTTCATCTCGTCCTTGAGGCCGGTGATCTCGTCCTTGTACTTGCCGCAGCAACCGCTGGTGAAAAGCAGGGCCGCCGTGACGGCAAAAAACGGTAAAGCGATTTTATAATTAATCTTCATGGTTGACCCTCCTGGACCCGCCTTCTAACACATCGCGGTCGCGATGTCGCGCCCCTTGGCCAGAAGAAGGCTCCGCGGAAAGATCCGTGCCAGCCGGAAGCGACAACCGTCGATTCGCCCGGGTCCCGTCGCCCTTCGGAATTTGGCGGTCAGAGTATCAGCAAGTGGATCACCGCCCCGACCGCCAGCGCCGCGCCCAGTACCGATCCCACCATCAAGCCCAGCCTCGGCCCACCCAGTATCGCCGAGATGCCGATCTTGGACACGGTGTTCATGACACAGGCCAGACCGATTGCGTTCACCGCGGCGTCACGTTCGACGACCGTGGAACGGTAGAGACGGGCGGCCGTCAGCGCCACCGAATCGGCGTCAGCCAGCCCCGCCACCGCGGCCGAGGCGTAAATGCCGGCATCCTGGTAGTAGTACACGGCGGTTCCGCTCGCGAACAGGATGAAGACAAAGAGCGCCGCGAACTTGAGCGCGCTGAAGAGCGAGAAGGGGTTTTCTAGCCGCATCTCGGTGGCGCCCTCTCCCCGGCTGCGCTCGCGCGGGATGCGGCGATACATCACCGCGCCCATGACAAAGGCCGCACCCGCCGCCCCGACGAAGGGCCAGGAAGCCCGCCAGGTGAGCTCGGGAGAGACCGCGTAGACCTCCAGCAGCACCCGGGGGAACATCACCGCCGAGGCCAGCACGATGGCCACCGCGCAGGCCGGCGCGTCCGCGCGGTTCTGTCCGGCTCGGCCCGCGAAGTTCAGCGTCACCGCGGTGGACGAGGCCAGCCCGCCTGCCAGCCCGGTAACGCCCAGCCCGCGCCGCACCCCCAGCAGGCGGATGGCCACGTAACCGACGAAGCCGATGGCCGCGATCAGCACCACCAGCACGCCGACGGCAAAAGGGTTGAGCGTGCCGCCCGGGCCCAGATCCTCGTCCGGTAGCAGCGGCAGCAGGATGACCGAGAGCAGCAACAGCTTGATGGTCGCGTACAGCTCGTCGTAGGAGATACGTTCGATGAACCCGTGCAGCGGCTTCTTGATGGAGAGAAGCGCCGTGACCGCGGTGGCGCCCCCCACCGCCAGCAGCAGGCGCTCGCTGAGCGCGAGGTCCGGGATCTCAGCGGTACAGAGCGCTCCCAGCGCAAAGGTCACCGCGGCGGACACCTCGGTCGACATGCCGAGGTCGTCGCGACCGCTGGACTTCCTGAAGTAAGCGGTGCCCACCAGCACGCCCATGGCCAGGGACATGGCCACCAGCACCCAGGTGCCCAGCAGCGCGCTGATCGCGCCCGCCAGGGCGAAGAGCGGGAAGGTGCGAGCACCGGCGAATCCGGTGTGCATGGCCCTCTCCCGCTCCACGCCGACCAGCAGTCCGGCGACCAGCGCCACTCCGAGGCAGATGACCGCTTCGATGAAGGTGGATGACAATGCGTCCGCCTGACCTTCCCTTACAAATAGATATTAACACACCTGACAGGGAGCTTAAACATGTAGGCGAGGGGCTTGCCCCCTCCCGCTGCGAAAAGGGCGGGCGCAAGGCCCGCCCCTCTCTTGGAGGGGGAGGTGTCAAGCGCGAATTTCGCCCTTGCCGCGTTCCGATTGGCACCGGGCGGTCCGTTTCTGGTCTTGTCGAGCGGTTGCAGGTGGTCGAGTCGCCGGCCACGCAGCAGTTCCGACGCTGACCGGTCGGCGGGCAGATCGTCGCCCGATTGAGGGCTCACGACGTATGGCGAGTTCGGCAGTGCGCTGCTGTGCTCCGCAAAAATGGGCACCATCCTCTTGGTTGGGCCTCGAAGGCCATCGCATGCAGTTGATAACTCCGAGAGTGCATAGCCTACGAAGGGGGCATCCTCGCTGCGTCGAGGTGCCAAGAGGCGGGAGGATGCTTTCTCTCGAAACCTGTCGCCATCGCGAGTCGCCGGGGACGAAAAGCTCACCAGTTCCTGCAGCAGCTACGCGTTGGCAGAAATGTGTTTGGCGGCCTTTCGAGCCCATCATCGCCACGGTGCAGCTCTGGACATGCGCGTCCAATCCGATAAATTTCTCCCTTGGTCTCCTCCCTGGTTTCTGTTGATGTTTGGAAACCCAACAAGATCACCAGAGCGGAGACCTTTTCAATCCCCCTCGCCCGCGCGAGCCTGGATCGCGGGCTATTTCGCGCGTTCCCGACCGCCATCCCTTCTTATGCCTACGATTCTCGTCTAGCGATCCGCACGCGATTTGTAGAAGGTCCGCAGCAGCGCCGGCGCGAAAACCAGATCGATAAACAGCGCCAGCACGATGGTCAGGCTCACCAGCGAGCCGAAGCGCTGGATGTTGGACATGCTGGCGGCCAGCATCACGCAGAAACCGGCCACCAGGATCAGGCTGGTCATGGCGATGGCCCGTCCGGTATGCGAGAAGGCGTGGTCGATGGCCGCGTCGACGTCACCGGTCAGCCGATAGTGAATGCGAAACTGGTGCAGAAAGTGAATCGTGTCGTCCACCGCTATGCCGATGGCGATGGAGGCGATCAGCATGTTGCTGACGTCGATGCGAATGTCAGCGAAGCCCATCATCCCCGTCACCACCACGATGGGAAGTAGGTTGGGAAGCATGGAGATGAGACCGAGCTTCAGCTCCCGTAGCAACAGGATCATCATGATGGTGATGGCGACGAACGCGGTGGAGAAGCTGCGCAACAGATCCCCGAGCAGCGCGGCCACCACCGAGAAGAAGGCGAAGACCGTCCCGGTGAGCTTCACCCTCGCCCGGTCGCCGACATTTTTCTCGACCTCGCTCTGGATGGCTTCGGTCAGCGGCCGGTAGGACCAGGCGTCCATCCATTTGACCCTTATATTCATCAAGGCCCTGGCCATGTCGATGGTGACCAACCGCTTGAGCTCGTCCGGGGAGGCGCTCTCGAAGAGCGTGAACATGTCCACCACGCCCCGCTGGCTGTCGGGCAGCTCGTAGAAGGCGCTGCCGCCGCCATTGAGCGCCCGCCAGCTCTCCCGCACCACGTCGAGCACGCTGATGGTGTTGTCGACCATGGGCTGCTGCATCCCGGGAAGCCGGTAGGGCTCGATCCGCTTCTCGAAGCGCTCCAGGCGCAACAGCAGCTCGCGGTCCTTGATGGTCTTGCCCGGCGGCGCCTCGATCAGCAGGATCACGTTGGCGGTGCCGCCCACATGCGCATCCATCTCCGCGTAGGTCTGCCGGATCTCGGTTTCCGGCGGAAACCAGGTCAGCGGATCGTGGCGGACGGACAGCATCGATGCGCCGACCACGCCGCCCACTGCCAGCAACGCCGAAGCGAGCAGGGTCAGCCGCCGGCGGCGGGACGAGCGCTTTCCATCCGCGGTTACCGTATCTCGCGAGAGACCGTTGCAAAAGTCGAGGAAGCGGTCGAGCCGGTCCGCCCGGCGGGCGCCCTGCCGCACGCCCAGCAGGCTCTTGCGGTTGAAGGCGAGCACGATGGGCAGAAAGAGCAGCGAGTAGAGCAGGGCCACGCACACGCCGAAAGCGCCGAAGGTGCCCACGTCGACGATGGCCTGCAGGCTGGCGAAGCGGAAGCTGATCAATCCCGCGGCCGTGGTCAGGGTGGTGAAGAAGATGGGCGGGCCGGTAGTGGCCACCGCGTGGATGATCGCTTCCCGGTTGTCCACGCCGCGCGCGCGCGCGTCCCGATAGACCGACTGGATGTGGATCGAATCAGCGACCCCCACGCAGGCCAGAAAGGCCGGCAGGACGTTGGTGACCACGGTCATGGGTCGACCGGTCAAGGCCATGGCCCCCAGCGTCCAGACCGCGGCCTGCACCACCACCAGCACCGGGCCGATGATTCCCATGGGATGGCGAAAAAGAAAGGCCACGATGCAGGTGATGACGAGCAGCGAGACCCGGATCAGCACCTTCAGATCTTCGACCATGTATTCACGAACCGCGGAGGTGAGCGCGGGCTGACCGGCCAGGCGCACGCGGAAGCCCGGCGCCTCGTGCTCGCGCGCGATGCGATTCAGCTCCGCGGTGACCCGGTTCGAGTCCTCCGCGCTCATGAAATCGGTGCGCAGCACGATGACCGAATGCCGGCCCGCCTTGCCGACCACCTGGCCGACCAGGGTGCGATCGGACAGGACCCGCTCGCGCAGCGCCGGCAGATCGGCCTCGGTAGGCCACTGGTCGAGCAGACCCGACACCCGCAATCCGCCACCCGACCAGCTAGTTTGCCGGGCGTTGACCAGCGAGGTCACCTGCTCGATGATCGATCCGCCTCCCTCGTCGCCCCACCCCTCGTCGCCGGCGAAATCCTCGAATCCGTCCGCGGAGCCGCTCTCGCCCGCCTCGACGTCTTCCGCTGCAGCTGGCGACGGCTCGGTCGCCTCCACCCCCTGCTTCCCCTCCAGTTCCTCGACCCGCTTGCGCTCGCCCAGGCTCTCGACCTGCATCTGTAGCCCGGCCAGCCGTTCGTGCAGCACCTTGAGCCGCTCGAGATAGGGCAGAGTGAAGACATCCCCGGCGACCAGGATTTGAAAGTAGTTATCCTGGCCGAAATCGTCCCTGAGATCCTCCAGCACCCGCACCGGCTCCGAATCGCTGGCCAGAAACGCCTCCACCGAGTTCTCGATCCGCAGATCGGTAGCGATCTGTACGGCCATGAAGGCGGTGGCGGCCAGGCAGCCGAGCAGGAGCAACCAGCGAAAGCGGAGCACGAAAGAGGTCCACCCGCGGAAGAAAGGGCTTTCCCGTGCGGCGTCTTCGATCGAGCTCGGGGAGGTCATCGCGCGTTCCGTGCTTTCGGTAGAAGCGGAAAACGGTGGCGGTTTTCCGCGACGCCTTTCTCCACGCTCTTCTTTCCCCGCTCGGACGAGCCGCGTCAAGCGGCTCGCTGCACGGGTTCTCCTCAATCCGCACCCGGTGTTGCGGCAGGGGACGATTTCCGGGGGTCAAAGGCCATTCGTCTGCTATTTTTGGCGCGGGAAACGGATCGTGAAGGGCGCTGCTCTACGCCGTCGATCGCTGTTCGTCTGCCTGGTGGTCGCCATCGGGTTGCTGACGACCCTCTGCCCGCCGCACCTGCTGGCCGAGCAGGGCGAGGCCGGAACGGACCCCGGCGAGCAGGAGGCGAACGGCGAAAGCCAGGGCGACCAGGCCGAGAACGAGATCGCTACGAAAAAAACCGGGGGCAATCCGGACGGAGAAGAGGGCGACGGCACCAGCGACGAGAGACCGTCGCGCAGCGGCTGGTCGGCCGCTCCCATCGTCAGCTATGCGCCGGAGACCCATTTCGGCCTGGGCGCTTTCGGCGTGCACTTTTTCCGCCTGGGGGACGCGCCGGTCGAGTCCCGCACCTCGAGCATGGCCGTGGTGGCGCTGTACACCACCCGGCACCAATTCATCGGCGAGCTGATCCCGGAGTTCTACTGGAACGACGAGCGCTGGCACCTCTGGTCCAAGTTCGAGTACCGGCACTACCCCAACGCGCTATGGGGGGTGGGAAACGATCTACCGGAGAGCAACGAGGAATGGTACCTGGAGAGCGGCCCGCGCTGGCGGACCTGGATCCGCAGCATGCTCGTTTACTCTTTGTATCTGCAGCTCCGCATCGACGCCCAATACATGAAGATCAGCCGCATAGAGGAGGGCGGGCTGCTGGCATCGGGCGCGGTCCCCGGGTATGGCGGCGGCAACACCACCGGGATAGGGCTGACCTTGGGCTGGGACTCGCGCGACCACCCGCAGCTACCCCGCCGCGGCGGTTTTCATGAGATCTCGATGATGGGCTGGAGCCGAGCGCTGGGCAGCCGCTACGCTTTTTCCCGCTTCGAGCTGAACCTGCGGCAATTCATCCCGCTGTTCGACACCCACGCCCTGGCGCTACAGCTGTACGGCGAATTCCTGCTGGGAGAGCCCCCCTTCTACCGCATGGCGCTGCTGGGCGGGCAGTATATGCTACGGGGCTACTTCGAGGGACGATATCGCGACAACGATCTGATCGCGGCGCAGGCCGAGTACCGCCTCCCGCTCTTCTGGCGCATCAGCGCGGTGCTCTTCGCCGCGGCTGGCGACGTCTCGGATCGGCTAGGCAACTTCGGCCTGGATGACATCAAGTGGGCCGCGGGCGGCGGCCTGAGGCTGATGCTCAGCCGGGACGAGAAGCTCAACCTGCGGGTGGACGCCGCCGCAGGCGTGGACACCTGGGGTATTTACGCCACGGCCAAGGAGGCGTTTTAGGCGGTCTATAACGCCCGCTAGAACGGCGACCGGTTTGAAACGTCTTTGAGTTCGCGAGGATAGAGGGGCCAGATGTGGCGTCGGCCCGACGAAGGACTGGCAGAGCCACTTCGAGGAGGGACGGCGCCGCAGATGGCCCCTCTAGACCGCGAAATCATGGCGTTTTCAAACCGGTCGCCGTTCTAGGAGCAGCCCTTGCGCCCGCCCTAACCAGGGAGGGGGCAAGCCCCTCCCCTACGGTCCTACGAAGCCCTAACTTCCTAACCCATCATCAGCTTCATCAAGTCCAGACAGCGGCTGGAGTAGCCCCACTCGTTGTCGTACCAGGAGACCACCTTGACCATGTTGTCGTCGATCACCATGGTGGAGTTGGCGTCCAGTATCGACGAGGCGGGGCAATGGATGATGTCGCTCGACACGATCGGGTCCTCCTCGTAGAGCAGGATACCCTTGAGCTGTCCGTCGGCCGCCTTCTTCAACGCGGCGTTCACCTCCTCCACCGTCGCCTTTTTCTTCAGCGTGGCCACCAGGTCCACCACCGAGCCCGTGCCCGTGGGTACGCGCAGGGCGAAGCCGTTCAGCAACCCGTTGAGCTCCGGGATGACCAGGCCCACCGCGCGCGCCGCGCCGGTGGTGGTGGGGATGATGTTGAGCGCGCCCGAGCGGGAGCGGCGCGGATCCTTATGCACCTGGTCCAGGATGCGCTGGTCGTTGGTATAGGAGTGCACGGTGGTCATCAGCCCGCGCTCCACGCCAAAGGACTCGTGCAATACCTTGACCAGCGGCGCCAGGCAGTTGGTGGTGCACGAGGCGTTGGAGACCAGCTTGTCCTCTGGCTTCAGCGTCTGGTGGTTGACGCCGAAGACGATGACCTTGACCTTGCCCTTGTCCTTGGGCGGCGCGCTGAGCAGCACCTTGGAGGCGCCCGCGGCGACGTGCTTCTCCATGGCCTCGGCCGTGGCGAACAGCCCGGTCGACTCCAGCACGATGGAGGCGCCGTGCTGCTTCCAGGGGAGCTCGGCCGGATCCTTGATAGCGGTGACCGGGATCTTCTTCCCGTTGAACACCACGGCATCCTCGGTCGCCTCCACCGTCCCGTTGAACCTGCCCTGGGTAGTGTCGTACTTCATCGAGTGGGCGATCTGCTGGGTGGTCATCAGATCGTTGATCCCCGCGATCTCGAAACCGCCCTTCTCCAGCGCAGCGCGCGCCACCAGCTTGCCGATCCTACCGAACCCGTTGATACCGAACCTGATCGTCATCGAATGCCTCTCCTTGCCGTTTCGGGGTTGTCACCAGAAATATTCCACGAGCACCGCCAGGCCTATCAGCGAGAAGATCGCCGCGATTACCACCAGCCCGTCCCGGTCGAACGACTCGTCCAAGTCGGGCTCGCCATCGACTCCGGAGTCGCAGGTTCCCTCTACCGGGCGTGCGCCCGCTTCCCCCTCGCGCTCGCCGGTCGGCTCCCGATCGGCGTCCGCGGCGTCCGCGCCGGACCGCGCGTCTTCCGCAGGCTCCGCCGTCGGATCACCGGACCGTTCGAGCGCCTGCGACGGATCGGCTTCCGGCCGCTGCTCTCCATCGTTCTCGGCCATGGGAGCCCCTTCATATCACATTCTGCGGCTTTGGGATCCCCGGGCGTAAGTCCGCGAAAACCGTTGGCGGACGTGTCATTTCGAGCGAATAGAGAAATCTTCTGATCGGGATTTCTCGTCGCCTTCGGCTCCTCGAAATGACAGCGGAATACCTGAACATGCTTTCAAGTATAAAAAGTAAGCGCGAGAAACGACACTTGCCTGATCTCAATCAGGGCTGGATATGGTATTTCCGGCTCGTGGGGGAAGGCTCTCGCTGACGAGGAGGCAACAATGGCTCAACGCATGAAACAGATCTCGACAACCTTCGTCACCGCGCTACTGGTTGCGGTGGCGATGATCACGGCCCAGGTCGATGGCGCCCGCGCCCAGAATCCGGAGCTGGGCGATGAGAGCGACGTCGGGATGGGAGCCGGCGGTGGGGCGGCCGCAGGCGCGTCCTGGTCGACCGGCACCCAGGCCAGCGGAGACGTCTCGGCGACCGGCACCGCCGCCGCCCCGACCTACGAGGAGGAGCCCTCCGATCCCCCGTCTTACTCGTCGTCGTCGGGCGACAGCGATCACTCGGCCATGGTGGGGAACTTCGGCGTCGGCTTCTTCGGCGTGCTGGGGGTTCCTATCGCACTCGCACCGACCCCGGCTCAGATGGCGGATCCCGCCGCGTTCGCCGAGTACGTGCATGCACCGACTATCGGGTTGCGATACTGGCTGTCCGACCTACTGGCGATCGAGGGCGCTCTGGGAATCGGAATCTACAGCGGATCGGGGGAGGATGTGGGGCCACCACCGGTAGGAGGCACCACGGTCGTCGATCCGCCGTCGGCCACGGCCTTTGCGCTGCACGGCGCCGTGCCGCTGGCGCTGGCGCACAGCGGCCACTTCGTGTTCGAGGTCGTTCCAGAGCTCAACTTCGGTTTTTCCACCGGAACGGTGTACAGCCCGCTGCCCCCCGGCGGGGCCGCCACCGACGTAGATGTCGGCGGTCTTCTCTTCCAGCTCGGTGCGCGCGTGGGCGCCGAGATCCACTTCGGCTTCATCGACATCCCGCAGCTGGCCCTGCAGGGCACGATCGGGCTTCACCTGACCTACGAGAGCCGTTCCGCCGATTTCGCCGACGGAAGCTCGTCCTCGCGGTCGGAGTTCGTACTGGCAACCTCGTGGAACGAAGATCCCTGGGAACTGTTCACGGGCAACATCGCCGCCATCTACTACTTTCCCTGATCCCGGGATAAGCGTATAAAAACGCGCCGGGCCGTCACCACGGCCCGGCGTTTTCTTGTCCCCGCTGCCGGCACCGTGAAGCACCCCTACCAGGATCTGGTCCACGACGTGCTCAGACCGGCCCGCTACCTGGGCGGCGAGTTCGGCGAGACGGTAAAGCGGTGGGAGGCGGTCGACGGCCGCGTCTGCCTCTGCTTTCCCGACGTGTACGAGGTGGGCATGAGCCACCTCGGCCTTAAGATCCTCTACCAGGTCCTCAACCGCCATCCGCGCCTGCTGGCCGAGCGCGCCTATGCGCCCTGGTTCGACATGGAGCGCAAGCTGCGGGAGAGCGGGGAGCCGCTGCGCTCGCTGGAGAGCGGCCGGCCGCTGGGCGACTTCGATGCGGTGGGCTTCTCGCTCGGCTTCGAGCTGCACGTGACCAACCTGCTGCAGATGCTGGAGCTGGGCGGCATCGAGCTGCGCGCGGCCGACCGGGGCGAAAAGGATCCACTAGTGCTGGGTGGGGGGCCGCAGGCGCTTCACCCGGAACCGGTGGCCGACTTCGTCGATGCCTTTCTGCTGGGCGACGGCGAGGAGCAGACCGCACCGCTTCTGCTGCGCTGGTGCGAGCTCGGCCGGCAGGGTCTCGGGCGGCGCGAGCGGCTGCGAGAGCTGGCCCGGCTGCCCGGCGTCTACCTACCCTCGCTCTACCGCACCGAGAGCGACTTACGAACCGGCCTCGGGTACGTGGTTCCGGCCGTCCCGGACGCTCCCCTTCCCCTGCACCGCCTGCGGGTGGAATCGATCGACAGCCATCCCTTCCCGATACAGGGACCGGTAGCCTCCACCGAGGCGGTCTTCGACCGGGTCTCGGTGGAGATCGCGCGCGGCTGCCACGAGGGGTGCCGCTTCTGCCAGGCCGGGATCATCTACCGGCCGCTGCGCGAGCGCAGCCCCGGACAGATCGTCGAGGTGGTGGAGCGCTCCTTCCGCGAGTACGGCTACGAGACCGCCTCCTTGACCAGTCTATCCACGGCCGACTACTGCGCCATCAAGCCGCTGGTGCGCAGGCTCTCCGGGTTGGTGCAGAGCGAGCGGGTGGCACTGATCGTCTCCTCGCTGCGCGGCTACGGCCTGGACCGGGAGGTCCTCCGCTGCCTGAAGCTCGGTCGCTCGACCGGGCTGACCCTGGCGCCGGAGGCCGGGAGCCAGCGACTGCGCGACGTCATCAACAAGAACGTAAGCGAGGCGCAGCTGCTGCAAACCGCCGAGCGAGTCTTCGAGACGGGCTGGTCGCGGCTCAAGCTCTACTTCATGATAGGCCTGCCCACCGAGACCGACCAGGACGTGGCCGCCATCGTGGAGACCGGCCGGCGGGTGCTCGGCGTGGGCCGGCGGATCGCGGGGCGCAGGACCCAGGTTACGGTCAGCGTAAGCACCCACGTCCCCAAGCCGCATACGCCCTTTCAATGGTGTGCCATGGACGATCTGGCCGAAATCGAGCGCAAGCAGGCGCTGCTGCGGAGCGAAGCGCGCGGATCGCGGCTGGGGCTCAAGTTGCACGATCCGGCCGGAAGCTGGCTGGAGGCGGTGCTCTCGCGCGGGGACCGCTCGCTTTCGGCTGTCATCGAGGAGGCTTACCGGCGCGGGGCGCGTTTCGAATCCTGGAGCGATACGCTCGACCTCTGCTACTGGCACCAGGCCTTCGAGCAGACCGAGGTGGCCGCGGATCGATATCTACGCGCTATCCCGCTCGACTCCCGCCTGCCCTGGGACCACGTCGACACCGGCGTCGCGCCCGAATTCCTCGCCCGCGAGCACGCCCGGGCGCTCGCCGGCCGCACCACCGCTCCCTGCGGGCGGCCGGCGCGCAAGGCCGGCTCGGATCCGGAAACCGCGGACGACGGCAGCGGCAAACTGGTCTGCCACCGCTGCGGCATCGGCTGCGATCTGGATAGGATGCGCGAGCAGCGCCGGGGCTACGCGGTCGAGCTGGGCCCGGAGCCGGACGCACCCGCCCCCGGGCTCGACCCGGAGCGCGACGGCTCGGTGCGGTCTTTGCGCTCGAAACGCCGTCCGCCCGAGCGACCGGGTCAGGGAGCCTCCCGGCGCATCCGGCTGGGCTTCCGCAAGCTGGGTCGGGCGGCGCTGCTCTCGCACCTGGACCTGGTGCGGGCGCTGCCGCGCGTCCTCAAACGGGCGGGGCTGCCGCTCTACTACTCGGAGGGATTCCACCCCAAGGCCCTGATGATCTTCGGGCCGGCGCTGGGGGTGGGTGTGGGCAGCCTGGCCGAGTACGTGGACGTCCAGCTACGCGAGCCGTCCCAAGGCGACTTTGATCTAGCTAACCTACCGGAAAGGTTGTCCCGCCTTTCGCCGGACGGGCTCTCCTTCTTTGCCGCGCGCGAACTGGGCGAGGGGGACGCCAAGCTGAGCCGGATCATCGACCAGGCGCTGTACGCCGCGGCGCTTCCTGCCGCGGCGCTACGCCAGGCCGGTATTCGCGGCGCCGACGAGCTCGAGAAGCGCCTGCGGCAGCGGATGGGCGAGAAGCTGCAGGTCAAGCGGGTGACCGATAAGGGCGAGAAGCGCATCGACGTGAGCCGTTTCCTGATCGAGGTCCGGGTTAACGAGGGGCGGGAAGCGGTCGAGCGGGCCGGTCTCGACCGTAACGCCGTCCCGCTGACGCTCCGGCTGCGCGTCGGAGCCGAGGGCACGGCCAAGCCGAGCGAGGCGCTCGGCGCGCTGCTGGGCGAGTCGGTCGCGGTCGATTCTCGCTTCGTGCGCAGCGAGCTTCTATGGACGCGGGGAGGCGTACGCGCTACCCCCATGGATCTGGAGGCGCTGAGAATGCGCGGCACGTCCGCCCCGCGCCGGCGCGACCGCGAAAAGGAACCATGAGCCGACTCGACGTGATGAAGAGCCTGTTGCGTAGCGCCGCTCGCAGTGCGACCGAGCAGCTCAAGCGCCTGGACTTGCCAGAGAATATGCGGCGGGCGCTGTCCGATGCGCTCGCCCGCAGCCTGACGCTGCGCGACGCCCAGCTGACCGCGGTGGTGGGACGTCTGCCCGCGCTTACCGCGGTAACGGTCTGCGTAAAGCCGGGGAATGTCCAAATCGATGCCTCGCTCAACGACGGCAGCGAGATTCAGGCTTGCCTGATTCCGTTGGGCATCGCCTTTGCCCCGGGCGGAGCCAAGGACGTCTCCTTTCGCGTGCAGCCGCCCGAGGCCGCGGCCGAGCGTGCGGTGTGCGACGCGGCGGGCGCCATCGCCGCCGAGCTGGCGCACGCCGTCTGGGGCCCCTTTCTCGCCTTAAACCGGGGCGACGCCGAGGGCTGGGCCTTTGTCGAGCGCGAGGGCGACATCCTGCGGGTGGACCTGAGAACCGTACCGGCCGTGCGCGCGGCCATGGCCCGCGCCCCCATGGCCATGATCATGGAGGCGCTGACCGTGAACGCGCTGGTAGCCGAGCCCGGTCAGCTGCGCATGACCCTGGCGCTGCCGGAGATGATGCGGCGCTGACCCCGCTGAAAAGCCGTAGAAGAACAGGGACGGTGCTACATTATTTACATTATTCGGCCGGGTCCGGGTTCGCTTTCGTAAAACTGATAATAATGTAGCACCGTCCCTAATACTCCTGACTTCCCTGCTCGTTCGAGCGGTAGGTCTCCACCGCGCGGTCGTGCTCCTGCAGGGTAGCGCTGAAACGGTGCCTGCCGTTGCCGACGGCCACGAAGTACAGGTAGTCGTGCTCGGCCGGGGCGAGCACGGCGCGAATGGATGCCAGCCCCGGATTGCAGATGGGACCGGGCGGCAGGCCCTCGTGCCGATAGGTGTTGTAAAGGTTGGCCGTGTCCTGCGTCATCGAACGGGTCACCCGCCGTCCGTTAAAGGCCGAGCAGGAGGGGGCGCGGCCGGCTGACACCAGGCAGCCGTAGGCCACGGTGGGATCGGTCTGCAGCCTGCGGGGCTTGAAGTCGGGCTTCAACAGCCGGTTAAAGAACACGCCGGCTATCACCGGACGCTCGGAGGCAAGCGCCGCCTCCTTCTCCACGATGGAGGCCAGGTTCACCACCTCGTGCAGGCTCCAACCTAGCTGCTGCTTCAATCTCGATAGCGCCCCGGGGTTCTTTCCCAGCAGCGCATCGGTACGCCGGCGGAAGTTGGCGAGCAGCCTGCGCACCAGCTCGCGTGCGCCCAGGCCGTCGTGCAGCCGGTAGGTATCGGGGAACAGGTAGCCCTCGGCGCCGGCGACATCCAGGTCGTACCGCCGGAGCAGCTCTCGGTTCTCGGTCTGCCGCAAGAAGGCGCGGCTCCCGCACAGGCCCCAGCGCTCCAGCTCCCGCGCCATGTCGAAGCGGGTCGCGCCCTCGACCAGGGTGATGCGCACCTCGACCGGGCCGAAGCCCTCGGCTACCCGCCCCAGAAGCGCCCGCGGGCTCATGTCGTCGCGCAGCAGCACCGCTCCGCTACGCAGCTTCTGGTCCGCGCCGAGCGCCCGCAGGTACAGGGCGAACAGGTCGGGACGAGAGAGCGCCCCCGCCTCGAACAACCGCGCGGCCAGGGTTTCGGGATCGGTTCCCGGCAACAGCTGCATCTCCAACACCTCGCCCTCGCCCGGCCCGGGCTGGCGCGGGTAGATCAGGACCAGCCAGCCCAGCCCGCCGGCGCCGAGCAGCGCGGCCAAGGCAATTAAGAGCAAGGCGCCTAGTAGGCGGAACCGGGTACGTCTCGGGCGTTTGCGTGGCACGGGGTTGCTCGCTTCTCCCTTTGACCCAGCCCTACCCTTCGCTCTGCTGCTAAAGGTCCCCGGAGCCGGCACCCGAGCCCGCCGCGCCGCCAGCCTTGGCGTCGAGGTAGCTCTGCAGGATCAAGGTAGCCGCCGCCTGGTCCACCACCTCGCGCCGCCGCTTGCCCCGCACGCCTGCCTCTGCGAGCGACCGGTGCGCGGCGGCCGTGCTCATGCGCTCGTCCCAGGCCACCACCGGTATGCCGGTCATCTCCCGCAACAGGGCGGCGAGCTGCTGCGCGCACCGGGCCGGCTCGCCCGGCCTGCCGTCCGTGCGCAGGGGAAGCCCGATGATCACCTCCTCGATGGCGTTGTCCCGTATCTCCCGGGCGACCAGCGAGGCGGCCTGTTTCATCCCCGTATGCTCGATGGTCTTGTGGGGATAGGCCACACTTACGCCGGGCTCGGAGAGCGCCAGCCCTATACGGCGTTGGCCCGGATCTATACCCAGACGACGCATGAGCGGTTCTCCTTCGATCCGATGGCAAGGGAGCTGCAGGGGGATTGCGAGCGCATCTGTATTCCAGCGCAAACACTACCCCGCACCCCCGGCCTTCTCAACACCGGCGTGGCCGATCTCGTGATAGGCTGCGCGGGTGCAAATACTGACCGGCGACATCGGTGGCACCAAGACAGACCTCTGCCTGTACGAGGACGACCTCGGCGACGACTGGCGGGAGATCCGCTCGGCCCGTTTTCCGAGCGCGGACCACGCTGGACCGGAAGCAATGGTCGAGCAGTTGCTCGGCTCCGGAACCAAGGCTCCGGAAGCCATCGTTTTCGGAGTAGCGGGCCCGGTTCGGGACGGCCATTGCAGGACCACCAACCTTCCCTGGGAGCTCGATGCGCGAGAGCTCTCCCGGGCGCTCGGTACCCGGGTAAGGTTGATCAACGATTTCCATGCCGTGGCGCTGGGAGTGGGAGAGCTGGCCGAGGATGCGCTGGAGGTGCTCAACCCGGGCGAGGTCGATCGCGAAGGTCCGGTCGCGGTGATCGGCGCGGGCACCGGCCTGGGCGAGGCCGTCGCCATACCCCTGCCCGGGCAGTCGGCCCCGCGGGTGGTGGTCTCCGAGGGGGGACACGCGGATTTCGCCCCGCGAAACGAGACCGAGATCGAGTTGCTGCGCTTTCTGCAGCAACAGCACGGCCGCGTTTCCTGGGAGCGCGTCCTCTCCGGGCCCGGCCTGGCGGCGGTCTACCAGTTCGTCATCTCCTGGGGCGTGGTGAGCGAAAAGCCCGGGACTCGTTCGGCCCTGCGGGAGGGAGAACCGGGCGGCGTGATCGGAGAGCGAGCGCTCGAGCGGAGCGACCCGGCCTGCGAGCGGGCGGTCGAGATCTTCGTCTCCCTGTACGGTGCCGAGGCCGGCAACCTGGCGCTGAAATGCCTGCCCACGGGCGGCCTCTTCGTGGCCGGGGGCATGGCTCCAAAATTGATCGACGTCATTCGCAGAGGCGACTTCCTGCAAGCCTTCCTCGACAAGGGGCGTATGAAGGACGTTCTGGAACGGATCCGGGTCTCGGTGGTGCTGGATCCCGGCGTCGGGTTGCTAGGCGCCCGCGCGCACGCTTTGCAGATGCTATCCCCCTGATCCCCGTTCACCCCATCCCCAGCTCCCGCTCCAGGAACGCGTACAGGCGCCGGTAGCGGCTGACCAGCAGGCGCAGCCCTGCTCCCTGCCCGTGGCCGGCCTCGCGCTCGATGTAGAAGTAGACCGGGCGCCCGGAAGCGCTGGCCTGCTGCAACCGAGCGGCAAATTTGGCCGAGTGGCCCCAGAACACGCGGGTATCGTGCAGGGCGGTCTCGATTAGAGCGGCAGGGTAGGCGACGGCGTCCCGTACCTGGTGATAGGGCGAGTACGCGTGCAGGTAGCGGGCCGCCTCGGGCTGGCGCGGATCGCCGAATTCGCTCGTCCAGAGCTCGGCCGGGGGAAAGAGGTGAAAGCGCAGCATGTCGTACAGCCCCACGTACCCGGCCGCCGCCCGGAAGCAGTCCGGGACCCGGGTGAGCGCGGCCCCCATCAACAGCCCGCCGTTAGAGCCGCCGGTAATGGCGATCCGTCCCGGCCGGCTGATACCGCTGGTAGCGAACCAGCGGATGACCGCCTCGAAGTCCTCGAAGACCCGGGTCTTGTTCTCGAACATACCGGCGCGGTGCCAGGCCTCGCCCAGCTCCCCGCCGCCCCGCAGGTTTGCCACCGCGTAGACACCGCCCCGCTCCAGCCAGTAAAGGGCCGAGCGGGTGAAGCCCGGCAGCAGCGAGACCTTGAAGCCGCCGTAGCCATAGAGCAGGACCGGACGGTCTCGATCGCGCTCGAGCTGGCCCCGGTACATGAAATAGACGTTCACCGGGGTACCGTCCCCGGAGGCGACCTTTACCTGTTCCAGCCTGTATTCGGTTGGTACGATATCGTGCTCGACCTGGACCAGGCATCGGGTGCAACCGGTGGCCGGCTCGTACAGGTACAGGGCCGGTGGGTACAGGAAGGAGCTGAAGCCGAAAACGAATCGGCTGCCGGCGGAATCGGCTGCCAGACAGCCCAGCGAACCCCGCTCGGGAAGCTCTATCTCGCCGCGATCATTACCGTCCAGATCGAAGAGCTTCAACCGCGAGCGAATATCATCTATATAGTGGATGGCGATGCGGTCGCCGGCCACTACCCACTCCTCCAGGGCCGCCTGGCTCTCGGCGATCACCTCTCGCCACCGCTCCCTCAGCCCGGCTCGCCCGAGCGGCACCGCCGCGATGCGCCCCCGGGGGGCCTCGAGGTTGGTGAAGAGATAGAGCATACCCCGGTGCGCGACCCCGCTGGTGATCTCGCTCTCGCCTTCGACCACGGGCAGCAGCGGGTGCTCGGGGTCGGGCGCTAGCACACGCTCGGCCGGATCGGCGCCCCGGTCCAGCAGGTACACGTCGGATTCCGACCAGCCCCGGAAGTTGTTGATCACCAGCCAGCGGTCGTCGTCGCTCACCGCGGGCACCGGGGAATCGGTCTTGCTCGGAGGTCGGTAGACGGAGGGATCCAGCCCGGGGTCTTCCCCCAGCCGATGAAAAAACAGGGCAACGTGGTACTTGTCCGGATCGGCGGCGTCGTAGTCGGGCTCTGAGGGTCTTGGATAGCGCGTGTAATAGAACCCGCTCTCGTCGTGCAGCCAGCAGAGCGAGCACCACTTGGCGCGCTCGATGCGGTCGGGCAACAGCTCGCGCCGGGCCGTATCCATGATCTGCAGGACCGACCGCTCGTCGCCGCCCAGCGAGATGCCGAAGGCCAGGTAACGGCCCGAGGGCGACGGGTAGTACCAGTCGATGGCGGCCTGCTCCGAGAAGGCCTGCGGATCGACGGCCAGCTCGGGTCGCCCTGCCTCGCTCAGTGAGAAGAGGGCGTGCTGCTCGCGGTCGCCTTCTCGCATCAGGAAGTAGACGGGCCCCGAGGTCGCGCTCGCCGCTCCGACCTCACCGATGGAGAGCAGCTGTCTCAGCCGGAGCGTGGCCGCTTCGCCAGCCGGGATGTCCAGCTCGCGCTCGGTCCGCTCGCTCTGCTCCCGCATCCAGGCGCGGGTCTGTTCCGTGTCGCTCTCCAGCCGACGAAAGGGATCGTCGACCTCGATTCCGTGTATCGTCTCGCGCATCTACCCGAACTGTACCGCGTTCCCGCACCTCTAGCGGAAAAAGAAGAAGACCCTCCTGCGGCTGTCCAGCCGGGTGACGCCTTGCTCCTGCGCGGCCGCCAGCGCCTGCTCGTAGTCCTCGACCGCGAGGCCTCCGCCCAGCCCCGGCACCTCGTCCGCTCGGCCGCAGGGGCGGTACTGGGGCATGATGTTGACGTAGGTATCCGGCGAGATCTCGCCGGCGATAAAGCGCATGATCTGCCGGGTCGAGGCCCTGTCGTCCGGCAGCACCAGGTGCCGTACCAGAAGGCCGCGAACCGCCAACCCCGCCTCGTCCAGCTCCAGATCGCCCACCTGCCGGTGCATCTCCCCGAGCGCTTCCCGCGCCACCTCCGGGTAGTCGGGCGCCCGGCAGGCGGCCTCCGCCACCTCGGAACGCCAGAACTTGAAGTCGGGCATATAGATGTCGAACACCCCTTGCAGCAACCCGAGGCTCTCTACCCGGTCGTAGCCGCCCGAGTTGTAGACCAGCGGTACCGAGAGCCCCTGCTCGATGGCGAGGGGAAGCGCCGAGAGGATCTGCGGCACCACGTGGGTCGGGGTTACGAAGTTGATATTGTGGCACCCTTCTGCCTGTAGCCGGAGCATCATCCTGGCCAGCTCCCGGTCGCCGACCGGCTCCCCGCGCCCTTGATGGCTGATGTCGAAGTTCTGGCAGAACAGGCACATCAAGTTGCAGTGGGTGAAGAAGATGGTGCCCGAGCCGCCCCGGCCCACCAGCGGCTGCTCCTCGCCGAAGTGGGCGTGAAAACTGGAGACCACGGCTCTTTCGCCCGTGCGGCACTCGCCCCTCTCGTCGGCCAGGCGATCCTTCTGGCACTGCCTGGGGCAGAGGACGCAGGGCGACAGCAGCTCCCGTGCGGCCTCGGCTTTCTGCCGGAGCAGCCCCTTGCGGTGCGTCTCTATATAGAGCGGTTCCGCCACCTCGAATTCCGATTCAGCACTTTATCACGGACCCGCTGATATGAGGTCCCTCGCCGCATAGGGGCGGCGCTCGCGGCCGCGCCTGCGTCAGCCATCCCCGTAGGGGCGGGCCTTGCGGCTGAAGATTCTACACATCTTCAGGGGGATTCGGTGAAGTACTCAGTGCGATCGGATTAGAACGAGCCCGTAAGCGAACGCCGAGAGGCGGGCAATTACCTGAGCATTCTGATCGGCTAGACAGCACGAAGAGGCCAGGCCGCGAAGCTTTCCTGTTATCAATTCTTGCGCCTCTCGCGCAAGAACTCCGCCCTGAGCCGCCTCAGTCGAGAGTTTCTGCGCCTTTCGCGCAAGAACTCCGCCGCGAGCCGCCTCAGTCGAGAGTTTCTGCGCTTTTCGCACGGCGCCACGGCCTGTTTAGGAGTCGCGAGGAATCGCGTTGGAGGCCGACATGGGGTCTTTCGCGTTGATGGAAAACGACGAATACAAGGTTGACCTGGCGGTCACGCAGCCGGGCGGTTATTCGGAAAATCCGACGGACCCACGGATCAGATGTGTAGAACCCCCTACAGCCCCGTCAATACCGTTGCTACCGCTTCCGGTGCCAGTTCGACCGGGGCGAGAAATTCCTTGCCGGCTCCCTGGGCGAAATTCATTCCCGAAGGCCAAGCATTGTTTACGATCAGTAAACAGTAATTATCCTTAACTACCCGTTATCACAGGTAGTTATCCGAGCTTCATGCTACCTTCTAAACCATGGAAGCGAACGATTCAGTAAACATCTTCGAGTACCTCGACTACCGCCGGTACCTCAGAGATCTCTACCAGCACCGTAAGGCCACCTCGTACGGGTTCTCTCACCGCTCCTTCTCGCGACGGGTGGGGCTGAAGTCCAGCAACTTTCTGAAGATGGTCATGGACGGCGAGCGCAACCTGACGCCGGAGATGGCCCATCGCTTTGCCGAGGGGTGCGGGCTCGGCGGTCGCGGGCTCGACTACTTCTGCGAGCTGGTGGCCTTCAACCAGGCGCGGACGGCGAGCGAGAAGAAGCGCTGTCACCAGCGGCTGTTCCGCTTCAAGCAGTACCGCCAGATCCACCGGCTGGACGAGGCGCAGGCCGAGTACCACTCCACCTGGTACCTGCCGGCCATCCGCGAGCTGGCGGCGCGGGCGGATTTCGAAAACGACCCGAAATGGATCGCGCGGGTGCTCCACCCCAGGATCACCCCCGGAGAGGCGCGCAAAGCGCTGGATACCTTGTTGAAGCTCGGCCTGCTCGCGCGCGACGAGAAAGGGCGCCTGCGTCAGTCCGAGCCGCTGGTCACCACGGGCACCGGTCCCCTGGGCCACCATATCGTCAGCTTTCACCGCGCCATGATGGAGCGCGCGTCCGGGGCGCTCGACACCGTGTCGCGCGAGCAACGCGAGATCTCCTCGCTCACCCTCTGCGTGAGCCGCGAGGTGATGCTCGATCTCAAGGAGCGCATCCGGGAGTTCCGCCGGGAACTGTTGCAGGCGGCAGAGCTGCAGGGCCGGCCCGAGACGGTCGTGCAGATCAATTTTCAACTGTTTCCCCTGTCCGAGGTCAAGAGCAACCAGGAGAAAACCTATGCTTAGACTACCCGTTAATAGCCATTTGATGATTCTACTCTGCGCGCCGCTGCTCGCCTTTTGCGCCGGGACCGAGACCGACAACCCGGCAGCGCCCGAGGGGGTCGAATTCCTACGGTCCAGCCAGGCCTATCTTTCCTCGGTCGAGGTCCCCGAGTCGGACCGGCGGAGTCTCGGGGAAGGCAACGCGGCCTTCGCGCTGGATCTGTACCGCGAGGTCGCCGCCTCGGCGGACGGGGACCGGAACCTGTTTCTCTCTCCCTACAGCGTGTCGAACCTGATGGCCATGACCTACGCGGGAGCGCGCGGGCAGACCGAGAGCCAGATGGCCGCAGCGCTTCACTTCTACCTAGACCAGGAAGAGCTGCACCCGGCCGTGAACGAGTTGTCGCAGCACTTCAATGCCTTGAACGAGCTCGACGACCTGGAGCTGCGCTCGGTCAACTCGCTGTGGCTGCAGGACGGCTACCCGGTGCAGGACGGCTACCTGGACCTGCTCTCGCAACAATACGACACCGGCATCTACCTGGTCGACTTCGCGTCGGACGCCGAGGGCGCGCGCCGGAGCATAAACCAATGGGTGGCTGAGCAGACCGAGCAACGCATCGAAGAGCTGCTGCCCGCAAGCGCGTTCAACCTGCCGACAGTGTTCGCGCTCAGCAACGCCGTCTATTTTTCCGCGCTCTGGGAGTACCGCTTCGACCGGGAGAGCACCGGCCAGGGCCTGTTCACGCTGCTCGATGACGACCAGGTGAGCGTCGAGATGATGCACCGGACCTTCAATTTTCCCTACTCCGTCGCCCCGGACTGGCGCGCGGTGGAGCTTCCCTACCGTGACGCGAACCTGTCGATGATCTGCATCCTGCCCAACCCGGGCGAGTTTGCCGAGTTCGAGGCCGAGCTGAGCAGCGACCGGTTGCTGCAGATCATCGATTCCATCCAGGTATCCGGAGACGATTTCGTCTCGCTCGACATCCCCAAGTTCACCTTCGAGAGCTCCGTGGATCTCGAGCCCGCCATGCGACAGCTGGGCATGAACGATGCCTTTTCCGAAGCGAACGCGGACTTCTCCGGGATCACCGTCGTAGACAGGCCCTACCTCGGCTCCGCCTACCACAAGACCTATGTCGGCATCGACGAGGAGGGAACGGTGGCGGCAGCGGCAGCCAGCGTGATCGGCGTACCGGGCTCCATCAATCCGCGTATCCATCTCGACCGCCCCTTCCTCTTCCTCATCTGGGACCGCGACACCCGCACCGTGCTCTTCATCGGACGGCTGGTCCGGCCCGAGGGCGAGATCGTGAGCCGGGCGGAGCCCCTGCCCCCGGACGCCGAGGCCATCTGCTCGATACTGGACGAGTGCCAGGACCGCACGCTCAGCTTCGACGAATGCGTGTCGAGCTTCGACGCGGACGATCCGGCGGAGGTCAACCGCTGCGCGGACTGCTACCGAGCCGAGCTCGACCTTGGCGCAGGTATGAGCTGGCGGATATGTGAATCAGGCCCGGTCTGCGTCGACGATTGTCCCGCGCACGCATTCTGAACGAAACGATGGCCTCGCTCGCCCGTAGGGGAGGGGCTTGCACCCTCCCCCATCGGGGCGGCCGCAAGGACCGCCCCTATTGTACGGTGATCTGCAACCGGGGGGTGTTGCCACCCACCGCCTCGATGCGATCGGCCGCTACACCGGCGGCGGTCAGCCGCTGCTTGACGGCTACCGCGCGGTTCAGAGCCATGATCCCGTCGCCGAGCGCCCCCTCCATCGGCCCCTCGATGCGGACGCGGGTAAGCTGCGGATTGCGCAGCAAGAGATCGGCCAGCTCGGCGATGAGAGCCGAGGCCGAGGGATCGGGCTCGGACGAGCCGGGCAGGAAACGGATACGGCCGTTGATACGGACGCTGTTGCCCTGCAGCGATACCTTGCTCGGCGAGGGCTTGCTCGAGAGCATCAACTCGGGCGAGACCGAGCCGCGCGAGGCCAACGTCAAGCTGGAGGAACGGATCAAATAGCCGTCCGCTTCTACTCGCATGGCGTACGCGCCCGCCTGCGCCTCCTGCTCGAAAACGCCGTTCGCGTCGGTGGTGGCCAGCACCGACGAGGGCCCCATCAGCTCCACCCGGGCGCCGGGCACGGCAGAGCCCCACTGGTCCACCACGCGCCCCTTGATCCGGCCCGTATCCGGAAGCGGCGACATCCAGCAGCTGGTCTCCTTGTCGCCCCCCTCGGCCGGGATCAACGCCGAGCAACGGGCGGGCTCGTAGCCGGGATGGCTGAGCTCCATCTCCACCTCGCTGCCAGCCTCAAAGGGATAGCTGGCGAAGCGCCCGTCCTCGCCCGTCTGCACGGCCGACAGCTCTTCGTGTCCGGCAAAGCTCACCGCCGCTCCGACCACGGGCTTTTCCGCTCCCTGTACGGTGACGGTGCCCAACACCCTGCCCTCGCTCGGCTCCGCGACGACCTCCACCGGCTTCTCCACCACGCGAACCTCACCCGGCCGCGCATCGTAGTCGTAGCCCAAGGCCAGCAGCACCCGGTAGGGCGCGGTGGGCTGTAGCTCGCGCACGAAGTCCGAGGTTCCGGTGAGCCCGAACTCCACGCCCGCCAGGGCCGAAAGCCCCCGGACCGGCGGCACCACCCGGATGGCCAGGTTCAGGGTCATGGGAAAGGCGCTGACCCCCTTCTCCTTCAAACAGCTATCGTCTTCAAACTCATCCGGCACTCCGGCGTATCCCTCGGGAGCCGGAGCGGGACAGAGATAATCCCTGCGGTTGATGGGGATACCCCACTGCCACTCCAGCAGCGGCTGCAGGTAGAAATCGGTGGCCGCCTCCAGGGGCAGCTCGAAACCCAGTCCGAAACCGAGCTGGTCCACGCGGTTGATGCCCAGTCCGAAGCGCTCCTCGCGGCTGATGAGCTGGCGCATCTCCTTCTCGGGCTCGTCTGGTAAAACCGCCAGGTTGCTGAAACGCTCCTTCTCGGTGTCGTCGGCCAGCATCTCGGTATGGTCGAATAGGTAGCTCATATTGAAACGGCCCAGCAGCGGTACGCGCGACTCGAGGTTGCGGAAATCGGCCAGCAACCCGCCCCGCAGCCGCACGCCGATACCCTCGAAGAGCACGCCGACCGAGCCGGCCTTGTTGGGCAGCATCAGGCCCAGGTCGCCGCCCAGGGCCACCACCGGGCTCACCCAGGCGCCGCTCTTGATGCCGAGCACCGCGTCGCCCAGGCTGTGGTAGTCGTTCTCCACCCGCTCGTCCTCGTCGTCCGAGGCATAGTCGCGCTGGTTGATAACGGTGGAGTTGTTGTAGATGGAGCCGTATACCTCTAGATGCTCGATGGCGGTCCAGCTGATGGCCAGGTTCTCGCCCAGCTGGTCGACCTCGTCGTCCTTGGACAGGTAGCCCTTGTCCGAGAAGATATCCACGCCCAGCTGAAAGCGCACCGAGCCCGGCGCTCCGCTGATGGGGTCCACCAGCCTGAGACCACCTACCGGCCCCTGCCAGCTGACGTACCTGCGGTAGCGGATCTTCCACTGCTCGTCGCTCAGCAGCCCCTGCTCCGGGACCGGCTCGTCCTGCAAGGCCAGCGGGTCCGCGATCCCCACCTCGCCGGCCACCTCGGGCTCGGTGATGTCCTGCGCGAGGGTCGCGCCGGTCGAGATCGCCAGGGCCAGAGCTAGGACGGGAAAAAGCCGGATACCGGTAATCAACGCCGAGCTGGATTTGTTCCGCATGTACGCTCCTTTTAGCTCGCGCCGAGGCCGCGGCCGTCGCTGCCGGACGGCGGGCTTGCGACGCCTCGACCAGGCCTGCGATCAGTGGCCCCTTTCTCGCATTTCGACCGGAAAAACTCAATATCGCTGCGAGGATCTCAGCGCTTTCCACCCGGGAGCAACGCCCGCGCCTCGTGGTCCCTACCTTCGGACAGATAGGTGTCGGCCAGACGCCTCGCCAGATCGGGGTTTGCATCGGTGCGAGCGCCGAGCCGGGCCTTCAAACGGGCGGCCCGGTCGTGACCGGCAGGCGTCCAGTTGCGGGTGATGAAACCTACCGCGCCGCGCACCGGGGGTTCCTCCGAGGCACCCTTAGACAGGGGCCAGAGCAGCGCGGCCGCCAGCAGCAGCGCGCCGGCGGCGACCCTCTTGCGGGAGGCGGCCGGGCTCGACCGCAAGATCAGGAGCAGGGATCCCACGGCGACCGCCAGCAGCGGCAACATGGAAGGCGTACCGAATAGCCCGAGCAAATTGCCGGCGTTGTAGGGAGCGTAGCCGTGAGCGATCAGCACAGCGAACAGCTCGGGCAGGGGGCGTTCGATCTCGGGCGGCAGATGCGGGTAATAGACCGAGGGCAGGCCCGAGGCGGCCAGCGCCACCGCGGTGGTGCCGAGCGCCGCCGACAGGGCCAGGACCGGGAAGCGGCGCGCTGCCACCTCCAGCCCCTCCAGCGCGGCCCAGCCGATGAAAGGGATCACGGTGACCAGGTAGCGCGGGCCGATGGTCCAGCCCCCGCGCCAGTTGTTCATGGAGCAGATGGCCAGCAGCGTGAGCAGGGTGGCGGCCAGGGCCGCGGCCGCGTCCGCGCGCTGTCCGGGCCGCCGCAGCAGCGCGGCAAAGCCGACCAGAGAGAGAACGAGAATGGGGGTGAGGGGCAGAAGCCCGGCGCCCAGGTCGAGCACCAGCCCGTGAAAAGCCTCCCAGGTCGGGCCGACCGCGCCGTAGAGACCTTCATGGTGCGCCTCGCGTAGCGCGCGGTTTTCCACGTAAAGGTGTCCGGGCGTGAAAGGGCTGCCAAAGGCCCGCCACTGAAAGTGCATCATGACGGCCGTGGGGGCCACCCCGCCCAGGGCAAAGGCCACCCGGCGCTTGAGCGGCGGCAGCGCGACCAGACCGTACAGGGCCAAGACCACCGAGGCGACCAGCCCGGGGTACTCGAAGAGCGTGACGCTGGCGGTCAGAAACCCGGCGAGAAAAGCCAGCAACAACCCCCGCTTACCGTCGGAACGGCGGCGCCCCCCGTAGATGAGCATAAAGGCGCCGAAGCCGGCGGTCGCGCACACGGTGTGGCTGACGAAGAGCAGGCCATAGCCGTAAAAGGCCGAGCCCAGGGCCACGGAGACGACGACGGCGTCAGCCAGCGCGGGACGGCGGGCACGCGAACCGAGCCAGCGCGAAAAGAAGAGGAGAAAGAGCAACACCGGCACCACGGTGGCGGTCAGGCGACAGAGCCAGAGCGCCCGGGTGCGGTCGAAGCCGAGGTCGAAGCGCTCTGTAGCCCACAGGTAGGCGGCGTAAGCGGGCACGCCCAGCAGGCTGGTGCCGGGCGCCTTGACGCTGTAGAGCCTTCCGCCGTAGCTCGCCGCGTCGTTCACCCAGCCCCAGCGCTCGCGCATGGAGTCGATGCTGTACTCGCTCCGTTCCACCAGCGCCGCGGTCATGTAAAACCGCACGTTCTCGTTCGGGTTGTTTATCCTCGGGTAGTAGGGAAACGGGTAGAGATAGGCAAAGGCGCAAAGCGCGAAGACGAGCAGCGCGGAGCGCCGGCTGTCGGGCCGTACTGTCACGCCGAGCAGCGTAACACGTATTGTCCTCCCCCTTGGTGATCGACCGCTCTCCCCTCTCACCGTCGACCGTGCTATGAACCGCCCGGCAGCGACAGGAGAGCCATGACTGAACCGAAACCGGCAACCATGGATCCGAAGGCGCAAGAGGCGGCGCTCGCCTGCAAGGGCTTCCTGGACGAGCAGGAGGGGCTGCGGCTGTTCGAGCTAGCGCACCAGAGCGCTTCTCTGGGGCCGGTGCTGGAGATCGGCAGCTACTGCGGCAAGTCGTCCGTCTACCTGGGTGAAGGGGTGCGGCAGGCCGGCGGGCTCTTGATCTGCCTGGACCATCACCGCGGCTCCGAGGAGCACCAGCCGGGCGAGGAGTACCACGATCCGGATCTCTACGACGCCGAGGCCGGGATGATGGACAGCCTCTTCGAGCTCAGGCGCACCGTCCGCCGCGCCGGCCTGGAGGAGACGGCGCTGTTGCTGGTAGCGCGCAGCCGGGCGGCGGCGGACGTCTGGAGCACGCCGCTCGGCATGGTCTTCATCGACGGCGGCCACAGCCGGCAGGCCGCGCAGGAGGACTACGCGGGCTGGGCGCCCAAGGTGGCACCCGGGGGCATACTGGCCATCCACGATCTATTCCCCGATCCGAACCAGGGCGGGCAGGCGCCCATCGAGATCTACCGCCAGGCGCTCGACAGCGGCCAGTTCGAGGAGCTGCCCACCGTCAAGACCCTGGGAGCGTTGCGACGAAAGCGCTGACAGCACGGAAGCAGAAAAGCAGGGGGAAAAGCAGGGGGACGGGGCTAAGTTTTAAGTTATTGCGCGACGCTCGACCTCAAAAGCAGGGGGACGGGGCTAAGTTTTAAGTTATTGCGCGACGCTCGACCTCGGGGGACGTCGATATCGGGGGACGGGGCTGAGTCATTCATTAGACAGGGAAAATCAATAACTTAAAACTTAGCCCCGTCCCCTACGCCGTACGTCCCCTACGCAGTCCCCTACGCTATATCGCTGTCGGACATACTTAGGGGCGGACGGGATATCAACGAAAAGTAAACGACAAATCAATAAATGAGAAGCGACGGAGTGTTGACATCGCGATCCGTACGGGCTTTACACAAAAAAAGGTGGGCCCGGAGCCAATGGGGCCCGGAAGAGAGTGATCCATCACCATGTTCGATCGTCACCACATCATCGGTCTACTCACCGTAATCACCCTTTTATTCTCCGTAGCTTGCGGCTCGGACGACGACGATGACGGCTCGTCCGGCAGCGCCGGCTCGACCGCGGGCGCCGGGGCGGGCGGCACGTCCGGCTCGGAAGCCGGGGCCGGAGGCCAGGCTGGCGCCGGAGGAACGGCAGGCGCGGGCGGCAGCGCCGGCTCTAGTGCGGGCTCCGGAGGAAGCCAGACGGTCTACACTGATGAAATCCAGACCGCCAGCGGACCGGTGCAGGGCACGGTGTATGAAGGCGTGCGGAAATTCATGGGCATCCCCTTCGCGGCCAGCACCGCCGGCCAGAACCGCTGGAAGCCGCCCCAGCCGGTGGCTGCCTGGACCGAGACGCTGGTCGCCGAGGGCGCCGGGGCCGCCTGCCCCCAAATGGACTCCACCTCGGGCGCCTACCATGCGAGCGCGGACGAGGATTGCCTCGCGCTCAACGTCTGGACCCCGGACCTCGCGCCCGCCGAACCGCTCCCGGTCATGGTCTGGATCCACGGAGGCGCCTTTTCCATCGGCAGGGGGAGCGACCGGGCCTATGACGGCGGCAACCTGGTCCGCAACGGCGAAGTGGTGGTGGTCACCGTCAACTACCGGCTGGGCGCTATCGGTTTCCTGGCCCACACCGGGCTGTCGGCCGAGGATCCGGACGGGGTATCCGGTAACTACGGGCTTCTCGATCAACGCGCGGCGCTGGAGTGGGTACGGGACAACATCGCCGCCTTTGGCGGGGACAGTACCAACGTCACCGTCTTCGGCGAATCGGCCGGAGGGCGCAGCGCGGTGCTGCACATGATCATGCCGGGGAGCCAGGGGCTCTTTCACAAGGCTATCGTGGAGAGCGGATACCCCACCGCGGGGCTGAAGGATCTCGACTTCATGGAACAGAGAGGAGCGCGCTTTGCCGCGGCCATGGGCTGCGACCAGCAAGACGACGCCGAGGCAGTGGCCTGCCTGCGCGCACTGGATGCCGAGACGATCACGGCTGGACCCGAGGAGCCTCCCGCGCAATTACCGGGCGGGATCGCTTACCAGGACCCGGAGAGCAGCCTGAGCTTCGAGCCGCTGATGGACGGCGAGCATATTCCCGGCCAGCCCGGCGACCTGTACGCCTCCGCTGACGCACCGAGCCTGCCGGTGCTGCACGGCGCCAATACCAGCGAGGGCACGCTCTTCCACGTGGGCGTTTTTGGAGACCTGCCGGTCCAGACCGAGGCCGAGTACCAGCAGGCCCTGTCGCGGAACTTCGGGGACGCCGCCACCGAGGTGGCGGCGCAATACCCGGGGGCGAGCTACCCCACCCCGACCGACGCCATCATCGACGTCACCGGAGACGCCGTATTCGTCTGCCCGGCTCGCGGGTTGGCGAAGCTGCTGGCCGCGGCCGGAACGCCCAACTACCTCTACAGCTTCGACCGGCCGGTGGAAGGCGCGCCGGCGCTGCTAGTCTATCCCGAGCTGCAGGAGATCGCCTTTCACGCGGCCGAGATCCCCTACGTCTTCCACAACACGGGGTTTATCCTGGGTAACCTCTCCGACCAGACCGCGGCGGACGCCATCATGGGCTACTGGACCCGCTTCGCGCACACCGGAGATCCCAACAGCGACGGCGCGCCGACCTGGCCGGCCTATGACCCGGCGGCCGACGAGATCCTCAGCATCAGCGATCCGATCGAGACGATCACCGGCCACCGGAAGGACAACTGCGACTTCTGGGAAGGACTGATCGCGGCGGGTAAGATCTGACAGATCCCTCACTTCGTTCGGGATGACAGTTCACCCCTGTCATTTCGACCAACCGCCTTGTCATTTCTAGCCCGGCGAGAAATCTCTCTTGCAGGAGATCCCTCTCTTCGTTCGGGATAGCCGAGCCTTCGGCTCGGCTACTTGACCGCGGCTGCGGCTGCTGGGCGCTCGCGCTCCCTGCGCCGTTGCGGGTCGCTCTTGCCCGCGATGGCCGAAACCGGGCCCGCGGCCACGCCCGCGGTGTCGGATACAGCCACGTCGTCCTCGATCGGGTGGTCCCCGGCCAGCTTTTCGAAGAAGTCGCTGGTCGCCGAAACGCCCAGCACCGCATCGGTGGCCAGAAGCACCGAGGCGGCGGTCCAGGTGGTCTGCTCGCCGTCGGGAAACACCACCTTGTCCGGCCAGGTCATGCCCGTCCAATAGGTGCCGGTATCGGTGCGCTGCCAGCCCATCCAGGAGAGGATCTCCCGCGCCCGGTCGGTGAGCCCGCAGGCGTCGAGCGCCACCACCAGCTCGCAGGTCTCGGCCACCGTGTACCAGGGCTGGTCGCTCACGCAGCGACAGCCCACGCCTTGCTCGACGAAAGCCTCGCTCCAGGACCGGTCGAGAAGCCGCCGGCGCCCGGCCGCTCCGCGCAGCGCACCGCCCAGGACCGGGTAGTACCAGTCCATGGAAAAGCGCCCGGGTTTCTCCGGCAGGTCGGTGTTCATGAACACGTCCATGTCGTCTCGCAACACCCGGCGCAGCCGCGACTGAGCCGCGCGCCAGGCAGGACGGTCGTGATCCAGCCGCCGGGCGATACGGTTGGCGCAGACCAGGCTGCCGTGGATGGAGGAGGAGCCGGCCAGCAGCGGCGCGCGCCAGATCTTGCCCTCCGGATTGATGGCCCAAGAGATGGCCCCGCTCGGCTCCTGCATGGAGAGCACCAGGTCGATGGCCGGCTCCAGCACGGGCCACATCTCGTCCAGGAAGTCCACCTCCCGCTCGGCGCAGTATAGATGCCACAAACCGGTGGCGAGGTAAGCCGCGTGGTTGGACTCCTGGGTACGGTCGGTAACCTCACCGTCGAGCCGCTTGGCCATCCAGCCCCCGTTGGGCTCCTGGATGCGGGCCAGGTAACGAAAGGCGGCCCGGGCCTGCTCACCGTAACCCATCACGGTCAGCCCCATGGCCGCGTGCACGTGATCCCAGGGGTCCATCTTGCCTTCGGTCCCCCAGGGAATCTCGCCGCTGGGCTTCTGCCGGGCGAGGATCCAGGCCGCGGTCGTTTGCATCTCGCGGTCGCTCAGCAGCCCGCCCGAACCGTTTATCCTGCGTAGTGCGCTCGTTACCATTGCTTGATTCCGTAGAAGACCACGCTCTTGCCGATGACGGGGTCGAGCGCCCGTCCGAGCGCCCGGGTGAGCAGCGGCTTCTTCATCACGTCCCAGTCCAGCAGGCGACGATACAGGGCGACCAGCCCGGCTTCTTCCTCGTCCACGCCAGCGATACATTTGATCCACCAGAAGGGCGAGTGCAAGCCGTGCGCGAAATGGCTGTCGAAGACATGGTAGCCGTGGTCGACCAGCTTCTTGCGCAGCGCATCGCGGTTGTAGATGCGAACGTGTCCGCCCTCGGTGTTACGGTATCGTTTCGAAAGCGCCCAGCAGACGGCCTCCGGTCCCTGACGCGGCACCGAGACCGCCAGCACGCCGCCGGGCTTGAGCACACGCGACAGCTCCCTGAGCGCCGCTGCGTCGTCGGTCAGGTGCTCGAGCACCTCGGAGATAATGACGCAGTCGAACTCGCCCGGGGCGAAGGGCAGGTCGAATACGCTCCCCCGCACCACCATCCAGGGGCCGGCCTCGGGGTTGACCCCGCCCCACTCGACCGGCATGGCGTCCATCTCACGCAGGTTGTCGGCCGTATCTCGAACCTCTTTACGGCCGAGGTCCAGCCCCACCGCTACCACGCCCGACAGCAGCCGGGTGTGCCGGATGTGGCGCCCGGTGCCGCAGCCGACGTCCAGTATCTTGCATCCGGGCTGTAACCCGAGCCTGTCCAAGCGTACGGTGAGCATTACCTTCTCGGTGACAGCGACAGCGCCTTGTCGCCTCGCAGCACTCCGGCAGATCGATCGCGCAGGGTGGGCGTGGCCAGCCGCGCCGTGGCCTCGGCAAAGGGCAGCACCATGCTCGCCGCCGCAGCCGCGGTGGCCGATCTGGATCGCCGTCCGACCATCGATTCTCGCTCGGGCTGCCGGTGTACTCCGAAACCGCTCCGGCGCTCGGCCAGGGCTTCCCGATAGACCTCCACGGTACGCTCGGCGGTGCACCGCCAGGTGAACAGCGAGAGCACCCGCTTGCGCCCGGCCGCGCCCATGGCCCGGCGCCGTTCGGGGGAATCTAGTAGCGAAGCGATGGCCCGGCACAGGGCTTGTGGGTCACGCGGCTCGACCAGCAACCCGGCCTCTCCATCCGGCCCCACCACCTCGGGCAGGGCCCCGGCCCACGTCGACACCACCGGCACCCGGCAAGCCATGGCCTCTCCGGCCGGGAAGCCGAACCCCTCGTAAAGGGAGGGTACTACCGCGACCGCGGAGGCGGCGTAGGCGCGCGCAATCGCCTCGACCTCCACCCGGCCGGTAAAGGTTATGGCCTGGCCGAGCCCCATCTCTTCGACCTTTTGCCTGGTGCGGTCGCTCGGCGTACCGATGACGGTCAGCGTGAGGTCCGGACGAGAGCGCCTGAGAAGGGCCATGGCGCCGAGCAGGTAGCGGAAGCCCTTGAGCGGCGCGTCGGCCGACAAGGTGGTGATCAAACGGTTGTCCGACCGCTCGATCTCGGGCAGCGGTCGGAAGACCTCCAGGTTGATGCCATTACCGACCACCCGCGCGTTCTCGCGGCGGATGCCGTACTCGCGCTCCAGGTCGCGCAGGGAAGCCTCGGACACGGTCATGATGCGGTCGAGCTGGCGGCACACCTTAAGCTGAACCGGCAGGAAGCTGTACCAGCGCCAGAGGCCATAACGCTTGGAGATGGTTCGGGCGTTCTGGAAAGCTATCTTGCGGTCGACGGTGATGGGGTGGTGAATGGTCGCCACCACCGGCAAGTAAGAGCGCAGCGACAGCAGCCCCGGCCCCAGGCACTGGTTGTCGTGCACGATATCGTAAGCGGCACCCGCGCCGCGCTTGAAGCTCTCCGCCACCCGCCGGGAAAAGGTCAACGGCTCGGGAAAGCCCCCGAGCACGGTCTGGGCCCACTCGGAGCGGTTGATGGGGTCGCGCAGCTCGGTCAGGCTGGGCAGGCGAAACAGCGCTTCTTCGTTCCAGAGGTCGAGGCTCGGCACCTGGACGAAACCTACGCCCGGCAGCAGCTCCGGATAGGGGGGGCCGCTCCAGACGTCCACCTGGTGGCCGAGAGCGGCCAGCTCGCGGCTCAATAAGCGGACGTAGATCCCCTGGCCGCCAGACGTGGGGTTACCTCTATAAGTCAGCAGGCAGATGCGCAGCGGCTCGTCGGCCATTCAACTTTCCTCGTCTTGACCACGCGCCGCTCGACAAAGTCGGATGGGTTAGCGACCTGAACTGATCGGCAGGAATGGGGCTCGTAAGCAGCCGGTGGTGACCGACCTCGATACAACATCGCGGGCGGTAATGCAATTCGGCGGCCCAATTTCCGGCGCTTCGCGAGTCGCCCCGCGACAGGGATCTGAACAGCGAAGAAGAATGTTCAACACCCCTCTTTCAACTCCCTGCCTTCGGCTATCGCGCGGCGGTCGGTGACCACCATGGAAACCGGGACGTCGCCCTGGGTTCGCGGGCACTGCTCGATGAGCTGGAAATCATAGACGATACCGATAGACACCTTGCCCGGCAGGCCCGACAGCAGCCTGTCGTAGCAGCCCTTGCCGTAACCGATTCGGTAACCCTCCAAATCGATGGCCAGCGCCGGCACGATGATCAGGTCGAGCTCGGTACCCGCCACCTCCGGCGCCGAGGCTGCCGGTTCCATCACGCCCCAGCCGCTCTTGACCAGCGGCTCTCCTTCGGACCAGAGCAAAAGCGACAGCGCATACGAGGCCGGGTCTACCCGGGGAAGCGCGATGCGCTTCCCACGCGCCGCAGCCTCGGCCAGGATGGGCGCCGGATCGGCCTCGTTGCCCATGGCCAGGTAACCGGCTACGGTTTCGGCGCGTTCGAAACCGGGCAAGGCGATCACCCGCGCGCAGATCGCCTCGGAGCGCGCCCGGCACGCCGCGCGCGGCAGCGCCCCCCGCGTCGCCCGCAGCCGGGCGCGGATCTCCTGCTTGACCGCGTGGCGCAACCGCTCTTGGTTGTCGTCGCTCATAGGGCCCTACGCGCCTCCGCCCTCGTCGTCCCATGGCAGCGGGCGAACCGGTCCGACAAACGGTCCCGACCCGACGACCGGCGACCGAATCACTCGGCGCTTCCGCGAGCATCGAGGGCGATCCGGCGATCGATCCGCTCGATGGCACCGGCCACGGCCGTCCGGGTAAGCTCGCGCACGCGGCTCTCCCGGTCCTGGGCGCAGAGCAGGTCGTCGGCTAGCCCCAGTGCGACCAGCGCCAGCAACTGCGCGGGCGGGGCGACGCGGGAGGTCTTGCCCTTAAGCTCCTCGACGCGTTCGTTCACCAGCGCGGCCAGCCTTTGCAAGTGGCTGTCGTCGGCATCGGCAACCAGCCGAAAACGGGTTCCGGCGATCTCGAGCGTGACGCTGTGTTTCACACCTCTACGTCTACACGCTGCAAAGCTTCCAAGTCAATAGAGCGCCCCCTATCGGCGAGCCAGGACGCGCACCGCGCTCCCGCGCCTCAAAAACTACAGGATCTCTAAAAAAGACGATCCGTGCTATCCTTTGCTGAACGTTGCGCTCAACTCCGTAGTCATCAACCCCAATCGTGGACAGGCATGATCAAGGTCGATTGCGAATCCTGTAACGCCAACTACGAACTGGATGAGCGGCGCATTCCGCCCGGGGGAATGAAGATGCGGTGCCCCAAGTGCGGAACTGCGTTCGACGTGCGTGCGCCAGGCGCCGGGGGGCAACCGGCCGCGGCACCCTCCTCGATTTCGGACCGGATGCAGCGGGTGAAAAAGACGCTGGCTGGAGGCCAGGAGCAGTCCGGCGCGGCGGCGCCCATCCCCGCGGGAATCACGCCCCGCAAGAAGCCCGAGGGTACGATGGTGGGTATGGGAGCCGGCGGCGGGCAGGGCACTGCGGCCCCGGACGGCACGGCAGCGAGCGCGGAGCGGCCGGGGCCGAAGGCGAAGCTCGGGCGCGGAGGCACGCTTCTCGGGGCAACCGCACCGGCTGCCCAGCCGGCGGAACCGGGCGGTCCCAAGCAGTTCTCGCTCAAGCCCATGGACCAGGTCGAGGAGACCGATGCCATCCTGGCGGAGCTGCCCAGCCCGGCGGCAGGCAAGTCGGTCCCACTGCCGGCAGTCGCCCCGCCGGCGACAGCCGCCCCCAAGGGCCTGGGCTTCGGAGCAGCGCCGCAACCGGAGGCTGCCGCTCCCCCGCCCGCCGCACTTCCCGCACCGGCCGGGGACGAGCTCGACACGAGCTTCGCCGGCCTCATGGACGAGGCGGACGCCGGCCAGCCCGAGGAACCGGTACCGGCGAAAGGCAACGATCCAGAGCTGAGCTTCGCCGACCTGCCCGTTCCCAAGGCCAAGAAGGCCACGGCGACGACTGTAGGTACACCGGCGGCCCCGCCACCCGCGGCCGCAAAACCCACGGAAGAGGAGGCCAGCTTCGCCGGCCTGTCGCTTCCCGACCTGCCCACGCCCAAGGGCAAAGGGCCCGCGCCGGACGCGAAAACGGGCGACGAGGAGGCCAGCTTCGCCGGCCTGTCGCTTCCCGACCTGCCCACGCCCAAGGGCA
>CAYVFC010000027.1:0-16618 GCA_964450715.1 uncultured Sandaracinaceae bacterium | reverse complement strand
GAGGAGGCCAGCTTCGCCGGCCTGTCGCTTCCCGACCTGCCCACGCCCAAGGGCAAAGGAACCGCGCCGGCCGCAAAAACGGGCGACGAGGAGGCCAGCTTCGCAGACCTGTCGCTTCCCGACCTGCCCACGCCCAAGGGCAAAGGAACCGCGCCGGCCGCAAAAACGGGCGACGAGGAGGCCAGCTTCGCAGACCTGTCGCTTCCCGACCTGCCCACGCCCAAGGGCAAAGGAACCGCGCCGGCCGCAAAAACGGGCGACGAGGAGGCCAGCTTCGCAGACCTGTCGCTTCCCGACCTGCCCACGCCCAAGGGCAAAGGAACCGCGCCGGCCGCAAAAACGGGCGACGAGGAGGCCAGCTTCGCAGACCTGTCGCTTCCCGACCTGCCCACGCCCAATGACGGGGCAGACCTGCCCGCCCCCAGGGGGGTGGGGGATCTGCCGGCGGTGAAGGGCGAAGACGAGTCGAGCTTCGCCGACGTTTCCCTTCCCGACCTGCCGGACGCCAGGGGCCGGGCGGATCTGCCGGCCGCCAGGAGGGGGGCGGATCTGCCGGCCGCCAGGGGCGCTGGGGATCTCCCTGCAGTCAAGGGCGATGGCGATGAGTCGAGCTTTGCCGACCTTTCGTTGCCCGACTTGCCCGCTCCCCGGGACGGAGCGGCAGCCGGCGATCTGCCGCTGCCGAAACAGATCGAGGAGGGATTCGGTGAGTTGGAGCTACCGTTGCCCAAGGACGATAGTGACCTGAGCACGCCCAAGCACGGTACCGTCCAGGGAATCGGCGCCGCCGTTCCGCCACCGCCCCCGGTCGCGTCTGGATCGCCGCCGGCGCCTGGAATCGCGACGGAGACCGAGCTGCCGGCCTCGCTGCTCACCGACGACCACGACGGAGGGGAGGCCGACTTCAGCGGACTGAACGCCGAGCCGCGGGACTACGTCCCCCACACCGAACCGGCTCCGCCGCCCCCCCTTCCCGAGCCGCCCGGCGGCGAGGCGGACGGCTTCGATGAAGGGTCGATGCAGGAAGCCGGCGGTGAATTCGACGCGCTCGGCCGCGGGGGGCTGGGCAGCGCCAGCTTCGGCGAGGTCGACCTCGGAGAGGGCAGCGAGGAGAGCGAGGACGACGAGAGCGGCGACATGGAGTTCGGCATGGAAGGCGGCGCCACGGACGAGGAGAGCGACCTGGACGACGAGGACGCCATGGCGCTTCCGCCCGACATCTTGCGCAGGCAGCGCGGCGCGGAATTCGAGGCCAAGCAGCAAGCGGCCGTGCGCCGAACGCTCCTGCTGGTGGTCAAGATCGCGGTGGCGCTGGGGGTTATCGCCGCCGCCGGGCTGGGCATGGGGCTGACCGAGCACGGTATATTCGGAATATACTTCTTCGAAAAGTACCTGCCGTCAGCGGGCAGCAACGAGTTCGCCCGGGACGCCATCGCCGACGTGGAAAAGACGGCCGTCGACGACACGTATCGCGGCAGCCGCTCGGCGCTCAAGAAGCTGGACATGGCCCGCAAGGATCGGGGGCTGAACCGCCTGTTGCTGACCCGCAGCCTGATGCACCAGTCGTTTTTCCTCGTCCGTTTCGGCCTACATACCGAAAACGCTTCTCGAGCGGCCGCCATCTACAAACGGTTGGAGGAGCGGAGCTTCGTGGCTCCCGGAATCGACATCGCCTTCGCGGCGGACTTTCTGCGCAAGGGAAATCTGGACCGGGCGGGCGGTGCGCTTTCCGCGGCGGCCGGTCGGTCGCCCAAGGATCCCTACGTGCACCTGATCGCCGGCGAGCTGGAGCTCAAGCGGGGTAAGCTCGACCAGGCCGAGAAGGCCTTCCAGAAAGCGCTCACTCTCGGAGCCGGAGCCCGGGCACAGTGGGGATTGACGCGGGTACTGCTGAACCGCGACTACCCCGACGCGCAGATAGCGGCCATCGAGGAGACCTTGAAGATGAGCCCGCACCACATCGACGCGCGCATCGCCAAGGCCCGCATTCTCGTCGACCGCGGAGAAGAACAGCTGGCGCTCGGGCTGCTGCGCGAGGCCGTGGGGCTCAGCCAGGTCGACAACGAGTTCCTCTGGTCTTACAAGGCGGCCAAGGCGGAGGGGTACAGCGTCATCGGCTATTTGCACGAGACACGGGGGCGGCTGCACCTGGCGCGCAAAGCGTACGACATGGCCCTGGCCGCCGACCCCTACCGGGTGGAGGCCCTGCTGGGAGCCGGTGGCGTATCGCTGCGCGAGAATCGCTACAACGACGCGCTGGCCAGGTTCGAGTCGGCCATGAACACTACCAAGGTCAACAACCCCAAGGTGTTCACTGGCCGCAAGGCGAGCGTGGAGGCCACCTTCGGCATCAGCCGCGCTTTGTTCTCGCTCGGACGGTTGCAGAACGCCCGCGAGAAGCTGACCCTGCTCTCCAAGGAGCTGCCCGAGGACAGCGAGGTCCTGCTCTGGCTGGGCAAGACGGAAGACAAGCTGAAGCGGCGCGACGTGGCGCAGACTCTTTTCCGCAAGGCTATCGAGATCAAACCCAACGATTTCGAGGGTTATCTGTCGCTGGCCCAGCTCTACTTCGACATGGGCAAGACCGAGGACGCGATATCGGTGTTGAACGAGGCGGCTTCCAACGTGCCGGAAAGCGCCGAGATGCATCGCCTGCGGGGCAAGTCGGAGCTGGCCAGCAAGCGGCTGGATAACGCCATCCACCATTTCAAACGGGCATTGGAGCTGGACCCGGAGGACCTGGAAGCGCGCTTCGCGATGGCCCAGGCGTTTCGCAAGAACGGTCAGCTGCACGAGGCCAAGATAGCGCTGGACCAGGTGGCCAGCCGGGACGGAGCCTTCGCCGGCCTCGAGATAGAGTGGGGCCTGTACTACCAGGCGCAGGGCGCTCACGGCAGAGCGGTGGAGAAGTACCGCAGCGCACTGGAGAAGGATCAAGAGAATACGGAGCTGATGCTGCGGTATGGAGCCGCCCAGGTGGAGAACGGCGAGATCGAGGCCGCCCAAGAGACCCTGCAAAAAGTGATCCGCCGCATCCCCAACTCGGCCGAGGCCGAGTACTTCATCGGACGTATCGCGATGGCCCAGGGGCGCACGCCGGACGCCCTGATCCACTTCGATCGCTCCATCAGTCTCGACCCGGGCCGGGCCGAGTTCCACATCTGGGCCGGAAAGGCCGCCCTGGGGATGAAGAACATCGCCCGCGTCAACGAGGAGGCACAGAAGGCTATCGACATCGACGCCAGCATGGGGGAGGCATTCCTGCTGCGAGGGCTGGTCCGCGTGCGTGCAGGTACGGTCAAGACCGCGCTGAAGGACTTCAACCGGGCGCTGGAGCTCAAGCCCAGCCTGACCGAAGCCTACGCCCACATGGGCGAGTGCTACGACCAGCTGCGCAAGTTGGACGATGCGATCCGCTCCTACAAGAAGGCGCTGGAACGGGACAACGGCAACGGAGAATGGTGGTTCAAGCTGGGCCGTGTGCTTTTCAACGCTGGACGCATCTCCGAGGCCGGCAAGGCGTTGCAGAACGCCACCCGTATCGGTGACGAGGCCGAGCAGCCGCCCTACTGGCTGGCGGAGGCCCATCGCGCCCTGGGCGAGATACTCGCCATGAAGAACAACCGCCGTGCCGCCATCGTTCAATACAAGCGATTCCTCGAGCTGGCGCCCGACGGATCCATTGATCGGACGGCGGTCAAAAACGCCATGAAGAAGTGGGGGATCGACGTGGACGCAGAGGAGGAGGAGGAGGAGTACTAGTGGCGAGAGGGAGGCACGGTTGACCGCCGATTTCCGTCGGACTAAGCTCGCAGCTTTCGAGCACTTCGAGCCGAAAGGCCATGCGCGTCTGTCCCTACTGCCATATCTACCTTCCGGAAACGGAACCTAGTTGTCCGCGAGACGGTGAACAGGCGATCGAGGTCGAGCCGGAAGCGATTCCCGTCAGCCTGGGCGAACGCTTCGAATTCGTGGAGAGCTTCGCTCGCGGCGGAACCGGTTCGTCCTACCTGGTGGACGATACGCTCACCGGACGCCACGGCCTGCTGAAAGTGCTGCGTTTCAGCTCCGGCGCCTATGCGGCGGAGCGAATGCGTATCAAGCGCGAGCTCGCCAAGCAGACCTCGCTTTCCGATGGAGCGGTCGCCCAGATCATCGCCAGCGGCGAAACACCGGAGGAGGGCCCGACGGGCAAGGCCCTCTGGCTGTTCCGGGAGTGGGTCGAGGGGGAGTCCCTCAAGTTGTTGCTGAAACGGCAGGGCGCGCTCGAGCCGCCCAGGGCCCTGGCCGTGGCCGCGCAGATCGCCTCCGGTCTGGATGTCCTGCACCGCGCCGGGCTGCTGCATCGCGATCTGAAGCCCGGGCACGTCATCCTTCAATCCCATCTTTCCGGCATCCCGCGCGTCACCATCGTCGATGTGGGCATTGCCGTGCGCATCGAGTCTACCGCGCTGTTCGATCTGATGGGCACCCCCTCCTACGTTTCGCCCGAGCAAGCGGCGGGCAAGCTGGTCAGCTTCCGCAGCGATCTATATTCGCTCGGATGCGTGCTGTACGAGATGCTGGTCGGCAAGCCCCCCTTCACCGGGCATGACGTGAACGCGCTGCTCGAGGCGCATCGCATCACGCCGGCTCCGGTTCCGGAGATGGAGCTGCCGGACGCCGTTCTCTCGCTGCTGGCCGCGCTGCTGGCCAAGGATCCCCGCGAGCGCCCCTTCTCGGCTCAACAGGTCCGCCGCACCCTGGATCCCCTGCTTCCGCAGGCCGTACCCACGGGCAAGGCCTCTACCATCTTGAGCGCGGCCGGGGCGCGCCCCGCCTCGATTCCGCCGCTGAGAACCGCTCCGGGTATCCCCTCTCCGGTCAAGGCTGCCCCTGCGGCCGAAAACCAGCCACGAAACGTGCAGCGCCCTTCTCAACCGGAGAGGGCTTCCTCGTCCCCCCCGGAGGTGAGCCCGGCCCCCATACCCGAAGCGCTGGCGCGGGAGCCGGTAGCCGAGCCCGAGGTACAGGAGCTGGGAACCGGTGAATTCGACGTGCTCATGGAGATCCCCTCCAAGGCCAAGGCGCTGGCCGAAAGCGCGGCAGCCCTGGGCCGGATCCCGAAGAGCGAGGATCAGCAGTATCCGGCCGCCGTGGCCTCGACCCCGAGCGAGCCCCCGTCCGAGGTGACGCAGCAACTGCAGGAACACGAGATAGAGCTGGCTCCGGACAAACCGGCCGGCGTTACCGATACCTCTCCTACCGCGCTGATCAGCGCCGAGCACCTGGAATCGGTGCTGGAAGCAGCCGCCCAGGAGACGCCCGAGAGCCCGATCGAGCGCTTCGCCGCGATGATGCGAAAACAGGAGCCGCAAGAAGCCCCGTTCGCGCAGCAGCAGGCACCGGTGCACGGGCCGGAGGAAGCGGACGAACGAGACGACGAGACCACGGCCTTCGTCAAGGGCGCCGATCTGGTCGGTCCCGGGGCGGCTGCACCGTACGCGCACGAGGCGGCCGATCTTGCCGCCGCCTCCGGGATCGTCGGGGAAGCGGGACGGGCGGGGCTGGATGCAGAAGCGGCCTTGCCGCGTGCCTCGAAGGGGGAGCAGCGATCCTCTACCTGGGACATAGACTATCCCGATCAAAAGCCGGTTGCCGACCCCTTCGGTACCAAAACGATGGCGATGCCGATCATCAGGGACCGGCGGGTCATGGGGGGAGTGGTCGGGGGGCTGATCGTCGCTGCCATGCTCTTCTTCTTCATCGGCAGGGACCGCTCGTCCGAGGTCGATATCCAGGAAGTCGGGGCGAAAACCGATCCGCTGATGACCGGTTCGCCGGCCGAGAAGCGAGAGGCGGCCTCGTCTAGCGCCACAGCGACCGAGCGGGTCGAAGGCGAGACGGCCGCGACGAAGCAGCCAGAGCCGGCCGCGGAGCCCCGGGCCGATGAACAACCGCCGCCAGCAGCTGAGACGGCGGAAGCGGCCGCGCAGCCGCAGGAAACGCCAGCGGTAACCGCGGAAGAAGAGCCGGAAGAGCCGGAGACAGAAACTGGCGCGGAACAGCCCGCCCCGGCGCGAAGCATTCGAAAGGCCGCGGTAGCGAGGCAGAAGCCGAAAGAACGGGTCCCGGTGATCGCCGATACGGCGACCGCACCGGCCACCACGCCTGCGGTTCCGGCCAAGGGAGGGGCGCTGGACCGCAAGGCCAAGTCGGATGAGCTCCGGGAAGAGGGCAGGCAGCATTATGCCGCCGGGCGTTACCGCGAGGCTGCGAACGCCTACCGAGAGGCGACCCGCTACGCGCCCTCCCATGCCGGCTCCTACGCCGGGCTGGGCGCCTCGTTGCTCGCCTCGGGCGACCCGGACGGGGCCATCGCCGCTTATCAGAGGGCCATACAGCTGCAGCCGAGAAGCTCGGGATTTCACGCCGCGCTAGGACGCGCGTACTACACCAAGGGGGATGGCGGACGGGCGGTGGCCGCTTACCGCAAGGCCCTGGAGCTCAACCCGAACAACAAGATCGCGCGTATGGCGCTGGTCCGGCTCGGGCAGCAATAGGCGGGACGGCGTCAAACCGGCTCGCCTTGAGGGGTCGGAATCGAGGGGGTAATCAAAGAAGCGTCAACAGAGGCAGTTCACTCCTAACGGAATTTTTGATTATTTTTACCATACCGTTCCAGGACGGCGTTTTTCTCTTGCGGGTCCCCCCCTTGCTCGTAAACTGCCGCCCGCTAAAGTTATTTGGGCGTAACGGAGAAAGCTGGCTGGCATGTACGCGATCATACGAACGGGCGGTAAACAGTACCGGGTGAGCGAGGGCGACACGATTCGCGTGGAAAAGCTGCCGGGAGAGGTAGGCGGCAAGGTCGAGCTGTCCGATGTACTGATGCTCGGCGGCGAGAAGTCGATGATCGGAAAGCCCCTAGTACCGGGTGCCCGGGTCGATGCGGAGATCACGGCGCAGGACCGGGCGAAGAAGATCGTGGTCTTCAAGTTCAGGCGGCGCAAGGGGTATCGGCGTAAAGCCGGTCACCGGCAACCGTATACGGAATTGAAAATCACCGGCATCACGGTATAGCCGAGGAGCACGAGCATGGCCCACAAGAAAGGACAGGGAGCTACGCGGAACGGACGGGACTCCAACCCGCAGTACCGCGGCGTCAAGGTCTACAGCGGCCAGAAGGTCTCTGCCGGCAGCATCTTGGTGCGCCAGGTAGGCTCGACCTTTCACGCCGGGCGCAACGTCGGCACCGGCAAGGACTATACCCTCTGGGCGCGCGAGGCGGGCGTGGTCCGTTTCGAAAGGATGGGCAAGAAGCGGCAGCGCATCAGCGTCGTCGCCGAGACGGTCGCATCCGAGGCGGTCGCATAGTGTCGGCCATCGACAAGGACGGCGGGCGCGGGCAAGCGGCTGGTCGACGCGCGGGGATACGGGCGCAGGTGCGGTCGATCGCGTCCGTGCTGCTGTTCTCGCTGCTAATCGGGCCCGGATGCGGCGGCGAACGCCACACCGTATTCCGGGTGGAACGCGCGGGCGAGACAGATACGGCCAAGCGTATCGTCGTGGACGGTACCCGCTCGGTTCACATCGACCGACTGGGCGGAATCACCACCGTCGAGGGCAACGTGATCATCACCAACAACCCCGAGCTCACCAACCTGGACGGTCTGCGAACGCTGACCTCTATCGGTGGCTCGCTGGTGATCGAGAACAACGAGCAGCTGGCCGGGCTGGACGGGCTGAGCAGCCTCACCTCGGTGGGCGGGGATCTGGTCATCAGGGGCAACCCGAGCCTGGCCGATCTGGGTGGCTTGCGCGCTCTCAGCTCGGTGGGGCGTGATCTGGCGATCTCCGTAAACGGAGAGCTCGCAAGCCTGGAAGGGTTGAACAGCGTTTCGGCTATCGGCAGGGACCTGGTCGTGGGCGACAACCAGGAGCTCCGCAACGTAGACGGGCTGGGAAGCCTCTCCACCATCGGCCGCGACCTCGCGCTCTCGAGCAACGAGGAGCTGGCCAACCTCGACGCGCTCGCCAACCTGACCGAGATCGGTGGAGGCCTGGCCATCCGGGAGAACGGCGCGCTGGGAAATCTGAACGGCCTCGGCAACCTCAAGAAGATAAAGGGCAGCTACACGATCGAAAAGAACGACGAGCTTCCCACTTGCGAGGCCGAGATGCTGCGAGAACGGCTGCTGGGCTACACCGAGGTCAGCATCTGCGAGAACCAGCTGGACGCGTGCGGCTCCAACCCCTGCTAAAGCACCGATCGAGCTGAAAAGCTCATGATTTCGCGGTCTACAGGGGCCATCTGCGGCCTCGTCCCTCCTAGAAATGGCTCTACCATTCCTTCGTCGGGCCGAGAGCCGCATCTGGCCCCTCTATCCACGCGAACTCAAAGACGTTTCAACCCGTTCGCTGCTCTAGGGGTTCACCCGATTCTGACCATACCCGACGCATCGGGATCGAAGCCAGCGGGAAACTTGGTCGCTCCGTCGAACAACGCCTCATCCAGCTCGGCCTCGTTCAGGCCGATGCATCTCAGGTCCGCACCGTCCAGCCGGGCTCCGGTCAGGTTCGCCTCCTTCAGGTTGGCGTCCCGGAGATCGGCGCTGCGTAAAAACGCGCGCACCAGCACGGCGCCGCGCAGGTTGGAGGAAACCAGCGAGGCGCGATCGAGGTCGACGCCCTCCAGGTAGGCCCCTTCCAGATTGGCCCCTGCTAGTAAAGCGTTCGCCAGCGAGGCGGCGCACATGTCCGCTCCCTTCAGCTTGACGCCGCGCAGGTCGGCCCGGCGCAGTACGACCCCTTCGAAATTGATCTCCCCGGCCTCGTATCGCCTCTGCAGCTCCTCGACGCTCTTCGGTGTGCCCTGATCCAATCTTGTTTTCCGCGTTCCTACTCCGAGGAGTACAGCAGGATCGTCTTACCCTTGGGCGACTGGTAGCGATGAACCTCGCGATAAACCGCGGTCGCCATGGGAGTCGCCTCCTTCTTGGACCTCTCGATGACGCTCGGCTCGTAGACCGGTACGTCGTACTCGCCCTGCGGGTTGTCGTCGCTGAAGCTCTTCCCCTCCCAGGGTCCGTCGATGAAAAGTACGAGCATGCTCTTGTTCCCTTTCTTCCCTCGCGTATCCGCTCTCCGCCTGCAATCCTTCGCAGCGACTCACTCCCGTACTGCTTCGATTGCTCGTTTGATCCGCGTACACAACGCGTCGGTGGCCGCCAGTAGATCACCATCCTCGGGAATGGCGAAAGCCATGACCTGCGTCCCCGCCAGGTCGGACGGTAGGTGGGACCGAAGATCCTCTATAGTTACCAGCAACACGCGACCTTTGCCCAGCGCTCCTCTGAGAAACCCCAGAGTGAAGATGGTATTGTCGCGCGGCGCATTGCTGTCCTGATGTCCATTCCGGACGAGATCACCCTCGGTGACGATCAACAAGGCGGTCCCGAAACCGGCCACGGTTTCCGTCAAGCGGTCCAGGGCGTCCCCGGCCGGTCCCATGTCGTTCAGCGAGCCGATGTCGGCCTCGATATCGGGATAGAGACCCAGCTGGATGCTCTCCGCCACCGCCCGCCCTTCGCGCGTACAGCCGATGAAGAGACGTCCTGCTTCCAAAGGAACCGAGAGAAGTGCGCGCCGAGCCGGCTCGGCGGCCTCGGCGGTGTCGACCGGGTACGGGCGCTCCGGGCGAGCTCTCGCCGAAGGCCTGTCCGGCGAGGTTGTTATACGTCGGTCCAGGTGTTGCGCCGGGGCCGGAGGTCGAACGCTCGACCGGGAAGGCGGCAGAGGCGGCGGAACGCTCGACCGGGTCCGCGCGACGGACGGCGCGTCGCTGGTGTGCTCGTCCGACTCCGCGGCGGGCGCTGGCGGAAAGGCCTCGCCAACCGGACGTTCGGAGTCGAACCGTACACCGATCGGCGTCGGCTTCTCGGATACCTCCATGGACCACTCGGCGATCTCCACGTCCTGCTCGACCCCGGCATCGTCTACGTCCCGGCCTGGAAGGAACACCCGCACCCGTTCCAGCAGCTCCTGTACACCGACCGGCTTCTTGATGTAGGCCTGCGCCCGGGTGGGCAGCTTTTGGTGCTGCTCGAAGACCTCGGCCCCGGCCTCCCCGGACAGGATCACGAAGGGGATATGCCTGAGCCGCTCGCTCTTCTTGAACTTCTTGCAGATGAGAAAACCGTTCATCCCCTTGAGCTCTGCCGAGGCCACTACCAGGTCGGGAAAGGTCTCCTTGGCGTAGCCGATGCCGGCCGCGCCGTCTTCCGAGACCAGCACCGTGAGATCGAGCTGCTCTAGAGCCGCCCGCAACCCCTCCGCGAACTCGGCGTCACTCTCAAAGATGAGCACACGACCGGCCATCGGTGGTAGAGGATACACGCTCCCGCCGGTTTAGCCCAGCGTGTAGTATAGGGGGGGCGATACGCCTACAATTCGTGAGACCGTCGTACACCCGCCGCGATCCAGTGAATACGTTTTCGATCGATGGACGCCTTGGGCGGTCTTATCTGTAGTAGAATGTGACCGTGAACCGCCAGGCCGTGACGGGTGAAGACCATTCCGCCGCGGCAGTTATCGGTCCGTATATGCCAGATTCCCGGCTCGACGTCGAAGCTGCGCGCCTGGTGGATCTCCAGTCGCTCGGACTCCTCCAGCTCGTCCTCCCCCCACTCTCCCCGTACCTGTGAAAGGTAGACGTCGCAGAAAGCCTCCTCCGATACGTTCAACACGGCGATGGTCGCCCCGGGATACTCCGCGGCGCCGCAACCTACAAGACAGCCCGCGATGGCTATTCCCAGCGTAAACGCGATCCGTGTTATGTTGTTACCACCTAACACTTTATAGTATAGCGCGATAATTGCATTCAGGCAAGCCGGGTGGACTACATTATTAAAATCGGTATCACTCCGACTAATTCCCGCTACCAGCCTGCCCTTTGCCCGCTACCAGCCAACGACGGTGTGAGGGATTTCTTACACACCGGTTTCGGCTCGATAGGCCCTATGCTCGGCCGCGCGGTAAGGAGGCACCACGATCTCTCTTCGAGAAAGGTAGAATTTCCCACCGAAACCGGTTTGGGATCACTCGCCGGCTCGGCACGGCGCAGGCCGCCATGGGGCAACGCTCTAGCTCGAAAGCCCCCGAATTCGTTTCGCTGCTCCGATCTTGCCCATCCCGCAAATCCGCGTTATCATAGGGTTTTTAGCATCCATTTTCTCGGATACAAACGGGTTTCTCTGTAGCTCGAACGGTATCGAAAGCGCCACATTCCCACTTGGAACAGCAATGGCCCAAACCGATAACGTATTCGAACTGAGCCCTGGAACCCTCGTGAAGGAAATCCTCGGTCAGCGCCTGTTGACCTTCAAGGCGGTCTACGCCGAGATCCCGTTCCTCTTGGTCCGGATAAGCGATCGGTCGGGAGAGCTTTTCATGGGCCTCTCCGCCGCCTACGTGGCCGCCGGCTCCTACCGGGAGGAGGGACGAGCCGACCAGATAGGCTTTCATACGGTTCAGCAGAGCGTGATGGAAGATCGCGTCGAGAGGAAGAGATCCTCGGTGATCCCGCCAGTCGACTTGCTTACGCTCAAGCACCGGATCGGCTTGGCCCCTCATTTCATCGCCGAGCTTCGCAAACGCGATAAAGCTGCCTCCTATGCAAACCGCGTGTCCGTGGGCCGTGCCCGCAATCAGGATGTCGTGCTGCGCCATGCCAGCGTCTCCAAGTCGCATGCCTGGTTCGAAAAGGGAGAGAACGGTGCCCTGCTCGTCGCCGACGCCGGCAGCAAGAACGGCACCTGGCTCAGGGGCGAACGACTGGGGCGCCGCCAGCTCAGGCGCGTTACCACGGGCGACGAGATCCGCTTCGGGCAGGTGGAGACCACGGTCTGCGAATCCGAAGCGCTGTGGAGCCTGCTCAACGAACCCGTCGAGTAGCCTAACCACGTCCCGACGGCTGGTCGATCTTTCGACACCGTCCGATCCGGATTCCTTCAACCTCGCCCAGCGCGATTCCATCAACAATATAAATGGCTCGAAAACTGACCGTCGAGCAGGCTAGTACCGAAGCTGAAACCCTCGTTCCTCCCTCGCGCGAAGCCGAAAAGACTTCGCACATGAGGATTAGACAGACGCTCGACGGCCCGCCAGCGACCATCGACGAGTTGTTGCTCCGTTTCGACGCGGGTGAACGCCATTTTCCAAACGCCTACCTGGTAGGCGCCGACCTTACAGCTACTACACTCCAGGGGATTGACCTCGAGGGCGCCGATCTCCGGGAAGCCAACCTCTGGTGTGCCGATCTCCAACACGCCCGCCTCGCCGGCGCCTGTCTGCAGGGAGCCTACCTGGAAGCGGCAAAGCTCAAGTGCGCCAACCTGGAGAGCGCGGACCTGCGAGACGCCGGCCTCGCACACGCGGATCTGGAGGTCGCCGACCTCCGCAATACGCGGCTGGAGCGCGCGGATCTCGTGCTGGCCAACCTGCAGAGGGCCAACCTCTCCGGTGCCCGCCTGGAAGGCGTCACCCTGATGGGAGCGAAGCTCGCCGCCGCCCGACTGGCCCGAGCCAACCTCAAGAATGCGATCCTGGCGGACGCCGTTCTCGATTTCGCCGACCTCGAGGGTGCGGGTCTCTGGTATGCGAACCTGGCGAACGCGAGTCTGGCGAGCGTAAACCTAGGCGCGGCCGATCTGCGCGCCGCCAATCTGTGGTGCGCGAATCTGGAAAGCGGTGACCTGGAAGAAGCACTTCTCGAAGCTGCCAACCTGGAGCAAGCGAATCTGCAGGGAGCCAACCTGGCCAAGGCGTATCTGGTAATCGCCAACCTCGAAGGCGCCGACCTGAGGGGAGCCAACCTGGCGTGCGCTACTCTGGAGGCCGCCAACCTGGAAAGCGCGCGGCTCGAGCGCGCCAACTTGGAGGGCGTGATATTCAAGGGCACCGATCTCAGCGGGGCGACCTACGATGCGGAAACGATCTTTCCCCGCCGCTTTTACCCGGACGAATACAGCATGGTCTGGTTCCCGACTTCGATGGCCTGAACCTGGCCGGTTTCGATATTCACAGCGGGCGCTTTGGGGAGGCACCGCAAAACAAACGAGACGAGACCGGGCGCGTCGGCGGAGCGCAATCGCGAGCGCGCCCGCAGGAAAAACCGCAGAGATCTCTCCCTGCGGTCGAGAGCGCTATTTCGAGGATTTTTCCGAGGACGAAAGCCGCCAGGGCGCCCGCCCACGCAGCCGCAACCGGATCGTCTATTCCACACACGACCGAGGAATATTACCAAGGCGGAAGAGGTCCCATCGAGTCCGTCGTCGACCTGGACGACAACAAGGGCGTTGGCCTGAGGGCGAGGTACTTGTACGAAGGCGATGACGTTAGCTTTGGCGCCGGGGCGTACGGATACTACGGCAAGTATACGGATCGGAAAAAGGTCGTGCACATAGAGGGGGGAATGGTCGATCCGGAAAGCGACCTGTACGGAGGCAACGCCCAGTCGGTTGGCGCTCAAGTAGCGGTTTCGTTCTAGAAGTGGTTTCAATTTGCCTTCCCGCAGCACTCCTTGAAATCCTTGCCGCTGCCGCAGAGGCACTGATCATTCAGGGCGACCTTCTTCCTCGCCGGGGGCTCCCTCGATTTCCGAGCATCACCCCAGTAGTCGTAGAGAAAGAGAACGGTATCGGGCAGGTTCTGCCGCTGCTCCTCGAGCCAGTCTTTCACGCTTTCGTCTTCGAAGATCGCCTCCAGGTCTTTCTCCGTGAGATCGCCCGCGACCGCGGCGATGCAGAACAACGCCTCCTGCACGGTTTCGTCGCTCTCTTCATCCCAGACGTCGTCCAGCTCGACGCCTCTCATATATCCAAAACACCAAGCTTCTACCTCTTCCCTTTCGGGAAGAAACCGCGTTGACCGTTGGCCTATCTGGGTACCCACCTGGCTATAGAGGCGGAGGAGAAGGCCTACGACACGGTTCGCCTCCTGCTCGCTATCGAACTCGACCTCCTCCACCAGCAATCCCATCCAGGTACTGGGCTGGATCAGCGTCGGAGCACTGGCCAGGGCCGCGAAAAAACCCTGCAAGCCGCTCAGCGAAAGCTCAATCTCGTACCTACAGGTCAGCGCGTCGAGCTCGTCGAGGTCAGCGCTACCGAGGGGCTTGTCCAGGTCGATCGGTGAAAACATGGGTATAAGATAGCGTATTTCTCGCTCTCGGCCGCATTATTGTAATCGTCGGCACCCACTCAAGGTAGGCAGACGTTATCGCATTTGCCCGCAATTGAGCTCTTCGCTCGCTAACGCCTCACAACCCGCACTGTGCCGGCCGTGCGCACCGGCCTGCCTGGCAGCGTTCGCTGGCGCAGCCGTTGTCGCTCAGGCAGAAGTCGCCCAGGAGGATTGTACTCACGTACATGACGAACCGGCCCGAGGACGCTGGTTTCTGAGCGGGAAATGGGGTAGATGGACCCGTTCAACCAAGGAGGTGTGCGGTGATGTCGAAGGCGAACTGGATATCGGGAACAGGGGTGTGGCTCTATGGGACGCTGGCAATGGCGTTGTTGCTCGTATTGGTGGCTTGCGGAGGCGACGATGACGATGACGATGGTGCCGCAGCGGGCAGCGGCGGAACCGCCGAGGCCGGTCAGTCGGGAGACGCAGGCGGCGCCGGGGTCGACGGAGGCAGCGCGGGCGAATCGGGAAGCGGCGCCGGGGCCGGCGGAGCAGCCGGAAACGCTGCGGCGCTGGTTGCCGAGGGCGGGCAGTGCGCGCTGGGCTCGGCGTTCATGGCGCTCAACGGCGTTTGCCAACAGTCCACGGCGTCGTGCCCCGGCGGAACGCCCGACAAGTTCGATATCGGAGCGATAGTGCCTTCGTTCGTGAGCGGGATGATGCCGACGTTTTCGGCCTCGGGTAACTGCGAGACCGATCTGATTTGCTGCATCGCCACCGACCAGTGCGACGCCATCTACTCGCAGATCAGCTCGAATACCATGATGGCCAATTATATAAACAGCGTCGCCTGTGTGCCGACGGGATCCTGCGTAGGCGAGAACCTGACCGAGATGGCGGTGGGCTGTCCGACCGGTCAGGGCTGCTGCTGGGATATCGTGCCGTTCGACATACCCGATGGAGGCTTCAATATCCCCGACGGCGGATTCAACTTCCCTACTCGGGACGGTGGCTAGGCAGCTCAAACGCCTCGGTATCCTGGACGCCCGAGCATCCGATCGGGTTGAATACGCCATGAGTTCGCGGTCTAGAGGGGCCATCTGCGGCCTCGTCCCTCCTAGAAATGGCTCTACCGTCGGACCGAGAGCCGCATCTGGCCCCTCTATCCTCGCAAACTCAAAGACTTTTCAACCCATTCGCCGCTCTACGATGGGCAGAGAGTTTGACTTTTCTTTTCGTAAGCAGAGATGCTCATAGATTGAAGAAAGACATAACCGCGTAAGGTGCCGAAAACGGGGCGTATAAAAAGAGGAGAAAGCGCTACAACAGCCCCTCTTTGCGGAGGTTGGCCAGGACGGTAGTGGTGGCTTTGTAGCGGTTCATGGTGTAGAAGTGCAACCCCGCCACCTTGTGCTTGAGCAGGTCGCGGCACTGCTCGGTGGCGAGCTCGATGCCGAAGGCGCCCACGGCGCCCTTGTCTTCGGGATCGCATTTAGCGAGCCCGTCGCGCACGGCTTCGGTGATGGTAGCGCCGCAGACCTTGGCCAGGTTTTCCATTAGCTTGACGGTGTAGATGGGCATGATGCCCGGCACGATGGGCACGGTGATGCCCGCGGCGCGAGCCTTTTCCAGGAAGTCGTAGAAGTACTGGTTGTTATAGAAGTATTGGGCCACGATGTACTCGGCGCCCGCATCCTGCTTGATTTTGACCGCCTCGATGTCCTTATCGAGACTCTCGGCCTCGCTGTGGCCTTCGGGATAGGCCGCCGCCCCAAGGCAAAAGTCGTAGCCCTTGTTCTTGATAAACGTAATCAGCTCTGAGGCGTATTGTAGAGCCTCGGGGTGGGGTTTGTAGCTGTCGTCCCAGGTGGGGGCGTCGCCCCGAATGCAGAAGATGGTGCTCATCCCTAGGGACTTGAACTTGTCGAGACAGACGGTGAGGTCGTCCGGGGCCAGGCCCACGCCGGCCAGATAGGCGACGGTGGGCAGGCCGCGCTCGTTCTTGAGCTTGTCCACCAGCTCGAAAGACCCTTCTCGGGTGCTGCCCCCGGCGCCGAAGGTCACCGAAACGTAGTCCGGTTTCGCTTCGACGAGGTGGTCGAGGGCTTCTTCCAGGCTGGCAGCAGCCTTCTCGGTCTTGGGCCGGGAAAACTCGAAGGAGATGACCGGTTTACCGGCCTTGCTTTTTAACAAATCCGCTACGTGCATTGGTGGCCTCCTGTATTCGGATCCGTGTCCGTTACGGTGTTCATGTTCCGGTCGATGTCGATCGGGTGAAGAGGGGACGGTTCGAAAACCGAAAGAATGAGTGATCGTAAATGCGGCATGGCGAATCCCGATTGCCTACCTTTTCGATTCGTCCCCTCTCTACCGCCTCCTAAGCGTCCGTGAAAAAATAAGGCTCTGTCCGGATATCTCACCTCAAAATATAGGATAACTGATACGAAGCATC
>CAYVFC010000026.1:9758-68317 GCA_964450715.1 uncultured Sandaracinaceae bacterium | reverse complement strand
GGTTGGCACGCGGGACGCCCCCGCCGGTCGGCCCCGGACCGCCCGCGCCCGGCCGGCGTCGCAATGCTGTCCGGGATAAACGGCCTGCAGAGCCGGGCTGGCATGGCTCGGCGCGCGACTGAAAAAGGTACAATACCCTGCCGAACGGCTTTTCTCTCGCAGTAAAGCAGTGGCGATCCACTCGCAGGTAACGCTATTGCCGCTACCAGTAGATTTTGAGCGGATACCGGCGAGGATTAGGCGCCGAGGGCAAGGAGCGACGGCAGCCGGTTTGTCCGCCCTCTGGTCGCGGGGTAGATTATACCGTAGGCAAAGATCGGTTATCCGTGAACACCACTTCGAACCAGCTGCTGCTTTTCGATCTACAACGGTTCTGCATTCACGATGGGCCGGGTATCCGCACCGTCGCCTTCTTGAAGGGATGCCCGTTGCGCTGCCGTTGGTGCCAGAACCCGGAGTCGCTGCTTCCCGAGCCCGAGACGGCGTTCTACGCGGACCGCTGCGCGGGCTGCCTTCAGTGCCTGCAGGCTTGCCCCCACGGGGCCATCCGCTCCGGGCCGGAGCGCATCGACCGCTCGAAGTGCCAGGCCTGCGGCGAGTGCGCCCGGGCGTGCCCCAACCAGGCGCTCAGGCTGGTGGGCGAGCCGGTCGCGGTCGAGAGCCTGCTCGAACAGGTGGCACGAGACCGGGACTACTACAGCGCGAGTGGCGGAGGGATCACCCTCTCCGGCGGAGAGCCCTTGCTGCAAGCCGGACCTGCCGCGGAGCTGCTCTCGGCCTGCAAGCAGCAGGGGTTGCACACCGCCATCGAGACCTGCGGGGCCGTGCCCTTCCAGGCCTTCAAGACCGTGTTGCCGCACACCGATCTCTTCTACTTCGATCTAAAAGCCTATCCGGATTCGCGCCACCGCCAGCTCACCGGCGCTCCGGGCAAGCGTATCGCCAACAATGCCGGGCGGCTGATCGAGTCCGGGACCAGTGTTGCATTTCGTATGCCGGTGGTGCCGGGGTTGAACGACTCGGAGCCGTGCGTATCGGGCATCGCGGAGCTGCTGCAGAAGCTGGGGCAGCCGCGTATAAGATTGCTGCCCTATCACGCAGCCGGCGAGGCCAAGATACCCCGTATCAACAGCGACCAGCCCCGACTCGGTCTGGACGGACGGGGAGCCGAACAAGCGCTCGAGCGCGTGTCGGAGCTGTTTCGTTTGCGGGGAATCGAAACGGTTCGCGAGGGCGACGGACAGATCCTCGACGCGGAGACGAGCACGCCGGAGACGGGCCGGGTGAACGGCAGGGCGGCGGACCGCACCGGCGGGACCCAACTGTTCACCGACCGCGTCTGGCGGCTGCGTCGGGCCGTGCAGACCGCCCGGCCCACCATCTGCGTAGAAAGGGCCTCGCTGCTCACCGAATTCTTCCGCAAGCGGGTCGACCGCGGCAAGCCGGTTGTTGTACAGCAGGCGGCCGGGCTCGCGCACGTGCTGCGCAACCGGGCCGCCCGCATCTATTCGGACGAGCTGCTGGTGGGCTGCTTCACCTCCAAGCGGGTGGGCGGCTCTATCTTTCCCGAGCTTCACCACGGCGTGCTGGCAGAGGACCTGCTGATCATCGACAAGCGGCAGGTCAACCCGCTGCAGATCTCGGAGAACGACCGGCTGCTGCTTTTGACCCGAGTGCTGCCCTACTGGACAACCCGATTCCTGGCGCTCAGGGCCTTTCCCCTGCCGCGCGCCATCAAGTTCGTGCTCGATCAGCTCGCGGGCAAGCACTACCTGATCAACGAGATCGGCGGCATCTCGCACGTGCTGCCCGACTACGCCGGGCTGCTTCGCACGGGTACCAGCGGGATCAAGCAAGAGGCGCGAAACCGCATGACGGACGCCGATCCCGAGGCGAGGGGTTTCTACCAGGCGGTGGAGATCGTCTGTTGCGGGCTGGAACGCTTCGCGGAACGGTACGCGCGACAGGCTCGCCGCCTGGCCGACCGCGAGCGCAACCCGGACCGGCGCGAGGAGCTGATGCAGATGGCCAGCGTCTGCGAGCGGGTGCCCCGCTATCCGGCCGAAACCCTGCAGGAGGCGCTGCAGTCGCTACTGTTCGCGCAGATCGCCATCAATCAGGAGAGCCTGGACAACTCGGTCTGCCCCGGGCGACTGGATCAGGTCCTGTATCCGTACTATCTCGCCGACCGGCGAGCCGGAAACATCGACGAGGCGGGCGCCCGGGAGCTCATCGGCTGCTTCACGGTCAAGATGAGCGAAATCGTCCCGGTCTTTCCTAACCGCATCACCCGCTTTCACGGCGGCATGTTCAACGGCCAGGTGGTGGTGGTGGGCGGCATGGACGCAGGCGGCGAGGACGCGACCAACGAGCTCACCGGGTTCTTCCTGGACGCCATGGAGCAGCTGCGCATGCGGCAGCCCAACTACCACGCGCGCATCCACCGCCGGAGCCCGCCCGAGTATCTCGACCGCATCGCGCGCATGCTGCGCGACGGCTCGGGCGCGCCCTCGTTGATGAACGACGACGCGGTGGTGCCGCTGCTGGTCTCGCGTGGCATTCCGCTCCAGGACGCGCGCGACTACTCGCCGGTGGGATGCGTGGAGCCGGCGGTCTGCGGCAAATCCTTCGGATCCACCGACGCCGCGCTGGTGAACATCGCGCTTTGCCTGGAGTGGGCCCTGGGGCTCAAGCCGGGCGGCGCCCGCACCCGTCGCGCCTCCGCTTTCCGCACCATCGAGGAGGTCCGGCAAGCCTTCGCCACCCAGGTCGAGCACCTGATCGCGCGCCTGCTCGGCGACCTGCGCGCCATCGAGCGGGCCAACGCCCGCTTCCACCCGACCCCGCTGACCTCCATGCTGCTGCAGGGCTGCATGGAAAAGGGCGTGGACTCCACCGCCGGCGGCGCGTTGTACAACAGCAGCGGCGTACAGGCGGTGGGCGTGGCCGACGTGGCCGACAGTTTCGCCGCCATCGAGCAGGTGCTCTTCGAGCAACGGCGCTGCGACATGGCCACCCTGCTGCAAGCCTTGCGCGCGGACTTCCAGGGGTTCGAGGCGCTGCGGGGATATCTTCTGCAAACGGACAAGTACGGCAACGACCGCCCGGGCGTGGATCGAGAGGCGGATTTCGTCCTACATACCTTCAACCGCGCGCTGGTCGGCCAGGGCAACACCCGGGGCGGCCCCTATCTCTCCGGCTTCTACTCGGTCACCGCACACCGGCCTTTCGGAGAGGCCACCGGAGCGCTGCCCTCGGGACGACTAGCCGGCCGTCCTCTCGCCAACGGGCTCTCCCCGTGCGACGGCCTGGACCGGCTGGGGCCCACCGCCTCGCTCAACTCCACCAGCTCGCTGGACTTGGCGGCGACCGCGCAGAACGGCATCAACCTGAACCTCAAGCTCGACACCACCTTCCTGCAGGGACAGACCGGCGTGGACGCCCTGACGGGGCTGGTGCGCGGGTACTTCGACCGCGGGGGGCTGCAGGTGCAGATGAACGTACTGGATCCACGGGTACTGCTACAGGCCCGGGACGATCCGCAGAGCCACCCCTGGCTGCTGGTGCGTGTTTCGGGCTACAGCGCCTATTTCAACGATCTATCTCCGGAAATGAAGCAGGAGATCATCGATCGCTCCCTGCACGGGGGCTGCAAATCGTAGGGGCGGGCCTCGCGACCGCCCGCCATCGCGGTACCCAGCATTCGTATCTCGTAAGGGCGGGCCTCGCGGCCGCCCTATTCATCCGCAAACGGTATTGCCGGGAGGGGGCAAGCCCCTCCCCTGCGAGGATTGCCGACTGCAGTACATACGGTGACGGCAACGAGAAACTCGTGTATCCTTGAACCGTTCGTTTATGGTTGAGCGAATCCGCGATCGAAGAAGGCGCTCGATGCGGCTTCCGGCATTTCCCGCTCGGTTGTACGCCGCGGTCCTAGCCTTCACCCTAGCGTTCCCCGCCGCACCCGCGCTGGCCGACCCCTCGGCCAGCGTACCCGCCGCGGGCGTCAAGAGCGCCTCCGAGCGGGTGGCGCTCGACACCCCGGCGCCGACCGAGTGGCTGCCCTCGCGGGGCCGGCAGTGCATTCGGCGCGGCCGCTACCGCAACTTCTGCCAGGGCCCGCGACGGGCGCCTCTGCCGCGCGGCGCGGAGGCCGAGCTGGCGAAGCGGCTGGAGCTGGGGGATGTCAAGGCCGTATCCAAGGTCACCCTGGATCCGCCGCCCGCCGCCTGGGTCGAGGCCGCAGGCCCGGACAGCGAGCCCGATGCGCTGCTCTGGCCGGTGCCGGAAGGACAGCTCTGGCGGGGATTCGGCCGGGTGCGCCGGGGAAGCAAGCGAAGGCGCTGGCACAAGGGGATCGACATCGGCGCCCCCGACGGGACGCTCATCCGGGCGGTGAAGGGCGGCCTGGTCATCTACGCCGACAACGGGGTCAGGGGATACGGCAACCTGATGGTGGTGGTGCACGCGGACGCCACGGTTGCGCTGTACTCTCACGCACAAGCCCTCTACCTGTTCCCCGGCCAGAAAGTGCGGCGCGGACAGGTTCTGGGCGAGGTGGGCCATACCGGTATCGCCCGCGGCTCGCATCTGCATTTCGAATACCGCATCTACGGGCGGCCGCGGAACCCCTTGCAATGGTTTGATCTAGATACCGTTCCCGAGCAGGTGCGCAAGCGCATCGCACCCGCGACCCAGCGCAAGATGACGGCCGAGCAACGGGCCGAGAAACGGCGTCAGATCGCCGCGGTCCGCAAAGCCATGGCCAGACGCGCCGCTGTCCGCGGACGCAAGGCGGCGGCGGAACGCCGGGCGGCGCTGGCGCAGAAGCGCGCCGCGTCGAGAACCGACGGTAATACACCGCATTCCACCTCCCCCGGCGCCGCGCGCAAGCCGGAAAAAAAGAACAACTAAACGCACTTGCCGGGGGCGGTTTGCCCGGCGGGCATTCTCTGGTAGAGCCCCCTCCGGTATGCGCAATCCCGACAACAACTTCGCCTGCCTGACCTCGGACGGAATCTCGCTCTGGATCCGCCGCTTCCCGACCGCGGCCGAACCGGCCCGGGGCGCGGTGGTCCTGCAACACGGGCTGGGATCGAAGAGCCTGGCGCTGGACTACCCGGGTCGTTCCCTCGCCCTGTACCTTTCGAAGGCCGGCTTCGACTGCTACCTGCCCGAGCTGCGCGGGGCCGGCCGTTCGCAGCGACCGCCCGGTCCCTGGGGCATCGACGACTACCTCGAGCAGGATCTACCCGCCATCATCGAAGCTGTGCGCGGCGACAGTGGACAGGAACGCCTGCACTGGATCGGCCACAGCATGGGCGGAATCCTGATGATGTTCTACGGCATCGAAAACCCCGACGCGCCGGTACAGAGCCTGGTCACCGTCGGCTCCGCCTTGGACCTCACGCCGGGGCATAACGTCCACCGCGAAACGCTACGGATGCGCTGGCTGGCGGGAAACTGGCTGACCTATCTCCCCTTCGGGCTGCTCGCGCGGCTGAACGGGCTCTCGGCCGGGTATGGCCCGATTTTGCCGGCCGAAAAGATGAACATGTGGCGCTTCAATCTCGAGCGCGCCATCACCCGCGACCTGCTCGCCAACGGCTTCGGTATCATCCCCTTTCGCCTGCTCGACGATCTGGCCACCACCTTTAAACCGGGCGGCTTCTCCCGCAAGGGCGGCGCCATCCGTTACCTGGAACGGGCCGATGCCTTCCGGCTACCCATCTGCCTGATCGCGGGCAGCCGCGACGCCCAGTGCCCGGTCGAGGCCGTGCGGGAGACCGCCCGCCGGCTGACGAACGCCGCCGAGAAGGAGGTCCTCTGCGTGGGATCCGAGTTCGGCTCCTACCACGAGTACGGCCACTTCGATCTCATCATCGGCAGGCGTGCCGAGACCGAGGTCTGGCCCTCCATCCTGCGCTTTATCGAACAGCACGCCTGACACGGTAAGGTTAGGGCACCTCGACGGCTCCCGCGGTACAGGGGGTAGCTCGCGCCACTCCTCGCTGATCGGTCGGCGGGCAGTCGCTGCCCCGCGAAAGCGCGGGGCTCGACGGGCCGGGGAGCATGGTCTCGGTCGGGCCGCCGTTGTCGCCGAGCGCCCCGAGCTCCGGGTCGAGCACGGTGATGGAATCGGTGCACAGGGCGCCGTCGGGCCACTGCAGGTTGCCTCCCAGGTCGGGATGCGTCTCGTTGCAGCCGGGAACCCACATGGCGGTGTTGCCCGAAACCAAGGTGTTGCGCAGCGACAACCCGGCGCCGAAGATGGCCCCTGCGATCTGGTCGGTGGCGGTGGAGTGATTGTTGGCGATGGTGCAGTTGAGCAGCGTGCCGGTGGGGCTGTTGCTGAGCCAGATCCCGCCCCCGTTGCTGCCAAAGGCAGCGTTCTCGGCAATGGTCAGGTTGGTAAGATCGGCCTGGCTCGAGTGGATCCAGATCCCGCCGTTGTAAAAGGCCTGGTTGCGGGAGATGGTGCTGCTGGTGATGGTCAGATCCAGCCCCTGCAGGTAGAGCCCCCCGGCGTTACCCGAATCGGTCGCCGTCACCTGGTTGGCGTCCACCGCGGTCCGCTCCACGGTCATGGTTCCGGATAGATCGTTTGAAACCCGGAAGTAGCCTCCTCCGATGGCGCCGGCCCGATTGTCGCGGATGGTGACCCCGCAGAGCGTGCTCAGCTCGTCCGCCCCGTCCTGGTAGATGGCCCCTCCGCAGCCGCCGTTGCCCGGGTTGCCCTCTGTACCGGTAGCAGCGTTGTCCGTGAACACGCAGTTAACCAGGGTCAGATCCCCGTTCAGGCTTCCCACCGCCCCGCCGTTGCTGGCCTGGTTTCCGCTAAAGCTCGAGCCGACGATCACGGTCTCGCCGCCTCCGAAGGCATAGATGGCCCCTCCCGCGATATCCTGTCCTGGCGAGGGCGCCCGGTTGTCGATGAAGTCGCAGTCGATCACCGTCAGGCTTCCGCCGTCCCGGTAGATTGCACCACCCCCCTGCGCCGTGTCGTCCCCGCCCGCCGGGCTGCTGCCGTCCCGAAAGGTCAGCCTCTGTACGGCCAACCGCGGGGTCGTCTGGTCATAGCCGGAGTCGAGATAGAGAATGCGAGAGGTGCCGCCGCCGCTGAGCGTCACCAGCCCCCCGCCATCCAGCACGGTTTCCGCCGTGAAGACGATGGTAGACGAAACCGTAATGGTGACCGGCGCCGCCCCGCAATCGAATACGATGGTTCCCCCGACATCGGCCGCCTGCTGGAGCTTCTCGGCCGTACAGCTCTCCGGCGTCCCCTCCCCCACCGTGGTGGTCGGGCTCGACACGTCATAGAGCTGCACCGGAAGGTCGCAGAGCGCTTCCGGACGCCCGGCGTCGCCCGACCCGCCGGCCGATCCGCCGTCCAAACCGCCATCCGGACCGTCGCCCGCGGTAGAGCCATCCGCGCCCGCCCCCGAAGCGCCGGCCTCGCCCGAGCCGCCGCCCTCGCTCCCGGCCGTCCCCGAGTCTGTCCCGTCGGGCTCGCTTCCGCCGCTGGCGCCTCTTCCCGCGCCGCTTCCCGCGCCGTTCTGGCCGCTCTGTCCGCTATCGCCGCCAGAGCCAATGCCGACGGCGGCGCCCCCGGCGTCGCCGCCAGCCCCGTCCGAATCCGAGCAGGCCGGCGACCAGCAAACCACTACCAATACGGTTAACAGCGCAACGCTTCCCCTCATGTCCTTTGCCCTCGCGCGGATGATAACAGGCGCTTCCGGCGATGGGAATCCGAGACAGTCGGCGAGAAAGATAGGGGGCGCTCAGTTCTACGGCTTGCATAGCTTGGGGTCGTTGTTACGAAGACAGACGCGGTGAATGAAGCGGTGGACGACGCCCGCGGTACCCGGTTTGAAAGTTTTCTTGTTTTCGCACACGACCAAGGAGCCCGACTTGGCCTCGCGGAACGGTTTCAGATCCTTCAGCGCCACCCGTCCCTTGAGCAACCCGTGAACGCCGCTGCGTCCCACCTTCGGATTGCACCCGCAGATCTCCACCACGGAAGCAGCCGTACCAGGACAGGGTGGTTGCCCGGCGCGCGGCCTTACCAAAGGCACCGCGACCGGTGGACCGCAAGAGCACAAAAGAGATACTATTAGACTATTAGGGACTCTGACATTCCACCGAGCTGTTCCGCAGCGGGAAGGGGGCGCCAATTAATTCGAATTCGACCTTACTGGCGCTATTACTTTCGGGTTTGCTGTTCGCGGCTTGCGATTCGGCTAAGAACGGCAAAGGTTCTACCTCAGAGGACGGAGGTGTAGCGGGCGATTCAGCTTCGGGCGGTAGCGGCACGGGCGGAGCAGCGGGTGCCGCAGGAAACACGGATGGGGGGACAGGAGGCACGAGCGGAGCGGGTGCCTCGGCTGCGGGTGGTGATGGAGGTGCAGGTGCAGTTGACGGAGGCGCGGCAGGCACGAGCGAAGCGGGCGCCGGTGGCGACGGAGGAAGCGGTGGCGCAGGTGGTGCAGGAGGCGCTGGAGGCAGCGGTGGCACCGGTGGCACCGGTGGCACCGGTGGCAGCGGTGGCAGCGGTGGCAGCGGTGGCACCGGTGGCACCGGTGGCAGCGGTGGCACCGGTGGCACCGGTGGCAGCGGTGGCAGCGGTGGCAGCGGCGGCAGTAGCAGCCCATTGGCGCCCCGACTGGTCATTGCCAACGTCGATAGCAACGGCGTTCAGATCCTAGACAATGCAGACACTCTCGCAGCTAGCGCCGATCCAGCGTCCGCCGACGTCGTCTTGGGAGATATCACCGAGGCGGTCGGCGTCGTGGTTTTGGGCGACACGCTTGCGGTGGCCTCGACCGATGCCTCGTTCCCTATCGCTCTCTATCAAGACGCAGCCAACATTGCTGACGGAGCGTTGAGGGACGCGGGTATTGCCGCGAGTGAGGTCAGCGCGTTTTCGACTCTCGGGCGTCCGAAGATGTTCGCCGGCTCCGATGGAACACTGTGGTTATCCCGCTCGGATAATGATGTGTTCCGCAGCTACCCGAACGCGTCGACACTCGGTAATGCGACCGTTGCCGGTCCGATCGTTTCGCACGCCTACCAGCAACTCATCGGTTTCGCGATAACCGCCGGCAACGAGAGGGTGTTTGCCGGTCAGATCAGCGGCGGCGGGGTTGTGATGTACAACGACCCTCTTGCGGGCAGTGGAACTCTCACCCCGGACCTCGATCTCGACACCGATTGCAACAGTTGGGCCATGACACTGCACGCCGATGATCTCTACGTGACCTGCCAAGGCAGGGCTGGTGGTGACGCACAATTGCGCATCTGGCGCAACGCCGCCAGCATTTCTTCTGTAAGGGCCGCCGATGTTGCCGTTACGCTGCCGAGCACCGACGCTTGGGGGATTGCCGTGTTGAACGACATGCTAGCAATCACGACAAGCAGCGACGGGGTCTTGATCTACACGGGCCCGTCGTCGCTGGCTCCGTCCAGCGTGCCGATAAATACGCTGGACGCCGGCTTCTTTCCCCGAAAGGTGCTGTTCGACCAGACCGGACGGCTCTATACACGTGCCTCCGATCCCACCGGTATTCAGATTTTCGCCAACGTCACAACAGTTTCAACGAGGCACACGCTGATAACCCAGGTGGCTACGGATCCAGCCGACTTCGCTATCATCGAATGAGGTAAGGCGTTACGCGGTTCGAACGCGTGACCGTCAAGGTCTCAGAACGACCGATCGATACTATCCATGATGGAAAACCGAGACCGCGGAGAGAGCGCGCGCATCAAAGCAGCGAACGCTCCAGCCTGCCCAGCGGCACCTGGGCGTCGTTCTTCATGACCGCGAAAGGCCTCTCCTCGAAGGCGACGCGTCCGGCCCCGTCGTGGGCGACGATCTGGAGCTTGCCCATGCTGTGCCCCATAGGCCCCTGCGAGTAGTAGTGGGCGAAGAGCGTGTAGGGGAAGCCGCGGCCACGCCCCTGGATGGCGAAGCACTCCGGACCGTACCCATTGGTCACGTCGGCGAGCAGCTTGCCGCCCGTGGAGAGCGTTCGCTGCGAGTAGAACGCGTGTTCCCGCCGTTTATCATAAACGTGCAGATCGATATCGCTCGCGTCGCTCTCCCAGTAAAGGATCATCCGGAGCGAGGCCTTGTTCGCGGCCGAGACGCCCAGACGCGCGAGCCCTTGCCCTATCCGTTTTTCGTGCTCCGGACGCCGGTGCCGCCAGACCGCGGCTACGATGCCGAGGTCCTGGGCCAGGATGTCGCGGACACCCTCGAACCGGCCTCCGGGATAGGAGTGCCGGTAGCCCTTTACCAGTGCATCGAAGGCCTGCTCCGGACGGTCATCCCGGAGAAGCGCAAAGGCGAGCAGGCGGTGGCTCGACGGATGGTCGGGTCGCTGCGCGACCGCGCGCTCGAAGGTGTCGATGGCCAGAGCGTTTCCGACCGCGCCGAGCTTCTCCAGCCGCTGGCCCGCGGCGCGCCGCATGTCCGCGCGCGAGGGGAACCTGTCGACGAGCGAGCCGTAGGCGCGGGCGGCCAGCCGTAACTCTTTCGTTGCCTCGGCCGCCTCGCCCAGCCCGATGAGCGCCATGACCTCGCCGGGGGCTTTCGCGATCCAGGCCCGGGCCTCTTCTAGCGCCTTATCGGCTTCTCCTTCGTCGATTAATCTCTTTATCCGAACGATCCTTCCCTCCAAATAATCCTCGAGCTCGGTCGGGGGACGCTTCTTCCACTCGCTCAGCCATACCGGCAACCGGGGGTTACCCGCATCGCTCTCCCGGGGTGCGGCCGGCGTACGGGGAGCGGTGCTTCCGGCTTGCGGGCGTGCCGCCGCGGTCGCCGACAGCCGCCTCGGCTCCGCGGTTGCGTCCGTACGCGGCTCGAACAGGAAGGGATAGGTAATCACCGCAAAGCCGCCGTCTGGCACCGAGGGGAATTGCCAGCGCTGCACCGCTTCGAGCAGGCATCGTTCCATGCGGTAGCTGCCCAGGTTATCGCCGACTACGGCCGCGGACCGGACCTTTCCGGTCGGCGCTATCATGAACTTGACCGCCACCCGTCCCCGTACATCCGGACGCTGAATCAGCTCCAGCTCGTAGCAGTAGCGGACCTCGTTGAGGTGGCGTCGGATAACACGGCGGATAACCTCTTTAGAAAGCGAACCTCGGACGTCGACCCGGGCGGGTCGTACCCGGGGCACGCGGGAAGCCCGTCGCCGAAGCGCGAACGCGTCACCGGCAGAACCGCGGCCCCGACCCGGCGACCCGACGGTTCCGGACTCGGCCGCTCTCCCCGGCGCCACCTCCCCGGCCGCCCCCGCGCTCGCATCTAACTCCATCCGCCCCACGGTACCCTCCCCTCTGCCGCCACTGCCGCGACCGGTGCCTCTCATGCCCAGCCCCCCGAGGCCGAGGCTCACTCCTATACTGTCGCCCGTCAGCGCGCCGAGCGCGGACATGGGATCGCGACCGAGCGCGCTGTCACGCCCAAAAGGAGAGCTCGGCGTTTGCCAGCTTCCCGGGGCTCGCGCCACCACTCCGCTCGACGAGGAAGACTTTCTAGCCATGAACGCCTCCTCGCCTTCGCTCGGGCCTTTGACGCCGAACCTGCGTATCGGAGTTCCAGCTCCTTCCGAACCGGGGCGTGTCGCGCCCGCGACGGTTCCCGAGCGCCCGCGACCCCGTTCCGCCTCTTCCTCCAGCCACGGCTCGTGAAACAGCCGGTCCTTTGCCCGCTGCGCGCCCTGTACCGTCGCCAGCTCTCCATTTTCGACGACCAGGATATCGGCGAGCGCGCGCCGGTCGAAGCCGAACCTACGGTAGTCCCACTCGGTCTCCAGCACGACCAGCGCGGTCTCGTCGATCAGCACCCGGTTTTCGATGGAGAGCGAGACCATCTTGTCGCGTATCCGCCGCGCGGCATCTCGATCGCTAACGGGCAACGCCGCGCTCTTCTGCTCGAGATAGGCGATCTTGGCGCGCGCCCACTCGCGTTCCAGAAGCTCCCCCTGCACCGGCCTGACCTGCAGGCGAACCGGACGTTCTCCGTTCAACCGCACGGTTACCGAAACACCCTTTTCAAGCCTGGCGAAAACCAGGCGCTGATCTCCGGGTTGCACGCCGGCGAGAGTGTGGGGCCAGACCCATTTGGCGCCGGGCACCTCAGCCTTCACCGTAACGCCGGTGTCGCGGGTGAGCCGCCGCGCGATCTCGTCCCGCTTGGCGTCCGCCCGTAGCAGGATGCCGTTCTGCTTCAGCCCTGCCCCGACCAGCGCGCGCAGCAGCTCCTCGTCCAGGGCGCTCCCGTCCACCACCGCGTCCAGCCGCTCGACCCCCACCGCGCCGAGCGCGACGACCGCCGCCCGCAGCTGGGAACGCTCGTCCTCTCCAGCGGTCGCTATGCCGTCGCTGAAAAGCAAGATCCGGTCGCTCCCGTCACCGTTCTCGCTCACCCACTTCAACGCCGCGGAAAGATCGGTCGCCCCGAGCGCCATGCGCGCGTTCAACCGCTCCTCGCTCTGGCGGCTGAAATCCCCGGTCCTTCCCTCGAAGATGGTTTCGATCTCCTGGTCGAACGCTACCACGCGCAAGGGAAGCTCGCCCTTACCGGCACCGTCCAGCGCCGCGATAACTTTCGAGAGCCGGGATACGCGCGAGCGGAAACCGTCGGCGCTGGAGAAGCTGGTGTCGAATAGGACGGTGAGCCGGTTTAGCGGAGAGGGCTTTGCGGCGATCTCGGGTGCGACGCGAGCGACGACCAGATCACCATGACGGGCGGCTATTTGGGGTAAACGAAGACCGGTCCGCACCTCGACGTCTCCCGGCGGCGTAAAGCGCTGCTTGACGAGCGTCGCCTGGCGAACGGCCCCTTTCGCTCGCTCAAGCGCCGTACCCCTCTCGCCGCTCTCGGCCTCGACCACCGACACCTCGACCCGGAGCTCGCCCAGCCTAGGCAACCCGGCCAGGTAGAGCCGGTAGGGACGCCGGACGTCGATGAGCTGCTCGGAATACGAAACGATCAGCTGCTTGACCTCCTCGGCCTCGATGGGGAAGACGCGCGCGCGGAACTGATTGCCGCTCTTCTTCTCCAAAAGCGCCGGGTCGCGCCGGCCGTGCAACGCCTCCTCGTAGGCCACGCGCGCCTTCTGGCGCTCGACCACCTCGCCCTCGGTGAAGTGCTCGCCCATCTTCATGGCAAACCGGGAGATGGCGGCCGTGGGCGGCAGGTTGATCTCGAAACGCCCTTCCCGTCGCCGCTTCTCGGGATTGCGAAACCAGAGGTGTAGCTCGGTGAAGGCGAGGGGATCCTCGATTACGGTTCGTGCTTCGAGGGAGACCAGCTCCAGCCCGGTACCGTCCGAGGCGGTCAGCGATATGGGCGCCGCCTTCCGCGCTCCGCCATCCGTCCGAAAGCGGATCTCGGGCGGCGCCTGCTCGCGCGCACTGGCGGATGGCGCGGGAGCGAACGGCTCCACGCAATTCACGAAGCAAACACAGGCGACGACGGTCCAGACCAGGTGGCGCATGATACCCTCCGCAAAAGAAGGCCCGGATCCGCGCTCGCCATTCCGCCTGCCCGGATCCCCGGCTCAATTGGGGGTTCCAGCGCGCCGCCAATTCTGACCGCGATTATCCTTCGACCTCCTTCGGCCGCCCCGGAACCGGAGCGTAACCTGGTAGGGGAGCCACCTCGCGCCCGCGCTCAGGCCGAGGGCGCTACGGATACATCTTGCGCTTGATCAAATCGAGGTTGGCGAGCATCTGCTCGTGCTTCTTCTCCTCGGTCAGCAGGTACTGTACGACTAAGCGTCTCACGAGACAGCCGGTAACGAAGGGGACACCAGCGACGACATGGTCCTGGCCGTGTTCGGTATCGGCTGTATCGTCAACGACTGACGAAAGTCGATCGGTCCGTATCCTGCCGGATACGCTTTTTCTCGGTTCTGGCTGGAATGCGCCCCGATCCTTGGACTATCTTCGCCTTATTAATTTCTATCGGGTGAGGAGGGTTCGGATTATGCGCTCGTTCATCGTTTTTATCGCATTGGTAGGGTTATTCGTAACGGGATGCGCTGAGGAAACCGGTACCGCCGACTCCGTCGGGGGCTCGGGTGGGGAAGCCGGGACCGGCGGCGGAGCCGAGGGCAGCGCCGGAACGGGCGGCGACACCGGGGGAAGTGGTGAATCGGGCGCCGGCGGCGCAGGAGGCACCGGCGGTAGCATCGCTGGCGTCGGCGGCTCGGAGGCCGGTGCCGGGGGTAGTGCCGGAGAGGGCGGCGCCGGCGGCAGCGTGGCCGGAAGCGGCGGAAGCGTCGCGGGCGCCGGGGGCGCCGCAGGAGCGGCAGGCGCGGCCGGCAGCACCGCCGGAAGCGGCGGAACCGGAGGCGTACCTGGCACGCCCGGACCCACCCCGGTGTGCGAGGGCGATACCTGCACGGTTAACTGCGCGGCGCAGGCGGCCTGCGACACGGTGGGCACCATCACCTGCCCGGAGGGCTCCATCTGCAACATCGTCTGTGACGGCACCGACGCCTGCGACGAGGACGTGTTCGAGTGCCCGGCGGGCTACGACTGCACGCTGGAGTGCAAGGGCGGAAACGACGCCTGCGGCACGGTCACCCTCAACTGCAACGACGCCTCAACCTGCACGCTGATCTGCGGCACCCCGTCCGATGCCTGCACCGAGACGGTGATGAACTGCGGCTCGGGCCCCTGTACGGCCACCTGCGTCGATACAGCCGTCACCCCCACGGTAAACTGCGGATCGGGTACCTGTACCAGCTGCTGACAAGCTGCTGAAGAAGAGAGAGGGAAAGGCGAGATGTCTACGAATACCAGGCTCAAGAGGTTCGGTTTGTTCGCACTACTATGCGCGCTGGCCTTGTCCGTGGTCTGCGCCGGCTGCGAGGGCGAAGAGGACGAAGACGAAGACGAAGACGACGAAGAGGAGTGCGGCGACGGCGAGGGAGCCGGCGGAGCGGCTTGCGACTGCGGCACGCCCACGGGGGACGGCGAGGCCGACGCCGGCGACGGCATCACCTGGAGCGGAAACGAGCTGCAGTTCGCCGACACCAAGATCCTGATCGAGATCAACGACACGGACGGCGACTCGGGCCTGCAGATCTTCCTGGACGCGGAGGGATGGGAATGGGTCGACGTGTTCGATCCCTCGGGCAACCGGGTCTTTCACGTGGAGGGCGGGGAAGGCGTCAAGCAGACCGGGCTGACCGAGCTGTACTTCGAAAGCGCCGAGCCCGGCTTCGACGCGCTTCCGCTCGACGAGTTCCTGGAGCGCTTCCCGGCCGGCGTCTACACCTTCGAGGGCAGGAGCGTCAACGCCGACAGGCTGGTGGGAGAGGCGACGCTCACCCACGCGCTGCCCGAGGCGCCGTTGCTGCTCTCTCCCGAGGAGAACTCGGTGGTGGATCCGGCCGATACGGTCGTCGAGTGGGAGCCGGTGGCAGACCCCGAGGGCAGCAGCATCGTCAACTACCAGGTGATCGTGGAGACCGAGGTACCCAGCTTACGCGTGCTCGACGCCATGTTGCCGGCCGACGCCACCCGCATGGTGGTTCCGCCCGAATTCTTGACTCCGGATACACACTACAAGTTCGAGGTGCTGGCCATCGAGGAGAGCGGCAACCAGACGCTCTCGGAGAGCCCCGGCTTCGATACCCCTCCGTAGGAGTCAGTAAACCGGCGGCAGGGTGCAGCCTCAGAGCACGTCGAGCAGAGCGCTGCCCCGCTGTTGTCAGTCTGGCTCGCCGCCCGGCAAGGCCGTGGGGTCAACGTTGAAGGCGTACTTGAGGATCCCCACCTTGCGGGCGGTATCGATGAAGTAAATGATGCGGCCGTGGGTGACGGCGGTGTCCGCCTGGACCACCATGGTCAGCTCCTGGCGCGCGATCACCTCGGCCTGGTTGTCGCTCAGGCGGCGGCCCTTGTCCCGGGCGCTCTTTCGCTTCTGCTTCTTGTAGTCTTCGAATATCTTCCTCAACTCCGCGGGGACGTGCTTCTCGGCTATCCGGCGCTCGCCGATGGCCACCGAGCCGTCCTTGCCTAGAAGAAGCGAGAACTGGTTGCGCTCGCGGGACTCGCCGGTATCGGCCCTGGGCAGCTCCATCTCGATGGCGGGCTGGGCCATCAGGTTGGCGGTGACCATGAAGATGATGAGCACCACCAGCACGATGTCGACCAGGGGGATGACATTGATCTCGGTGATGGCGTTCTGGTGTCCGTTCGTCCCGTGTGCCATGACGCGCGCTCCTTTCAGGCGACCTGCGACGACCGGGGCGCCGACCCGGATACGGCCCGCATACCGCTCTGCTCCCGCGTGCCCATGAAGGCGAGCAGCGTGTTCTCGAGCTGATCGATATTTTCCATCACCGTCTTCTGGCGGTTCTTGAAGTAGTTGAAGGCGATGACCGCGGGAATGGCGACCAGCAGGCCCACCGCGGTGGCCACCAGCGCCTCGGAAATGCCGGCCATCACCACCGAGGGGCCGGCCTTGGTAGCAAAGGCCAGATCGTTGAAGGCCTTGATGATGCCGAGCACCGTGCCCAGAAGGCCGATGAAGGGCGCATTGGAACCGACCGTGCCGAGCACGATCAGCCGGCGATCCAGCAGCTGCTGCTGCCTGGTGCGGGCGCTCTTCATCAGCTCGCCGGCCACCAGCGCGCCGCGATCGAAGTTGGCCAGGCCTTCGACCACTACCCTCGCTTCTGCAGCGCGTACGGCCTCGGCCGCCTCGCGCGCACCCTCCACGTCTCCCTGGTTGAGACGCCGGACCAGGTCGGCGGTAAAGCCGGCCAGATCGATGCGGTTGCGGGCATAGACCACGGCCCGTTCGATAATGATGGCAACCGATACCAGGCTCAAAACGAGCAGCAGATAGAGGATCGGCTCGCCGCCGAAGAGCGCCATGTTCAGAAGCTTGTCTACCATGATCGATTCTCCTTTCTAAACCGCGATACCCACGCCCACCGCCCTTAGGGTCCGTGACAAAATAACTCATCCATCTTTCGGGCGGGACGGCCCCGGCTGCTGCGTTGCTCCTGCTCAAAATATCCCCAATATTTCTCGTCGTCGCGCCTTGCATCCGGGGCCGTCGCGCTCCGAAATCTGATCGAGTTATTTTGTCACGGACCCTTACTCGTCGACGGACGGGATCACCCTCACGTAAAGTTCCGCCCAGCTCTGTCCCAGCCGTCCGGAGATGCCGCTGTCGCGGACGATCACCCACACCGGGTGCAGGTTGGGGTCGCTGCGCGCGTCCACGCCCTGCTCGCCCCTCTGGTCTCGTTCGCCGGCTTCCGAGTCGGGCTCCCGGTAAGCGGGCGCCTCCCATTGTTGAATCCGCTCACGCGTACCGCCGAAATCCCCTCCCGTGCTGATCCACTGGTAGAGAATGGCCTGCTCGATCGGGTCATCGTCCTCGACCGCCACCTCGAAATAGAGTCCTTGCTTCTCCTCCATTTCGATGGGGTGGTCGGCGGCCTGCTGGCGCGTCCCGACCGGATCATCGTCAGAACTGGTAACCAGCTCCGCCCGGCCGCTCCGCTCCTCCTCGTCCGATCCCCAGTCGATCCCGGTCACCCTCGGATTGCGGTTGCGCTCCTCTCGTTCGGAGACGACCAGGTTGCGGATGCCCAGCTTCACCTGCTCCGAATCCAGCAGGGCGTCCAGATCGTCGGGATCCATTCCTGCTATCGTTTCCGGATCGGGCGCCTCTCCGACGAAGGCTAGCAGGCCCAGAACGTGCCCGGCGAAACCTTGCTCATCGAACTGGTAGTCGGCGCCCTCGCCCACCACCAGGGAGAGCTCGGGCAGCATGAGCTCGTCGAGCGCCATTTCAGGATCGAAAACGGCGCTGCCGGTGTTCGTGCGCCGGCGGCCGCCCTGGTCCGCCAGATCGAATGAGGGAAGCCAGATCTGGGCCGCCTCCTCGATGGGACCGTGCTGATCGGCTAGCAGAAAGGAGGCCGTTACCCCCTCACCCGGAGCAGCCTCGGGCGGCTCGAGCACGATGGAGAGCAACTCGGGCTTCTTGAGCTCGGCCATGGCGCCGTCCTCGAAATCGGCGCCGCAGGCAGCGGCGAACAGCGCGAGCAGCGCGAGCAGCACGGAGAGCGCGCGATGTTGTAGATCGAAGCGGTTGTTGACGGTGGCGTTCATGGCGTTTCCCTCATCTAAACTCGTCTCAAAACTCGGCCATCACCCCGATGGAGGGCAGGATGGGAATGTCGGTGACGTTCGCTTCCTCGCTGAAGTCGTAGTTGTACACGGTGTAGACCGGGTTGGCGTGCAGGTAGACGTTGCGAACGTCGAGGTAGGCATGCAACACCCAGGTGTCGAAGAGCCACTGCCGGTCCAGTCGGAGATCGAAGCGGTGGTAGGGCGGACGGTTGCGCGCGTTCTTTTGCTCCTCGTCGTAGTAGGGAAGATAGGTGCCGGTATCCGCGTTGAAGATGCCGCCGCGAAGCGGCGTGTAGGGCTCGCCGCTGGTGAACTGGAAGCGGCCGCCCAGCCACCAGCCCTTGGCGAACTGCCAGGAGGCCAGCGCCACCAGGTTGTGCCGCTGGTCCATATCAAAGGGGCGGTCCGGGGTGCCCGCGCCGTCGTTGCGCATGGAGCGCGAGAGCGAGTAGCTGATCCAGCCGAAGAAGCGTTCGCTCCAGTTGTGCCGGAGCATGACCTCGCCGCCGTACACGTAACCATCAGCGCTGTTGTCGTAGACCCGCTCGTCGCCGGTGGGCGCGACCAGCTGGTCCAGGTACTTGTAGTAGCCCTGCACATCCAGCTCGACGGTATCGGTGAGGGACCACTCGAATCCTCCGATGCCGTGAATGGCCCGCTCCATCTCCAGGTCCGAATTGCCCCAGGGCTCGAAGATCTCGTCCGGCTCGGGTACGCGGTGGTAGATGCCTCCGCCCGCCTTGAGCGTTAGCGGTTCAACCACACGTAATCGGACCGCCGCCCGCGGATCCACGGCATAGGCGCCCAGGTGGCTCTCATAGTCCCAGTGGATGCCCGGGACGAGCGTCACCGGCCCCACCTCGATCTCGTCCTGCAAATAGGCGGCGACGATCAGGTCGCTCTCGTCCACCTCGGCCACGATGCGCTCGTCGTTGGTGAAGCTCGGGTTGACGTCGCCCTCCTTGGGCGGGCGGATGAAGTTGGAATCCACACGGATGAAACGGGGCAGCACCCGCAGCCCAGCGCCCAGGGTGTTATGCTTGCCGATCTTCAGGGTGGCGTCCTCGTTGATGTCGATATGCTCTATGGCGTAGCTCAGGTACAACTCACCGAAATCGGCCGTCTGGGCGAAGCGGTAGAAGCCGGGCGAGAGATCCGAGGCAAAGGTATCGTCGTCGTAGCGGTAGTGGACAAAAGCGCTCTCGAAGTCGATATCGACCGCGCCGTTGCCGGTCAAAGCCGGATCCTCGTCGTCCACGTGCTCGATATCCATCTCCATGCCGTCGTAACCGCCGTAGACGTCCAGGCTGAGCCGGTGGCGCTCGTTCAAGCGGTAGTTCAGCTTGGCCTGATAGTCGTAGTAGACCGGGTAGGTGATGAAGTTCATCCCGTCGACCATGTCGTTCAGATCGATGGCGCTCAGGATCAGATCCACGGTGGAACGCCGCGCGGCCAGCGCCACGGACAGGTCTTCGGTCACCGGACCCTCGCCGAGCGCGCTCAGGTCGATCATGGAGAGATCCGCGTACCCTCCCCAGCGATCGGTGCGCGGGTCCCGTGACTCGATCTCCACCACGCCGCCGGTGGCCCGCCCCCAGCGCGCGCCAAAGCCGCCGGCGTACAGGTCGAAGCTGTCGATAAGCTCCGCGTTGTATACCGACTTGAAGCCGCCGAAGTGGAAGACCCCGGGAAGCTCGTGCCCGTCGAGGTAGATCTTGGAATCCTCCGCGTTGGAACCGCGGATGACCAGATCCTGGTAGCCACCGCCCCCCAGCCCGCCGCGCGCAACCGAGGGCATGGACTCGAGCGCCCGCACCGGGTCGCCCGAGGTGCCCGGGATCAACTTGGCCTCCTCGATGCCGATCACCGAACGGGAAACCTCCTTCTCTACCCGCTTTCCGCGCACTACTACCTGCAAGCCCCCGATCACCCTGGGCTCCAGGTAGTAGACCACCTCGGTCCGTTGGCCCTGTACGATGCTCTCACGGGTTTCGGCCAGCTCGTACTCGGTGCTGGGGATGACCACGGTATAGGTGCCGGCCGGCAGGTCGGAGAAGGCGAACGCGCCTTGCTCGTCGCTCACCGCCGTGTGCGGCGTGTCCTTTATATAAACCGTCACGCCCGCGATGGGCTTGCGGCTGCCCATTTCCTTGAGCACGCCCCTGAAGTTTACCTGCTTCGCCACCGCTGCCCTCGACGCGGCCTTTTCCTTTTCGACCGGCGGCTGCTTTTCTTCCCGTACCGCGTCGTCCGCGTACTCGACCACGATGCCGAGCTCGGGGTCGACCTCCTCCTCGCCTTCCCGCCCGCTTGCATCGACCTCCGGCTCGGGTTCTTCGGGCTCGGACGATTGCGCTCCGGTCTTTGGCTCCGTTTGCTCCGGCTCTTGGGGCGCGCTCTCGGCCGGCTCGTCTGTGCCCGCTTCCGGCGTCTCGGACGCGTCGGGCTCGGTCTCCGCCGGCTGCTGGCCGCGCGCCGGCATCGCCGCCATCACGAAAAACGCTAAAAAAGGAATGTGAAGATTTCTCATCGCTCTATCCTCTGGCAAAGGTCAGTTGTCGAGCACGAACCGATAGGGAATGGTGATCTTCACGGGCACGGGCTTGCCGTCGATCTCTCCGGGCTTGAACAGAGCGCGGGCGGCGGCCTTGACCGCCGCCCGGTCCAGGCCGTGGCCGGGTGAGCTGAGCACGCGGATCTTGCGCACCTTCCCCCGCGCATCGAGCCAGATCTCGAGCTGCACCGTCCCCTCTATACCGGCGCGCCTGGCCTCTTCCGGGTAATCCGGCTCGACCTTCTGTTTAAAGGAAGGAGCGGTGGTCAGCCGGTAGGCGGGTACTGGCTGCAACGGCGGAGCGCCCGGGAGCTTCTCGTCGACCTGGGGAAGAGGAGCAATCCGCTCGGGCGGCGTGTACTTCTCTTCCATGCTCTTCTCCAGCGTATTGCCCACCCGGATTGCCGGCCCTGCGCCGCCGGTCGCCACCGAGTCGGCCGTGACACCGAAGACGGGCTGGGGTTCCGGCTCGGGCTCGGGAGCCGGCTCCTGTCTCGCGGTGTTGGGCCGCGGCCTGCGTACGACCGGCTTCTTCTCCGGCTCGGGCTCGGGCTCGGGCGCCGGTTCTTCCTCGACCGGTGCGGGCGGTTCCGGCTCGGGCCGCTTCAGCGAGATGTCGAGCAGGCCCGGTTGCCGCGGCTCGTGCGGCCTGCTGGCGGCCAGCCGCTCGGCGGTTGCGAACAGAACCAGGTGGACAGAAAGCGAGATGAGCGACAGGAGCAGCCAGGAATAAGAGCGGCTTTTTTGCGGTATGCTGACGCGGAGCATCGGTTCCACCCATCTCCATCCCCCCGTTGTTCGGAAGCGATCAGCGGCTTGCTGGCTCGATACCGATCCGGTATCCACTCGTCTGTCGCGTCGCGGCGCGGCTGCCGGTGGCTCCTGCGCGACGCGGTTACCGGTTAATCACCGCCGACGGAGAAAAGTGTTACCGCCCCCTTCTGTTTTTTTCCCCGCGTTCCGGGTGACACTTCCACGAGGCGGCGGTGTTTAATCCTCGAAACCCGGCTGGAACCCGGAAGGAGCAGGCGTTGGGCATCGAGATAGACAGCTGCTACCGCCGATACGGCCCGATGGTGCTGCGTCGCTGCCGACGACTGCTCTGCGACCCGGAAAAGGCGGAAGATGCCATGCAGGATGTATTCGTACAGCTGTTGCTTCACCAGGATCGATTGCAGGATACGGCGCTGTCGAGCCTGCTCTTTCGCATGGCCACCCACGTCTGCCTCAACCGGCTGCGCTCGGAGAGCCGGCGCCCGGAAACCCCGGACGCCGAGCTGCTGGGCCGGATCGCTCGGGCGGACGACACCGAAGGAGCCACGGCCGCGCGGCAACTGCTGGGCCGGCTCTTTGGCGAGGAGCCGGAGCTGCCGGGCCGCGTCTCCAGCCGGGTCATCGCCACGCTTCATCTGCTCGACGGCATGACGCTACAGCAGGTGGCTCGCGAAACCGGGCTCTCGGTTTCGGGCGTGCGCAAGCGCTTGCGCCGCATGCAGCAGCAGGTGCGCGAGCTCGAGGAGGTGAGGGTATGAAGGGGCGAGACAAAGATCGCGGCGGGATTGCTGACCTGTACCTGGAGCAGCACGCGCTGGGCGAGCTGCCCGAGCAGCTGGCCGGGCAGCTCGACAGGTCGGAGCTAGGGGCAGCGCGCGAAGAGCTGCAAGCGAATAACGAGGAGATCCTCGCCGAGCTCCCCGTCGAGCGACAGGTCCCGATCATCCGCTCGAGATACGCCATGGAAAAGGCGCGGGCCGAGGCGCTCGCGCGCGAACAGGCGAGAGTGCGCCGGGGAGCCTGGGCGGGAGCGGTCGCCGCCGCCAGCGCCGCCGCGGTGCTGCTGTTGGTGGTAATGCCCTCGGTACACGACAGGGACGACCCGGATCCGCGCGGCCCGGGGGTGGTGGCGCCCTTGCCCGTGGACGAAGTACGCATCAAAGGCCCGCAAAAGCCCGAGCCGGCCGCGCCCTACCTCAACGTCTACCGCCAGTCGGGCGGCGCGCCCGAGCGGCTCGACGACGGCGCGGCCGCCGGCCCGGGCGATCTGATCCAGCTGACCTACGTGGCCGAGAAGAGCAAGCACGGGGTGGTGCTCTCGCTGGATGGCGCGGGCAACGTCACCCTGCACTGGCCGGAAAAGCCGGACGGATCCACGCTGTTGAAGAGCAGGGGAGAGACCCCGTTGCTGCACGCCTACGAGCTCGACGCCGCCCCTCTCTACGAGCGCTTCGTCTTCGTGACCTCGGACAAGCCCATCGAAGTACCAGAGGTGCTGGAAGCGGCGCGCAGGCTGGCCTCGGATGCCCGCTCGGCCGCCACCGACCCGCTGGAAATCCCGGCTGACTGGAAACAGAGCGACTTCACGCTTAATAAGGTGGACCGATGAAACGCTGGTACCTGGCTTTAGCCGCGCTGCTCGCTTTGCAGCCCGTATCCACGGCCGCCGGACAGGAGCAGACCATCCGCCGTTTCGCGCTGGTGGTGGGGGCCAACAGCGGCGGCCCGGACCGCGAGCAGTTGCGCTTCGCCTCGACAGACGCCCGCTCCTTTGCCGCGGTCATGAAGCAGCTGGGCGGCGTCGAGGGCGAGGACGGCTCGCTGCTAATCAACCCCAACCGGCTGGCGCTGCGCGCGGCCTTCGCCGACCTCGGCCGTCGCATGAAGCAGGCCCGCAAGCGCGGCCAGCGCGTGGAGCTGGTCTTCTATTTTTCGGGTCACTCCGACGAGGTGGGGCTGCTGCTCGACAGCGAAAAGGTGCCCTACCGCGAGGCCCGCGCCGCCATCGACCGGCTGCCGGCGGACGTGCGCGTGGCCGTGCTCGACTCCTGCGCCTCGGGCGCCTTCACCCGCCTCAAGGGGGGCAAGCAGCGCCCGCCCTTTCTCTACGATGCCTCCAGCTCGGTGAAGGGGCACGCCTTTCTCACCTCCAGCTCGGCGGACGAGGCCGCGCAGGAGTCCGATCGCATCCAGGCCTCCTTTTTCACCCACTACCTCGTCTCCGGCCTGCGGGGAGCGGCCGACTACAGCGGGGACGGCCGGGTAACGCTCAACGAGGCCTATCGTTTCGCCTTTGACGAGACGCTGGCACAGACAGAGTCCACCCGCGGCGGCCCCCAGCACCCCGCATACGACATTCAACTGGTCGGCACCGGGGATCTGGTGATGACCGACATCCGGCAGACCTCGGCCACGCTCTCGGTCGATGCCGAGGTCGAGGGTAGGCTATATATCCGCAATCCGTCCGGCCAGCTGGTGGCCGAGTTGTTCAAGACCTCAGGCCGCGTGGTGGAGCTGGGGCTTCCTCCCGGCGAGTACCACATCGTGGCCGACCGGAAGGGGCGGCTGTCGCGGGCGGTGGTGAGCCTGCACCAGAACCGGGTCACCCGCCTGGGCTCCGGACAGCTGGACGCGGTCCAGCCCGAGGAGACGGTCACGCGCGGAGAGGTCGGCGCCAATGAAGGGGCGGAAGCCGAGGGAACGGTCGCGGTCGCGGGGACGCCGGCGCCCGAGACTCGGCCCTCGGCCGAGGAAGGGGTTACAGACGAGGACGAGAAGAGCGAAGTAGTGAAAAAGGAGCAACCAGATACAGGAATCAAGCACGACCAGCCCGAGGAGAAGCAGGCCGAGCAGGAGTACCGCAGGGTCCCCTTTGCCGTGGCCCTGTTTCCGCCGGCCGATACGAATTCCGTGGTCGAGGAGAAGGTGGTCAACAACCTGGCCATCAACTTCCTGCTGGGCCGGGCCGCCCGCATCGAGGGGGCGCAGATCGGCATTCTCGGCATCAACTGGGCCGACGAGGAAGTGCACGGAATCCAGGCCACGGTCGCCGGCAACTACGCGGGCGGCGATCTGCGGGGCTTCCAGGGCAGCGTGGGCTTCAACAGCGCCGCCTCGGTGCAGGGCGGGCAGGGCTCGGTCGGGGCCAACATCGCCAGCGGTGAGGTCGAAGGCGTTCAGGTGACAGTGGGCGCCAACGTCGCCGAGCAGCTCACGGGCGCGCAGGGCTCGGTAGCCGCCAACATCGCCGAGCGGGTGCAAGGCGCGCAGATGAGCGTCGGCGCCAACATCACCGAGCAGCTCGACGGCGCACAGATGTCGGTGGGCGCCGGTGTGGCCGGGCGGGTGCAAGGCGCGCAGATGAGCGTCGGCGCCAACATCGCCGAGCAGCTCGACGGCGCGCAGCTGGCGGTCGGGGCCAACATCGCGACCGAGGTAGAGGGTGCGCAGCTGGGGCTGGTGAACCTGGCCTCGGGCCGCGTCAAAGGGCTGCAGCTCGGGCTGTTCAACTACGCCGATGATGCGGACGCATCGCTGGGTCTGATCGGCGTCACCCGAAAGGGAGGGGTAAGGCCCATGATCTGGACCTCGGACATCGGCCTGCTCCACGCCGGGCTGCGCTTCGACGCCCGGTATACCTACACCTTTCTGAGCGGCGGCTTTTATCCCTTTGGCGACGGCCGCAGCGGCTGCTTCGGGCTGGGCTTTGGTTTCAAGGTCCGCATTACCGACCCCGTCTGGCTCGACGCGGATATCGGCAGCCAGGTGATCGTCATGAACAAACCGTTCCGGGGCAATCCCAGCCTGCACCAGGTCCGCCTGCTCGGCCGCTGGCAGCTCAAAGAGCGCCTGGCCCTGTTCGCCGGACCCACCTTCAACGTGCTGACCCACTGGGATATCGACGACAATCCGGACCAGGCCGACCGCCGGCCCGGCTACGACTATAACGTGTACCGCTACGACGGCGGCCACGTGGGCGTGATGCTCTGGCCCGGCTTTGCCGCCGGCGCGCAGTTCTGAGGCGGGCCGCGGTCGTGCCGGTGCGGAAGCGTCAACACCAAACGACTCCGGCTCTTCGTTCCCTCAGTCGCCTTTCATTACCGCCAGCGGGGCGGATGAGCACTCATCCGGACAGATCGACGTCCGCGCTCCGGAGGCGTTTCCAACCCCAGCGGCGCGATGCGCCTCGGCTATTGGCGGCAGAAGACAGCATTTTGGCGAGCTCGGATAATGGAAACGCCTTGATTTTGTTGTACTACTGTACGAGAATTACTCAATTAACTGCTGTTTAATTACACAGCAAATCGCGGTCGCGTAGCGCGACCCGGGGGTTCATAGCACCTCCAAGCCGGAGCCGAAACGGAAAGAAGAGCGAATTCCTAAATAAAGACCGGAGGGTAGACGATGGGCAACCGCTTCTGGAATACGATCTCGAGCGTTTCGTTTTCGCTGGCCTTGTGCGCGGTGGGTATCAGCTGCAGCGGCGAAGGTCCGACGGTCAACGGCACCGGAGGCCAGTCCGGTTCCGGAATTGCCGGCAGCGGCCCTGTTGCCGGGGCTTCCGGAGCAGCTCCATATGACCCCTATAACGCTCCCGGCTCGGGCGGGGCGGCGGGAGCGGCGGGCATGGCCGGCGCAGCAGGCGCGGCCGGCACGAACCCGCTCGCGGGCGCCGGTACCGGAGCAGAGGCGGGCGGTATTCAGGAGCCCATGGACGGCGGCACGGCAGATGACGGTGGCTCCAGCATCATCCAGCCCACCGCCGGTTCGGGCGGAGGCACGACCACCCAGCCCCCGGCCGGTCCGGGCTGCCTGCAGGGCAGCGGTGATTATTTGGCCAGGGGACCCTACGGCGTAAGCAGGATGGACGTAACCATCGGCGCGCAGGGCCCCTACACCATCTTCTATCCCGATCCGCTCGATGCCAACTGCCCGCATCCCATCGTGGCCTGGGGCAACGGCACCACGGTGACCGGCCCGGACGTATACGCGTTCTATAACGAGCACGCGGCCAGCTGGGGAATCGTGGTGGTGGCCTCGCACAACTCCAACGTGGGCAGCGGCGAGTTCCACCGGGCCGGGCTCGACTATTTGATTGCCGAGAACGCCAACTCTGGCAGCATCTTCTTCAACAAGCTCAGCACGCGCGCGGGCACCTCGGGCCACTCGCAAGGCGGCATGGGAGCCAACGCGGGCGCCAACCACCCCAACGTCGAGACGATAGTGAATGTACAGGGCGCGTTCGGCTCGGCCCCGGCGGGCAAGGACTTCCTCTGCCTGACCGGCACCGCCGACCTCAACCCGTCCGGCTGCAAGAGCTCGGTCGACGGCGCCAGCGCTCCGGCCATGCACGCCAACTGGCAGGGCGGCGACCACACGGGCACGGCAACCGTTGCTGGATTCATCAGCGGCGACCCGGGCACCGTCCAATACATGCGGCTTTACAGCGCCTGGTTCCGTTGCCACCTGGGCGACGACAACACCGCCTGCGCCATGTTCCAGGGAGGCACGGGCTGCCCGGTCTGCCAGGAACCGGGCTGGGCCGAAATCTACTCCCGGAACTTCTGAGCGAAAAACTTACTAGAAGCCATTTCATAAATACTCCCGTCGTCTTTCGGTCGGGGCGACGCGGTCTGCGGCCCCGCCTCACGCTCGAAAATGCACCGCATTTCCTCGGTTCGGCGGAACCACATCCCGCATCGCCGCGCTCCGAAATACTCGGTCCGTATTTATGAAATGGCTTCTTCTAGAGAGGCGATCCGCTAAAACGTGCGGCGTGTTTCGGCTAGCGCGCGGCCAGGCCCGCCCGCGCCGATGCCGAGTCACCCCGCAGGATTTAAGCGGTTCGGTTCTCTAGGTCCAGCACCCAAATAGGATCTGCAGCTCGCCGCCCGCCTCCACCAGGTCGCACGCCTCCGGGCAGAGGCTGATCTCGGACGGCTGCTCGCGCACGTCGTAGTACCAGGCCCGATGGCCCTCACAGCTCTGCGCCTCATCGACCCTGCCGAATATCTCCGGCTCTCCGTCCTCGGGGACCAGTTGTACGTTGACCATATCGCGGTCGAACGGCTGCGTGTCCGGCCGCGCCGGCACCGCGTACCGGCACGGATGCACGCTCGTTCGGGCGAGCGTCTCGAGGAGAGACGCGAATGGCGGGCCCCAGTCGAGCCTACAGATGGAGACCTGGATGCCACCGGTATCTCCGGCCAGAATAGCGTAAGTAAGACCGGGGGCAGCTCCCCCGCAGAGTCCAGGAAGCATCAATCCCGAGGGACAGGCCTCCGGATCTGTAGGCACGCACGGCGTGTGGCCGCCGGTGTCCTCCGACACCACCGCGTGCAGTACGAAGCCCCTTCCCAGCAGCTTCCGGGTATCCTCCGCAAACCCTTCGGCGCGCTCGTCCGGGGTGTCGCCGGGGTAGTCGCTCTCGTCGTCGGTCACCACGATGATGTGAAGCGCCGCATCCTCCCGTAGAAAGGCCGAATAGCGGTCGTGAAGCTTCTGTAGCTGCTGCAGGGCTCCGGCAGAGCCCACGTCTCCGGCGACGAACCGATAGCGACCCGATCGCGCCAGCGTCGAGCCGGCGAGTACGAAGTCGGAGGCCGATATACCGACGACGCGGTAGTCCAGCCCTGAACCGGCGAGCTGGACTCCGAACGCCTCCAGGTTGCTGACGACCCTCGGCTGTTCGTCCAGCATGCTGCCGGAGGTGTCCACGACCCAGATGAAGTCTACCTTGCCGGCGCCCAGCGGCTCCACCGCCACGTGCATTCCGTCATAGCAGCCCCCCCAGATATCGCTGCCGTCACCGAAAGGTTCGTCGCCAGCGCTGGAGGTTTCGCCGCTGGCGCCCGGCGTTTCCGCCGCCGTCCCATCGTCGGCCGGCCCGATACCGCCCCCGCTCCCTGCGGGATCGAAAGCCCCTCCGGGCATCCCCTCCATCCCCTCCGCTCCTCCGCTGCCGGCCTGTCCGCCGCCGGCAGGGCTCTCGCCTCCGCCGGCGCCCTCGCACTCCCCGTTTTCGCAAGAACCACCGTTTCCGCAGCTATCCGATCCGTCGCAACTCTGCTCCGGAACGGCTAGCCCCGTTCCCGAACAGCCGATCAGCAGCCAGCCGGCAATAATCGCTACAAGGTAGTTCATGCCCCTCTAACAAACGATAGCCCCCATCTCCGCCCCCGTCCATTATAGTAGCGAACCATGAATCGATGGATCCTGGCGGGTTTGGCTCTCATCTACCTGTCGATCGTCGTCGTCGTCGCCGGTTTCATCGGACGCGCGGTTACCGATAATGGCGCGGAGGGGACGATGGAGGCGCATGGGAACGACGGGACGGGGAGCGCCTGCGTGGACCCGATCGACGAAAAGCACCGGGGGCTACAGTGGCTGGACCGGGCGCCGCTCGGGCAGCACCTGGCCATCGACTTCGTCTCTGATGAAGGGGACGAGGTACGGGCCATAGCGGACGGGGAGGTGTGGCACTACCACCCTCGGCTGGGATACTACGGCGGATGCGACGGAACTGCGGGGCCCGTGCTGATCACACGGCATCGGGGTGGGAGCCACGGGTGGTACTCGGTGCAGTACGGACACGTGCGGTCCAGCCTGCGGCGGGGTGACGCGGTCAAGGCTGGACAGGTGCTGGGAGAGGTGATCGAGTACAAGCCCTGCTGCGACACCCCGGCCGGATGCCCGCACCTGCACTTTGCCATCTGGGACTCCCCTTCCGAGCAACCCTCCTCGGGCATGGGCTACGGGGCGCCTCGCAGCTTCGTGAACCCTGACTGGTTCTTCGAGAAGAAGCTGTGCGCCCCCTCCCCCTGAAAGGCGTTCGGCAACCGGGCGCTGGGCGCAAGGCGCCTTGCATCTATTGGAGGGACGTTACATAATTTAAACAGGGCTGAAGGTAGATTCGGCCGCGTATCAGCCGGTGCCAACGGCGAGTATTTTAATCGCCTCCAGCTGCGGAGCCTGTCAGTCGATCGAGACGCTCGCTGCGAGTGCATGCGTGCGAAAAGGTCGTCCGTTTTCTTATCGTGAAGTGTAGGTAGATGTCGATGTCGGAACGAGCCACACATTATCTGCTGCTGTCGGACATACACCTGGGCGCGGACCTGGCGCGCCGAGGATGGCCCTTTTCTGCCCGTGCCTCGAACCCGCCTCCGAGCCCGCCGGCTCTGGACCGGAATCTGGCGGAGCTGCTCGACCACTGCCGAGCCCGGACCGAGCCCACGGAGCGCTGGACGCTGGTCGTCGCCGGTGACGTGGTGGACTTCGTGAGCATGGCCGTGGCACCGAGCGACGGCGCTCATGGCGAAACGCCGGCACGCGATCCAGAGAGGCAGCCCGTACCGGACGACGGCGAGATTAATCAGGCCGTACGCAAGCTGCGGGCCGTGGCCCGGCTGCACGATCTGGCTTTTCGTAGCCTGGCGCGTTTCGTGTCCGACGGTAATCACCTGGTGCTGGTTCGCGGCAATCACGACCTGGCCTTCTACTGGGAGCCGGTTCGTCGCGCCTTTGTCGATGCGTTGCTACAGCGCGCAGAGCTGGGCGAGGACGGCGAGGCCGGCGATGCATTTGCGTCGCGTATCGAGTTCCGCGACTGGTTCTACTACGTCGAGGGCCAGCTCTACGTGGAGCACGGCCATCTGTACGACGAGACCTGCATCTGTCAGAACGCTCTGGCCCCGGTATCGCCGCGCGACCCGGCGCGGCTGATGGACTCGTTCTCCGACATCCTGGAGCGCTACGTGGTCGGGCCCACGCGCGGGCTGGGGACCAGGGGGCACGAGAACCGGACGCTGTTCCACTATCTCTGGCTGGCCTTTTCCCTGGGGCTGAGCGGCTGCGCGGCCTTGCTGGTTCGCTTCGCCGGATCGGTCGTACGGCTGCTCTCCGCCTGGCGCGCCAGCCTGGACCGGGGGGCCGCGGCCGTGCGAGCGGAGCATGAACGACACATGAAGCAGTTGGCCGGCCGCTTCCGGTTGAAGGAGGAGCTGCTGACCGCGCTGGCCTCGCTCTGGGCGGTGCCGGTCACCCGTAGCCTCGCCTCCATCCTGCGCAGCCTCTTCCTCGACGTATTACTGGCGCTCGGCGGGCTGGTACTGGTACTGGCGGGCGTGGCGCTGTTCGAGCTCGCCCCGTTCTGGCTGCTGCTGTTGCTGGCCCTACCGGTCGCGGGCGGTATGGCCCTGTGGATCCGGCGGCGCCGGGTATTCGACAGCGCGCCGGCGCTGCGAAAGGCGGCGCGCGGCGTGGCCGCGTTGCTGCCCGCCTGCTTCGTGGTGATGGGGCATACCCATGTCCCGGAGTTAGAGCGCATCGACGATCGCACGACCTATGTGAACCTGGGCCGCTTCCCCTCGGATGGCGATGGCGATGGCGATGGCGCTGGCGATGACGGCAACGCGCGGCCGTACCGGCCCAACCATCTGGTGTTGCGCAACGTCGGCGGGAAGCTGCAGGCGGAGTTTTTCGGCGTTCCGCCCGATTGATCGGTCTTTTCCGCTAGAAGAACTCGCGCGTCCGCTGCAGGCGCGGCCTCTCGAGCCCGACCGAGTCTGGCCCATTTTCAGGCCTCTTGGACCGAAACAGTTGCGAATGGTATCCTGCTACGTAACGGGGTAAGCGCCCGGCTTTGGGAACGGCGATCCGCCTCCCTGTGGGGTCCAGCGGGCCTGCAATGGCACCTCCAGCTGCGACGAGAGCTTTCCGTCGGAACAGGTCGATTGCGAGGACGGGGACTACTGCACCGCGGGAGATCACTGCGACGGCGAGGGCGGTTGCCGGCCGGGCTCCGATACGCCGTGCGAATCTACCGAAAATTGCCGCGAGGAAATCGATACCTGCTGCCAGCGCGACGCCTCTACCGACTGCCATACCGACGGGGACGTATGGGTCTACGACGGCTGCGAACTTCCACAGCAGCTGCTGCAGGATTGCCCGGACCTGCACGGCACCTGCAGCGAAGGGGTCTGCGGATGTCTGAACCATTGGAGCGGCGACGCCTGTGACACCTGTCCGTCCGATTTTTACGGCGAGGACTGCGTGTGCGTTCGCTTCGCCGACTTCCAGTCGATCGCGCCGTCGCCCGATGGTCTGAGCTGGGCAACGGCTTTCGTTGAGGTGCCGGAGGCGGTACAGGCAGCCTACGACGCCACCCAGGCCGGCGGCGGGCCCGACACCTGCGAGGTGTGGGTGAAAAGCGGGATCTACTACATCCGTCAAGCCGGCGATGGCGACACGGTCCTGCTGCGTCAGCAGGCGCCGCTCTACGGCGGCTTTGCCGGGGGGGAGACCGCACGCGCCGCGCGCGACTTCGCCGCCAACCTGACCGTGCTAGACGGCCGCAGCCCAAACCACGCCAACCACGTATACAACGTGTGCAGCGGCACCAGCGGCGGCCTGATCGACGGATTCGTGATCACCAAGGGCTACGCCGAGGGATTGAACGAAAACGACAGCAACGGCGGGGGCCTGCACAACAACGGCTCGCCTACCGTCCGCAACTGCGTCTTTGTCGACAACAGCACCAGCACCAACTACTTCGGCAACGGTGGAGCCATCTACAACGACTCCAACGCCGACGACGCGCTGGTCGTCAACAGCCTGTTTTTCGCCAACCGGGCCTGGCAGGGAACCGGGGGCGGTATTCACCACTTCTCGAGCAGTTCTACCATCATCAACTGCACCTTTGCCTACAACCGGGGCGGCGGCGCGATTCACTCGCTCTACCAGCAGACGCCCCAATCCACCGTGGTCAACAGCATCGTCTGGGCGGCGGGCACGGGCGCGAGCAGCCAGGTGGTTGCGAGCGACGGCGCCGAGATATCGGTCTCCTATAGCATCGTGGAAGGCGGTTTCGACGGCGCCGGCGCGGGCGAAGGGATCAGCGACGCCGACCCGGCCTTTCGCATTTTTACCTCCCCGCTGACCGGCGACTGGGAAGCCGTGAGCTACGACGCCGGCACGCGGACTACCATCCTGTCAGACGACGAGGCGGCTTTCGAGCCGGGCGCGCTGCGGGGAGCCATCGTCGAGCCCGATACCTCGCACGTCGATCTGATCTGGTCCGGGGTGGACACCTGGCGGCGATTCTTCGTTATTAAAGGAAATACCGCGACAGCGATCGAGGTCTGGGGCGACCTCGGCAGCGAGTACGGCATCCCCACTTACGTACAGGTGGACGACAGCTACAATATTTTCGACCTGCGCCTGACCGCCTCCTCGCCGGCGGTCGACGCCGCGGACGGCGATCAGGCTGCTGACCACGACCTGGCGGGCAACGCGCGCTTCGACGCTACCGTCGATGACAATGGCTTCGGGCAGCCCTCTTATTGCGATATCGGCGCGTACGAATACCTACCGTAAGGAGGCACCGCAGAATAAACGATCCGGTTGCGGCCGCGTGGGCGGGCGCCCTGGCGGCTTTCTTTCTGGGAAAAATCCTCGAAATAGCGCTCTCGACCGCAGGGAGAGATCTCTGCGGTTTTTCCTGCGGGCGCGCTCGCGATTGCGCTCCGCCGACGCGCCCGGTCTCGTATCGTTTATTTTACGGTGCCTCCTTACCAGCGTATCGCTGGCCCACCCCTGGACGGTTACGTTATACGTTCCCCGCGTCTATCTCCGCCAGCAGGGCCAGGGTGAAGCGCCGCGCCAGATCGGTGATGCGGTCGTCCACGTTTTCCGGCGTATCGTCGGGCCAGTGGTAGAAGGGCGGTATGTCGTCGTCACCGAGCCCGATCAGGGCCAGGGACTGGTAGCCCCGGCGCGCGGTCAAATGAACATCGGTGTGCGCCTTGAGCGGACCGGGCCTCATCTCGGCGAACCGCCGGTCCTTGCCGGCCACGCGCTGGGCCAGCGACCGCAGCCGATAGCCGTAGGGGATGGGAAACAGCAATCCCTCCTGCGTGCCGTAACAGAGCCTTCCCGCACCGATGGTGTCCAGGGCGATGAAGTAGCTGTTGTGCCGGTCGAAATCCGCCAGGTGTTTGTCGATGTAGGCCCACATCCCACCCAGGTGGGACTCCTCTGCGCCGGTAAAGAGGATGGTGACCTCGGTGTGGCGCAACGGCGCGGCGCTGAACCACTCGGCCACGGCCAGGATGACCGCGACGCCCGCGGCGTCGTCGGCCGCTCCCTGTACCGGCTTTCCCCGTAGAAACCACTCCAGCGGGATGAGCAGGTAGATGAAGACGACCAAGGTCATGAAGATGTGTATCCCGTCCAGCACCGGTCCGCCGCCGCGAAAAGTGCGGATGAGAGCCACGGTGATGGTCGCGGCCAGCGCCAGGAAGGGAGCCAGAAAGAGTGGGATGGAAAACCTCTCGTTTCCGGCAACCAGGCGAGCGAACCTGGGATGGAAGAGCAACCCGGTAAACGCGGCGTCCAGGTGCGCGGTCAGCACTACTCGGCTTTTCACCGCTTCCCGGGGCGGGATCACGCCGATCACGTTCTCGCTCTCGACCTTGGGCAGCAGCCGCTTGAGGATCAGAGCGCGCCCGGTGTACTCGGCCCAGAAGCTCACCGTGACCAGCACCGCGAGCAGCAGCCCCACGAAGGGCAACCAGTAAGCGAGCACGCTGGCCGCCAGGCCCAGCGCCCCGTGCAGGACCAGGGTGCGGGAAAAGGTGGCCGGGAACCGAAAGCGCTCGGTCACCGGAGGGATGCCGGACGCCCGCAAGCGATCGATCACGTATTTGACGGCCCGGGCTTCCCCCAGGCTTCCGGCAACCCGGTTCTCGATGGCGCAGAGCGCTTCGATGTCCTTTCTCACCCTCCCCCCCTTGACCGCCGGCTCGCCGAGCGCCGCGCGCGCATCTGCGCCGGGGACTTCTCTTTTAATGGCCGCTTCCATCGTACGCGTCGTCGCTCCTTGCTGCTGCACGCGCGGCGCTCCGCGAAGCCAGGCCCGGTAAATTCGTACCGGTTGCTATCCTCAATTTAAGCACGCGGCAGAGAGCGGGTAAACTCGAATTCGCTATTGCGCCGGAATACCTTCGAGCATCCACCCGGCGAACCGCGTGCGCGAGCCACTGCCCCCCTTTCTTTACAGTTGAGCTATAATTCCGTTTTGGGGTAGGGTTTTGATTACTGACGAGGACGGAGGCAGGGACACATGGGGTGGAAGGTCGAACTGGATACCGAGAAGGGGTTCATTCACAGCGTCTACTACGGCTTCGTCACCAAGGATGAAATCCTAAGGGGAACGGCCGAGACGCTGCGGCTCTCGGCCGGCAAGGGACCGCGGAAGTTCTTCACGGAATGGATCGATGCCACCCCCAAGCTTTCCACCATGGAGATCTTCGTCATCCCCGACGAGTGGGAAGCCGCCGGGATAGACAGGAAAAGTGTGCTGGCGATCGTGATCCCCAAGGGGGGATCGCTTTGGGAAGATGCGGTGTTCTACGAGGACACCTGCCGGAATCGCGGCTGGCAGGTCCGCCTCTTCTCGGAACGGAACTCCGCCATCGAATGGTTGGAGACGTTCGAGATCGGGTGAGCGACGAGCGGTTCAATACCGCCGCTCGCGCGCAGCGCGGTCGATGGCGCTGCGCAGAGACGAAGGACTGAAGCCGACCCGGACCTGGTCGTCTATCTCGAAGGTGGGAATGCTGCCCCGTGGATTGAGCTGTAGCAGCCGTTGCTGTGCCGATGCGTCGCTATCCACGTCTCGTTCGGTAAAGTCTATCCCGTTCTCGCGCATGTAACGGCGAGCGCGGGTGCAGGAAGGGCACCAGGAGGCGGCATACATGATGATTCGCACGCTTCGTCGGGCGGAGGCCAGGGTGCGCTTCTGCCTTTCCCGCTCGATCTGCTGCTTGCGGCGGCGATCGCGCTCGGCGGTTTCGCGGGCTTGTTGCGCCTCCAGACGGCGGTCTGCCTCCCGCTGCTCGCGCCGTTCCGGCGCGTCGTCGGCACGGTCGCGCGGACGAAAGCGCTCAGCCGGCGGTTCGGTATCGTAGGGATCCGGGTATCCCTCCGTCGACGGGTCAACGGGCAGCTCCACGATCGCCTCTCCCTGGTAACGCTCGTCCTCGGTCCGGGAATAGATTCGGTCGTCGTACCCGTAGCGGTCGCGCCCGGGATTTCTGTACGCGGCTTCGGACGGCCGTTCGCGCCGCGGGAAGAAGCTGTCGAGATCGATAGGAAAGCTCTCCGGGCTGAAGAGTATCCAGGCCACGGCCCCGAGGTGAATCACGACGCCTAACAGGATAAGCGCGGTTAGCAGGAGGCTCGCCAGGGTCGGCTCGTCGCGCGGCGCCAAATAAACGCGACGCGCGTTCGCCTCGCGGCGGCAGACGACGCAAAGGCCGTCCGGACCGAGGGCCAGATCGTGCTTCTGGCATCGTTCGTACAACCTACCCCACCTCCCCGTTTCCGCTACGATACGTCGAGGGGAGTCGCGACGAAATCGGCCACCGCCGAGGCGATGGCGCGCGCGCCTTCCCCGTAGAGCATGCTGATATGGTTGCCCGGCACCTTGACGTAACGGCATCCCGGGATGGCCCCGGCGGTCTCGCGGCCCGCTTCCTCGGGTTGTATGGCCGGGGCGCCGGTCGGCCCGTAGGGCCCGGGCGCGTTGACCAGCAACGCCGGGCGGGCGACCGCGGCGAGCAGCGCCTCCCAGTCCTGCGCTTGCACGTCGGCAGAGGCTTCAGCGATAGTTTCCGGCCGCGTGCGGGGCGTGACCCGGCCCTCTGGCAGCTGCAGCAGCTCGGCCCGGAAGTGCGGCTCGAGCGCCGGATCCCACCACTCGGAGTAGACCGGCTGTTGCCGGGCCAGCTGCAGGTAGCTCGGCCAGGAGGGGTAGATCTGGCCCAGGCGTGCCACCGAGGGGCCGATCAGCTCGAAAACCTCCGGGTGGAGCTTGCCCGCGTCCAGGATGATGGCGCGCCCCACCCGCTCGGGGTGGTTGGCAGCCATGAATACCGTGAGCAAACCGCCGTACGAGTGACCGCCGAGGGTTGCGGCGGGGATGTCCAGCGCGTCGAACAGGCCGAGCAGGTCGGCGGCATGGTCGGCCAGCGTATAGCCCTGCTCCGGCTGATCGCTCAGGCCGCGGCCGCGCAGGTCGAGCGCCAACACGCGAAAGCGGGGCGCGAGCCCGCCCGCCACCGCGTCGAAGCAGCGGCAGTTGGCGGTCAGCCCCGGCATGAGAACGATGGCGGGCTCGCCGCCGGGATAGTCCAGATAGTGCAGACGGATACCGTTGGCATCGACAAAACGGCTCTCGGGCTGCGATCCGGAACGGGAGCTATCGATCATCTAGGCAATTCTCCCGGTTTTTGAGGTGCTCGTCCCGCATGACCCGCTTGAGGGTCTTGCCGGCCGCGCTGCGGGGAAAGTCGTCTACCAACTCCACGCGGCTAACGCGCTGGAAGCGCGCCTCCACCCGTTGGTTGACCCACGCACGCAGCGTCTCCGCCTCCACCGCGTCCGGGGCGGTGGTGATAACCCGCGCCACCGGGGTCTCCCCCCAGCGAGCGTCGGGCACGCCGAAGACGGCCACCTCGCGCACGGCCGGATGGCGCACGAACACCTCCTCGATGTCGCGCGGGTAGACGTTGACCCCGCCGGAGATGATCAGGTCCTTCTGTCGGTCCACCAGGAAGAGAAAGCCGTCCTCGTCTAGGTAGCCCAGGTCGCCCGTATAAAGCCACCCCTCTCGTACCGCCAGCGCGGTGAGATCGGGGCGCTTGTAGTAGCCGGGCATGAGCATGGGGCCGCGTCCCACGATCTCACCCACCTGTCCGGGCGGAAGCGTCTCGCCCTTCTCGCCCACGATACGCATCTCGTGAAAGACCGGTGGCACGCCCACCGAGGTGAGCTTCTTCTCGGTATGGTTCCGGTCCAGGATGGTCATAAAACCCTCGGTCAGGCCGTACAGCTCGTAGAAACGGCCGGGCAGGCGGCGCTGCAGCCCCTCGCGTTGCTCGCGCAGCAGGGGCGCCCCTACCGAGCCCAGGCACTGCAGGCTGCCGCAAGTGGCCTCGCCAAAGTCGGCCTCGTGCAGTAGCGCCGCGATCTGCGAGGGGACCATATAGATATGGGTGACGCGCTCGCGCTCGATGGTCCGGATGAGCTCCTTCGGATCGAACTGCTCCATCAGCACGAAACGGCAGCCCAGGTAGATCCAGGGCATGAGCGTGAGCATACATCCATTAAAGATGATGGACCCAGCGTGGCAGACCACGCTCTCCGGCGTCATGCGCCAGGCGCTGGCGAAGAGCGTGCAGTACATGGCGCGTACGAAATGCGTGTGTACGATCCCCTTGGGAAGTCCGGTGGTGCCGCTGCTGTAGAAGATGTTGTAGGGATCGTCGCCGTCGATCTCCACCGACAGGTCGGCGTCATCCGCCCCGCCGGTCAACCTGTCGTACGCGCGGTACCCCGGAAGCTCCTGGTCGCCGGTGACGATGAAGCGATCGGCGGCGACCAGCGGAAGCTCGACCCGGAGTGGATCCAGGATGGGCACGAAGCCCGGCTGGGTAATGACCAGGCTGGAATCGGAATCGTTCAGCAGCCGCGTCAGCCCCGTTCCGCGCAGAAGCGGGCTCATGGGAACGATGACCGCGCCCAGCGCCGCACAGGCCCAGTAGCAGTCCATCAGCTCCAGGCAGTTGCCCAGAACGGTGGCCACCTTGTCGCCCTTGGAAACGCCCAGACTCTCGAGCGCGTGGGCCAGCCGGTTTACCCTGCGGTTGTACTCGGGGTAGCTGTAGCGCTCCTGCTTGAAGACGATGGCCGTTTCCCGCGGCCGGTACCTGGCATGCGTTTTGAGCAGTCCCCCGATATTCATCTCTATTCCCTCTTTTCGCTAGGCCCGGTGCTCAACTCGGTAAGAACGCCCTCTGTGGAGCGCGGATGGAGGAAGGCGACCTCGGCTCCGCCCGCTCCCGCGCGGCGCGAGCCCGCCAGGACCTGTAGTCCCTGGCGCTGACAATAGGCGATGGCCTCATCCATATCGTCCACCCGGTAGCATATATGATGAACCCCTTTGCTGCCCCGCGCGAGGAACTTGGCGATGGGGCTCCCCTCGTCGATGGCCTGCAGCAACTCGATGTGAATCCCGCCCACGCTCAGCACCGCTACCTTCACCTTCTGTTCGGGCACGGTCTCGGTTCGCTCGTGCTTCATACCCATCTGATCGCGGTAGACGGCGAGGCCCTGTTCCAGGTCCGCCACGGCTATACCGATATGGTCAATCTTCTTCAGCAGCTCCATCCGCTTCATCATCCTCGAGCCCCAGCACGTCTCGCGCGAATCGATCCGCGAACCGGTAGGGATTGATGTCCGGTCCGAGGTTGGCGAGGAAATCGCCGTGCTCGGCCAGCGCCGTATCCAGTATCTTACGCCAGCGCGCGCGCAGGATGGTCTCGAAATGTGCGCGGGCGCGCTGCTGGCGCTTCCTATCCAGCGCTCCGCTCTTCTCCAACCGCTCGCGCCGGTCGAGCACCCTCTCCACCAGCTCGGGCACGCCCGCGCCGGTCGCGGCCGCGGTGGAACAGATCTCCGGCGCCAGTCCCTGTTCCGCGCTCCCTGAGCCCAGCGCGGCGCCGAGTCGCGACTGCGCCAGCGCGACGTCCATGACGTCCGCCTTGTTGACCACGAAAATGTCGCCGATCTCGAACACGCCCGCCTTCATGGCCTGGATCTCGTCTCCGAAATCGGGCGTGAGCACCATCAGCACCAGATCCGCCTCGCGCGCGATCTCCACCTCGCCCTGCCCCACGCCTACCGTCTCCATCACCACCAGCTCGAATCCGTAAGCCGCCAGGATGGCCAGCGCCTCGAACGAGCAGGAAGAGGTCCCGCCCATCAGCCCTCGGTCGGCCATGCTCCGGAGATAAACGCTCTCATCCATCTCGTGCTCCCGCATGCGGATGCGGTCCCCGAGCAGGGCGCCCCCGGTCAAGCGGGAAGAGGGATCGAACACCAGCACCGCCATGGAGGAAAACCAGCGCTTGAACTCGAAGAGCATGCTGTTGATCAGCGTCGATTTGCCCGCGCCCGCCGGCCCGGTAATGCCGAGCACAAAGGGTTGCCCCGGCAGGGGATAGAGATGGGAGAGAATCTCCTGCCCGTATTCCGGGTGATCCTCGGCCAAGCTCAACAGGCGAGCCAGCGCGGAGACGCTTCTCGCGCGCACGCCCTGGGCCAGGGCTTCAATCCTTTGCCTGTCCGGCGAGCTCATCGATCTTGTTCACGATATCCGCGACGGGCGACCCCGGGGGGAAGACCGCCGCGATCCCCAGGGAGCGCAGGTACTCGAGATCGTCGTCTGGTATGATGCCGCCCACCACCACGGGAATTTTCAGACCGCGCTGCTTCATCCCTTCCATCAATCGCGCGAGCAGCGCCCGGTGCGCGCCGCTTAGGATACTGATGCCGACCACGTGGGCGTCCTCCTGCAAGGCTATGTTGCACACCTTGTCAGGATTCTGTCGGATACCGGTGTAGATCACCTCCATACCGGCGTCGCGCAACAGGCGGCTCACCACCCGGGCGCCGCGGTCGTGACCGTCCAGCCCCAGCTTGGCGATGACCACCCTCACTCTGCCTTTTCTCGCTGATTTCCTGACTTCCACCGTCTATCCTCAAAAGCTTCTAAACACGCGTCGACCCGCGGCGCCTCAACCGAAGCGCTCCTTGTGCTCACCGAACACCTCTCTCAAGACCCCCGCGATCTCCCCGATGGTGCAGTAACTCTTGACCGCGTTCAGAATGAACGGCAGCAGATTTTCGCTGGTCCGCGCGGCCGCGGAAAGCTCCCGTAACCCCCTTTCCGCCGCAGCCGCGTCTCGCTCCTCCCGCAGATTTCGCACCCTTTCGATCTGCTGCTTCTCCAGCTGCTCGTCGATCTTCAGAATGCCCGGTTTCTCTCCGCCGGCGGAAAAGAACTCGTTCAGCCCCACCACGATTCGCCGCCTGTTCTCCACCTCGAGTTGGTAGCGGTAGGACGCCTCCTGAATCTCCCGCTGCACATACCCCTGCTCGATGGCCCGCGCCGCGCCGCCCAGCTCGTCGATCTTGTCGATATATGCCGAGGCTTGCTCCTCGATCCGATCGGTAAGCGCCTCCACGAAGTAAGAGCCGCCAAAGGGATCGATGGTGTTGGCCACCCCTGACTCATGGGCGAGGATCTGCTGGGTCCTGAGCGCGATGGTAGCCGCGGTCTGAGAGGGCAGCCCCAGAGCCTCGTCGAAGCTGTTGGTATGCAGGCTCTGCGCTCCACCTGCGGTGGCGGCCAGCGCCTGGATCGCCACCCGGGCGATATTGTTCTGCGGCTGCTGCGCGGTGAGCGAGCAGCCCGCGGTCTGCACGTGGAAGCGCAGCATCATCGACTCCGCGGTGCGGGCGCCGAAACGTTCCCGCATGATGCGCGCCCAGAGCCGGCGCGCCGCCCGGTACTTGGCCACCTCCTCGAAGAGGTCGTTGTGGGCGGCGAAGAAGAAGGAGACGCGCTTGGCAAAACGGTCCACCTCGATTCCCGCTTGCTGCACCGCTTGCACGTAGGCGATACCGTTGGCCAGGGTGAAGCCGACCTCCTGCGCCGCGGTGCTGCCCGCCTCCCGGATGTGGTAACCGGAAACGCTGATGGCGTTGAAGCGGGGAAGCTCCGCCGAACAGAATGCGATCAGATCGGTCACCAGCCGGAGCGAGGGAGCGGGCGGAAAAATATAGGTGCCGCGCGCCGCGTACTCCTTGAGGATGTCGTTCTGGACCGTTCCCGCCAACTTCTGCCGCGGGACCTGCTGCTGCTCGCCCACGGCCGCATACATGGCCAGCAGCACCGAGGCCGGGGCGTTGATGGTCATGGAGGTCGACACTTCCCCCAGCGGTATCCCCGCGAAGATGCGTTCGACATCCCGCAACGAGTCCACGGCCACGCCCACCCGGCCCACCTCCCCGGTGCTCATCTCGTGGTCGGAGTCGTATCCGATCTGGGTACACAGATCAAACGCCACCGAAAGGCCGGTCTGCCCCTGCTCGAGCAGGTATTTGAAACGTTTATTCGTCTCCTCGGCGTCGCCGAACCCTGCGTACTGGCGCATGGTCCAGTGGCGACCCCGGTACATGGTCGGGTATACGCCCCGCGTATAGGGGTACTGCCCCGGGAAGCCGAGCGCCTCGAGGTAGCGCCGCTCCGGCTCTGCCGGCGGCAAGTAGAGCCGCTCCACCTCCGAGCCGCTGGTGGTCGGGAAGCTGTCCCTGCTCTCGCTCCGTTTTTTCAAAAAGGGCTCGAGCACCGAGAGCGACCACTTTTCGTATTCTTCCTGTAGTTTCTTCCGACCGGATTCGCTCATAACCGTACCGCCGTACCCATGGTAGCACGCGGAAGCGACTCGCGTTGTAAAAACCGAAGCAACCGTAATCCTAAGCGCGAATGGCTAAAAAAAGCGAAACAACCGTAAATAAAGGGCTGGGGGCTTCGCTCCCCCTCGCTTTTCTGTTATGAGTAGCCCTCTATCGCATGCCTTTCCGCCGGGGCGGAGGCGGCGACAGGATACGCGAACAGAACAGCCGCGGAGCGCTACGCTGCGACCATTGCACCGGCGCGAAAGCCGACGCCTTGGCCGCGCTAGGCTTAGACCTGCAAGCCCCGCCACCCGGAGGAACGCCATGGATTTCGAGCTCACCGAAGAACAGAAGCTCATCAGAGACACCGCGCGAAACTTCGCGCTCAAGCGCATCGCGCCGCTGGTGGCCGAGGACGAGAAGGCTCACCGATTTCGCCCCGAGGTGGTAGAGGAAATGGGCGAGCTCGGCTTCTTCGGCGCGGTCATCGAAGAGGCCTACGGGGGCACCGGCGTCGGCTATCTCGCCTCGGCGCTGATGACCATGGAAGTGGCGCAAGTGAGCGCCTCCTGGGGGCTGCCCTTCAACATGCAGATGATGGGACCGGCGCTGACTATCCAGCGCTGGGGTAGGGAAGAGCAAAAGCGCAAGTACGTCCCGGGTCTGGTCAGCGGCAAGAGCCTGGGCTGCTTCGCCATGACCGAGCCCGACACGGGCAGCGACGTGGCCTCCATGCGTACCGAGGCCAAGGCGGTCAAGGGCGGTTTCGTGCTGAACGGCCAGAAGACCTGGATCTCCCAGGCACAGGTGGCGGACGTGGGATTGATCTACGCATATACGGACCGGTCGCTCAAGCACCGCGGCATGAGCTGCTTCATCGTGGATATGAAGAAGACCGAGGGATTGCAGACCTCGGCCATCGAGGACAAGTTCGGGCTGTTCTGCGCGCCCACCGGCGAGCTCTTTTTCCAGGACGCCTTCGTGCCCGAACAGAACGTGCTGGGCGAGGTCAACCAGGGCTTCAAGATCTGCATGTCCATGCTGGACGGTACGCGCCTGAGCTGCGCGGCGCGCGCGGTGGCCGTGGGCAAGGCCTGCCTGGACGAGTCGGCGCGCTATGCCAAGGAGCGCACCCAGTTCGGACAGAGCATCGCCTCCTTCCAGATGATACAGGCCGAGCTGGCGGAGATGGCCGTCGAGCACGAAGCCGCGCGGCTGCTGGTGCTGCGCGCCGCGCACAGCCGCGACCGGGGCAACCTGCGCAACACCCTGGAAGTCTCCACGGCCAAGCTCTTCGCCGCCGAGGCGGCCGTGCGCGCCGCCAACGCGGCCATGAAGATCTTCGGGTCCTATGGCTTTTCGCTGGAGTACCCGGCGGCCCGCCTGCTGCGCGACGCCAAGTCCTTCCAGATCGTGGAGGGCACCAGCAACATCCAGAAGACGATCATCGCGCGCCAGGTGCTCGACGCTTACTGACCCCCCCGCGAAGGGGGTTGTCCGGCGCCCCGCATCGGGTAAAGTCGCCGCATGTCGAGCCCAGACCGATTCCGACGCATCCTGGTGACCAGCGCCCTTCCCTATGCCAACGGTCCGCTGCACATCGGGCACATCGCTGGCGCCTACCTGCCGGCGGACATCTACTGCCGATACCAGCGCCTGCAGGGGCGGGACGTCGTGTTCATCTGCGGCTCGGACGAGCACGGGGTGCCCATCCTGCTGCGGGCGCGGGGCGAGAACGTCTCCCCGCAGGTGATCGTCGACCGCTACCACGATCAGATCAAGCGGGCGTTCGAGCGGTTGGGAATGAGCTTCGACTATTACGGGCGTACCAGCAGCAAGGTCCACCGGACGACCAGCCAGGACTTCTTCCGGGTGCTGCTCCAGAAGGGGCTGTTGGTTAAAAAGTCCGAACAGCAGCTCTACGATCCCGAGCAGAAGATGTTCCTGGCCGACCGCTTCGTTCGCGGTACCTGCCCTCACTGCGACTACCCGGACGCCTACGGAGACCAGTGCGAGAAGTGCGGCCGCGCCATGAGTCCGGCCGAGCTCAAGGAGCCGCGCAGCGCGCTCAGCGACGCGGTGCCCGAGTGGCGGGAAACCGCTCACTGGTTCTTTCCCATGGCGCGTATGCAGGCGGAGATGGAGCAGTGGATCGCCTCGCGCGAGGGGTGGAAGGCGAACGTCATCGGACAGGCCAACAGCTGGCTCAAGGAGGGGCTGGCCGACCGGGCCATGACGCGCGACCTGCCCTGGGGTGTACCGGTCCCCAGGGACCTGGCCGAGGCGGAGGGCGTGGACCCGGAGGGCAAGGTGCTCTACGTCTGGTTCGACGCGCCCATCGGCTACATCTCGGCCACCCGCGAGTGGGCCGCCCGGCAGGGCGACCCGGCGCGCTGGAAAACCTACTGGTGCTCGGAGGAGACCCGGCTCGTCCACTTCATAGGCAAAGACAACATTGTCTTTCACACTTTGATCTTCCCGGCCATGCTGCGCTCCTACGGCGGCTATGTGCTGCCCGACAACGTGCCGGCAAACGAGTTCCTCAACGTCGAGGGGCAGAAGCTCTCCACCAGCCGCGGCTGGGCGGTGTGGGTCGCCGAATTTCTGGACGATTTCCCCGCGGATTACCTGCGCTATTCGCTGCTGGGAATACTGCCGGAAACCAAGGACTCGGATTTCAGCTTCAAGGACATGCAGGCCCGGGTCAACAACGAGCTCGCGGATACATTCGGCAATTTCGTGAACCGCACGGTCGCCTTCACCAGGCGCTTCTTCGACGGCAAGGTCCCCGAGCTCTCCGCTCCGGGGGAGATGGAAGAACAGCTCTTTCGCGAGCTCGAGCGCTACCCCGAGCGCATCGGCGAGTGCATCGAAACCTTCCGCTTTCGCGAGGCCGGAGGGCAGCTGATGGCACTGGCCCGGACCGCAAACAAATACTTCAACGATGCCCAGCCCTGGGCGACCCGTGAGAGCGACCCGAAGAAGTGCGCCAACACGCTGCACGCAGCGCTACAGGTCTGCGCCTCGCTCAGCATCCTCTGCGAGCCTTTCCTGCCCTTTTCCGCGGAGAAGATCCGCAAGACGCTGGCCCTGGAGGGCGTGCGGAGCAGCCTGCCCGGAGCGCCGGGCGGGACCCTCAGCTGGGAAGCCGCCGGCAGGCCCCTGCTGGTGGCCGGCCAGGCCCTGGCGGAGTCGGATATCCTCTTCACCAAGCTCGAGGACGAGGCGGTGGCCGCACAGGTGGCTCGATTGCACTCGGCTACCGAGGACAAGGGCGGTCCGGAAGAGCTCGGATATCAGCCGGTAGGCGAGACCATGGTCTACGACGACTTCGCCAAGCTGGATCTGCGCGTGGCGTCGGTGCTCGTTGCCGAAAAGGTCCCCAAGTCCAAGAAGCTCTTGCGCTGCGAGGTCGATCTGGGCTTCGAGCGGCGGCAGGTGCTGGCCGGAGTGGCCGAGCAGATGCAGCCCGAGGATCTGGTGGGCAAAAAGGTGGTGATGGTGGCCAACCTGGCGCCGCGCAAAATGATGGGGCTCGAGAGCCACGGCATGCTGTTGATGGCCACCGACAGAGAGGGCAAGATGGTGCCGCTACTGGCCGAGGGCAGCGAGCCTGGCGCCAGGGTGAGCTGATCGTTTACTAGAGCCCATCTCAAAAATGCGGACCGAGTATTTCGGAGCGCGGCGGCCCCGGATGCAAGGAGCGACGACGAGCAATAGTGGTGCTATTTCGAGGAGGAGCGACGCCGCAGACGGGGACGCCCCCGCCCGAAAGACGACGGGAGCATTTTTGAGATGGGCTCTAGCAATCGGGGAAGGGTGAATCGAGATGAACGAAGACACCGAGCTCGTCGTGGTCCACACCACCGTGGATAGCGAGGAGAAAGCGGCGGTACTGGCCGGGCTTCTGGTCGAGCGGAAGCTGGCGGCCTGTGTACAGAGCTGGCCGATCCGGAGCACCTATTGGTGGAAGGGTAAGGTCGAGTCCGAAGGGGAGTTCGTCCTGGCGGCGAAAACCCGAAAAACGCTGATCGACGAGATCGTCGATTGCATCAAGCGCAACCACGGCTACGAGGTTCCCGAAATCATCGTGACCCCCGTGGTCGGTGGATTGCCCGACTACCTGAGCTGGGTAAAAGAGGAAAGCAAGAATCCCGGTTAGAGGGTGTTTAAAGAGCGCCGACCGATTTTTAAACACCCTCTTAGACCCGGGCGCAACCAATACCTACAGCCCCGGCGCTGGAGAGGTCGTACCGAGGCGCGGGCGAGGCTATACATCTCGGGCGAAATAGATATTATCCCGCCCCGGCGCAGTATTGAAGGAGTGAGGAGAGATGAAAGGCACCAATCCAGTCACAATCGGCGTGATCGTCCTGGTGGCGGGCGTTTTCCTCTGGTACGTGGTCGGTAGCTCGAACACGGGACCGACCGGACCGGCGGCGTCGGCCGGCGGAAAAACGGCCAAGAAAAAGAAGCGGGGTAAGCGCGAGGGAGCCGCGGAGGAGGGATTTGGCCTCTCCTCGGGCAAGGCCAAGGACCTGGCGGAGCAACAGGTCTACAAGGATCACCTGCTCACCTTCTACTGCGGCTGCCCCTTTGACTCCTCCCGGACGATATCCGCGGCCGAATGCGGTTACGAGCCCGCCGCGGAGAACGGGCAGGCCGAGAGCGCAGGAAAGAAGAAGCAGGCCGGGGGCGCAGGGAAGAACAAGCAGGCCGACGGCGCCGCATGGAAGCACATCGTCTCGGTACGAAAAATCGCGCGGCGCTTCGATTGCTGGAAAAAGGGGCACTCGTTCTGCATCGGAGGCGAAGGCAGGAAGATCAAGGGGCGCAGGTGCTGCACGCTGCCCGGCGTATCGGAGAAGTACCGGAGGTTGAATGCCGATCTACACAACATCGCCCCCGTGATCAGCGAGCTGCACAAGAAGAGCGCTCGCTTCTTTCCCGGTGAGATCGAGGGCGAAAACCGGCAGTTCGGCGGGTGCGACTTCGAGATCAACGCCGAGAACAAGATCCTGGAACCCCCCGACTCGAAACGCGGGGATCTCGCCCGCACCTACCTCTACCTGGCCGACGCGTACGGGATGAGGCTAAAGGCCGACCAGCGCCGTTTGTTGATGAGCTGGCACAAGAACGATCCTCCGGACGAGTGGGAGAAGGAACGAAATCGGCGTATCAAGAAAATTCAGGGGAACGGCAATCCGTTCATCGAGAACGCGATCGAATAGAGCTCATCCCCCCTCCCCCCGATCTCGGTCGTCATCTCTAACTCTATGTAGCCGGTAGACGAGCACCTCGACTCCGCGACCGAACCGCTTGCGCCTTACCCTGCGCCCCCGTTCTTTCATGATCGCCATGATCTCGGCGAACTTCTCCTTCTTGATCTTGCGGTAGATCAGGAACGCCCTACGCTTGTTCTTCATGCTACGTTCGGGATTCTTGCGCGGGAAGTGCTTTACCACCAATCCCTCTACCGGATCGGTCTTGCGCCCCGTGTAGTACAGGAGCGGCTTCTTCTCGCGGCCGCCCAGAACGTAGATGACGTCGCGCTCCTTCGTCTCCTCCTTCAGGAAAGCGATTGCCTCGCGCCAGCGCGGTTTGAAGTGGCGACGGTAGTACTCTTTGTCCAGGACCCGCACGCCGGAAACCAGAATGAAAGCGCTGAGCAGAACCACCAGCGTCCGGGATCGGATCGAAGCCACGCCCACGGCGGCCAGCACGAAATAGGGTATGGTGCCCCAGAGCATGATGCGCGGCAGCCAAAAGGGACGCCACTGGCTGATAGTCCAGACCAGGGCCGGGGTCGCCGCCGAGAGGATCACCAGCGATGCAGCCAGCAGTTTCTGACGGCGCAGGGCCCAGAGCCCCAGCAGGACGCCTCCCATCACCAGCAGGCCGGGGAAGTAGGACCTGTGGCTGAGCAGGTAGAGATCCTCCAGGGTTTTGGAAATTTTCGCCCAGTCCGGAGGGCCCGCCCAGAAATTTTCCTGGAAATCGCGCGCCTGCCCGAGCAGCGTCCCCACCCAGGGCAGCCAGCAGAGGCCGACCGCCGTCTGGGCGAGCAGCCAGTTCCGGACCCACGCCTTCCTCTGGCCGCGCACCGCGATCCAGACCGCGCCCGCTACCAGCCAGCAGGAAGCGACGAATAAGACGCCCGTGTTGTGGGTATACAGCGCGCACACCGAGCCGACGACCAGGATGCCCCAGGCGCGGCGCGCGTAGCGGCGTCGTTGCTCTCCGCTCTCGCCGTCATCCTGCCGGCCGAATGGCCAGCGCACCGCCTCCTCCGAGTGCTTGACCAGCCAGAGCAACCCGCAGAGCGCGGCTGTAGTAAAGCAGATGTACAGACAGTACATCCGCGCTTCCTGGCTATAGCGAACCAGCTGGTGTGCCAGACCGCATATCAGGCCGGTCAGCACGCCGACCCTTAGCCCACCGACCACGACGCCCAGACCGAGCGCAATGGCCACGGCCAGGGAACCGAAAACAGCCGAGGGCAGACGCAGCATGAACTCGTCATCCCCGATTTGCAGCCAGTAGTGCATGAAGAGGAAATAGGTGGGGATGTGCAGCCGGTCGATCGAGTTGGCCACCAGCTCGGCCGGCGGCAGGTTAGACCGTATCCAGGTGGAGGCCTCGTCGAGCCAGATCGACTCTTCTCCCAAGCGGTAGAACCGCGCGAACGCCGCTCCGGCCAGTACGACGACAGCGAGGAGCATCTCGATTCTGTTGCGCGGTTTTTCCATCGAGTTTCGGGTTCGCGAATCCGATCCCCCGCATGCCAAAGTAAGCCAACCGGGACCCGTCGCGGCCGGTTCACGAGCGGGCTTACTGTCGCATTCTGCCCGCGTATGTCAACAACGGGGGGCAGGCAGAACCCGCCTGAAATTTCGCCGAATTCAAGCCGACATAGAACAGATCGCCTTTGCCGCTCGGACCCGCGGGCAAGCCGGCCGGCAACCCGTGAAACGAATTCGTGGTAGGTTGCGAACAAGCCTACAGGGGAATCGAACATGGATCGAACTCGCCCGCCCGGACTTCGCTTTACCGACCGGCCGGCACCCGGCGGACGCCGGGGACGGCCTCTGGCCGCGGCTCGAGTAGTGGTCAGCACGGTTCTCGGGCTGCTGCTGCCCGCTTGCCTCTGGGGACCGCTGGAGGCGGAGGGCCCGAGCGCGGGCCCGGACGCGCCGGTACCCCGAGGGATCGTCGCCCAGTACCGGTTGGAGCCCCGCCACCAGGGAACCTCCCCCCCGGACACCTCGGTGGGCTCGGAGCTGCAGCTGTTTTGGAAGTCGGCCCCGTTCGCCATCGGCAACTACACGGCCTCCAAGTCCTCACCGGCAGTAGATGAATACAACGTGTACATCGGCGTGGACGACGGTCGGCTGCTCGCCCTGGACCGCGATGACGGCTCGCTGCAATGGGCCTTCGAGACCGAGCGCTACCCGGTGGAGATGGAAAAGATGGGCGGGGAGGACCGCAAGCACTACGGCATCCACGGCACCCCGGCCTTTGACCAGGACAGCGTCTACATCGGGGATTACTCTGGGTACCTGTACGCCGTGGACCGGGAAAGCGGCCAGATGAGATGGCAGACCAAGCTGGGCGGATCCATCGGCGCCTCGCCGGTGCTCTACGACGGGTACATCTTCATCGCCGTCGAGTTTCCGACCCCGGACGGACGCATCTACGTGCTGGACAGTGAGAACGCACAGGTGGTCTACGCCACCGACTACCTGGGCAATCATCCCCACTCCTCGGTGAGCCTGGACCCGGAACGGGGCTACATGTTCGTGGGCGCAAACAACGGCCTCTTCTTCTGCTTCGATTTCGTCCGGCGCCGGGAGGTCTGGCGCTACCAGACCGGGGCCGAGATCAAGTCCACCGCGGCGGTGGTGGGTGACACGGTCTACATCACCTCCTGGGACGAAAAGCTGCACGCCCTGGACATCGAGACGGGCGAAAAGGTGTTCGAATTCGCCGCCGGCGGCGCCAGCATGTCCTCGCCCAGCCACCACCAGGGAAAGATCTACTTCGGCGCCGACGACGGGCGCTTGTACTGCGTCGACTCGTCCGAGGGCTTCCTGCTCTGGTCGCACCAGACAGCGGGGATCATCGCTTCTTCGCCGACGGTCGTCCCGCGGACCGGGGTGGTTGTGGTGGGGTCACGGGACCACCACCTGTACCTGCTGGGCGCGGAGGATGGCGAGCCGCTCTGGTCGGCCCGGCTCGACGGTATGGTCACCTCGGTACCGGTGGCCGTGGACGGCTCGCTGTTCGTCAATGACGACTCGGGTACGGTCTTCTGTTTCGAGAACTGAACGGCGACTCGAAAACGGGTGCGCAAGGTGAGCGTGGACGGGATTAAGGCAAAAGAAGCGTCGGACGATCGGGCGGCTACCATCGAGATGCTCCACCGACGGTACGCCGGGATCATCTTCGATCTGTGCATTCGCACCCTGTCCGATCGGATCGAGGCGGAGGATGCCGTGCAGGAGACCTTTCTCAACGCTTTTCGCAACCTGTCGTCGTTCCGGTACGGGGAGAGCCACCTGCCCTGGCTCTACCGGATCGCAACCAACGTGTGCCTGAAGTTCCTGCGTACCCGGCGCCGCAAGGGCACGGCGCTGCTGGAACGGCCCGAGCGGGTCGCCTCCGGGCGCCCCGACGCAGGACGGGGCATCGATTATCGGCGCAAGCTGGAACGGCTGATGGACGATCTGGACGAGCGCAGCCGGGAAATCGTGATCGCGCACTACATCGGGGGGATGGACCAGGGCCAGCTGGCCGGCGTGCTGGGCATCTCCCGCCGCTCGGTGGTAAAGCGCCTGACCGCGGTGCGCGAGCGCGCCCGACAGGTCTTCGAAGAGGCAGGAGGCGAGCCGTGAACCAGTGCCCTTCCCGGTTTACGCTTGTGCAGTACCTGGCCGGCGAGTTGCAGGCCGAGCAGCGCGAGGCGGTGTCGCGCCATCTAGAGCAGTGCCCGGACTGCAGACAGAAGCTGGCCGAAAGCGAGGCCAACGCGGCGGCTTACTCGGCCGACGAGGAGCAGCACCTGGAACAGCTTCGCCAGCGGCTCTCCGGGGAGCCGGAAAGGACGCCGGTACGGCCCACCTGGCTCAGGCTGGCTCCGGCCACGGGAGCGCTGGTGGCCGCGGCCGCGCTGCTGCTCTTCTTGTTGCCGGCCCTCGAGCAGAAGCCGGAGCCACCGGCCGGGGAGGAGATCCGGTTCAAGGGGACCATGGCCTTCGAGGTGGTGGCCAGGCGCGGGAATCGCCAGTTCCGCGTGCTTTCGGGGACGGAGCTCCGGAACGGAGACGCGTTGCGCTTCGTGGTGACCGCCGCCGCGCCTGGCTACCTCACCGTCTTCTCCCTGGATGCCTCGGGCAACCTCGCGGCCTTTTACCCTGACAGCGATCCCGCTCGGGACCGGGCCCCGCTTCGTCTGGACCGCGCTGGAAGGCACGAGCTGCAGGGCAGTATCATCCTGGACGACAGCAGGGGCGACGAAGCGCTGGTCATAGCCTTCTCCGCCGAGCCGTTCGACCGATCGCAGGTGCACGCGCGGGCGCCGAGCTCGGACTGGTACCTGCGGAGACAGCAGCCGCCCAAGGGCGCGATAGGTCCGGGGATCGAGGCCGGCGTGATCTGGATCAAGAAAGGGCCGTGAGACTCCTTCAGCTGACAACCATCTCCTTCGCTATGCTTCTGCTGCTCCCCGTATCGACGGCGAGCGCTTCGGGGTCGCGTTTCGCCGTCATCATCGGCAACAACCGGGGCCGCGATCCTTCCCAGCAGCTGCGCTACGCCGAGCGCGACGCCCGCAAGATGCACGAGGTGCTCACCCAGCTCGGCGGCTTCGCACCGGAGGACACCGAGCTGCTGCTGGACGCCGACGCGGCCACCGCCTGGAAGTCCATCCGCCGCATTGAAAAAAAACTGGCCTACCGGCGGAAAAAGAGCGGTGCCCGCTCGCTGCTGTTGCTCTACTACTCGGGTCACGCCGAGGGGGAGGAGCTGGAGCTCGGTTCGAGCTCGATGAAGTTCGGCGAGATCATGCGCTTCCTGCGCTCGTCGGCCGCGGACGTGCGCCTGGCCTTTCTCGACTCCTGCCTGAGCGGAAAGCTCATCACCGCCAAGGGGGGACGGCGCGGCCCCGGGTTCGACATCCAGGTGACCGATGAGATCGATTCCCGCGGTTATGCCGTCGTCACCTCCAGCGCGCACGACGAGCTCAGCCAGGAGTCGGGCGAGATCCGCGGCGCCTTTTTCACCCACTACCTGGTTTCCGCCCTGCGCGGCGCGGGCGACAGGTCGGGCGACGGCAAGGTAACGCTGAACGAGGCCTACCAGTACGCCTATGCGCGTACCCTGGCCCGCACCAGCGCCACCATCGGCGGCAGCCAACACCCCATGTACGAGTTTCAGCTGCGCGGCAAGGGTGAGATCGTGCTCACCCGTCCGGCCGGCTCGGGATCGCGTATCTCCATCAAGAGCGGCGAGCGCGGAAGGCTGGTTCTGCTGGACGACCAAGCGGACGCCATGGTGGGCGAGGCCGAGGTGAACGCCGGCCAGAGCGCGCTGTTCGCGGTACGCCCCGGACCTTACACGGCCTATCTCCTGACCCCCGATCGACGGGTCCGCCTGGCCCGGGTCCGCGTGGCTTCCGGCGAGCAGCTCGCGCTGGGCACCGGAGACTTTCGCGACGCCTCCCTGGAGACTGCGGCGGCCAAGGGGGGCCTGTTCCGCGAGCCCGAACGGCCCTGGATACACCGGCTGGCCGCCGGCGGGCTTTGGCGCCACTGGCCCCTCTGGGGCGCCGATCTCTGTTACGGGGCCAGCGCGGTCTACCGGCTGCAGAGCCCGCAGGGCTGGGAGCCGGTGGCCAAGCTGACCTGGACCACGCGGCCCGACGTGGGGCTCTCCACCGGTTACCACGACCTGGGGCTGATGGCCGGCATGGGATACGTATTCCCAATATCCCGCGCCTCGCTGCGCGCCGAGCTTCTGGCCGGTTACGAGCATTTGCTGCAGGAACGGACCGAGATCGGGGCGCGCCACACCTCGGGCTTCGACTACCTCGGCCTGCTGGGGCTGGAGGTCCCCTCGGATCTGCTCTTCGGCGCTGTGGAGGTGGCGGCCGGCGGGCGCGTCTTCCAGGTCATCGGCAAGGGGTGGGTGCACCGATTCGACCTGCAGGCCATCCTGATGTTCGGCTGGAAGTGGGAGCATCGGCCATGACGGCGCGTTGCAGGCAAAAAGATCCGGATCGTAGGGAAGGGGCTTGCCCTGATGACTCTACACGTCTCTTTTCGCTCTTCTTTTTGCGTTTCGGTGGGGGCGCGTGCAGGCCGGGGCCGGCCGGCGGGGGACGCGCGGGTTGCATTGGCCCGCCCGACGGAGTCACTCGGACTGGCGGGCCGCAACCCGCGCTCGAACCGCGCGCCAACCGCGGGCCTCGACCACAGAGGCGGTTGGCACGCGGGACGCCCCCGCCGGCCGGCCCCGGCCTGCACGCGCCCGGCCGGCCGTCGAGCAGTTATTGTGGAAATATGTTCGCAATCGATTCAGCGGGTGGGCGCAAGGCCCGCCCCTACGCGACGCCTACCCGGCCGGTCTCGATTGCGGCAGCGCTGCTGCTTCTCGTTCACCTGACGGGCTGCGGGCCGGGCGTGGAGGAGGGACGCCGGCTTCCCTTGCTCGCCCGGGACGCCTCTGCGGACGAAGAGGCGGGCATGGACGCCGGGCCGCCCGAGACGTTTCCGGTGGCCCCGGATGCCACCGTGCCTGCCGACGACGCCGGAATGGAACTTTTCTATCCTCCCGGCTACCGTTGCCGGCAGAGGTACCCGGAGATCTCGATCATCCTCTCGGCCCAGCAGGTCGGCGAGGGGGTACGCTTCGTGAGCATGGGCCAGAGCACGCTGCTGGCCGAGCAGGAAGTGGACGGCGTCACCCAGCCCGTGCTGGTCTTCCTCGATCCGGGCATGTACCGGAGCGGCGAGGCCAGGCTGGCCTCGCCGCCGAGCGAGTCCCTGCGGGTCATCGGGGTGGTCAACCGGCGCGACGCGCCCCTGGGCGCGGGGTGGCTTTTCGACCATCACGCCATCGTCCTGGTCTCCGCTCCAGACGGCAACCGGCTCTATGGCGCCAGCCCGGATCCGGGCGGCACGGCCGAGCTTCAGCTGATCGACGAACCGTCGCTCATCCCCGCCGGGGCAGAGCTGCGCGGCCTGACCTACCTGCAGGACAAGAGCATGGAAAACGCCGAGGTACTGACGGCCGAGACCGCTTTGCAGCAGGTATGCGCGCTGGGAAACGGCATCTTCTGTTTTTCCCACGACGGTGTTGCCTTCGACAGCAATACCCTGGTGGAGTCCGGCGTGGGCCCCGCCTTCAACAGCCTGACGGTGCTCGAACGGGCCGGGGGCTGGCACGCGGTCGCGGTGGGAGACGGCGGGCGCATCGCCGAGATCCCGCTCGACGGAAGCGGCGCGCCCGCCGAGATCGAATCCGGTACCACCGACCGGTTGACCGGTGTCTCGTTCTACGACGGGCAACTCGTCATCTCCGGTGAAAAGGGATTCGTCGCCTACTACGAGGACTTTCCCTCGCCCGGGGAGAGCTGCCGTCTCTTCGAGCAGAGCATCGTCTCGCTGAAATGGTGGGCGCCGGACCTAAGGGGAATCGACGAGGAGGGAGGCGTTTTCGGAGTGCCCTTCGGAGGCTGCGAGGCCTGCTTCTTCAGCGTGAGCCTGGGCACCGCATTGCAGGGCAGGATCAGCGGACTGGACGGCGACTCTCTGGTGCTGAACGAGAACGGACTGTATCGCGTATCGGGCAAGTACGAGACGGTCGTGCTCGAATAGCTCGCGGTTGGTACGATTTGGACTCGAATTGGCGGCCGTATACCTGAAGATCGCCGACGCCATCACCAACGCCGTCGGGTACACCGACGAATACAGAGGCGAACCGCAGTCCCTGCTCTGGGTACGGTGCTTTTTACCGGAACAATTCCGGCCGACGGGCCGTTTTTATGCCGTGACATCCCACCCTTTATACGGGTACAATCGATCTACGCTTTGTTGGTTTAATCGGCCACGTGATAAAGGGATTGCTGTTATTCACCGGTCGGATTCCGATCAGCACGCCCGGCGAACGACTGTTACGCGAGTTTTTCCGCGTGCGTTTGCGCGTTTTTTTTTGTCAGAAGTCTCCGGGGAGATTGACTGTTTCCGAGCGCGCAAGCGCCTGCAGACGGGAGTTTGAGGTATGACATACTCGGTTCGATCCATCGCCATCAAGGCAACCGCGGTGCCGGCGGGATTGCTGGCCCTGTTTCTGGTTCTGGTCCAGGGTTGTTCGGACGACGGCCCGGAAGGCGTTGTTGCCCCCGACGGGGATGCGGCGCAAGCAGATCAGAACGGCGCATCTGTCGACGGCGCAGTGCCTGCCGATGGTGCTTGGGCCGGCACCGGCGGGAGCGGAGGCATTGGCGAAGATCCGCTCGCCGGCGCGGGCGGCGGCGAGGCGCCCGGCGACGCCGGTCCGGAAACCGACGGGGGTATTGATGCGGACTTGCCCGATGCCTGCGCGGACGGCACCTGCGATCCGTGCGAAACCAGTGTCGGCGCGGACAGCGACGGCGACGGCGTGGACGACGGCTGCGATATCTGCGCCGCGGGGGACGACAACCTCGACTTTGACCGCGACGGCGTGCCGGACGCCTGTGACAAATGCGCCATCGGCGACGATGCCGACGACGGGGACAGCGACGGCGTGCCGGACGCTTGTGATGAGTGCGCCGAAGGCGACGACGATCAGGACGGCGACGCCGACGGGGTTGCGGATGCCTGCGATCGATGTCCGGGAGAGGACGACGGCGATGATGCCGACGGCGACGATACGCCCGACGGCTGCGATGTATGCGACGGCCACGACGATAGCCTGGATACGGACGGCGACGGCGTGCCCAACGGTTGCGAGGCTTGCCCGGGCGGCGACGATTCACTGGATGCGGACGGCGACGGGGTGCCGGACGGTTGCGACGTTTGCCCGGGCGGCGACGACGGTCTGGACAGCGACAGCGACTCGGTCGCCGACGGTTGCGACGCCTGTCCCGGCGGCGACGACGGGCAGGACGCGGACAACGACGATGTTCCCGACGACTGCGACGTCTGCGCCGGCGGCGACGACAACCTGGACACGGACGGCGACGGCGTGCCCAATGCCTGCGATGAGTGTCCGGGCGGCAACGACGCGGCTGACAGCGATAGCGACGGCATACCGGACGGCTGCGACGTCTGCCCGGGCGGCGACGACGGGCTGGACAGCGACAGCGACTCGGTCGCCGACGCGTGCGACGCTTGCCCCGGCAGCGACGACGGGCAGGACGCGGACAACGACGATGTCCCCGACGGATGCGATGTCTGCCCCGGCGGTGATGACGACCTGGACACGGACAGCGACGGCGTGCCCAATGCCTGCGATGAGTGTCCGGGCGGCAACGACGCGGCTGACAGCGACAGCGACGGCGTGCCGGACGGCTGCGACGTCTGCCCGGGCAGCGACGACAACCTGGACAGCGACAGCGACTCGGTGGCCGACGGGTGCGACGCCTGCCCCGGCAGCGACGACGGGCAGGACGCGGACAACGACGATGTTCCCGATGGATGCGATATTTGCCCCCTGGGTAACGACAACCTGGACACGGACGGCGACAGCGTACCCAACGCCTGCGATATCTGTCCGGGCGCCGACGACGGTCTGGACAGCGACAGCGACGGCGTGCCCAACGGGTGCGACACCTGCGAAGGCGACAACAACCTGGACGCGGACAGCGACGGCGTGCCCGATGCCTGCGATATCTGCCCCGGCAGCAACGACGGGATAGACGACGACGGCGACACCGTGCCGGACGGTTGCGACGTTTGCCCGGGCGGAGATGATCGGGTGGATACCGACGGCGACGGCGCGCCCAATGCGTGCGATACCTGTCCCGGCAGCGACGACAGCATCGATTCCGACAGCGACGGCGTGCCGGACGGCTGCGATGCCTGCCCCGGCTTTGACGACAATCTCGACGGCGACAGTGACGGCGCGCCGGACGGCTGCGACGTCTGCCCCGACCATGACGACAGCGCTGATGCGGACTCGGACGGCGTGCCCGACGGCTGCGACATATGCCCCTCGGCAGACGACAACCAGGATAGCGACAGCGACGGCGTACCGGACGGCTGCGACCTCTGTCCGGGCAGCGACGACGGCGTAGACGCGGACTCGGACGGCGTGCCGGACGCCTGTGATGCGTGCGAGGGCCATGACGACGCGGCCGACGGGGACGCAGACGGCGTACCGGACGGCTGCGACGTGTGCACCGGCTATAACGACACGGCCGACGCCGATTCGGACGGCGTGCCCGATGGTTGCGATATCTGCGCCAGCGGCGACGACGGGTTGGATGCCGACACGGACGGCGTGCCGGACGGCTGCGACCTGTGCCCGGGCAGCGACGACGGCGTGGACGGCGATGGCGACTCGGTACCGGACGGCTGCGATGTCTGCCCGGGCAGCAATGACGCGCTGGACGCGGACGCCGATACCGTACCCGATGGTTGCGATCTCTGCCCGGGCGGCAATGACTTGCTGGACAGCGACAGCGACGGCGTGCCCAACGCCTGCGATATCTGTGGAGGCGATGACACCGAGGACAGCGACAGCGACGGTGTTCCCAACGATTGCGACCTATGTCCCGGAAGCGACGACGCCCTTGATGCAGATAGCGATGCGGTTCCGGACGGCTGTGACGTTTGCTCCGGCTATGACGACAGCGAAGACGCGGACAGCGATGCGATTCCGGACGGTTGCGATAGTTGTCCCGGTGCCGACGACAAACTGGACGCGGACAGCGACGGGGTGCCTAACGGCTGCGATGTCTGCCCCGGCGCCGACGACGGAATGGACAGCGACGGCGACTCGGTTCCAGACGGCTGCGATGTCTGCCCGGGCAGCAATGACGCGCTGGACGCGGACAGCGACTCGGTGCCAGACGGATGCGATGTTTGCGCCGGGTTCGACGACAACTTGGACGCGGATATCGACGACGTGCCGGACGGTTGCGATCTCTGCCCGGGCGGCAACGATGCGCTGGACGCGGACGGCGACTCGGTTCCCGACGGCTGCGACGTCTGCCCAGGCAGCAACGACGCGCTGGACGCGGACAGCGACTCGGTGCCGGACGGCTGCGATAGTTGCGCGGGGTATGATGACACCCTGGACGCGGATGCGGACGGCGTGCCGGACGGTTGCGATCTCTGCCCGGGCGGCAATGATGCGCTGGACGCGGACAGCGATTCCGTACCGGACGGCTGCGACGTCTGCCCGGGCGGCAATGACGCGCTGGACGCGGACAGCGACTCGGTGCCGGACGGCTGCGACGCTTGCGAGGGGTTTGACGACAGCCTGGACGCCGACTCGGACACCGTGCCCGATGGCTGCGACATCTGCTCCGGATTCGACGACGGCGCGGACGGCGACGGCGACACCGTGCCGGACGGCTGCGACGCCTGCCCCGGTTTCAACGACGCGCTGGATACGGACGGCGACGGCGTGCCCAACGGATGCGATGTCTGTCCCGGCCCCGACGACAACCTGGACGCGGACAGCGACGGCGTGCCGGATGGCTGCGATGCTTGCGAGGGGTTTGACGACAGCCTGGACGCCGACTCGGACACCGTGCCCGATG
>CAYVFC010000026.1:0-9658 GCA_964450715.1 uncultured Sandaracinaceae bacterium | reverse complement strand
GCGACGGCGACACCGTGCCGGACGGCTGCGACGCCTGCCCCGGTTTCAACGACGCACTGGACGCGGACGGCGACGGCGTGCCCAACGGCTGCGATGCCTGTCCTGGAGCCGATGACACTGTTGATAGCGACAGCGACGGCGTACCGGACGGCTGCGACGTTTGCCCGGGCTATAATGACGGCGCGGACGCGGACTCGGACACCGTTCCCGACGGCTGCGATGCCTGCCCGGGATCCGACGATGCGGTGGACGGCGACGGCGACGGGGTACCGGACGGTTGCGACGCCTGCCCCGGTTTCAACGACGCGCTGGACGCGGACAGCGACGGCGTGCCCAACGGTTGCGATATCTGCCCCGGCGGCGACGACGGCCTTGACGCAGACAGCGACTCGGTACCGGACGGCTGCGACATCTGTCCGGGCGGCGACGACGGCGTGGATAGCGACGGCGACACCGTGCCGGACGGCTGCGATGCCTGCCCGGGTTTTGACGACGATGCCGACAGCGACGGCGACGCAGTACCCGACGGTTGCGATGTATGTCCGGGCGGCAACGACAACCTGGACACGGACAGCGACGGCGTGCCCAATGCCTGCGACGCCTGCCCGGGCTCGGACGACAACAACGATGCCGACAGCGACTCGGTACCGGACGGTTGCGATATCTGCCCGGGATTTGACGACGATGCCGACTCGGACGGTGACGGCGTTCCGGACGGCTGCGACTTCTGCGTGATGACCTACACCATTACCGGAGAGGTCGAGGTCACCGAAGCTCCCATCACGCCGTCCGTTACGGTATTTCCCGGTCAGGGCCCGGGCACGGTGATATTACGTGTGCCCGACAGCGGCGGCGGCGTGCCCGGAGACGGCCCGGCCGCGATTCTCTACTACCAGATGCCGGCGTTTTTCGACGTCGACGTCATCGGTACGACGATATCGTCCGCTCTGGTCACCACGGCCGGCTCTTTCGGCAATCGCTGCCCGCTGAACTCGGGGACCTTTAGCGCGTCCAGCAGCCAGATCGTCTGGGGCGCCTGCGACTACGGGCCGAGCCACTGCACCACCAGCTGGACCTTCTCCAACCAGAACCCCCCCGACATTACCCCGGAGGTGGGTTGCCTGCCCGTACACCAGACGGGCACCATCAACTGCGGCGGTGGGCTGGAAGGTTTCGTCTGCGGTATGGCCAACCTGGCCGTGGGAGACAATCCCGTCGATGAGACCTGGTTCCAGCCGCAGAACATCTCGCAGTTCCAGAGCAACTACACCACCATCGTTCTGGACGGAACCGGCGGGCCGGACGACTCCTGTTGTGCGGGAACCTGTCCGGACAAGCTGGAGAATCCCAACGTCACCTCCAGCCGCACCTGGCTGGGCAGCGTCAGCTCCCTTACCGACATCGTCTGCGACGAGCTGCCGCCGATCTGCCCCTGATCGCCCGGCAACCTACGCGTCATCGAGTAGCGACTAGGCGTTCAGGTGGTCAGCTTGCGATAGAGAAAGGCAAGCCGCTCCGGCAGCATGGTGACGTCCCAGAGCACCTCGTAGCCCATGCCCTGCATCATGGTCTTCAGGTAGTCGTGACCCTCCCGGTCCACGGTCAGGCAGAAGGCGGTCACCCCCTGCTGCCGCGCCTCCTGAAGCGCCGTACGCGTATCCTCCACCGCGTACTTCAGGCTCTCCCCGGCGCTGCCGTAGCCGCGGTCCTGCGGCCGGCCGTCGCTGAGCAGGAACAGCAGGCGAAAGCGGGCCGGGTAGCGGAGCAGCCGGACCGTGGCGTGGCGGATGGCCGCGCCCATGCGGGTGGCGTTGCGCGGTCCGATACCGTCTATGCGCCCGGTCACCTGACGGGTGAGCTTCTCGTCCAGGTCCTTGATGGGGTAGAACTCCACGTTATCGCGGCCGTAGCCCGAGAAACCATACACGCCGTATCCATCCCCCAGGATCTCCAGGGCGTTCATCAGCAGGACCAGCGCTTCCTTTTCCACGTCGATCAGGCGCTTCTTCCCCCGGGCCGGACCGCCGCCGATGGCTTCGCTGGTAGAGGCGCTCATGTCCAGCAGGAACAGCGCCGCCACGCTGCGCTCGTTCTTGTTACGGCGCCAGAAGAGCTTGTCCGAGGGCTGCCGGCCCGTGCGCAGGTCGATGGCCGCGTCCACCACCGCGTCCAGGTCATAGTCCTCGCCATCCTCCAGCCAGCCCTGCTTGCGGTACATCTGCAGCGCGATGACCTCGAACTGGCGGCGGATCCTGCGCGCCAGGGTCGCGTGCTCCAGCAGGACGTCCTGGAAGAAACCGGTACGCGCCGGCTCCACCGACTTCTCCCGTACCAGGCACCACCCGTCGCGGTACTTGCCCTGGCCGCAATCCCACTCCGGGTACAGATGGCTGTCCGGCTCGTCAGCGACCAGCGGCCCGCGCCGGTCCTGCTCGCCCGCCCGCGAGCTCATCGAAAGGCGCGGAGCCGGATCGCGCTCCAGGATTTCCCGCACCATGTTCTCGGTCGCCGCCTCCCACTTCAGGTTTTCGGGGATCTCGCCCGGCATCAGCTCCACCTCGAGCGAGCTTCTCATCAGCCGCTCAACGCGCCGGGCCAGATCCGCGCGCCCGGCCTCGCTTCCCGCCGAGGCGCGCAGCAGCAGCTGGGCCAGCTCGGGCTTGAAGGCGCCGCGGTAGAGCACGGTAGCCGCCGGGCGATATCCCTCCCCACCTGTATCGGGAACCCGGATCAGCAACCGGTAGATGCGGACAGCCGCCTCGGCCGCGTCCTCGACCTTTGCCTCTGGCGCCGATAGAGCGAGCAAAAGGCTCCGCGCCTGCAGCGCGGGTTCCGAGTACCCCGGCGGCGCCCCCTGTTCCCCGTCCTTTCCCAGGCTGGCGCGTACCAGCAGCTCCACCAGCGCCTCGCGCGGCGGAAGCGACTCTAGCGGCGGCCGGCGTCGCAGCGACAGCTCCCGGGCCGCCTCATAGGCGACGGCCAGGCCGGGGTAGCTTGCAAAGATGCGGCTGTCCACCCTTACATCCTCCGCCACGGAGAAGAGATCTCGGATCAGGGCCTGCTCCTCGAACGAGCGAAAAAAACGCCCCAGGTCGCCGCCCGGGCCCTCGCCCGACTCCGGCCCCTCCCCCGCTCCACTCTCGTTCTCATGCGGTATCTCGCCGGGCTGCAGTTCCGGCCGTAGGCTCTCGAAGAGCGCGCCCTGTCGTTCGAAGCTGAAGTCGTAACTCCTGAACTCGATATGCCCGCACTGGTGGGTGGCCAGCGCTTTATACCAGGCGAAATTCTCTTCCTCGGTGTCGAAATGCCCGACCGCCGAGGGCAGGTAGATGATCGTTCCGTCGCTGGTGGCCGAGTCGAGGTCGGCCCAGCCCAGGCCCTTTGCGGTCAGGGCCGACAGCGCCCTGAGCTCCAGCTCCCCGCCGGCCAGCGCGCGGCAATAACTGCGCAACAGGTCGCGGATTCTTTCTAGGTGAACAGCGACGACACCACCTCGTCTATGGCGCGCTGGATCTGCTTATCGTCCGTGGTTCCCCAGGTGACCGCCACCTGGCAGGCCCGCCTGTGCGGTACGCCCTCCCGCATCAGCCGCGCGGCGTAGATGAGCAGCCGGCTGCTGGTGCTCTCGTCCAGCCCGTGCTCCTTCAGGTTGCGTATCTTGCTCCCCAGCTTGGCCAGACGACCGGCCACGGCCTCGTCCACGCCGGTCTCCCGGGCGATGATGTTCTTCTCCCGCTCCTGGTCCGGAAAGTCGAACTGCAGCGCGACGAAGCGCTGCCGGGTGCTGTGCTTGAGATCCTTGAGCGCGCTCTGGTAACCCGGGTTGTACGATACCACCATCAAAAAGTTTTCGGCCGCCTCCACCACCTGTCCCAGCTTGTCGATGGGCAGCCGCCGCCGGTGGTCGGTCAGCGGATGGATGACCACGGTGGTGTCCTTGCGCGCCTCCACCACCTCGTCCAGGTAACAGATGCCGCCCGCCTTGACCGCCCGGGTCAACGGGCCGTCCACCCAGCGGGTCCCCTCGGCGTCGAGCAGAAAGCGCCCCACCAGGTCGCTGGCCGTGAGGTCCTCGTGGCAGGAGATGGTGACCAGCGGCACGCCGCCGCCCGGCGGGCCGGCCATCGAGGTCTCGGCCACGGCCCGTTGCTCTTGCTGGGGCGCCACCACGGTCAGCGACTGACCGAGCTTCCAGGCCATGTACTCGACGAAGCGGGTTTTCCCCGTGCCGGTCGCCCCTTTCAGCAAAACCGGAATCCGCTGCTTGAAAGCGGCGGTGAAGACCTCTACCTCGTCTGAAGCGGGCAGATAGAAAGGCTCGTCCCGCACCACGTATTGCTCGACCCTGAAGGTGCGCGCCTCTTCGCAGTTCATGACCGCGCCCCTCCGTCCGCATGGCCTCGGCCGCGACCGGTCCCTCTTCTCTCGCTATCGCCCGTCAGCGCCATCTTCACCTCCGACCCTGCCCGTGATGAAAACCGGCAAAAAATCCAACCTACTCGATATCGCCAAACCCGCAAAGCCGCTCGGCCGGCGTCGCGCGAACGCGGTACGGAAGAGGGCAAGCCCCTCCCCTACGCCCCGCGCTGTAGGCCTATCGTAGGCGGCCCTTGCGGCCGCCCTTGGTGGACGGACCGGCTCGAAAACGCTGGTTGACCGGGTGGGGCGCGTCCGGGATTCCGCGCTCGGGTCAATCGTGATAATTTGCCGCTCGGTACACCGACACCGAAACAAACGGAGGGAACAGATGGCCCCAATCACCCTGGAACAGGCCGTTCGCAACGCCATCAAGGCCGAGCGCGCTGCCGAGGCCTTCTACCGGAGGCTGTCCGAAAAGACGAAAGACGAGAAGGCGCGCGAATTCCTGCTCCGCATGGCCGACCAGGAGAACGACCACGCCAGCGCCATCGAAAAGTTCGGCAACAAGCTCGCCGCGGGAAACATGTCCGTGGGAGCGGACTGGAACGTGGAGCTGATCGAGACCGCGCCGGAATGGGATTGCGACGCCGGGGTCAGCTTCGAGCAGGCCATGACCATCGCCCTGGAAAACGAACAGCACGCCGAGCTGTTCTACGACGCCATGGCCGACTCGACCCAGGGCGATACCTCGGACTTCCTGCGGGGAATCTCCCGCGCCGAGCACGACCATTACGTGCAAATAAAGAAGTTAATCGAAGCCGAATTCCAGACCTGATCAATTGCAGCGATGTCGACCAGAGAAATTACCGGAAAAGCAATCGTAACCGGCGCCAGCGGTTTCGTCGGAAGCTCGTTGCGCGACGCCCTGCTCGACGCATCCGCGGACGTCATCGCCCTTAGACGCCCCGGCTCGCCGCCCGCGGACCGGGGACGCTCCGCCGAGATCGAGTACACGGACGTGGAATCGCTGGCTCGCGTCTTCGAGCTGGAGAAGCCCGACTACGTCTTTCACGTGGCCGGGGTCATGAACGGAGTCCGGTACGACGATTTCCACCGGGGCAATGTCGTATCCACCCGCAACCTGGTCGAGGCGCTGAGCCGGGGCAATCCGCAACTGCGCCGCTTCGTCTACCTCTCCTCGCTCACCTCTTACGGCCCCGCCCAGCTCGACGCCCCCATCTGCGAGGACGCCGAGCCCAGACCGGTAGAGTTCTACGGAAGAAGCAAGCTGGAAGCCGAACAGGCCGTCGAGGCCGCGGGCGATGCCCTACCGTGGACCATCCTGCGACCGGGCGGCGTATACGGGCCGCGCGACTACCAGTTCCTGGAGCTGTTCCGGCTCGCCGCCAAGGGGATCAATCCCTACTACGGCAATCGAAAACGACAGATGTCCCTCGTGTATATCGACGACCTCGTCGATGCCATCATCGCTTCCGCTCTCTCCGAGGCCGCCGTTCACAAGGGATACTTCATCGCCGACGGTCAAACCGTCACCTGGGAGCAGCTGCAAACGCTCATCGTTCAGGGAGCGGGCCGCAAGGTGTGGGACATCGACCTGCCCGGGTTCTGCGTCAGCGTGGCCGGTTCTTTTGGCGAGATGAAGGGGCGCATCACGGGCAAGCCGAGCCTGTACAACCGACAGAAAGTCATCATGGCCGTACAGGATGCCTGGACCTGCCGCTGCGACGCCGCCTGCGCGGATTTCGGCTTTCAGCCCCGGGTTTCGCTGGAAGATGGGGTACGGAAGACCTACGAGGGTTATCGAGCCGACGGGTGGATATAGAAGCGCCCCTTCTCGCCTCGCCCCTCGATTGACGCCCCGGCCCCTGGGGCCGTATCGTTTGAATCTACGTTCATCGATGGTCGTCTCATCGAGACCAACCCAAGGGGCGAGGTGGTGCAATGCTCAAGAATTTCTCCGGTTTTCTGGCGCTCTGTCTTCTGGCTCTCTTCAACCTCACCGGCCAGGCCCGGGCGGAGACCGGGATCGCAGCCTGCGGCAACATTCACGTGGAGGCCGAAGCGCGGTGCGAGCTGGTATCCCCCGGGATCGATTGCGAGGTCGAGTGTACGCCGCTCACGGTAGAGGCGGCCTGCGCTGCCCGATTGCAGGTCGAGTGCGATGGGCAGTGTAGCGCCAACGCCACGGTGGACTGCGCGGCCGAGTGCCAGGCCGGCTGTACCGGGCCTTGCGAGGTCGATCCCGGCGAATTCGACTGCTCCGCTTCCTGCCGGGCCGAGTGCCAGGGCGGCTGCCAGGGGCAGTGCGAGGCCGAGGACAATAGCGCCCGCTGCGAGGCCTCCTGCCAGGCCGGCTGCTCGGCCGAGTGCGAAGCTTCCTGTAACGTGGAGCTTCCGGAGATCGACTGCGACCGCAAGTGCGAGGCCAGCTGCGAGGGCTCCTGCCGGGCCGAGGCCAACGTCGATTGCCAGGTCAGCTGTCAGAACGACTCGTTTGCCAGCTGCGAGGCCGAGGTCACCGGCGGGTGCGAGGCCGACTGCCAGGGGACTGAGGGGGCGCTGTTCTGCGACGGCCACTACGTGGACCACGACGACAACCTGCAGAACTGTCTGGACGCCCTGTCGGGCCTGGTCGAGGTCGAGGGCTATGCCGAAGGCGAGGCCGGATGCGAGGGCAACACCTGCGAGGCCTCGGGCAAGGCGGGTGGTTCCATCAGTTGCTCGGCCCTTCCCGGCAACCCTGCCGAGAGCACATCCGTGACCTGGATGGCCCTTTTACTACTCGGCCTGGCGTATACGGCCCGCCGGCGCCTTTCACGTTAGCCTTCCACCCGCTGTTTTCTCCAATGATTACGATTTGTTGAGTTCTTTATCTCGAAGCCTCAACAGGTTCCTGCGTCCAGGAGAACGGCGCGCATCTCCCCGGCGTCCAGGGCAACGGGGTTATTCTTGTTGCTCGCATCGGAGATGATACGGAAACAATCGGCAGCGCTCACGCCGAGCTCGTTCAGGCGAGGGATCCGTAGCTGAGCGGACAGATCGTAAACCCGGTCGACGAGAGCGCCCGCGTACAGGCGTACGGAGTCTTCCGAGCTCCAGTCCGGCAGCTCGCCTTCGCCCTCCCCTGCTTCCTCTCCCGGCGAACAGCCGGCCGGAGACAGCAACCAGCCCAGCCGGGCGAGCTTGCCGAGGGCGAGCAGCCCGCCAGCCCCGGCTCGGCCGAGCTTGTCCACGGTGGCCTTGAGCGCCGGCGCCAACAGCGAGCCGCAGATCAGGCCGTGCGGGATCGGGAGCAGAGCGCCCACGGGGCCGGCCAGGCCGTGGACCACGCCCAGCCCGGCGTTGGCAAGGGTCACACCTGATACGAAGGCGGCATAGGACATCTCGGCGCGCGCCCGTAAATGCTCCTCGCTACCGACGGCGCCGGTGCCGCAGGCACCGCCGTGTGCCACGCGAATGCTTCGGCCCACTCGTCCGATCGCGTCGAATGCCAGGCTGTCGGTCATGACCGAGGCCTTGCTGGACATATAGGACTCGACGAGCTGCGACAGAGCATCCATCCCGCAGGCCGCGGTGACCCCGGGCGGACAGGTGAGCGTGAGCTCGGGATCGACGATGGCCAGGTCGGGCACGAAGTTGTCGTGCCGCAAAGACCGTTTGAAACCGCCCTCCCCCACCCGGCTGAGAACGGCGTTCTTGGTCGCCTCGCTTCCACTGCCCGACGTGGTGGGGATGGCGATGAAGGGCCTCTTGGCGCCGCTGGGCTCCTCGGTTCCCACTCCCTCCAGGAAACGGGTGACGGAGCGGTCGCCGCCACCGAGCATGGCCGAGATGGCCTTTCCCGCGTCCATGGCGCTTCCGCCGCCCACGGCAGCCACCACCTCGATTCCCTCGGGCTCGAATCGCCCCACTGCCGCGTCCACCAGCTCGGGTCCCGGCTCGCCGCTCACCTCTAGTACACTGCACTGCAGAGACTCGCTGGATAGCGAGTCCAGCAGCGCTTCGGCGCGACCCGAGCGCTTCATCCATCCGCCGCTGGCCACCAGCAGCAGCCGTTTCCCCATCGACGCGGCCTCGACGCCCAGCCGCCCCAGGCAACCGGCCGCAAAAACCAAGCGCGGACCGCGGTAGAACCCGAACGGTCCGACCGACGGCTCATCGGCCGTCAAGGTCTGACCGCCTTGTACCGGATCCCCTCGCGCGGCCCGGCCATCATGTCCTCCCCCACCCCGGCACCGGCCAGCATCTCGGCGGCTCGCGAAGCGTGCAGGCGGATATCGGGCCGCAGAAGCTCGTTCTCGCCTGCCGCGACCAGCCCTGTGCGTACGGGGCAAAGCCCCTGCGCGTCCACCTCGCGCCGGAGCAGGCTCTCCGCGTCGAGCGATCCGGCGATACGGGCGGCGGCGCGCGCGGCCGCGGGCGCCAGATCCGGGTCGCGACCGGAAAGCTCTCGAACCAGGGCATTCAGGGCTAGCTCGGGCTCCCGCATCCAGGGGGTCGAGCGGATAGCCGCCAGCCGTATCTCCACGGATTGCCCCGGGTCCAGCCTCTGCGACACCGCTTCGTCGCCCAGCTTCCGGACCACCCGGGCCAACTCCAGAGGGTCGGCATCGACCACGGCCACCAACGAGTCGGGCGCGGGCAACTGCTCTTCCGCGCGAACCGGCCCCCGCACCGCTGCCCATGCCGCTAGTAAAACCAGCAGAGCGGCCGGCACGACCAGAGTTGCCGGGAAACTCGTGAAGGTAAGCATTATCGCCCCGGGTCTTGATACCTCTTATACACCGGGATAGGTATAGGACCTCGAAGCTCATTTCAAGCAAGTCGAGGAAGGCGAGGACCCCGATGCGGATCAGCTCACGCCCCCTAACCCTGTTAGCGACCGCTTTTCTGGTCGTTTTCTGCCTGACCGTCGAGGCAGCGGCCCAGGTGAGCCTGGACAAGGCCGCGGCCATGCTCGAATCGAGCGACCGCGAGACGGTGGCCAACGGCATCCAGAACCTGGGGATGCTGGGCAAGCCGGCCGCGGTGCCGCCCGTGCTCAGGCGCATCCAGCGCGGTCTGCCGCCCGACCTGCTGGAGCTCGCCGTCATGACGCTGACCGCCCTGGGGCAGAAGAGCGCCGGGCCAGTGCTCTTCGAGCTCGTCATGCACCGCCGCCCGCTCATCCGTACGCGGGCGGTGGAGGCCATCGCCGCTATCAACCCGCCGGGCGCCGAAAACGCACTAGTGCCGCGACCGGGAGGTTATGATCCCGTCTGGGGGTAGATTTTCCGAT